>JABXHW010000064.1 GCA_013373425.1 Flavobacteriia bacterium
CGCGACCCCAACCTTGGCAAGGTTGTGCTCTACCAACTGAGCTACTTTCGCGTTCAAACCAAGGGCTTGCGCCGTTTGGGATGGCAAATGTAAGGCAAAATCGATTTCTGTCAAGCCCCTGAGGTGAAAAAATTATTCTTCCCCCAATTTTCGTTTCATGTCATTTAAAAACATCAACGCATCCATGGGTGTCAGGTTATTGATATCCAATCTATTGATGTCGTCTCTTAGCTCTTCCAAAAGGGGATCATCCAATTGGAAAAAACTCATTTGCATTTCTCCTTTTTCACTTGTACTGGTGGATTTGGAGCTCTCTCGCGTACTCTCCAATTGTCCAAGCATCTTTTCGGCTTTGTGTACTACAAACTTCGGCATACCGGCCATACCTGCCACGTGAATACCAAAACTGTGCGCACTGCCACCGGGAGCCAATTTTCTCAAGAAGATCACTTCCTTATCAAGCTCCTTTACAGAAACATTGAAATTGGCAATCCTTGGATAAGTAGCCGCCATTTCATTCAGCTCGTGATAGTGTGTAGCGAAGAGTGTTTTTGCCTGAGTGGGATGTTCGTGCAAGTACTCAGCAATTGCCCATGCGATAGATATGCCATCATAAGTACTGGTTCCTCGTCCAATCTCATCGAGCAAGATTAGGCTCTTTTCAGACAGGTTATTAAGGATACTTGCCGTCTCGGTCATTTCCACCATGAAAGTAGATTCACCCTCAGAAATGTTATCGGAAGCGCCTACACGAACAAAGATCTTGTCGAGTATACCCAAGCTGGCTGAGGAGGCCGGAACAAAGGATCCCATTTGAGCGAGTAGGGATATTAAAGCCGTCTGGCGAAGAAGTGCTGATTTACCTGACATATTCGGACCGGTAATCATTATGATTTGCTGGCTCTCACGATCGAGTTTCACATCATTTGCCACATACTTCTCCCCTGCTTTCAATCGCTTCTCAATCACTGGGTGCCGACCATCTACAATGTTCAGTTGATCACCATCAGTCAATTCAGGTCGTACATAGTGCTCCTTTAAGGCCAGCATTGCGAAACCGATAAGCACATCCAGCTCACCGAGGGCTGTAGCGTTACTCTTCAACGAAGACAAGTAGTTCGCCGCTTCACCAATGAGGTTTTGATAAATCTCGCTTTCCAAGGCCAGACTTCGTTCTTCTGCGCCAAGAATTTTGGATTCATACTCCTTTAGTTCATCAGTGATATATCGCTCGGCTGAAACAAGGGTTTGTTTACGAACCCACTCTGCAGGTACCTTGTCTTTATGTGTGTTGCGAACTTCTAAGTAATATCCGAATACGTTGTTGAAAGCAATCTTCAAGCTTGGAATTCCTGTCCGTTCACACTCGCGTTTCTGGATTTCTTCGAGGTGATCGCGACCACTCTTCATCAACCCTCGGAGTTCATCGAGCTCGTCCCTAACTCCATCGGCAATCACCCCTCCTTTTTGGATAGTTACCGCAGGATCAGAATCAAGTGTAGCTTCAATCTTACTGCGCAATTCCGGAAGAGGAAGAAGGCGATCTTTTAGGTGAGCAACAGGTTTGTGTTCTTTCCCAGACAATTCGCTAGACACTTTTTCAACCGCCTCTAGCGATCTTTTTAGCTGAAGTATCTCACGTGGTAGAATTCTACCTGTGCTCAGCTTGCTCACCAATCGTTCTAAATCGTGAACTCCGCCAATCGCATCGTGAAGTTCCTCGCTCCATTGCGGCTTGGCGTAGAAGTGCTCCACAGCGTCGTGTCGCCGATTGAGAACATCCATAGTCTTTAGAGGAAGTGCTAACCATCGCTTGAGCATTCGGGCTCCCATAGGAGAAACCGTTCTGTCTATAATATCAATAAGTGCTACACCATCTGGGCTATTGCTGTGGAATAACTCAAGATTGCGAATGGTAAAGCGATCCATCCATACGTGATGATCTTCGGCCAATCGCGCCACCGAAGTGATATGCTCTAAGCGGTGGTGTTCTGTTTCGCGCAAGTAATGGAGAACTACTCCAGCTGCTACGGTAGCATGCTCCAAATCCTCAATTCCAAACCCCTTTAAATTGAGGGTTTGAAAATGACGGGTTAAAGCTTCTTTCGCAGTAGATGGTTGGAATACCCAATCATCTACTCCAAAGGTGTAAAAGCGCTCTCCATATGCATCAAAAAAGCTTGAACGTGACTGTCGATTGTACAACACTTCTGAAGGGTTGAAGCTTTGAAGTAGCTTCTGAATGTACTCCATTCTACCTTCGGCTACTACAAAATCGCCAGTGGACACATCAGCAAACGCCACCCCATGGAAATCCTTTCCCATATGGACGGCAGCCAAATAGTTATTGCTCCCGCTTTTGAGAATCTGATCGTTTAACGTTACACCTGGAGTCACCAACTCTGTAACTCCCCTCTTAACGATGGTCTTTGTGGCCTTTGGGTCTTCAAGTTGATCACAAATTGCCACTCGATGTCCAGCCTTTACCAACTTCGGCAAGTAGGTATCCAAGGCATGATGTGGAAAGCCTGCAAGTTCAATCGCAGAAGCTGAACCATTCGACCGTTTGGTGAGTACAATGTCCAGCGTTTTCGCCGTCTTTATCGCATCTTCTCCAAACGTCTCATAAAAGTCACCTACGCGAAATAGCAATAGCGCATCTGGGTGCTTTCCTTTAATCTCATTGTACTGCCGCATGAGCGGCGTTTCAGACTTCTTAGCTGCCAAGGCCGTGGGGATTTGAGTTACCTTTGCTGTACCTGCGAATATAACAAAAGGCCATGCGTAAGCTCAGAATGTCGGAACTCAATCGAATGGATGTTGAATCTTTCCGTGAATCGGACAAGATTCCATTGATAGTTGTGTTAGACCGCGTTCGAAGTTTGCACAATGTGGGGGCAATTTTCCGAACAGGAGACGCCTTCCGCATAGAGGAAATACACCTATGCGGTATCACAGAACAAGCGAATCATCCAGAGATTGATAAAACGGCTTTAGGCGCTACAGAATCCGTTCCGTGGAGTTCATTCTCGACCACCCTTGAATCTGTCGAAGCACTCAAAGCTAGAAACTATGCCGTGTATGCGGTGGAGCAAACTACTGAGCGGGAATGGCTAGACGAATTTGAGATCCCTTCAGATTGTGATGGAATGGCAATCATCATGGGCCATGAAGTTTCCGGAGTAGATGAAGACGTATTGGAGGCAGTGGATGGCTGCATTGAAATTCCGCAACTAGGAACCAAGCACAGTTTGAATGTTAGCATCAGTGCCAGTATTGTGATGTGGGAAATATTCAAGCGATTACGTAGTCGCCTAAGGAAGTAATCCGTTTTCCCATCTGAGTGATTTCCTCTGACCTAACATACCCATATAAACGAAAAAAGCCCCTCGATTTCTCGAGGGGCTTTCTTTATATCGTAACCGAAGTATTACATGTTCACTTTGAACTCTACTCGGCGGTTGATGCTGTTGTTGTTACCGAACTGAGCACCTTCACCCTTAGCTACTACGTTGAAGCGACTTGCGTCGATTCCGTAAGTGTTCACTAGGGCGTCAACTACTGCCTTCGCACGACGCTCAGACAAGTTGAGGTTGAAACGCTCTGAACCTACTGGGTCAGTGTGACCGATAACGTCCATAGTAACATCTTCGTTAGCCATCATCACCTTAGCGATAGTAGCAAGACGCTGCTCGTTAGCCGCACTAACACGTGCGCTGCTGAAGTTGAAGTAAACGTCTGGCAAGAAAGCATTCACCATGTCGCCTTCCATACCACCAGAAATTTTCATACCCTGGAAGTTTACCATTTCACCTTCTGGAGTGTTTGGCTCCATGTCGCGGCTGTTAGGCACGCCGTCACCATCGTCGTCCATTTCACGACCTGTAGCGTCTACTTGAGCACCACGTGGAGTGAATGGGTCTTGGTCAAGGGCATCAGCCACACCGTCACCGTCAACATCCAAAGCAACACCAGAACCGTCAACTACAGTTCCTTCTGGAGTTTCATTGTCTTTATCAAACATGTTAGAAACACCGTCACCATCGTCGTCCATAGACATCATGTCCATTCTCTCGTTTACGCTAGCAACTGTAGCAGCCATCTGGCTAACTGGGCGAGCATATACAAGTGGGTAACGATCTTCAGTTGCACCGAAGTTGTATGAGATACCTACACGAATTGAGTTAGTCGCATCATTGTAAGCTCCAGATGTAGTATTGTCTGACCAGTCAGAGAACAGCATTGCTGTCCCCATGTAACGGAAGTTAAGGTCAAGCGCTTCGTTAAGGCTATACTTTACGAGAAGACCACCGCGAAGTTGTGCTTCGTTGTGATAATCATTTCTACCTCTAACAAGTACGTCATTCGCATCGAATACCTCAGGGTAAGCGTTTGAAACGCCCCAACCCAAGTAAGGAATCCAAGCCCAATTACCACGATCTACATCACCCTTGTGAATCAAAGAGCTGATGTTCACCATCAAATCTAAATTGTAGTTAAACTCATTTGAGGTGAAGTAAGTATTGATATTCTTACCTGTAAATGAGTTAAAACCTACACTAGCGCTCAATCCGAACAAGTGGTTCATCCATTTGTTACCGTAAACTGAAACGCCAAAGCCAAGGTTATTTCCGTCGATGTTGCTCTCTGGGTAAAATCCAGAAAGATCACCATTGAAAAGGTTTGGACCTACGTCAAGTCCTACAGACCATGTAGAGTACTTGTCCGCGTACGATTCGTTGCTTTCGTCCTGAGCGAAAGTGCTAAGGCTAAATAGCCCCGTTGCGATGAGGAGTAAGGAGAACTTTCTCATAATAAAAGAAGAGTCAATTTTATTCTTCGGTCTAGTTTGTTGGTGTTAGACAGGAGCAAAAATAGCAATTTATTGACGCTATCTGCAAAATCACTAAAAATAACTATAGGTTAATCTAGCTCAAGTACATGGCGCCCCGGCGACCAATTCCACTCTAATTGTTCATCGATAAACGCGTGGAAATCACTGGAGTTTGCATAATCCGTGTCGGAGGGCTTCACTACCAGTGTTACCAGGTCAGGCCGCGATCTGAAGAAATCAAAATAACCTTTCTCCACCGACTTGAGGTAATCTGGCGATATCTCCTGTTCATAGCTCCTTCCGCGCTTCTTGATGTTCTCTAGTAACTGGTCGACTTCTAGATGCAGGTAAACGACCACATCAGGGTTGGGAACCTGACTGAATAGAATGTTATTCATTCTTCGATACACCGAGAGTTCTGCTGCATCAAGAGTATGTCCGGCGAAAATCATAGACTTATACGGAGCGTAATCCGCGATAATGCGTTCAGAGAATAGCTCTGTCTGTTGCACTTCACGAACGAGCTGCTGATAGCGTTCAGCCAGGAAACTCATCTCTAACGGAAAAGCGTATTTCTCTGGATTGGTATAAAATGAAGGTAGAAATGGGTTATCCTCAAATTGCTCTAAGAACAACTTCGCATTCCATCGCTTCGCCAAGTTCTTAACAAGAGTAGTTTTACCTGCGCCGATGTTCCCCTCAAATGCAATGAATCTATTCTTCATCAACCGAAATCAATTTCACTTCTGCCTCATCTTGGCATTCATTCAACAACTCTTCTTGAGTCTTGTTGAAAACTGGATGCACAAAGTCTGACCAGTGTTCATTCAGGGGAACTAAAGTAAAACGACGCTCTTGGATTTTGGGGTGAGGAACGGATAATTTTTCCGATTCATAAACTTCATTTCCGTGATACAAGATATCGATGTCCATAGGTCGATCGGAATAGTTGCCATCACTTGCACGAACACGCCCTAATTCTAGCTCGAGAGAAAGACAACGCATTAGCAACTGCTCCACATCTTCAACTTTATCCAAGGCCAAAATGCGATTCAAAAAATCGGGGCCTTCAAAGCCCCAAGCAGGCGATGCAAACCAACTGGAGGCATGAATAATTGTATACTCCTCCTTCAGCCTTTCCGCCACCCAATGGCCATTGGCTATCACATCACCCTGATTGCCGCCAAGTAATAAAAGGGTATGCTGAAAGATTCGTCTATCGCTCATTTACTTTTGCTAAATTCAACCTCTATTCGAAATACGCGAAAACAAAGGACATGAATTCATTTCTAAAGAGTTACCTCGCCGCTTTGCTTGCGGCTTTCACCCTCATCGGGATTGGTTTCTTATTTCTGATTGCTGCAGGAGCAAGCGGCAAAGATAATTCAATCGCTAACGAGAGTATTCTTCGCATCCAACTCAATGGAGAGATGCGTGATTTTGTGCCTCGCTCGGACTTCTCTGTATTTGGCGAATTGTTCGGCACCACCTACCTCTCTATGGAGGAAATAGTATTCAATATTGAAAAGGCCACATCTGACGATAGAATCCAATCGATATACCTCGAGCTAGGAACCTTCTCTGCTGGCACCCCTCAATTGAAGGAAATCCGAGAGGCCCTGAAACAATTCAAAGCTGAAGGGAAAGAGGTTTACGCCTATGCATCCATCATGACACGCCAATCTTACTATCTCGGATCAGCAGCTGATCAACTGTGGTTGTCACCAACGGGGGTGATGGAATGGACGGGTTTGGCGTCATCTTACACCTACATGAAAGGAGCTTTCGATAAGCTTGGCGTTAAAATCAACTTGATTCGCGGAAGCGACAATGCATACAAAAGTGCCGGTGAACCTTTCATCGCTGAGACCATGAGTGATGCTAACCGAGAGCAAATTTCATCCTACTTGAATAGCGCATGGCAAAGTACACTGGCTGATCTTGAGGCCGATGGTCGTGTAACGGCAGCTTTCCTTGATGCCATCGCAGATAGCGGCATCCTCATTCGCCCAGAAGAGGCCCTCAGCTATGGGATGGTCGATGAACTTCTTTACGAAGATGAGATGATGGAGCGACTCAACTGGGTGAACGATGATGATAACAACTTCGTTAGCCTGCGTCGTTACAACCGCGAATTGAATCAAGACCGTACATCCATCGATAGAGTGGCCGTAATCTATGCGGAAGGCAATGTCGTTTTAGGAAAGAGCGATATGGAAAATATGGGCTCTTCCACTATCGTTGAGGCCCTACGCGCAGTTCGAAACGAGGACAGAATAAAAGCAGTTGTTCTCCGGGTCAATTCCCCAGGTGGAGTTTCACTTGCAGGTGATGCGATGTGGCGTGAAGTTCAATTGCTTCGCGAAGTGAAACCTGTTGTGGTTTCCATGGGCAACGTGGCTGCATCCGCTGGATATCAAATAGCCGCACCGGCCGACACCATCATGGCTTACCGACAAACGATCACAGGAAGTATCGGGGTGTTTATGATGTTCCCGACAGCGAGTAAGCTCATGCGTGAGGAATTGGGGATTTCTCTTCAAACTGTAAAAACCAATGAGTTTGGCGACTTCGGATCTATTGACCGAGAATTGACTCCAGCCGAGTACAACGAATTACAACAAAACGTCGATCACTTCTACGACCACTTTAAGAGCCAGGTAGCAGAAGGACGTGCACTAGATCGCGCATTCGTAGACTCCATTGCACGCGGACGTGTTTGGACAGGCGAACAAGCAATGGGCAACGGCCTCGTCGATTTGGAAGGCGGACTACTCGATGCCATTCGTGTGGCAGCAGAAATGGGCGGAATTGACGGAACCCCAGGGGTTTCATCTTACCCTATACTCGAAGACCCAATTACTGAACTGCTCAACTCCATGTCGGCCGAACAAGCTGAATCTGAAATGGAGAGTCAGTTGGGACCGCTGGCACCTGTTTACCAAGAGTGGAAGGAAATCCAAGCTATGATTGGAATGCAAAAGCGATTGGTAGAATACAACATGAACCAACCTTTATAATTCAAGATTATCAAGACCACCGATTCTTTTGAAACAAGACTGAATGAGAAGGCGCATCGAAGCGCCTTCTTGCTATACCTCCTCTTGGCAGGCTGCTTTGTGGGAGCACTTATCACCTGTAACCTCATAGCCAATAAGTTCATTGAGGTCGATTTTGGAATTCCCGGAATTGACCCATTCATCATTTCTGCAGGTGTACTTCCCTACCCCCTGACCTTTCTGCTCACCGATGTTCTTTCTGAAGTGTTCGGACGAAAGCGAACCAATCATGTGGTTATTACAGGATTCGTGGTTAGCCTACTTGTGCTGTTCATTTTGTGGCTGGGCAGTGTGTTTCCGGCAATTGACGATTCGCCTGTAACCAATGAATCGTATAACGAAGTCTTTCAAAACAGTGGCCGAATCATTCTCGCTTCGATGACTGCCTATCTCGTCGCTCAGTTGGTTGATGTACGTCTTTTTCACTTTTGGAAAGGGCTGACAAAAGGCAAGCACCTTTGGTTGAGAAACAATGCGAGTACGGTACTTTCGCAACTCATTGATACTACACTGGTCGTTGGAATCATTTTCATCAACAAAAAACCCGCAGGGGAGATTGTCGACCTAATCGGTGACGGCTGGTTGTTCAAAGCGCTAGCCGCACTGCTAGATACCGCACTGATTTACGCCATTATGTATGTCATTAGAAGACAGTTCAAGTTGAAAATGGGACAAGAAATAGAACTGTAGGAATGCGTCGACTTCTGAATAATTCCAGGTTTTGGCTCATCGTCAAAGTGCTGTTGACGCTTGGATTCCTCTTCCACTTTGCGACGAAATGGGAGGAGTTTGACATTGAACTCATTCGCTCTACATGGGATAAGGCAAAAGATCACAACCTGTGGATCTTTGGAACCTTGTTCTTTTCCATGTTCATTGTGAACTGGCTGACCGACACACAGCTCTGGTGGCTTGCCGTTCGTTCTCAAACACATATCAGCTTTAAGGAAGCATTCAAAATCAACCTTATTTCCCACGCAGTTGGACTTGTTACTCCTGCCAACTTAGGAGAATATGGAATCAAGGCACTGCACTTTACCGAGCTTGGAAAGAAGAAGCAGAGCGTGCTTCTCACCATTTCTTACCGCTGGGCGAAGTGGTTCGTCAAATCGGGCTTCGGATTGCTAGCTGGATACATGATATGGAAATCAACCCGACCTGAATTGGCGTGGGCATGTCTCGCCATACTAGTCGTGCTGGCAGTCGTCTACGCATTTCTACCCCGCATACTGGATGCGCTGTACCATGGTAAAATCGGACGGTTTTTATTCGATGATAAAGAAGTGACGGATTGGAACTTTAAAAACAATTATTTCTGGCGAGCTGTCTCTGTGGCTTGTTTGAAGTTCTCTAGCTACACACTCCAATTAGCCATTCTTCTGCATCTTGGTTCTGAACTCTCCTTATTCGACGGATTCTGGAGAAGCTCAGCCATCTATTCGTTGTCATCCTTCATTCCAACCTTGAGTCTATTCGACCCCATGGTAAAGGCGGGCATTGGAGAACTTGTCATTCCACAAGAGATGGTCAGTATAGCATGGATTGCGGTTTCCACTTTTCTAGTATGGCTCACCAATTTGGGGCTACCCTCCGCGGTAGGCTATGTGCTTTGGTGGAGAATGAAATCCAATTAGAAGTTCAATTCCACATGTCGACCTTCATGTGATCTCACATTCATCACAGCGCCTGAGCTAAACAGGAGATAATGTGCGCGAATTCCCACTAGCTTGCCTTGCACTTCCCCTACTTTTTCAAGGTTCACCGACTTTGCTTTGGTGGGATATTCCTGAACAGGGTAAGTGATATTCGTTATGGTGTTGTCATCGCTGATCATCGACTTGAACTCCTCAGGCACCCATTGCATGGCATTCTCTTTTTCAGTCAATAAGTCGATATCCTGATCCTCCCCTTTCACCATTCTTTGCCAAGGCGTTTTATCGGACATGTGCTCTTTTAAAGCCACTTCAATCGCACCGGCTTGATAACGGTTCTCGGTCTGTGCTAAAACAATTGCCGCGGTCGCCCCCTGGTCCATCCAACGTGTTGGGCGCTGCTGCTCGCGCGTAACTCCAACTTTGAGACCGGCCGAATTTGCCAAGTACACCAAATGTGGTTGCAACTGGTATTTCTTCTCCCAAGCTAAATCCCTATCCTCCTTGTCGAGATGAGCTTGACTCAGCTCTGGGCGAAGAATTGAGTCACCGGCCTCAGGTTTGGTGAAGAAGCAGTTCTTGCAAAAATTCATTCGGAACACGGCAGAAACGGTATCGCCGCAATGGCAGGTAATCTGACCTTGATAACGAAGGTGAAGCTCTTTCCCGATAAGCTCGTTCATAAAAACAAAGTCATCGCCTATCTCCAAGTAATAGCCTACGGTATCGGCTAGATTTGTTTTCATCTTTGAAAGGGCACCCGTGTAACGCATAAAATTTGACTTACATTTACGTCAGCCAAAGTTACCACGAATTCATGTTCGACCCAGTCAACAAGATTATTGCTTGGCACCTACGCCGACGCTACGCTACCATTGAAGAATTCATGACTAAGCCTCATGACATTCAATTCAAGGTGATGCACAATCTTGTGAAAAAAGCTGCGAACACAGAATGGGGAAGGCGTCACCAGTTTAAGCACATCTCAAACTATAAGGAGTTTTCCGAGAGCATCCCATTGCAGGATTACGAGAGTTTGAGGGATGACATTGACCGAATTCGACACGGCGAGCAGAATGTACTTTGGCCTACGGAAATCAAGTGGTTTGCCAAGAGTTCAGGCACAACTAGCACCAAGAGTAAGTTCTTACCTGTAAGTTTGGAGTCGATTGAAGAGAATCACTTCAAGACAGGGAGAGATATGATGTCATTCTATTGTCATCAAAAGCGAGACACGAAGATTTTCTCTGGGTACTCTCTTCGTTTGGGAGGAAGCACCACTTTCAACTCGTCCAACCACGAAACGTATTACGGCGATCTATCAGCGATTATCATCGAGAATCTTCCATTCTGGGTAGAAATCCGCTCGACACCTAATCAGTCTATCGCATTGATGGATGAATGGGAAACGAAGATTGAGAAGATTGTAGATCATACCATCAAGCAAAATGTAACCGGTTTCTACGGTGTGCCTTCTTGGATGCTCGTTCTCTCGAGGAGAGTTCTCGAGAAAACAGGAGCGGACAACCTACTTGAAGTATGGCCGAACCTAGAATTGTACAGTCACGGTGGAGTGAGCTTCACTCCCTACAGAAAGCAATTCGAGGAACTTATTCCTTCGGACAGCTTCTCATACCTTGAAACTTACAATGCCAGCGAGGGCTTTTTCGCTGTTCAGGATTCATTCGACAGTGAAGGCATGCTCCTAATGCTCAACAATGGCATTTTCTATGAATTCATTCCAATGAGTGAGTTTAAAGGAGCAGAGAGCAAAGCCATTCCACTATCTGAAGTTGAAGAAGGCGTGAACTATGCCATGGTGATTACGACCAATGCCGGCCTTTGGCGATATATGATTGGCGACACCGTGAAATTCACAAGCACTCAACCCTATCGCATTGCGATTACGGGTCGAACCAAGTTGTTCATCAATGCATTTGGAGAAGAGCTCATTATCGACAATGCAGAGAAAGCTGTTAAGGAAGCCTGTCAGAAAACGGATGCAGAAGTTCGAGAGTTCACTGCTGCACCTTATTATATGGCAGGACAGGATTCAGGAGCACATGAATGGATTATTGAGTTTACGAAACGTCCATCTAACCTCGAAGACTTCGAGACGGTGCTCGACAGCAGTTTGCAGAAACTGAATTCCGACTATGAGGCGAAGCGCCACAAGAACATGGCATTGAAACCACCCATTGTTCATGAAGCCAAGCAAGAGCTATTTCACAACTGGCTTCGTGAGAAAGGCAAGCTCGGTGGACAGCACAAAGTACCTCGACTAGCCAACGATAGAGTCTTGATAGAAGAGCTTTTAAGGATGAACAAGGGAATGTCTCTTTAGGCGATTTTCCTTACTTTAGCTCGCCTTCGAAAAAAGACTCATCACACCAGAAATAGTGTAGAATGCATATTGCGATAGCGGGCAACATCGGCTCCGGAAAAACCACTTTAACGACATTACTGGCCAAGCACTACGGCTGGGAAGCCCAATTTGAGGATGTAGAAGAGAATCCTTACTTGGATGACTTTTACTCTGAGATGCAGCGTTGGTCGTTCAACTTGCAGATTTACTTCTTGAACTCGCGTTTTCGCCAGGTAGTGGATATCCGAGAAAGCGAGAAAGATGTGATTCAGGATAGAACGATTTATGAAGATGCCTACATCTTCGCCCCCAACTTGCATGCAATGGGCTTGATGACTTCCAGGGATTTCGACAATTACATGTCGCTTTTCCACCTCATGGAATCATTCCTTCAGCCGCCGGATTTGCTCATCTATTTAAGAGCTTCAATTCCTACGCTTGTTGATCAAATCCAGAAGCGTGGCCGACAATACGAGAACAACATCCGCATTGACTATTTGAATCGCTTGAACGAGCGCTATGAAGCTTGGATTTCAAGTTACAACCGTGGTAAACTATTGGTAATTGACATTGATAAGAATCGATTCCCTGACAATCCGGAGGACCTTGGTGAAATCATCAATAAAATCGACGCTGAGATTAACGGTCTCTTCTGAGAAAGAACCTGAGATTTAAGACAAACAAAAAGCCCCGCTGATTCAGTTCAGCGGGGCTTTTTTATATCGATATAGCTATGCTTACAGGATCTTGATCGTTCCTTTCATAGCACCTGAAGCTTGATCAAATACCAATTCAGCGTGAACTGGAATGACAGCCGTTGAGTTTGTGATTGTTCCGTCTGCGGATAGGATACCTTGACGTGATTTAGCGTATACCTGTAGCGTTACTCCCGCTACCTCGGTAGAACCAATAACTTCAGACAAAGCACCTTCGCCAAACTGAAGATTGATGATTGATTCTTGACCTCCGAGAAGTACAACCTCACCAGCTTCAGCAACTACTGGAAACTCAGCATCTGGGGTTCCGATGATGAAATCAGTTCCAGGAGTCACGTCAATTACAGACTCTTCTCCTCTTGGATTGTACTCACCCATTACAGCGTGGGCCTCTGCACCTTGAGCAGCGTGACCATGTCCGCCTTCATTCAAGTGTGGAGCAATAATCAGTGCTACAATAGAAGTAAGCTTGATAAGAATATTCATGGACGGACCAGAAGTATCCTTAAATGGATCACCTACAGTATCACCTGTTACAGATGCCTTGTGAGGCTCAGATCCTTTGTACTCCATCTTGCCTTCAATCTCAACACCTTTCTCGAAAGACTTCTTAGCGTTGTCCCATGCACCACCGGCGTTGTTCTGGAACATACCCATAAGTACACCAGAAACCGTAATACCTGCGAGCAATCCACCTAAAGCCATTGGGCCGAAGGTGAAACCTACAACCGCTGGAGCGATAAGTGCAATTGCACCTGGAGCAATCATTTCGCGAATAGATGCTTGAGTAGAGATTTCAACACACTTCTCGTACTCTGGCTTCGCCTTGCCTTCCATGATGCCTGGGATCTCTTTGAACTGGCGGCGAACTTCGCGAACCATGTCCATCGCAGCGCGACCAACAGCAGCAATTGCCAATGAAGAGAAGATGAATGGAATCATACCCCCAACGAAGAGCATTGCCAATACTTTAGCTTGGTAGATGTCGATGCTATCGATTCCCGCCAAACCAACATAAGCAGCGAAGAGTGCAAGAGCAGTTAAGGCCGCAGAAGCGATTGCAAAACCTTTACCTGAAGCAGCAGTAGTGTTACCAACTGCGTCCAAGTTATCTGTACGATCACGTACTTCTGATGGAAGACCGCTCATTTCAGCGATACCACCTGCGTTATCTGCAATAGGACCGAATGCGTCGATTGCCAACTGCATTGCTGTAGTTGCCATCATACCTGCGGCAGCAATTGCTACACCGTATAGACCTGCAAATTCGTATGAACCGTAGATACCACCTGCCAACACGAGGATAGGCAATACTGTAGACTCCATACCTACTGCCAAACCGCCGATGATGTTGGTAGCGTGACCTGTTGAAGACTGACGTACGATGCTCATAACTGGACGACGACCCATAGCTGTATAGTACTCAGTGATGATAGACATCAAGGCACCAACTACAAGACCTACCATGATTGCGTAGAACACATCCATGTTAGAGAATACCAAACCAGAACGCTCGAACGTCATGGTTTCAGGAAGCATCCATGTTACGATGAAGTAAGATGCGATGGCAGTGAGGATCATTGAACCCCAGTTACCTTTATTCAAAGCAGCTTGTACGCTGTCTGTTTCTTTCGATACACGAACGAAGAACATACCGAGGATTGAGAATACAATACCCAAACCTGCGATTACCATTGGCAACAAGATTGGCGCATTCTTTCCGAACTCACCACCTGTAGTAACGATTTCGTTACCCAAAACCATTGTAGCGAGGATCGTCGCAACATAAGAACCGAAAAGGTCGGCACCCATACCTGCAACATCACCTACGTTATCACCTACGTTATCCGCAATAGTTGCAGGGTTACGTGGGTCATCTTCAGGGATACCTGCTTCAACTTTACCTACGAGGTCAGCACCAACGTCGGCAGCTTTGGTGTAAATACCACCACCTACACGCGCGAAGAGTGCAATAGATTCAGCACCAAGTGAGAAGCCCGCTAGAACTTCGAGAGCTGTTTCCATATTGCCCTCGTACATACCACTGAATACGATGAAAAGTGCTCCCAAACCGAGTACTGCCAAACCAGCAACACCCAATCCCATTACGGAACCACCTGTGAAGGAAACCTTCAATGCTTGAGCCAAGCTCGTACGAGCCGCTTGAGTTGTACGTACGTTCGACTTCGTTGCGATGTTCATACCTACCCAACCTGCAAAAGCTGAGAAGAACGCACCGATCAAGAAGCTAATCGCAATCACCCAGTCAGAGTTAGGTGCAACCTCACCCGACCAAGCCAAAAGACCTGCAGCAACTACCGCGAAGATGGATAGTACTCGCCACTCTGCACGCAAGAACGCAAGTGCGCCTCGAGCGATGTGGCCAGCAAGCTCTTTCATATTTTCATCACCGGCGTCTTGTTTGTTAACCCAAATCGCCTTTACAATCATCACAATTAGGCCTAAAACGCCCAACAGTGGAACCAGGTACACAATAGATTCTCCCATGGTTTTATAGTTCAGTTAAGTACTTGTTATTCTTCTTGCTTAAAAAGAAAAGCCCCAGCTTCAGCCGGGGCGCAAATATACATTATCAAATGCAACATTTTACATAAAAATGCAGCATCAATCCATATACATTACACTGCGAATTGCTTTGACCACTTTTTCAGTGTTTGGCAAGAACGCTTCCAACAGTGTTGGAGCATAAGCAGCAGGTGTATCAGCGGTATTTATTCTTACAACAGGCGCGTCCAAGAAGTCGAAAGCTCTCTTCTGAACCATGTATGAAATCTCAGTTGAGATGTTGCCCAAAGGCCAAGCTTCTTCAACGATTACCAATCGATTGGTCTTCTTAACAGACTCGATGATGGTATCGTAATCGATCGGACGAACCGTGCGAAGGTCGATAAGTTCTACCTCAACCCCGTCTTTGGCCATTTCTTCAGCAGCGGATTGAGCTACTTTCAAAATCTTACCGAAGCTTACAACAGTTACATCTGATCCCGAACGCTTGATATCAGCAACACCCAAAGGAAGTGTGTACTCCTCTTCTGGAACTTCGCCTTTGTCTCCGTACATCTGTTCCGACTCCATGAATAAAACTGGATCGTCATCACGGATAGCCGTTTTCAAAAGACCTTTAGCGTCATATGGATTAGCCGGTACAACTACTTTCAAGCCCGGACAGTTGGCGTACCAACTTTCAAATGCTTGGGAGTGGGTTGCAGCAAGCTGGCCTGCAGAGGCAGTTGGACCACGGAATGTAATAGGTACATTCAATTGGCCGCCACTCATCTGACGAATTTTTGCAGCGTTATTGATGATTTGGTCGATTGCAACCATTGAGAAGTTCCAAGTCATGAACTCCACAATCGGACGAAGACCGCCCATAGCCGCACCTACACCGATACCGGCAAAACCCAACTCTGCAATCGGGGTGTCGATAACACGCTTAGCACCAAATTCATCGAGCATCCCTTTTGAGGCTTTGTATGCTCCATTGTATTCCGCAACTTCTTCTCCCATTAGGAAGATGTTCTCGTCGCGGCGCATTTCTTCGCTCATGGCCTCAGCCAAGGCTTCACGAAATTGAATCGTTCTCATAGTTCACTTTGTCAGCGGACCGCAAATTTATATAAAAAGACTTGGGATATGACTACCGAATCAAAGTCATCCTGCCACGTTTTACAACTGGCTCTTCTGGACCGGTCCATCTTCTATAGGCCAATTCATAGATATACACCCCTTCAGGACTGTCCATTCCTCGGAAAGTTCCGTCCCAACGAGCGTGTGGATCATCAGAATAAAATACTCTATTACCCCACCTATCGTAGATGGCAAACTCGTAGTATTGGAAGTAACATCGTGTGTAAACGCCGGTCTCATCGTTGATGTAATTATCGTCTGGTGTGAACGCGTTTGGAATATCCACCCGGCAATCGCAATCCGTAAAATCAATATTAATGGTATCACTTACCCAGAAACATTCATTCTCCAAACTCACCCAATAGGTGCCGGGCATATTAAATACTCGAGCTTCACCACTCGTGTTCCCGTTCCACCACAAATAGTCACCAACGCCTTCAATGAAGTCCCATTCAATATCTTGACCTAAACACATTAGGGTATCGCTCGGACCTAATTCCACTTCCAAACTCCGAATCACTCTAACGGTTACGTAGTTGCTAAAGGAACACTTCCCGTTGTTTACAACCAAGACATAGACCCCTCTTCGACCCACCTTGATTGATCGAGTGGTATCCCCCGTATCCCAGCGATAAGTCACCCCATCTGCAATAGGACAAGTCAACAAGATTGAATCTCCCTGACAAATAGTGGTATCATTCACCCAGTCGAAATCCGGCACAGGATCAAGAGCAACATAGGTAGTATCATATTTGATGCAACCGTTCCACTCCATCTTCACCCAGAGGGTTCCAGATGAATTCACTGAACGTCCAACACCCGTCACACCATCACTCCAAGTGTAACTGGCATTTTGCATGAAGAAGGCATTGATATTTCCAGATTGGTTGGAACAGATCCTAGAGGTATCAGGCAACATTGGATTGAAATACAACTCATCGATGACAAAGTATTCCTCTCTCCACTTTCTTCCGAATGAGCTTTCATCATCCAAACTAAACGTACAGTTTATCGAAGCTTCCGGTCGTAGATTCCAATTGGTGTTGTGAAACTCTCTGGACATTATATAGGTGCAATCATCGCAATCGGTGCCCGGCGCATTCTTTCGTCTCGGCATGGCCACTTCAAGATCATATTGCCCTGAAACATCCGTACACCAAACTCCAAACATCACATCAAAATGAAGTACAGTATCTGGAATACCTACTTGGTGTCTTGGCCTTTGATAATTCGCGTAGATATGAATCCCCTCCCCTCCAGGAAGTCGGACGTCACTCAATTTAATGGTGTCTCGATTAGGCACTTTGATGAGCGTTTCATTGAGCCAATCCCCTCGATACTTATTGAAACTTACATCGCCAACAGGAGCGGTAGAGCGAATAACGTGATTGGTAAGGGATGCAGATCCTGCGGTGGCAGAATACACATTGCATTCATCCCCTAATACAGATGTACTTCCTCCATTAAAATTGAAAGATGCGCGCACATTATTCGCACAGTGCACTCTTCGACACATATTCACACGGATGTCCTGTTGTGTTCGAGCAACGCTCCAGAAACGGACTTCATCTATGGTTGCTTTCGGCTGGCCTTGAAGGGTGGACCCCCAGCATCCAAAGTAGAACGGCTCATCTGGACCCTCTGCAGGAGGTGGCGGAAGAAAATCTCGGGAATCGGTATCGGCTTGCTCAATTCCATTCACATACATCTTCATTCCCGTATTCGGAACGATTACAAATGCAAGGTGATACCAAACATCGCGATCCCAAGTAGAGCGATCACTTTCAATGGTGGAACCGCCCATATTATCGTAATCAGCCATCGTCCATTTGATGTGCCCCTCAGACAGGAAGATTTGGAATCGCCCACCCCAAGTGGAATTCGGATAGTTCTTATCCTTCACCAAAATCGGAGTCTCCCCAGTAATAGTTGAATCCCAATCCACTTCAGGTTTCAACCAAAAGCTAACTGTCTTGAAATTGGAGGTAAGCGCCCCTGGCATCATCAAATAAGCCTGATCTCCATTCGCTTCAAAAGTGAATGCAAACTCCTCTTGCGCCTTTATCTTGAAGGAAGATAAAGCCAGTGAAATTAGTAGGTATGGAGCGAGTTTGCGAAGCATATAAGTATCAAATGTAAGAATATAGGGACGAATCAAAACAAGGTTCACTCCGTGATGTTAGTTATGAAGAACAAAGAGAAGTCGAAATCGACTCGCTCCGAGGCCATTTTTTGGCTATTTTCGCAAAACCAAAGTTTTACGTTGAAAAAGGCTCTTTATGAAGATATTAGTGTGTATTAGTCACGTGCCGGATACGACATCCAAGATTAACTTCACGAACGACAACACAGAATTTGACACGAATGGCGTGCAGTTCATCATCAATCCTTACGATGAATTCGGACTCACCAAAGCCATTCAATTGAAGGAGGCCCAAGGGGGCACAGTAACCGTTCTCAATGTAGGAGACAACACCACCGAGCCAACGCTCAGAAAGGCACTTGCCATTGGTGCAGATGACGCTATCCGTGTGGATGCCAAGCCATCTGATGCCTATTTCGTTGCCGAGCAGATTGCTACCGTGGTGAAAGAAAACGAATATGACCTCATCATTTGTGGTCAGGAGTCCATCGACTATAACGGTGGCCAAGTAGGTGGTATGGTTGCAGCAATGCTCGACCTCCCATACGCAAGCCCTTGTGTAGGTATGGATATCGATGGCAGCACAGCTACCGTACTTCGTGAAATCGACGGCGGTAAGGAAAAGAGCAAGATGCAATTGCCAATAGTTATCGGTGGTAAGAAAGGTTTGGTTGAAGAAAAAGACCTCCGCATTCCAAATATGCGTGGTATCATGACTGCCAGAACGAAGCCATTGGCTGCTCGCGAAGCTACTGGAGCTGAAGCGCGTACTTCCGCTGTGAAGTTCGAAAAGCCAGCACCGAAGGCAGACGTGAAATTGGTCGATAACGTGGACGACCTTGTAAATCTCCTCCACAACGAAGCTAAAGCGATTTAATCCCAATCTCGGGATAAACCATAAAGATTATAGGAAATGGCAGTTATAGTATTTGCTGAATCCTGGGAAGGAAAGTTCAAGAAAATCACTCATGAAGCAGTTAGCTACGCAAAAGATGTAGCCAATGCTGAAGGTACTGATGTAATCGCAGTAACCGTTGGATCGATCGACGACGATGCTAGCTCATTGGGTAAGTTCGGGGCTACTGAGGTTATCAATGTAACAGGCGACGCTTTTGGAGCATTTAACGCTTCTGTTTGGGCTGCAGCATTGAACGAAGTAGCAGAGGCAAAAGGCGCAAAGCACTTCGTAATTAGCGGCACCAATAACGGAAAAATGATTGCGCCTATGTTGAGCGTGAAAGCCAACGCAGCTTACATCAGCAACGCGATTGAAGTTCCAAGCAACTTCTCTCCATTTACCGTTCGCCGTAGCGCATTCTCCAACAAAGGTTTGGTAGACTATCAGACTACTGCGGAGAAAGTTATTGTAGGCATCGTTCCAAATGCAATTGGAGTAAAAGAGCACGGCGGAGACGCTAGCGCCTCTTCACATGCAAGCTCAGTGGCTGCGGATAGCAAGTCCGAAGTACTCGACGTAGATCGCGTGAAAGGAAAAATTCCACTTCCAGAAGCCGACCTAGTGGTTTCAGCAGGACGTGGCATGAAAGCTCCAGAAAACTGGAACATGATTGAAGAACTCGCTGATGTACTCGGCGCCGGAACGGCATGTTCTAAGCCCGTAAGTGACATCGGTTGGAGACCTCACAGCGAACACGTTGGACAAACAGGTATTCAAATTAACCCTTCGCTTTATATTGCAATTGGTATTTCAGGAGCAATTCAGCACCTTGCAGGTGTAAGTGGTTCTAAAACGATTGTAGTCATCAATAACGATCCAGAAGCTCCTTTCTTTAAGGCAGCAGATTACGGTATCGTAGGTGATGCTTTCGAAGTAGTTCCACAGCTAACTGAAGCACTCAAGAGCTTCAAAGCGAATCAGTAATGAATAAAATACCGTTGACGATTAAAGGCCTTTCGTACAGCGAAAGGCAAACGGGCGCTTACGCACTCATTCTCGCAGAAGAGAATGGAGCGCGGAAGCTGCCCATCGTTATCGGTGGCTTCGAGGCACAGGCCATCGCCATTGCCCTCGAAAAAATGGTGTCCCCTCCCCGACCATTGACCCATGACCTCTTCAAGGATTTTGCAAACATCTTCGACATTAAGCTCGAAGAAATCATTATTTACAAAATCAAGGACGGGGTTTTTTATGCCAATCTCTTGTGTAAAAAGGATGGTAAGGATGAAGTGATTGACGCTCGTCCTTCAGACGCTGTAGCTCTCGCCATCCGTTTCGAATGTCCAATTTATACCACGGAAGAGGTGCTGCAATCAGCCGGACTCATTTTGCAAGAAGAAGGAGAGGAAAAACCGACGAGCACACCTACACCAAGCGTTAAGGCCAGCAAGAAAGAGGATTCCCCATCTGCCAAGAAAGGAGAGAATCCGTTAAAGACTGCCAGCATGAAAAAGCTGAACGCTCTTCTTGAGAAGGCGGTGAAGGATGAGGACTATGAGTTAGCTGCTCGCATCCGAGATGAAATTGACCGACGCGAATCCTAACTAACCTTCCTTCACATGCGATTTAAAATTGTCGCAATTGTACTGCTGCTCCTAACCACCGTCATTTTTTCGATTGGCGTTTTTGTTGCTGAACAGCCATCAGAAACAGAGGCTCCAGCACCTGTAGAAGGAAGCTATTCGTTTACGTCCATTAAAAACGATAGCGGAATCTCTCTTCTTCCAATATCCGAGGGAGACAGCATTCACATTTCACCAGATTCCACCTTTGCTTATTTCCTCCTTGCCAAAGATTCACTCTTCGCTGAAGGAACTTGGATTCAGAAAGAAGATGCCCTCGAGTTTACTTATACCCTTCCAACTGATACGGTTCGAACGTATCAAATTACTACCCTCAACGACACCTCCTTAATCATTAAAGAAGGTGTAGTGAACTATGCTTTCTCCCGTCCAGATGTTTTTGTTCGAAGTGAAAAGGTGGAGTTCAACTTCAGCTTGAATCACATTGGTCGAGGATTAATGGGCATGATGGTGCTCATTGTTATCGGCTACATTTTCTCTACGAGTAGAAGAAACATCAACTGGCGACAAGTTGGAGTTGGCCTCGGCCTTCAGTTCCTCATTGCCTACGGCGTACTGCACGTGGAATGGGTGCAAGATATGTTCAGCTGGGTCAGCGGTCTATTCGTAGCTATACTGGGATACACCCGAGATGGATCGTTATTCCTCTTTGGGAGTCTCATTGAGAACCAAGAATCCTTCGGATACATCTTCGCTTTCCAAGTTCTACCTACCGTTATTTTCTTCTCCGCACTTACCAGTCTGTTCTATTACTATGGCATCCTTCAAAAGGTAGTTTATGCCTTTGCGTGGGTAATGCGTAATACGATGCGATTGAGCGGTGCTGAAAGCTTGGCAGCCGCCGGGAATATCTTTTTGGGACAAACGGAATCTCCTCTTCTTGTTAAACCCTATATCGCTGGAATGACCAAGAGTGAATTGCTCTGTTTGATGTCAGGTGGTATGGCCACCATTGCCGGAGGTGTACTTGCCGCATACATCGGGTACCTAGGAGGTGGAAACCCAGCGCAGAAAATCTACTTCGCCAATCACCTTTTAGCTGCATCCGTTATGTCGGCACCTGCTGCCATCGTAGCCGCCAAATTGCTTCTTCCTGAAACCAAGGAAGTGAATCGCGATATGCACATCAACCGAACAGCTATTGGTAAAAGCTGGCTCGAAGCGATTGCAAATGGTACCACGGAAGGTTTGAAGTTAGCTGTGAACGTGGGCGCCATGCTCCTCGTGTTCATCGCACTTACCTACATGGTGAATGGAATCCTAGGTGACTTCATTGGAAACATCAACTTCGGTGACGAAGACAATGTGATTTCATTGAACAACTGGGTAGTTGGATTTACAGACGGACAGTATTCTCAATTCTCTTTACAGTTCATTCTTGGATATACACTTGCCCCGCTCACCTGGTTGATGGGGGTGGATGATTCCGATGTGTACCTCGTTGGTCAGCTTCTTGGGGAGAAGACCATCATCAATGAATTTGTGGCCTACACAAGCATGGGTGAGATGATTCAAAATGGAGAATTTATTCACAAACGTAGCGCGATGATTGCCACTTACATCCTCTGTGGATTTGCCAACTTTGCAAGTATTGGAATCCAGATTGGAGGCATTGGCTCCCTTGCCCCTAGCCGCAAGAGCGAATTGAGCAAGCTCGGATTTAGAGCTTTGGTTGCAGGAACATTTGCATCTCTATTCACCGCTCTACTTGTTAGTATGTTAACCTGATTCAGGTCACGCGCGGCTCCCTTTTACCTTCTCCATTTTGTATCTTTCATTCCGAATTTACTCCCATAATTCAGGAAGGAAAAGATCATGAAGCAGTACCACGATTTAATGCAGCACGTGCTCGAGCACGGCGTGAGAAAAGACGACCGCACCGGCACGGGAACCATCAGTGTTTTTGGATACCAAATGCGATTCAATTTGCAAGAAGGTTTTCCGCTTATCACCACGAAGAAGCTCCACATTAAATCGATACTTCACGAACTCCTTTGGTTCATTCAGGGAGATACCAATATTCAATACCTAACCCAGAATGGCGTCCGTATTTGGGACGATTGGCCATTTGCCAAGTATCAGAAATCAGAGGACTATGCTGGAGAATCCATTCGTGAGTTCGCAGTAAAAGTTGCCGAAGATGAAGCATTCGCCGCAAAGTGGGGCAAATTAGGACCTGTGTATGGATACCAATGGAGATCTTGGCCGACACCTTCGGGTGAAAGCGTGGATCAACTCCTTCAAGTGATTGAACAAATCAAGAATAACCCAGATAGCCGAAGACATATCGTTTCCGCATGGAACCCCGGCATGATTCAAGACATGGCACTTCCTCCTTGTCACGCTTTTTTCCAGTTCTATGTAGCCGATGGGAAGTTGAGTTGTCAGCTGTATCAACGCAGTGCCGACATCTTCCTGGGTGTTCCATTCAACATTGCGAGTTATGCTATGCTCACCCATATGATTGCACAAGTTTGCAATTTGGAGGTAGGCGACTTCGTTCACACTTTGGGTGATGCTCACATTTACAGCAATCATATTGATCAGGTGAATGAACAGCTTTCACGTGAGTTCCGACCGCTACCAAAACTGGTGGTCAATCCAGAAGTGAAGAATATCCTCGATTTCAAGTTCGACGATTTTGCCATTGAAGGATACGACCCGCATCCACACATCAAAGCAGCCGTAGCGGTCTAATGAAACAGCTCTCACTCTTCATATTTCTCCTAGTCGTTTGCTCTTCCTCACTCGCTCAAGTCGAGAGATTTCCCAGTGGGGATAGAACCACTTCGGGAAATTTCCCCATCATCGATGGGTATGAAGCAGGTGAGCCCGATTCAATCTTTCATCAAGCCTTAAACGAGTACATCATTGAGATGCTCGAGAAGTATTATGATGAAGATTTTGTATTTGTAAATGGTGTTGCTGAATTCATCCTGAAAGTAGAAGGAACAACCGTTACAGGAGTCGAGTTTATCGAGTCAAACTCAACGTTATTCAACAGATATCTGATTCCAATTCTCCATAGCTTAGAAATTGAAGAAGGTACGGATGGCCCCGCTTTGATCCATCATCGAATCGTTCAACCCGTTCGCTGTTGCGAGCACAGAGAAGAGGTCTTTCAAGATTCCAGTTTGAATGCGCTTTTCTTGGCTCCACTGTTTTTCAATGGACACTACACAGAGGAACTCTTGCGGTGGAAAGTGTACGTGGACGATGGGAAGTTGCAGTGCATTATCCCTTCCATGAATATGGAGGCTATATGGACAGATGTGCTTATCGAAGAAATCTCATTCATCGAAAGTGATGAAATACTCCACAATCTTGCAGACGGGGCGTATTTGGTGCAAGTTCCATTTGAATTGACACCGACCTTCATGCAGATTAAAGCGTTCCAAACTGCGCTGAAGTTGCAGTATACCAATGACCTTCCCAATTCCCTACGTGTATTGAACAACTGGCTCAGATATAGCGGTCAGGCCGAATTCAACAGCGCGCGTCCTGTAGACACCGTTATTGCCATTAACCCTGCCCAATTCCCAAGCTCTTATTACGAAGGAGATCGTTGGATTGCAGCGATTGATCACGAAGGAAGAGCTGTTTTTTCGGTGATTGATCGCGGTGGGTCATTGCGAATCAAAACTCCACCAACGGGCATTATCTACGAACATTTGCTGACCGAATACGAGCCCGAAGATCGCAAAACACTCTTCAAAGTGTTGGAAGCAGACCGTCTTGCGCCTGTTTTCGTAGAACTGATACCTACCACAGAATAAGCTTAAAATGATGCTCACGCTCATCGCCGCCATAGATCAGAAGCACACCTTGGGTGCCGACAATGACCTTATCTGGAATCTACCGGATGACATGAAACACTTCGTGAGAAGCACAAAAGGTCACGCGGTGATAATGGGAAGAAAGACGTTTGAGTCCATCAATTCGAAACCATTACCTAAGCGTCATAATGTGGTTATCACACGCCAAGAAGGCTACAGCTCAGAATACGAATCGGTTTCGATTGTCAATTCATTAGAAGAAGCGTTGGATCTCGTCAAAGAAGATGACCAACCTTTCTGTGTTGGCGGGGCCCAGATTTACAAGCTAGCATTACCTTTTGCCCGGCGACTGGAAATCACGCATATCCATCACAGCTTTGAGGGTGGAGATGCTTACTTCCCTGAAATCAATGAGGGTGAATGGAAGGTAGTGAAAGAGGAATACCATCCTAAGGACGAGAATCACGCCCAGGATTTCACTATTACTCGATACGAAAGGAGATAATCGGAAGTTTGAGTCTTAGCTCACCTTCTTCATCTTTGAACCGCCCAGCTTTTTGTACTGCTTCTCTGCATAGTCGCGATCAACAGTGAGTACTTGTTTGCCATCTTCTGTTTCACTTGGAAGCTCAAACATAGCTTCATTGAAGATAGTTTCACAAATACCTCGTAGGCCACGTGCTCCGAGTTTCGATTCATTGGCGCGCTCCACGATAAAGTTCAAAGCAGATTCTTCCACTTTGAGCTCAACGTCGTCCAAGTTGAACAACTTCGTGTACTGCTTCATCAATGCGTTCTTCGGCTCGGTGAGGATTTGACGCATTGCAGCTTTATCCAATGGATTCAAGTACGTAAGAACCGGCATACGACCTATGAGTTCTGGAATCAAGCCAAAGGTTTTGAGATCCTGAGGAATGATGTACTTCAAGTACTCGTCTTCACTAAAGTCAGCACGATCAGCACCTGCTGTAAATCCAACAGTGCTAGTGTTCATGCGATTGGCGATATGACGCTTGATACCGTCGAACGCTCCCCCTGCGATGAAGAGAATGTTCTTCGTATCGAGCTCGATAAACTTCTGGTCGGGATGCTTTCGACCACCTTGAGGCGGCACATTCACCTTTGAGCCTTCGAGCAACTTCAGTAAAGCTTGCTGAACGCCTTCCCCACTTACATCGCGGGTAATCGAAGGGTTATCTGATTTGCGCGCAATTTTATCGATTTCATCCACGAAAACGATTCCACGCTCTGCTGCCTTGGTGTCGTAATTGGCAGCTTGCAGGAGACGGGTAAGGATGCTTTCTACATCCTCACCCACATAACCTGCTTCTGTAAGTACAGTGGCATCGACAATTGTGAAAGGTACATTGAGCATCTTCGCAATTGTGCGCGCCAAAAGTGTTTTACCTGTTCCTGTCTCTCCCACCAAAACGATGTTCGATTTCTCGAGCTCCACATCGTCGGTTTTAGCTGCATTCAACAATCTTTTATAATGATTGTACACTGCAACGGAGAGGACTTTCTTGGCATCATCTTGTCCGATGACATATTCATCTAGGAATTTCTTGATCTCTTTTGGCTTCACCAGTTTGAGACCTTCTCCTAAATCTTCAACTTCTTTCGTTTCGAGTTCTTCAGATACGATGTTGTACGCCTGCAGAATACACTGGTCGCAAATGTGACCGTTGATTCCCGCGATGAGGATGTTGGTATCCTTTTTATCGCGACCACAGAACGAACAACTCAAATTTTCTTTCTCCTTCATACACTCGATTTACGAATTACAGCATCTGTCGGTTTGACGAATCTGTAATTATTTCGAAGCTTTTTTAGTCACCAGTACTTCGTCGATCATACCATATTCCTTGGCTTCCTTCGCAGTCATCCAGTAGTCGCGATCACTATCGCGCTCTACTTCTTCGATAGGCTTGCCTGAGTGATTGGCGATGATCTCATAAAGTTCGCCTTTCAACTTGAGAATCTCCTTCAAGGTGATTTCCATGTCTGAGGCTTGACCTTGTGCTCCACCCATTGGTTGGTGAATCATGACACGTGAATGTGGCAACGCGCTGCGCTTTCCTGCTGTACCTGCACAAAGCAGAACAGCGGCCATCGAAGCGGCCATACCTGTACAGATTGTAGCTACGTCTGGCGAAACTACCTGCATGGTGTCATAAATACCAAGTCCAGCATAAACGCTGCCGCCAGGTGAATTCATATAAATCTGAATATCCTTCTTCGCGTCAGCCGACTCCAAGAAGAGGAGCTGTGCTTGAACGATATTGGCAATCTGGTCATTCACTCCTGTTCCGAGGAAGATGATGCGATCCATCATCAATCTTGAGAACACGTCCATCTGCGCAACGTTCAACTGACGTTCCTCGATGATATATGGAGTCATGGAAGCCTCTACGTACTGATCGACGTACATGCTCTGAATGCCCTGATGCTTCGTGGCGTACTTCTTAAACTCTTTACCGAAATCCATGGTTTTGTTTTAGTGATTACGAACGCGTGATGATCACTTTTGTTCGTTCACCAATTTAACAAAATCATCATAGGATACAGCCTTCTCATCCAGCTTCAAATTCTCTTTGAAGAAGGCGATCATTTTATCGTTGAGAATACGGTCAGACATACCTCTTGACTGCTCTTCGTCTTGAATCAAGCTCTGAGCAATGCTCTTCACGTGCTCGTCTTCTACGTTACCTTGACCGAACTGTGCCATTTGTTGGCGAACGTATCCAGCAGCGTAGTCTTCAAGCTCTTCCTTGTGAACGTGAAGGTGGTTGTCTTTCACCAACTTGTTCTCGATAAGCTGCCACTTCAAACCTTTTGCGGTGTTCTCCCACTGCGCTTCAACCTCTTCTTCAGAAATTGGCTGCTCGCCTGCGGTACGCATCCACTTCTTCAAGAAAGAAGTTGGTAATTCGAAGTCAACTTTCTCCATCAACATGTCGCTCACACTGTTCAAGAAAAAGTTGCTTGACTCCTGAAGATACACACGCTCCATCTCTTCTCTCAACTTTTCGCGAAGCTCTTCTTCTGTACTAACGGCACCAGGACCAAACACTTTGTCGAACAACTCTTGGTTCAACTCAGCAGGCTCCATGCGGTAGATGTTAGACAATGTGAAACGCAATCCAGCCATGTCTTTCAATGTGTCGGCAGATACACCCAACACACCCGTTACGTTGAAGTCAGCTACAAAATCTTTAGATGGATTGATGTCCAAAACACCATCCTTAGCCAACTTCATGGCTTCACCTTGCTTCTTTTTAGTCTTCAACTCTTTGAATGCAAAGCGACCTTCTTGATTAAATCCACCTTCTACGAGAAGTCCTTCAGCATCTACTTCTTCAAACTTACCGAAGGCGATATCTTCTACCTCTACCGTTTCAGGCTCAGTCATGTTTCCATAGCGACGAGTCAACGCTTCAACCTCTTGATCGATAGCCTTATCGTCTACCTTGATGGTATGGAAAGGAACCTTTGTCTTTTTATTGATAGGAAGTTCGAACTGTGGCGCTAGACCAAGTTCAAATTCGAAATCGATTGGCTCGTTAGAATCCCAATCGATATCTTCCTTAGCTACAGGAAGTGGGTTGCCCAAGATGTCGAGCTCCTCCTTCTGGATATATTCAAAGATGCTGTTCTGAAGAAGCTTGTTTACTTCGTCGATTGTCACTGCGCGACCGTATTGACGCTTTACCAATCCAGCAGGAACTTTACCCGGACGGAAGCCAGGAATGTTTGCATTCTTACGATAATCCTCGAGGATATTCTTCACCTTGTCTGCATAGTCCTCAGGTGTTACTTGAATCGTAACTACCGCATTGAGATCATCGATTTGTCGCTTCGTGATGTTCATCTCTTATTTCGCTTACAATTTGATTTTCAAACTTGTTACCCCTTAAAAAGGGGTGCAAAGGTACGGTATTTCGCACGAAAATCGATGAATCTATGGGATTGGTTTGATTTGCCCGAAAGGTCTGACAAGCAAACAGCTGATTTATAAGTTTCAATTGTATAAATTGCATGGTAAACTCGCACCTATGAGGAAATATGCACTTATAGTGGCCGTGGCGATGGGACTTGGAGGTTCGCAGGCATGGGCACAAGAAGGCGACTGGGCTGTACTAGCCTACTTCTCGCACACATTATTGTATGGGGATTCAGATTTCGATCACCCTTCGAAGTCGCTTAGCCCCGGTTCTGGTATCACGCTTCAATATGGAGCAACCGATTATCTCCGAGTTTATGGAGACCTCAACTTCGGTTCAGCCAACGGCGGAAATACAGTCTTTTATTATGAAAACCAGCACTTGCAAGGTCTTGCCGGTGCACAGCTTGATTTCCTGAAAGCATTTGGAATGGATTCCAAAATCGGAATTTATGGAGATGCAGGCATCGGTTGGAACTTCGGACAAAGTCAGTCGTGGGAGTATGCCACTGGGCTGGTTCGTCGCGTTCCAGCAAATGGAGCTTTCACGAATTCGGCAGTATTCGGATTCGGTGGAGGAGCAAGCTACTCTATCACAAATCAGGTGGATGTATATGCAGGTTATCGCACTTCCATCCTATTGGATAACGATTGGGCCGACGCCTACTCTTCCGGTGAATCGAACGATTGGTTAGGACAAATTTCGTTTGGCGTGCGCTTCGCCTTGAATGGAAGCTCTCCACAAGTGAGAATAGATCCAACTGAATACGACGAGCTCGTTTCCGCCCGACGTCAGGCTGAAAGCGAGAGAGATGATGCTGTCGCAGAGCTTGCTGCGGCACGCAGACAATACGATGCTCAAATCGAGGATCTCTACAATGTACTGTCAGTGATGAATAACAACATCGACAGCTTGAATCAAAAGATTACCGTATTGCGTCAATCTGACCGAGGCGTATCTACCTACGATGTTCAGCAGGCCGACGGAACAGTTACCCCTGGTGCCAACCTATGGCGCATTGTTGTTGGCAGCTTCCCAACGGCTCAAGGCGCACAAGAATTTGCTTCTCGCGCTGTAATCCCTAATGGGGAATATGAGGTAGTATTCATCGAAGACCTCAGCACATATCGAGTGGTTTACAAGAGCTACAATTCACTAGCACTTGCAAGACAAGACCTCGAAGAAGTAAGAGCTACTGTTCCAGACGCTTGGATCATTAGATTCTAGAACTGAAAGATCAACGCATAAGAAAGCCCCTCGAACCAATTGGTTGAGGGGCTTTTTACTTAAATACCTGTCCTCGCTTAGAACGGTAGATCGTCTTCGTTGTCGTCCGCTGGAAAATCAGCTGCGCTGTAGCTATCCATTGGCGGTTCATCTGCAGAAGGAGTGGCTTGTGGGCTATCGCCTTCAATCTTCCACCCTTGAAGACTTACAAAGTACTTCGTTTGTCCCTGTGGGCTCTGCCATTCGCGACCGCGAATATTGATGGAAACCTTCGCGCGTTGTCCTTCTTTTACATCATTCAACAACGTTGTGTTGTCTTGCGTGAATTCAACGAGAATAGACTGTGGGTAACGCTCTTCAGTTACCAATACCATTTCGCGCTTCTTAAAAGATGCGCTGATTTGTTGCTCGTCGAAAATCTTCTTTACTGTGCCCGTAAGCTCCATGCTAAACTCTATTTAATTTATCTACGAGAAGTGCTTTCCACGCCTTCTCTACTTTTCCTTCTTCCAATAATTCCTTCGCATAATGATGCAGCATCTCTCGACGCTCTAGTCCATCCGTAGTAGTCGACATAATCGACTCGATTTTATGATGATGTGAGAACTCTTCAATCTCAGCATCCGAAGGAAGCTTTTCCACGTTGCCCAACATTCCCAAGTCGTTACCAGAAAGAATGTAGCTATCGCGAATTCGCTTCGGGATTTGATCTACTCCAATACCCAAGGTTGATAGTGGCTTCTCCACTTCAAAAAGAGCATCTCCCGAGGCGCGAACATACCAGTTCTTTCCGAGTCGACCTACCGTATCAATCTTATGTTGATCGATTTTTCCGTCTTCGCCGAGAACCGCTTCATTGATGTGCATCAACACAATCTCTGCAATCACTAAGTTCCCTGCGCCACCATGATCTCCCAACTTAACAACCTCACGAACCTTACACTCCAATTGAACTGGAGATTCCGCCACGCGAGGCGCACTTACCATCTCACTTGGCAATTCCGTAAAGCCCGCTTTCACGAATTCATTGACACCCGTTTCATACTCCGTAGAGGAAAGACTGGTCTGCTGAACCATGTCGTACGACACTATATTGATAACTACCTCACCGGTCTCTTCCGCATTGGTAAGCGTGTCCTTCGTCGTGTTGTTTCTCACCCTTCTTGCTGGCGAAAAAATCGCAAGAGGAGGATTTGCACTGAATACATTAAAGAAGGAATAAGGACTCAAGTTTACATTGCCGTCGCCGTCCACTGTACTTGCCAAAGCGATTGGACGTGGAGCGACTGCACTCAACAAATGTCCATGCAAAACGCGGGTTTCCACGTCTTTAGGGTCAATACGCATCATATTGTTGGAATTAGTGCGTCAAAAATAACAAATGCATTAGGTGGAAATTGAATTTTCATTCGTCAATCTCCAAGGAAAGTATATATTTGCACCCTCTAAGCGGGTGTGGCGAAATTGGTAGACGCACTAGACTTAGGATCTA
>JABXHW010000054.1 GCA_013373425.1 Flavobacteriia bacterium
CTATTAAACTCTTCTGCGTTTCGGAGGACGGCAACCGTTGTGTGGAATTGGTGTGATATCCACGATTTCAGTTACTTCGATACCCGAATTGTGAAGTGAACGGATGGCGCTTTCGCGACCGTTTCCTGGACCTTTCACGTACACTTTTACTTTCTTAAGACCTGCTTCCATAGCACGTCCAGCACAATCTTCCGCAGCAGTCTGAGCAGCGTAAGGAGTGTTCTTCTTTGATCCTCTAAAGCCCATCTTACCTGCTGATGACCAAGAGATCACCTGACCAGTAGTGTTCGTTAGAGAAATGATAATGTTGTTAAAACTAGCGTTGATGTGAGCTTCTCCAACTGGATCCACTTTCACCTTTCTTTTCTTAACGCCTTTTGATTGCTTTGCCATTACTCCCTACTTATTATTTAGTAGCCTTCTTCTTGTTTGCAACGGTCTTACGCTTACCCTTACGTGTACGAGAGTTATTCTTCGTACGCTGTCCACGTAGTGGCAAACCTAAGCGGTGACGGATTCCGCGGTTAGCTCCGATGTCCATCAAGCGCTTGATGTTGAGCTGTACCTCTGAACGAAGCTCACCCTCAACCTTGTAACCTTCCGAGATCACTCCACGGATTGCGGTCAATTGGTCGTCATTCCAATCCTGCACCTTTGTGTTGAAATCAACACCTGCTTCTGTGAGGATTTCACGAGCACGACTGCGGCCAATGCCGAAGATGTAGGTAAGGCCAATTTCGCCTCGCTTGTTTTTTGGTAAGTCAATACCAGCAATTCTCGCCATAATTCCTTTGAATTAAAATCTTTTACCCTTGACGTTGCTTGAACTTCGGGTTCTTCTTGTTGATTACGTACAAGCGGCCTTTGCGGCGAACAATCTTGCACTCAGCGCTTCTCTTCTTGATAGAGGCTCTAACTTTCATCGCTCTCGTTTTTTAGTATCTATAAACGATACGTCCTTTCGTCAAATCGTATGGGCTCAATTCGAGCTTTACCTTATCACCTGGAAGAAGTTTGATGTAGTGCATCCTCATCTTTCCAGAAATGTGTGCTGTAACAACGTGTCCGTTCTCCAACTCTACACGAAACATTGCATTCGACAATGCTTCAGTGATAGATCCGTCTTGTTCAATTGCTCCTTGCTTAGCCATGATTAGATAACATTTGCAGTTGAACGACCTTTCAAACGACCACTCTTCATCAAACCGTCGTAATGACGATTTAACAAGTAGCTCTCAATTTGCATGAGTGTATCGAGGATAACACCCACAATAATCAAGAGTGAAGTACCTCCGTAGAACTGAGCCCATTGCGTGGTCATGTTAACCTGCATGGCAAAAGCTGGAAGGATTGCCAAGAACGCGAGGAATACTGCGCCAGGTAACGTGATTCGACTCAAGATCTCGTCGAGGTATTCAGCGGTAGCACGTCCTGGCTTAACACCTGGAACGAAACCACCGTTTCTTTTCAAATCATCCGCAATGTTGTTGGTGTTCACCTGTATTGCGGTATAGAAGTATGTAAATCCGATGATGAGAACGGCAAACACTAAGTTGTACCAGAATCCTGTAATATCACCGAAGTATTCTACAATCCAGTTCGATCCAGTAGCATCACCACCACCAAGGCCGGCAACAGTAATTGGAATGAACATGATAGCTTGTGCGAAGATGATAGGCATCACACCAGATGCGTTCACTCGGAGCGGCAAGTACTCACGACCCAATGGACGTGAAGCCATCTGACCAGCTACAGCATTACGCTTAGCATACTGAAGAGGCACTTTGCGAACCGCTTGAGTCAATGCAATCGCGAACATGATAACTACGTAGAATGCTACGAATTCAAGTGCGATAGCTACTAGACCACCTCCTGAAGAGGTACGTGCGATAACTTCTTGGATAACTGATGTTGGGAAAGAAGCGATGATACCAATCATAATCAAGATTGAAATACCGTTTCCGATTCCACGGTCAGTAATACGCTCACCCAACCACATAGCGAAGATTGTTCCTGCAACTAGCGTGATAACCGCTAGGACATTAAACATGGCAGGATCCAATACAGAAGCTACTCCGAGTTGGCTCAAGTTGAAAATATAACCCGGTGCCTGTACCAAACAGATTGCGATTGTGAGGTAACGAGTGATTTGGGTAATCTTCTGACGTCCACTTTCACCGTCCTTCTGCAATTTCTGGATAGATGGCACTGCCAATCCGAGAAGTTGAATAACGATCGATGCAGAGATATATGGCATGATACCCAATGCCAAAACTGAGGCATTAGAGAATGCTCCACCGGTGAAGGCATTCAACAAACCAGCTAGACCTCCGTCGGTTTGATCTTTCAATCCTTCGAGAGTGGCAATATCCACTCCTGGTAGTGGCACGTTAGAACCTACACGGTAGATAAAAAGAAGCCCGAGCGTCAAGAGAATCTTGTTGCGGAGCTCCTCAATCTTCCAAATATTCTGCAGTGTTTCGATAAACTTCTTCATGCGAGATAGGTGCGCTTAAAGCGTTTCGGCTACTCCACCTTGAGCTTCGATAGCCGATTTTGCGGTTTCACTAAACTTGTTTGCTTTGACGGTCAATTTAGCCTTCAATTCGCCACGACCCAAAATTTTAATCAAGTCGTTTTTGTCAGCTAGACCGTTGGCAACAAGAATGTCTTTGTCTACCGAGTCTGTAACTTTCTTAGCGTCAACAAGTGCTTGAAGAGCGTCGAGGTTAATCGAACGGTATTCTACGCGGTTAATATTTTTGAAACCGAACTTAGGTACACGACGTTGAAGAGGCATTTGACCACCTTCGAAGCCGATTTTGCGTGAATAACCAGAACGAGATTTCGCTCCTTTATGTCCACGTGTAGAAGTACCTCCTTTGCCGGAACCTTCACCGCGACCTACGCGCTTGCTTGACTTTGTAGAGCCCGATGCGGGCTTAAGATTACTCAGATCCATTTCTTTGATCCTTTATACTGTTCTTACTGAACTTCTTCAACAGTGATAAGGTGTGATACACGATCGATCATACCCTTAATCTGTGCTGTAGCTTCGTGCTCTACAGTTTGATTCATTTTACGCAAACCCAACGCTTCCAACGTCGCCTTTTGACGACCAGAGCGGTTAATTGCGCTGCGAACTTGAGTGATTTTCACTTTAGACATCTCTGTTCTTTTTAAATCAGCCGTTGAACACTTTATCAACACTTACTCCGCGTTGGCGAGCAACTTCACGCGCATCGCGCATGTTTAGCAAGGCAACGAATGTAGCTTTCACCAAGTTGTGTGGGTTAGAAGACCCTTTAGACTTAGCAAGTACATCGTGTACACCTGCACTCTCCAACACGTGACGCATTGCACCACCGGCAATCACACCAGTACCGTGCGCAGCGGGGCGCAAAAATACACGAGCGCCACCGAATTTGCCACTTTCTTCGTGAGGAATCGTAGTTCCAACGAGTGGAATTCGATACAAATTCTTCTTAGCGTCTTCAATTCCTTTGGTGATAGCCTCAGAAACTTCTTTAGACTTACCTAGACCGTATCCGGCGATACCGTTCTCATTACCCACAACCACCATGGCTGAGAATGCGAAAGTACGTCCACCTTTAGTCACCTTAGTTACACGCTGAATACCTACGAGGCGGTCAGTCAACTCAAGGCCTGATGGCTTTACGGTTCTTGCGTTCTTTACTCCTTTCAACATGGTCAATTAGAATTTGAGTCCGGCCTCTCTGGCACCTTCCGCCAAAGATTTAACACGTCCATGATACAGATATCCACCGCGGTCAAATGCGCAAGTAGAGATACCAGCTTCTTTTGCCTTCTCAGCCAATGCCTTACCCACTTGGGCAGCAATTTCTGATTTGGTACCCTTTGAATCTTGAATGCTCTTCTCAAGTGAAGATGCAGCTACAAGAGTCTTTCCGTTTACGTCGTCGATCAACTGCGCATAAATCTCCTTGTTACTGCGGAACACAGCCAAGCGAGGTGTAGCGGTCGAACCTTCCACATTCTTGCGGATACGACGGCGGATTCTATTTCTTCTTTCAATCTTAGTCAGTGCCATGACCTACTTATTTTTTAGCAGCAGCTTTACCAGCTTTTCTACGAATGTGCTCGCCTACGAAGCGAATACCCTTTCCTTTGTACGGCTCAGGCTTACGGAAAGAGCGAATCTTTGCCGCTACAGCTCCTAGAAGCTGCTTGTCGTGAGACGTTAGAGTAATGATTGGGTTCTTACCCTTTTCAGATTTGGTTTCGATTTTGATTTCGCTTGGCAACTCAAACATGATGTTGTGAGAATATCCAACGGCGATGTCCAAAATCTGACCTTGGTTAGCGGCGCGGTAACCCACACCTACTAATTCTAGTTCTTTCTTGAAGCCCTCTGAAACACCAACAGTCATGTTGTTCAAGAGTGCGCGGTACAAACCGTGCTGTGCACGTGTAGCTTTCTCTTCGTTTGCGCGATCAACGATCAACTGACCGTCCTCGATTTTCGCAGAGATAGCTGTGTCGGCAATAGTTTGGGTCAATTCACCCAATTTACCTTTTACGGTAACGACATTGCCGTTCACCTGCACATCGACCCCTTCGGGAATAGTGATCGGAGCTTTACCTATCCTTGACATGGTCTAATTCTTTGCAGATTAATAAACGTAGCACAATACTTCACCACCCACCTTGCTAGCGCGAGCTTGCTTGTCGGTCATAACACCTTTAGAGGTGCTCACGATAGCGATGCCCAAGCCGTTCTTAACACGTGGCATGGAGTCTGTATTCACGTACTGACGCAAGCCTGGCTTAGATACGCGAGTCAAACCGCGGAAAGCTGGTTGCTTCGTCATAGCGTCGTACTTCAATGCAATTTTGATAGTTCCTTGCGGACCTTCGTTCTCAGCCATTTTGTAGCTAAGTGCATATCCTTGGTCAACAAGGATTTTTGTCATTTCGAGTTTCAGCTTTGAAGCTGGAATCTCTACCACCTTGTGGCCTGCTTTGGCAGCATTCCTGATACGTGTCAGGAAGTCGGCGATGGGATCTGTGATCATCTCTTTCGCTTTATTCTTTTTACCAACTAGCTTTCTTCACTCCAGGGATAAGTCCCTTGTTCGCCATCTCGCGGAACATTACGCGAGAAAGTCCGAACTGACGCATATATCCGCGTGGACGACCTGTAAGCTTGCAACGATTGTGAAGACGAACTGGAGAAGCGTTCTTAGGGAGCTTCTGCAATGCTTCATAATCGCCAGCGTCTTTCAACGCTTGACGCTTCTCAGCGTACTGGTCTACGAGCTTTTGTCTTTTGACCTCGCGGGCCTTCATTGATTCTTTAGCCATCGTCGCTTACTTTTTAAAAGGTAATCCGAAAGCTTTCAACAAGGCTTTCGCCTCCTTGTCCGTCTTCGCGGTGGTTACAAATGTGATGTCCATACCAGTGATGTTGCTCACCTTGTCGATGTCGATCTCTGGGAAGATAATCTGCTCTGTGATACCGAGAGTGTAGTTACCACGACCGTCGAAACCGTCTTTGATACCTTGGAAGTCACGGATACGTGGAAGTGATGCTGAAATCAAACGGTCAAGGAACTCATACATGCGGTCGCTACGAAGTGTAACGCGTGCACCAATTGGCATTCCTTTACGGAGTTTGAAGTTAGAGATGTCTTTTTTGGACTTTGTCACTACCGCCTTCTGACCAGCGATGATAGTCATCTCTTCTACTGCATTCTCGATCGTCTTCTTGTCGGCTACAGCAGCACCAACGCCTTGGCTGAGAACAATTTTCTGCAGACGAGGAACCTCCATGTGGTTCTCGTAACCGAATTCTTCGGTCAAGGCCTTTGTAATGTTTTCGCGATAAACGCTTTTAAGTCTTGGTTGCATATCCATCACTTGATTACCTCTCCTGATTTCTTAGCGTAACGAACGAGCTTTCCGTTTTCGTCGAGCTTGCGACCAACACGTGTTGCTACGTTCTCCTTCGGATCTACCAACATAAGGTTGGAGATATGGATAGGAGCCTCCATTTCTACAATACCCCCTTGCGGGTTAGAAGCACTCGGCTTCTGGTGCTTTTTAACCATGTTCAAGCCTTCTACGACTGCACGGTTCTGCTTTGGGATCATACGGATAACGCGACCGGTTTTGCCTTTGGCATTACCAGCGATTACCTGAACGTTATCTCCCTTCTTAATGTGAAACTTTGCCATTGCTTCTCTCACTTATTCGATTAAAGCACCTCAGGCGCAAGAGATACGATTTTCATAAACTGACGGTCGCGCAACTCACGAGCAACTGGACCGAATACACGCGTTCCGCGCATTTCACCTGTTGCGTTGAGCAATACACAAGCGTTGTCATCGAAGCGGATGTAAGATCCATCTGGACGACGAACTTCTTTCTTTGTGCGCACTACTACTGCAGTCGATACAGCACCCTTCTTCACGTTTCCGGAAGGAGTTGCTTGCTTTACTGAAACGACAATCTTGTCGCCTACAGAAGCATATCGACGCTTCGAGCCTCCTAGAACGCGGATGCAAAGCACCTCTTTCGCTCCAGTGTTGTCGGCTACTCTTAGTCTTGATTCTTGTTGTACCATCTTACTTAGCCCTTTCGATGATTTCGACTACTCTCCACTTCTTAGTCTTGCTGAGTGGACGTGTTTCCATGATGCGTACGGTATCGCCTTCGTTGCAGTCGTTAGTTTCATCATGTGCATGAAACTTCTTGCTGAAGTTGACGAACTTTCCGTACAACGGGTGCTTAACGCGACGCTGTACGTTTACCGTAACGGTTTTGTTCATCTTGGAGCTGGTCACAACTCCAATACGCTCTTTACGGAGATTTCTCTTTGTTTCCATCGCGTGTTATGCTTTTACTGAAGCTTCCGTTCTTCTCTTAGTCAATTCCGTGTGAACACGCGCAATGTCCTTGCGAGTAGAACGAAGAACCATTGGGTTCTCCAACGGAGAAATTTTGTGTGTCATTCGCATCTTGGTGAGGTTCTGCTGAAGCTCTACCAATTGCTCCTGAAGCTCTTCGGTCGTTAGACCAGTGATTTCTGACTGTTTCATCGTGTTAAGCTTCAAAATCTCTTCTTACAACAAACTTCGTGCGTACCGGAAGCTTCTGAGCCGCTAGGCGGAGTGCTTCCTTCGCGATATCGTATGGTACTCCTTCCAATTCAAAGAGCATACGGCCTGGCTTAACCACGGCTGCCCAATATTCTGGAGCACCTTTACCTTTACCCATACGTACCTCGAGAGGCTTCTTAGTGATGGGTTTGTCTGGGAAAATGCGAATCCACAATTGTCCTTCACGCTTCATGTAACGTGTAGCGGCGATACGAGCAGCTTCGATCTGACGAGAAGTCATCCAGGTCGAGTCGAGCGACTTGATGCCAAAAGAGCCGTAGGCCAACTGGGTGCCGCGCTGGGCATTGCCCTTCATGCGGCCTTTGTGCATTTTTCTATGCTTCGTACGTTTCGGTGATAACATCGGTACGACGTTTTAGTATCTTATTACTTCTTTCCGCCTCTACGCTTTGGACCACCAGATTTCTGGTTTCCGCCGCCGGCTTTCTTCACATTACCGAGCATGTTAGACAAGTCGCGCTTGCCATACACCTCTCCCTTCATGATCCATACTTTCACGCCGATACGACCGTAAGTCGTGTGCGCTTCCGCCTGGTGATAGTCGATATCCGCACGGAATGTGTGCAATGGAGTACGACCGTCCTTGAACATTTCAGAACGTGACATCTCTGCACCGTTCAAACGTCCAGACACCTGGATCTTAATTCCTTCAGCTCCCATGCGCATTGCAGCACCAACAGCCATTTTTACCGCACGACGGAAAGAAATACGTCCTTCCAATTGACGTGCTACGCTGTCAGCTACCAACTTTGCGTCCAATTCTGGGCGCTTGATCTCGAAGATGTTGATTTGAACCTCCTTCTTAGTGAGCTTCTTCAATTCTTCGCGTAGCTTATCTACTTCTTGACCGCCTTTACCGATGATGATTCCCGGGCGAGCCGTAGTAATCGTTACGGTTACGAGCTTCAAGGTGCGCTCAATTACGATACGCGATACACTCGCTTTAGTTAGACGAGCATAGAGGTACTTGCGAATCTTCGCGTCCTCAGCGAGCTTGTCGCCATAATCGTTACCTCCGTACCAGTTGCTCTCCCAGCCGCGAATGTAACCAAGTCGGTTCCCGATAGGGTTCGTCTTTTGTCCCATTGTCTCGTTTATTTGGCTTCAGTAGTCTCGTTCACTTCTTCTGTCACTGCAGATCCAACCACCATTGTAACGTGGTTAGAACGCTTGCGGATTCTATGCGCACGTCCTTGCGGAGCCGCTTGAATACGCTTGAGCATGCGCGCGCTGTCAACCTGAATCTCTTGTACGATCAAGTTGTTCTCTTCGATACGCTTGCCTTCATTCTTTGCTTCCCAATTGGCCAAGGCTGAACGAAGCAATTTCTCTAAGCGACCAGCTGCCTCCTTTGGAGAGTGCTGAAGCATGAACATTGCTTTCTCTACTTCAACGCCACGGATCATGTCCGCAACCAAACGCATTTTGCGTGGTGAAGTAGGACAGTTGCGCAAACTCGCAATTGCCTTCTCTTTCTTGGCTGCCTTCAGAGCCGCAGCTCTGTCTGATTTACGTCTACCCATTTCGTTCGTAGATTATCGTTTGCCTTTGTCCTTCTTGTTACCGGCATGACCACGGAAAGTGCGTGTTGGTGCAAACTCTCCCAATTTGTGTCCTACCATGTTCTCCGTTACATACACTGGCACGAAAGTGCGTCCGTTATGAACTGCGATAGTTTGTCCCACGAAGTCTGGTGAAATCATTGATGAACGTGACCAAGTTTTGATAACGGTCTTCTTTCCAGACTCAACATTCGCGAGAACTTTCTTCTCGAGCTTGTAGTGGATGTAGGGTCCTTTTTTCAGCGAACGAGCCATATCCTAATTATTTCTTTCGTCTTTCGATGATGTAACGGTTCGATGCCTTCTTAGGCGTACGAGTCTTGTATCCCTTAGCTGGAACACCAGTGCGTGATCTTGGGTGACCACCGCTTGCGCGACCTTCACCACCACCCATTGGGTGATCAACCGGGTTCATAGCTACACCGCGTGTGCGTGGACGGCGACCCAACCAACGGTTGCGACCTGCTTTACCACTTACGGTTTGTTGGTGATCACTGTTGCTTACTACACCAATGGTAGCCATACATGTAATCAATACCATACGAGTCTCACCTGAAGGCATTTTCAAGATGGCATACTTACCATCGCGTGCCAACAATTGAGCAAAGCTTCCTGCTGAACGAGCAATCGCAGCTCCCTGACCAGGGCGCAACTCGATGCAGCTTACAACTGTACCCAATGGAATGTCAGATAGTGGCATTGCGTTACCCACTTCAGGAGCAATACCGCTTCCGCTAAGTACTTCCTGACCTACCTGCAATCCTGCCGGTGCAATAATGTAGCGCTTGTCACCATCCTTATATACCACCAAGGCGATAAACGCTGTGCGGTTTGGATCGTATTCAATGCTATTAACAATACCCGGAATGTCCTTCTTGTCACGCTTGAAGTCAATAACACGGTACTTTTTCTTATGACCACCACCGATGTAGCGCATGGTCATTTTACCTGTATTATTACGTCCACCACTGCGCTTCTTACCTTTCAGCAAGGCCTTTTCCGGGGTGGAATCTGTGATCGCCGTAAATTCGTTGACAACGCGGAAACGTTGCCCTGGCGATGTTGGTTTAAGTTTTCTTACCCCCATGGCTATTAGATGTTGCTGTAGATGTCAATCATTTCTCCTTCGCGAACCTCCACGATGGCTTTCTTGTAAGCAGACTTAGATCCTTCAATCATTCCCGCTCTTGTGTAACGACTCTGACGGCGAGCCGCAACAACTTGTGTACGAACAGCCTCTACACTGACACCGTAGAACGATTCTACTGCTTTCTTAATCTCCACTTTATTGGCGTCACGACGTACGACGAAGTGGTAGCGGTTGCTCCCCTCTGCGTCGGCCGAAGCCTTTTCCGTGATGATCGGACGGATTAGAATATTCTCCATCACTTTTCGCTTAATACGTTCTCAATTCTTTCAATCGAACCTTCTGTTAGCACTAGCGTTCCCGCATTCATAATTGCGTAAGTGCTTAATTCAGAGGCTGTTACAACTTTCGACCCCTTAAAATTTCGGGATGACAAATATACGTTTTTATTTGCATCACCAACCACTACTACGCTTTTTTTCTCGTTCAAGTTCAAAGACTTGAGGATTTCAGCGTACTGCTTGGTTTTAGGAGCATCGAAAGAAAGGTCTTCCAAAACGATAATTTCATCGTTCTTAGCCTTCATACTCAAAGCTGAACGACGAGCAAGCGCCTTCACCTTTTTATTGAGTTTGAAACCGTAGTCGCGTGGCTCAGGTCCGAAAGCCGTTCCACCTCCACGGTGCAATGGGCCTTTCAAAGAACCATAACGCGCTCCACCAGTTCCTTTCTGCTTATGGTGCTTCTTGGTCGTACGAGCAACTTCCGCACGAGCCTTCACCTTGTGAGTACCCTGACGCTGGTTAGCGAGGTACTGCTTGACGTCCAAATAAATGGCATGCTCATTAGGTTCGATCGCAAAAACGCTATCGTTGAGCTTTGCCTTACGTCCGGAGTCTTTTCCTTGGGTATTGATGACCGTACGTTCCATTACTTCTCTACGATTACAAATGAGTTTTTAGAACCAGGCACTGACCCCTTCACTACGAGAAGGTTCTTTTCAGTGTCTACCTTCAAAATCTGAAGGTTTTGAATCTTCGTGCGGGCGTTACCCATCTGGCCAGCCATGCGCATACCTTTAAATACACGTGATGGATCTGAACCAGCACCAATAGAACCTGGTGCACGTAGACGGTTGTGCTGACCGTGAGTAGCTTGACCCACACCAGCGAAGCCGTGACGCTTCACACCACCTTGGAAACCTTTACCCTTTGATGTACCAATAACATCAATGAATTCACCTTCCGCGAAGAGTTCTACATTCAATTCATCGCCTAGCTTCACTGAATCTGCTGCAAAGTCGCGGAACTCCACGTACTTCTTCTTAGCTCCAGTATTAGCTTTCTTGGCATGGCCGGAGGCAGGTTGCGATGGGTTCTTTTCTTCTCCCCAACCAATCTGCACGGCGTTGTAACCATCGACATCCTCAGTCTTTACTTGAGTAACCACACATGGGCCAACTTCGAGTACGGTACAAGGCAAGTTCTTGCCTTCCGGACTGAAGATGCTGGTCATTCCGATTTTTTTACCAATCAATCCAGGCATCTTATTACTGCTTAGTCGTTAATTAGACTTTAATCTCAACTTCTACCCCGCTAGGTAGCTCCAACTTCATCAAAGCGTCAATCGTCTTAGACGAAGAGCTATAGATGTCTAGCAAACGCTTGTAAGAGCTAAGCTCGAACTGCTCGCGAGATTTCTTATTTACGTGTGGTGAGCGGAGCACCGTGAAAATACGCTTGTTAGTAGGCAATGGAATTGGACCATTTACTACAGCGCCTGTGCTCTTCACAGTCTTAACAATCTTCTCAGCAGACTTGTCTACCAAGTTGTGATCGTATGACTTCAATTTGATTCTGATCTTCTGGCTCATCTTCTGAACTCTATTATGCTGTTCTTCCTTTTACCTCTGCAATCACTTCGTCAGCGATGTTCTTTGGAGTCTCAGCGTAGTGTGAGAATTCCATAGTCGATGTCGCACGACCTGAAGTAATAGTACGTAGGTC
>JABXHW010000045.1 GCA_013373425.1 Flavobacteriia bacterium
CTCTACCGTGGGTTCGAATCCCACCGCTTCCGCCAAATGTTTCTACAATGGAAATAAACGACAAATCTTAGTGTTAATTCTGTAAATATGCAGGCTTGGGACCCGACCCAGACGCAAAATCGAGAAGCAGGGCATTATCGGCTAAGCGGCCCCGTTTCTTATATGCAGATCTTCCGATTACAGACAAATTCTAACAAATAGATTTAGCGTCTGGATAAATTGCTGATAAAGTCAATACAGAATTGCTGTCGGTTCACGCCAACGTATGACGAATCGAATTTCGAAGTGCAAATTATTCATCACCATTTTGCCTATAGCGGAGCGGGAAATAAGTTATTTTGTAGCCACCCGAATTCTTTGCCGACGCTGCATCTGGCCAAACGTTGGTAACTATAGCCATTATGCAACTCGAGTCTTGTCCCCTAGGAAACTACACAGCTAGCCTTGTTCTGACCAAGTTTCCACTTGGGGTGAGGGTCAAGAGCGCCCTGTAGCAAAAATACTTAGCAGAATTAAAATAACAACTTGCAGATAGTATACTGAAGACAAACTATAAAAAGGTTCGATGAACCGAGCATGCCAAATGCAATCGAAATGCAACAAGTGATAATTGAATCCCAAATTAATCTGCATGAAAGCATCCACTGACACCCGCGAATCAGATCGAAACGTTTTGTCTGGGGCTCAGAGATGTCGCTCCGTAGCGAAAATTTATTGATCATTGGCCGAATTTAAAAAGAAATTCCCATCCAAACATGAAAGATGATAGACTAAGTGAATTACTAAAATGCAGTAATGACCACCCATCTCCATTTCAGTTCTCGATTAAACTTGGCCTGCAATGGGACATCGGCTGCATAGAAGTATGGCGGCGCCGCTGGGTTGCCATTTAAAGTTGATCACGCTCAACAAATGCGAATAAATGAATTGCATTCTGTAGCAATTTTTTATGAGTATGATCACAAGTCTCATATTTAAAAGCTGCGATGTTATGGCAAAAAAGTAGTGTGACTGACTGTTGAGGATTGTATAGATAACCGCTCGGTATCTCGATGGTCCACTCCGAAAGTGGCAAGAGAGAAATTTCCATGCTCCAGTCAATCAGAACTATTCTGGAAATATCCAGCGCCGTGCAAATCTTTCCTCTTGATGCTGCAACAATGGGCAACATGAGCGGTATGGAGGTCGCTATTAGATTGCGGAGTGAAGATAAGTCTTGCATTCAAGCCAATGTGACTTAAAAACGAGCTATGGACACAACCCAAAATATTTTTGTGTAGTTTTGGAATCAGCGTGAAGACATCGGGGTGGGAGTAATTTAACTTAGCCTCATGAAGGATCGAGCCGCCAGGGTATGCCCTGTCAACGCGTCCCGAGTGAAGGAAATTGTGTTAAGTAAGTAAAGCTCTGGAGAAATCTAGAATAAAATCAGAGAAATTGATATGAGTAAAAAGACGAACTTTCGGCCCGGAAACGTCACTATTGGTGTTGCGATTGCATGCTATAATCGCCGTAAAACGACAATTGCATGCCTTAACTCGTTGCATCGTCAATATGGCATGTCGACTGAGTGGAATCTGGTCGTGTATCTACTTGACGACGCCAGCACAGATGGAACTCGCGAGCAGGTCTTGAGGGAATTTCCAGAAACGAGAGTAATTCCAGGATCCGGAAGTATGTTTTGGGGTGGCGGAATGCATGTTTCAATGGCGGCGGCAATTGCGGATGGTGTTGACTACATATTGATGCTAAATGACGACGTCGAATTATATACGGATGCTATACATAAAAGTCTGTATGCCTCAAGAAATGCTAGCTTGCTAAAGTCGGGTTTGGAAGCTCTGATAGTCGGTGCAGTCGTGGATCCATTAACGAGCGAAATTACATATTCAGGATTTCGACGCCGAAACAAATGGGATCCCACAAAATTATATGCGGTACCGCCGAAAGAAAAAGAATTGATTGAATGTGATACAATGAATGGGAATTTTGTATTGATTCCACGTGCTATTTATTCCGCTTTGGGTCCTGTTGATCGAAAGTTCGTGCATCAGTTGGGTGATATTGACTATGGGTACCGAGCGGTGCGTGCCGGATATAAGGTATATTTAATGGAGCACCCTATCGGCACCTGCGAACCAAACAATCGGAAAGTGGCTTCTAATGTCAAAGGAATGAGTATCTCGGCACGTTGGAGGAAAATCAATCAGCCACTCGCACTACCACTAGAATCTTGGGCTACTTTTATGTGGAGGTGGGGCAAGGGATATGGCATTTTTCGTTTGCTCGGAATTTATACTAAACGACTTTTGGGAAAATAGATGAGCAAGATTTATTCCATTTTTTGGCGAGTTCAAAGTATTATATTTTCCACATGGATGCGCAACAAGGGAGCTGAGCTTGGTAGGCAAGCTAGAATAATGGGATTTCCAATTGTCGCCATTGTGAGGGGTAGCACTCTAGCTATTGGTCAGCGAGCTGTGCTTTGCTCTACCTCTAGGGGCACAGCACTTGGAGTGAGGTCTAGAGTGATCGTGCGGACACTTGCTCCAAATGCCGGTATTACGATCGGCGATGATGTTGGAATGTCTGGGGCGGTCATATGCAGTGCTTTAAGTGTATCGATTGGGCATAGGTGTCTAATCGGAGCTGATTGTTTCATCTTTGACACAGATTTCCACCCGCGAGGATTTGTTGGACGACGTTATGCAAAGCCAGACTGGTCCAGTATTAGTATGCCGGTCTCAATTGGTAATGATGTCTTTCTAGGGGCGCGTTCAATTGTCACCAAAGGTGTAAACATCGGAAATGGCGCAATTGTAGGTGCCGGTGCTGTAGTTACAAGAGATGTCGCACCATATACAATTGTCGCGGGCAACCCAGCAAAGGTTATTGGGGCTGTCGAAGTTCATTGAGATGTCGAACATTTGCCAATCGGAAAACTCTCATGTCCATTATTAGACGGCGTACGGATATTTTTTGGTATTTTCTGGCCATATTTTTAGTTGCAGGTTCGAACTTTGCCACAACTGCGCTGTTGGTTGATGCTCTCGGATCTGAGGAATTTGCCATTTGGGCGAAGATGGAGCCAATACTCCTTCTGGTGTTGCCAATGTGCGGTTTGGGTATTCAGATTGGCATGATGAATAGCTATCAAAGCGATAGTAGTTCCCCATACGGTCTTCTTGTCCCCCATGTATCTTTGGCGCTCACTTTTGCTATATTTATCGCTGGTTTGATGTACTTTAACCTTCATGTGCGTGATTCTATGCTGCTGTCTATTGCGTGCGGTGGGTGCATTTTCCTTGAGGGCACGCTCATTTTTTTTGTTAGTTATTGGAGGGTAATTAATAGGCCAAAGATGTATGCCTTTTATGAGGGAGGTCGATCTACTGCTGTTTGTCTCGCACTTTTTTTGGCCTCGAGCGAGCAAGTGACGCTTCTGAATACCGTGCTAGGATTTTTGGTTTTACGGATATCATTTGCGGCGTTATTTCTAATCGGCGCGTGTTCAAGCTTCAAAGTGCAATATAGCTTTAGTTCACTTAAAGTGAAATCAGCTATAAGATATGGCTTGCCCATTGTCGTGTCATCAAGTTTTGTCAGTGTCGTAATGAATTTTGATCGTTATGGAGTTCCAAGTGGAGACGATGTCGCGTTGACAGCCTACGTTGCACACGTCAAGTTGGCCCAGATACTCGGGTCGGCCGTAGCACCATTCTTTAGTTGGTTCGCGCCAATTGCAATTGCCAAGATTAATGATAGTTCCGTAAACGACGGGTTTGTAGGTTCCGTGCTATATTGGTTTTTGGTAGTCGACATGATGCTAGCAGCAGGGCTTTGGCTATTTTCGCCGGCACTTTGGTCAATGATTTTTCCTGGTCTAACGTATGATTTTGAGCTTATGGCGGCCTTAATATTCGGAATCGCCGTTTTCTCAATTGGTAACCCGATGAGCCTAGGTACTTTGGTCAATGGCAAAACACACTACTCAATGATCATAACGGCGATTGCTTCATTGGTGGGACTATTAGTGTACTTGTTGGTTGGCTATAAATACGGCCTAATAGGAATTGCTCTTTCAAAACTAACGGCATTCGGTGTTTATGCTGCCTTGTTTATCGTTCATACTTGGCGGAACTTGAAGATTGAAGTTAATTGGTTAGCACTGGTTATTGTGTTCGGTGTTACGCTCTTTTTGTCAGTGTTCTTAGTAGATTTTACAAATGAACTGGGCGTAGTGTCGGCGTTTTTTTGTTCAGGAATAATTGTTACAATAGTTCCGACATCGGCCTTCATTATATTATACACCTTTAGGCGATTGGTTAGGTCATGAAATATAGCGCTTGGATCTTGGCATCTCTCTCAACTCTATATTCATTATGGATATCTATCTGGATTATTTTCGCTAATGATGCATACGTACTTCAGCAATTTGCGCCAAAGACGCTTGTAATAGTCTTGGCGCTTTTAGTGATGTTGATGGTATTAGCTATTAAGGACCAAGTGCTGCAACTCTTCGGGTTTGTATGGGCGGCTTGGCCAGTCTTAGGTACATACTTCACTATCGGTCACTTCTATTTAGGTAAGTTATGGGCGCCAATAAACTTAGATAGGCCAACTGAGATTTATTTTTTCGGCGTTATTTCCGTCGTTGGCGGTATTCTATTAGCCAGCAAGTTCTTACCTCTAAAAAATGCACAACAGGATCACAATGTTCTTACGACCGCTGACGCCGTTCCTCTATTGATTTTTCCTGTCGCCTACTTTGCGGTCCTGTTGAAGTCTGGCGGAACATTATTGACCGGTGGTACAATAGTTGACAGCATGTATATTATCGATCGAGGTCCGGTTTATGCGTTCAGGGTGGTTTTAGTGTTTACTCTTATGTGGTTGGCACTAAGGTTTTCTAATGAGCGTCGACTTGACCGCATCCTAGCCGTTACTTTTGGTGCATTCGTTTTGTTTTCGTCGGTGTTGGATGGTAAGCGGGACCTTGCATTACTAGCTATCCTCTCGATATTAGTAATATTCATTTGCAGAAACGGTGGGCGGAAAATTGATTGGCGCCTTACTGTCGGCGCAATAGTCGTTTTGATGTTCTATGGATACATCGGAAGTATTAGGGACGATAATTCGCTCAATATCAGTGCCTGGATAAGCGCGGTTACCATTGCCGGGGTGGAATATAGAGACTTTGCTCATTCGGTCAATTATTGGTCGCCGGAGTATCTTGAGACTTTCGGGTATGACTATGTGCTCAGCGCAATAGGCTCGATTTTAAACGGTGAAGTGCTTGCGGTTTTCGGTCAATCCAAGTCTGATCTGATTCAGCTTGATAGTGCAAGAGTTTGGCAGCGAGCTTTTTCTTCAAATTACGGAATTCGAACTGGTTTGATTTCAGAAATCTATTTCGCTTTCCCTTCATTTTGGCCGATCGTGTTATTCTTTTTTGGTATATTTGTTGCCATTGCTAAGGGAGCAATCGACAGGGCACGAACAGAAATGGGTCTAATGATTAGCGTTCTATTTTTTGCTGCGCTGACACTGTCCGTGTTTTCGCAATCGAGTGCAACATTTGGGTACGTCCTTACAGTTCTATATGTGGTCGTTGTCCTTCAGGTGTGGAGAATATTTTGTAGAATTTTACCTCTCAATTTCAATTGATTTTGGCTTTAAGTGCCATAATGACACCTTCCACAAATCTGTCTGACATCGCTTCAATTGTATATTTGGTTTTAGACATTTTTGCACCGGTGCTAAGCTGAGAGAGAAGATCCTTATTTTGTAGCAAATCTGCGATAGCGTCTGCATACTCCTTCGGGGTAGTTTGTTCTGGTAGAATTATGCCATTTTCCATATTTCTTAAATAAGCGAATTCAGGGCTATGATAGTCGAGATCGCATGTTACCATTGGAATGCCGTACGCAAAACTGTCGACGACCGCCAAACCTACAAGCCCAGGCATGAGCCAGACTTTGGCCTGTGAGATGAGTTCGGTTTTTTGCATGGCGTATTTGGGTCCAACGAAGTGTATCCAATTAGCATTACGATCGCCAATCATGTTCTCATCCGGCCCGCTCCCAATAACAATCAATTGGAAATTTGGTAAAGCCTCACGGATATAAAGGGCGGCTTCCAGAAGAAATGAGATACGTTTTTCTTTATAAATGCCACCGACGTAGATACCAACATTGTCGCTGTTGTCCAACAAATTTTCTCGCATCTCCATATGCTGTTGTTGGCTGATTAATCCTAGCTCTTCAGTGATTTTAGATGTGTCAATCGAATTTTGAAATATTGTGATTTTTTTTTCCGGAAATCCCAATGTTTCTAGATGGATCCGTGTTTCGTCGGTATAGCCAAACCACCAAAACACTTTAGTGGCCCAAAATTTTTTCCATTTTTCTCTATGGGAGGCTGAATGCTTGCTCTGAAAATTCTTGCCATGTCCGAAAAAGGCAATTTTTTTTCGCGCTATTTTTCCCCAAATTATGGCGTAGTACGTAGCAATAAGTTTGTTTTCTTGTCCGACAATAATTAAATCCGCATTTAGCGCCTCCTTTATGGGTTGCCAGATTGCCTTATTCCCAATCCTAACACTCTTGATTTTCTTTCCCCATTGTAGGTCGGTTTTCTCAAACTTTAGAGCTGCGTCGCCAGTAGGATCGGAATAGTAAACTTCATAGGATACGTTCCGTTCGAGCAATTTCTGTCTTACTTGCTCATGGAAAGGTATGCGATAGTGTGTTAGTATTTCGGTCACGAAAGCGACTTTATATGGTTTTGATTTTCTGGTTGCTTTGGTTTTCATTTTTTCTCATTAAGGATTTTATTGATGCGAATTTTGATTGTTCATAACAGATATCAACGTATGGGCGGCGAAGATACTGTTGTTCAAATGGAGCGCGTGGCTCTTGTGAATGCGGGTCACGATGTTTCTATTTTCGAGGTAACGAATGATGATATTTTCGGTTTTACTCAAAAACTGTGTGTGGCCGTGAAGGTTTCGGGAAGTTCAACATTTGAAGGTGCGTTTATGAATGCAGTGAGAGACTTCAATCCCGACATCGTTCATATACATAATTTTTTTCCATTGTTGTCGCCGCGGGTTCATTTGTGGGCTCGCTCGATTGGTGTAGGCGTCGTGCAGACCTTGCATAATTTTCGTCTTATTTGTGGAGCAGGTACCTTTCTACGCGATGGTGCTATTTGTGAAAAATGTCTTGATGGCTCTTCGTTAAATGGTGTTCGGCATGCATGTTACCGCGAAAGTAGATTGGGAAGTTTATCTGTGTTGAGTTTCCAGCGCGCGACGCGCTTTTCTGACAAATGGCTTGGGTCAGTTGACCGATTTATTTGTTTGACTGAATTTGCCAGGCAGAAATTTGTTCGTGCTGGACTCCCTGAACGTCGTGTCGTGGTTAAGCCCAATTTTGTAGTTGATTCCAAATTATGGGATCCGGCTGTGTCGAGAAACGGTAGAGTTTTGTTCGTTGGGCGATTGACGGTGGAAAAAGGCGTAGTAGATTACTTGAGGGTGGCCAAGGAACTACCTGAAGTATCTTTTGATATTATCGGTGATGGGCCCGAAATAAATTGGATTGCAAATAATAAATCAAAAAATGTTACTCTACATGGTTGGAAATCGCCTGACGCTGTGAGTGCTGCGCTTGGTAATGCAAGTTTATTAGTTCTTCCAAGTCGTTGGTATGAGGGGTTCCCGATGACATTAGTGGAGGCTATGTCGGTGGGAACTCCAATCGTTGCTTCTGACTTGGGTGCAATGTCGGAGATACTTCGCGGCCGAAATTTTGCAAAGTTATTTCCTGTCGGAAATATTATGAAAATGCGTGATTGCATTCTGGATGTGTTAGGTGATTGTTCGGGCGCGAAATTTTTGGCTGCTAGGGAGGAGTATCTAGAATGTTATTCCGAGGGCGTTAACGTCCGTCAGCTTGAGCGTATCTACTTTGATGCTTTGGGATCTGGTCTATGATTTTTATTATGATTAGTCATTTGTATTTTGGCGAGAACTATTAAATTTTTGTTTAGCTATTTGGAAGATGAATTTAGGAGCGAGGACTAGGTATCGTTTCCAGAGACGTCGTGGCTCACTTTTTAGTCTATGTAGCCACTCTAGTCCGTAGTGCTGCATCCATTTGGGTGCACGCTTTATTTGTCCGCTGTGAAAGTCAAAAGCGGCGCCAACTCCGATCATGGTTGCGTGTGTCTTGGTGTGATTTCTGAACATCCAGATATCTTGTTTGGGAGAAGAAATTCCAACCCAGACGACATCCGCCTTTGTTTTGTTTATCTGGCGTATTACTTCATTTTCTTCCTTGGAAGTCAGTTCACGAAATGGTGGTGAAATTGTGCCAACAACCCTTACGCCAGGATATTTTTTTTCGAAATTGTCTTTTAGATCTTTGGCGACTCCGGGTTTGCCGCCATAAAAGAAATGTGTGAGTTGGTTGAACTCATGTTCGGATATTATTTTTTGCATGAAATCGGGTCCGCATGTGCGTTCCACATTGTACCCTCTGTGCTTTCCAATCCATACGAGAGGCATGCCATCTGGTAAATTCATTGCGGCATTGCGAGAGATGTCGAGAAGTTCTTCGCTTTCTCGCATTGACATTAGTGAGGCAACCTCTCTTACGCCCACATACCGCCCTGTCTTATCGCGGGACCAATCCAATAGAATTTTTGACGCAATGTGTGGCGTTACTGCTGAAATTGGAATTCCTAGAATGTCGTAGTTGTCAAATTTTTTTTCCATTTTGATTTATCCAATTTGATCAATTACGTTAATGCCGCGCGGTATCGCCGGTTTCGAGGTACCACTGGTAAGTCTCTTCCAGCCCCTTGCGCAGATCGACGCTGGCGCGCCAGCCCATATCGGCGAGGCGGCTAACGTCCATCAGTTTGCGCATGGTGCCGTCGGGCTTTGACGTGTCGAAGGACAGCTTGC
>JABXHW010000020.1 GCA_013373425.1 Flavobacteriia bacterium
GGCCGATATTCTAACCAACTGAACTACCGCACCAGTGTTGTCATGTCTGCGCTCATTGCTGTAACGCGGTGGCAAATATACAACGGTTTCCTTTCCAGTCAAGCCTTTGAGGAAGAAAATTTAATATTTCTCTAACCCCTATGTGCACTAGGATTGCGCCCGATTAATACAACTTTCTGCGCTTCAATAAGTAAGGCAGTAAAACCTGGTTGTAATTATTTCGAATATTTGCTTCTACCCAATCAATTTTAAAACGCCCACAGCGCAATTCAATCTCCTTGATCAGAGCATTCCGTTTCTCGCGATATTCCTCCTTGATTGTCTCAGGATGCAACTTCAACTCTTCACCGCTTTCCAAATCCACAAATCGATGCGGACGATTCTCAAAATCAAAGTTGCGCTCTAATTTGCCATCCTCTACATGAAAGAGAATCAATTCGTGCTTGTTGTATCTGAAATGCTGTAGAGCTTCAAACAACTCTTCTCCCTCCTCCTCTGCTCTTTCCAAAAAGTCGCTAAAAATGACAACCAGTGAACGTCTGTGAAGGCGTTCAGCTAGGAGGTGTAGCTGTGGTGCGAGATGTGTCGCTTTTCGTTGTTCCGGGCTTCTCATCAACTTACTCAACTCAGTGAGCAGCATGTGATGGTGCGCTCGGTTTGTCTTGGCTTGGGTGTGAAGTTCCAGTGATTCATTGATCGTCGTTAATCCCACCGCATCCCTTTGTCGACGTAATAAATTCATCAAAGAAGCTGCAGAATAAATAGAGAACGCCAACTTATTCGGTTCCTCAAAACTGAAGCCCTCGGGATCGGGGAACAACATGGAGCCACTCGTATCTAGAACCACCTGACAGCGCAAGTTTGTTTCCTCTTCGTAGCGCTTGACAAACATCTTGTCGGTTCTTGCGTAGAGCTTCCAATCGATATGTCTCGTCGACTCTCCTGTATTGTACAATCGGTGCTCGGCAAATTCTACTGAAAAACCGTGATACGGACTCTGATGCAATCCAGTTATAAAACCTTCGACTACCTGGCGAGCCAGAAAATCGAGACGTTCAAAATCACGTATGCTATGTAAGTCTACAGAACTGGACAATCGAAAGTCTTTTCAGGTTAATCAAAACGCAAAGCCTTAGCCGGACGTATGCGCATGATGAGAAAACTCGGGAACATCATAGCGGCAAGGCAGATGAACAAGGTACCTAAGTTCAATGCCAATATCAACCATGGATCGAGTAAAACTGGAGCCTCAGAAACGTAGTACGTGCTCGGATCAAGCTGAACGAAGCCCCAATACTGTTGCGCCAGACACAACCCAATTCCAATCAGATTGCCCCAAAACAAGCCACGCAAAATCAAATAGCCACTTTGGTATAAGAAGATGCGGCGAATCTTTCGATCTGATCCACCGATAGATTTAATGATACCAATCATTCGAGTGCGTTCCAGAATCAAAATCAACAAGGCACCAATCATATTGATTGTAGCCACGACGAGCATGATGCCTATGATCAAGAAAATATTGACATCGAATAACTCCAGCCACTTGAAGAGCTGTGGGTTCTCTTGTAGTACCGACACTGCATTTAACTGAAAGGGCAACGCCTCTCGAAGTGTGTTGGTTTGATCGCCAATCTGGTCAAAGTCGTCTATGAATACCTCCAACTTCCCCGCTTCATCCTCTTCCCAGTCGTTCAAGCCTCGAATCAAATCAAGGTCACACAGCACATAGAGTTTGTCGAACTCCTCCAATCCCGTATTGTAGATGCCGGTAACATATAAATACCTTGTAAGTGGCGGCTTTGGAGACTCACGAATGAAATACACCACAACCTCATCCGCTGTATCAATCCTCAATCGATTGGCTGTAGATCTGGATATCAGCACACTGTCGCTTTCAAATCCATCTCTATAACTCGGAATGAACCCCTCTTCCAAGGCTTCTTCAAAAAATGTCCAATTGTATTCGGGTCCTACTCCTTTCAACGCAATCCCTTCAAAATCCTCCTCAGAGGTGAGTATCCCTGCCTTGTTCCCAGTTCGCTGGACATGCGTAAATCCTTCGAAATCCGAAATGTCTGGGTAGATAGCCAAACGAGTGTTGATGGGCTGATCCTCGTAAGAGATATTTGAGTCGTAAGGCTGAACTTGGATATGGCCTGAGAAGCCAATAATTTTATCTTTGATTCGCTCTTGGAGACCAATTCCTGTAGCCACAGCGATAATCATCAATACCATTCCCAAGGCGATAGCCGTTATGGATACAGTGATTACCGGACCCGTTACGGAATCCTTGGACCCTTCAGATCGAACCAGTCTATTTGCAATGAACCACTCCCAGCGCATGAATACGTTTTTCAGGGCTAAAGATATACAAATGACCTGCCTAATCGCCTTGCTTGTCGGGCTGATTTGGTCAACTCCTTCCATCGCTCAACCTGAGCCGGCCGCTGATCACCCAGAAGATTGGCTTCAACTACTCGAAGGTAAGCGCATCGCCGTTGTAGCCAATCAAACTTCTCGTGTTGGTGAGGATCATTTAGTAGACTTCCTGGTTGCCAACAACATACAAGTGGCACGTGTCTTTTCTCCAGAACACGGGTTCAGAGGAGCCGCTGCTGCAGGAGAACATGTAACGGACGGAATCGACCAGGCCACTGGCCTGCCAATCGTTTCCTTGTATGGCAATCATAAAAAGCCTACTCCAGAGGAAGTCCTAGACTTAGACCTGGTCCTCTTCGACATTCAAGATGTTGGAGTTCGCTTTTACACCTACGTTTCCACTATGACCTACGTGATGGAAGCTTGCGCGGAAAACGGCGTCAGCTTCATGGTTCTCGATCGCCCTAACCCTCACGGAAACTTAATCGATGGTCCCATCTTAGAGCCTGAATTTTCTTCATTTGTTGGACTACATCCTGTACCCATCGCACACGGAATGACCTTGGCTGAATATGCGGGAATGGTTAAAGGTGAAGGCTGGATTACCGATGCCGAAAAGCTCAATCTTTCTTTGATTCGTTGCCACGGGTATACCCATCAAATGCAATACGAGCTCCCCGTGGCCCCATCACCAAACTTACCGAATCAAGCATCCATCATGCTCTATCCTTCACTTTGCCTATTTGAAGGAACCCCTGTTAGTATTGGACGAGGAACCGACCATCCATTTCAAGTGATTGGCGCACCATGGTTCATGGATTTGGGATTTCAATTCACGCCTGAAAGTCGACCACAAGCGCCTAGCCCTAAGTACGAAGGAGAACTCTGCCGCGGAGTGGAATTGAGCTCATTCGCGGAAGACTTCCTACATAGCAAGGGAGAACTCTACATTTTCTGGTTGATTGAAGCCCATCGTCATTATGAGGAAGAGGAGCCGTTCTTCACCAGCTTTTTCAACCTGCTTGCGGGAACCGATAAACTCGCTGATCAAATTGCCGCGGGGTTGTCTGAAGAACAGATTCGCGCTTCATGGGCTCCTGGGCTGTACGACTTCAAACAAACGCGAAGTCGGTACTTGCTTTACCCCTAAATGCCTCCCTTATTCATTCATACATGTCGGTGGCTCATTTGGGTATACTAGAACAGCTATTGGAACGTAGTTCATGTATACTGCAACTGTCATGTTTAGAATTTTCACTCTCCTATTCTTACTCTGTTCAAGTGCTGGACTATCAGCGCAGAACCTGGTAATCAACGGAGGCTTCGAGCCAGCGGATTGTCCTCCAACTGGAACTACAATAAACGACATCATTCCACCTTGGCGACAAGGCCCTTTCAGCTCTGCTGATCATTTTGGTCCATGTACATTTATAGGAAGTCCTACGACCAATAACAACGTCCCTCCCAGAAGTGGAGATGGGAACGTGGGCATGTATACCTATGGCAACTTTGGGAGCACGTATAATCGTGAGAATTTGATAGGTGAACTATCAACCACCCTGAGAACAGGTCAATTTTATCGCGTTTCCTACTGGGTTCATCCCGTCGTTGTAAATGCTGTTGGAATAAACGCCGCGATTAACGGTCCGGACATTCTCTTTCTAGAGAGTCCATTCGATTTACAAGCCATCACACCCACTGATTATGGCATCTCATCCGATTCAGCCCTGTACCCAGCTGACGCCATCATCGATCGAGATGGATGGACACAAGTGTGCTTGAATTTCTACGCGTCGGGTTTTGAACGATACATCGCCATCGGCACATTCCGAAAAGACGAACAAATCAATGCAGAGCTCATCGGAACTGGACCTGCGCCCGACCTAGGGTATTATTTAATTGATGATGTGGTTGTAGAACCCATCGACCCTCCCGTATTAGGCGGTACCTACAAGTGGTGTCCGGGTGATGAAATCACTCTATCTGTTCCGGAAGGCCTAAACGGTGTTTGGGAAGATGGCACCACCGCCATTACTCGAGTTGTAGATGAACCTGGGACCTACAGCTACGGATATCAAGATGGAATCTGCTATCGGACCAATTCTGTGGATGTTATTGAAGTCAACTGCGAAACTTGCTCGGTGTATGCTCCAAACGCTTTCACCCCAAATGGCGATGGACTCAATGACACATGGAAGCCAGAGTTCGAATGCCCCCCTATCGAATACCGCTTGGAAGTTTTCGACCGGCTCGGAAATCTAGTATTCCTAACTCACAATCCCGACGAAGGCTGGTCGCCCCCATCCGGAGAACACGAAGAAACCTACGTTGCACACTTGGTTTTCACCTACGAGCTCTACGGTGATCGCGACCTCATCGAAGAGAAGCATATAATAAATGTGTTGAGGTAGGGACCCGGGTAAGTAGGGGGAATCCATTCGTGCTCGTGCTTGGGAATAGTGGACTTTCTCGCTATTCCTACCCCCTGAGGCCTTTTATTCCCTTAATCCCCTTAATCCCCCACGTCCCTACATCTTATCTTTGCTCCATGTCCCTCATCGACCATTGGCAATACATATCTCAATACCTCACGGAAAATCGAGTCAATCGTTTCGAGGAGGTATTATCAAAACGCACTCGATATGCCGTCCCTGTTCTTGAGGATACCGTGAAAGACCAGAATGCTTCTGCGGTAATTAGAACAATGGACGCCTTAGGATTTCACGAGCTTCATTTGGTTGAACAGCGGTGGAATGCTAAGATCAATGATGATATATCCAAAGGGTCGGATAAGTGGTTGGATATACATCGACATACCGACATCGGCGATTCAATAAGAGATTTGAAAAGTCGAGGGTATCAGATTGTGGTGACCGCTCCGCATGAAAAGGGGATTCACATCAGAGACTTACCATTGGACAAACCTCTCGCCGTAGTGTTCGGGAATGAATGGAACGGAATTTCAGATGAAGCGATGGAACTTGCAGATGAATTTCTTCAAATTCCAATGTATGGTTTTGTGGAGAGCTACAACCTTTCCGTTTCTGCGGCAATGACATTCGGCTACATTCGTTGGGAGTTGGATGCACGCAATCTCGTTCCTCGCCTTCCCGATCAAGAGATATTAGCCACTATGGTTCGTTGGGGAATCCACAGCACACGTAGTGGCTATCAAGTCTACGAGAAGTGGCTAAATGATACAGGAAACACCGACGTGCTTGGGATTTTCGAAGATTGAGGTGCGACGTCCATAGGCTGACATTATACACACATTCAATCAATTGATGAAAACCACTTTCCGACGTAAGGAGGTGTTGGTATCTTCGTCAAACTTTTCGCAGCAACACTAGGGTGTTTTTCCCTAACTTGCCGCGGAAGTAATAGAAAGCACAATAAAGAATAAAAGAAATGGCTCTAGAACTCACTGCAGAAAACTTTGAATCTACAGTTCTAAAATCTGACAAGCCGGTATTGGTAGACTTTTGGGCTGAATGGTGTGGACCTTGCCGCATGGTAGGACCCGTTGTTGAAGAGCTCTCAAATGAGTACGACGGCAAAGCTGTTGTCGGTAAACTCAATGTTGACGAGCACCAAAAGATCGCCATGGAATTTGGCATCCGCAACATCCCAACACTCCTTGTATTCAAGGGTGGTGAGATCGTTGACAAGCAAGTAGGCGTTGCTCCTAAGCACGTTCTTGCTGGCAAACTCGATGCAGCGATGTAATCGACTTACACAGAATATTGAAGCCCCTTCCGGATATTCCGAGAAGGGGCTTTTTTATGTGACATCCGTCATCTTTATTGAGATGCGAGCTTCGTAATTTCAATGGGTAATTCAATCCACTGCGATATGAAGACCCAGCGCCTACTCTACCTAGCTATCGTCCTCCTTATCCCTCGATACATCTTCGCTTCAGGAGGAGATCCATTTGCAAGCGACTTCCTAGCCATTTTCTTCCTTATCGTAGGAGCAGTCATTGGTGGCTATCTGGCCAAGAGGCTCAAACAACCGCCCGTTCTTGGTGAGCTCATTATCGGCATCATCGTCGGTACCATCCTCTACCAGATGAACGATTCGGTGACCATCGCCATTCGTCACCTTGCCGAAGTTGAACATGTAATGGACATGGAGTCCTCCGACCTAACGTGGACAGAAACAGTTCATCACGCAATGGACCATATGGAACTGAAGCCCGACGTAACAGAGAAATTATCCACAGTTCTGTTGTCGGATGACTACCATCACTTCCTGCAGCACGCCCGGTATGTGCTCCTATTCTCCTCATTTGGCGTTATTCTTCTCCTCTTCATGGTAGGGCTTGAAACGAAGACTACCGAAATGCTCGGCATGGGACGGTCTGCCTTGATTGTCGCGATCATTGGCGTCATTTCACCCTTCATCCTTGGCTACTTTGTCACAGTTCTCCTGCTTCCCGAGGCATCAACTAATACCGCCATTTTTGTTGGTGCTACGCTTGGTGCAACAAGCATCGGTATTACGGCAAGGGTGTTTAAGGACAGTCACGCGCTCGATTTGAAAGAAGCCAAATTGGTACTGGGCGCAGCTGTCATAGACGACATTCTCGGTCTAATTCTCCTCGCTGTGGTTACAGGTATTGTCACTTCTGGATCTTTTGAAGTGGTGGGATTGGCCCTCATCCTATTCAAGGCTGTTGCTTTCCTAGCTCTGGTATATTTATTCGAACGCTACGTGATTCAGAAGACCATCAACAAATTCGCAGTTCTCGCTGGTGAGCGTACCTTCCTGTTCTTCCCTGTTGGTTTGCTCATGCTCTTGTCATGGACAGCAGATGCCATTGGCCTGGCAACCATTGTGGGTGCCTTTGCCGCAGGGATGGTGATTCAAGAAAGATACTTTGATGAAGTTCGATTACCCCATCAGAGCATTGAGGATTTGGTGGGCCCTATTGAAGAAATATTCGCACCTGTATTTTTCGTGATGATGGGCTTCCAGGTAAACGTATTAGCATTCCTTGATTTACGTGTAGTTGCCATCGGACTCGGTATTACGATAGTAGCTGTACTGGGTAAAATCATTGCAGGGTTTGCCGCCAGGAGAGGCTATAATAAGTGGCTCGTAGGTATAGGACTCATCCCACGAGGTGAGGTAGGAATCATCTTCGCTTCCATCGGCAAAAGCACCGGAGTCCTAGATGATCGCTTATTCGCAGTCGTGATTTTAGTGGTTATCCTTACAACTCTGATAACACCACCCATGCTAAACAAGCTCATCAAAACTGAAAATGCAAAGCTGGCATTGCGTAAAGCTTAAACTTACCTTGCGGGTATGACTAGAGCTCAAAGAATACTCGACTGGTATCGCACATTAGAGATTAAGGCTGATTTGCCAACGCATATTGATGTGCTCAATCCGTATAAAGATATGCCGGAGAGCACCTATGCCGCATTATGCGAATTCTATGAACGTTACTATTCTGACGACAATCCCAGACAGCTTTTGATGGGGATTAATCCGGGCCGACTTGGTGCTGGTCTTACAGGTATTCCATTCACGGACACCCCTGCATTGAAGTCTATCGGAATCGATATGCCCGAAGTGGACACTACTGAAACATCCGCCGACTTTGTTTGGAGAGTAATTGCGGCTTATGGTGGTGCTGAGTCGTTCTTCGCGGATTGGTTCATCGGTGGGGTTTCACCACTCGGCTTCATTCAAAAAAATGACAAGGGAAACTGGGTCAATTTCAACTACTACGATTCACCGGAGATTCAGAAATTGCTCACTCCTTTTATCGTTGAGCAAATTCAACTTCAAAAAGAACTCGTGGGTGGAGCGACTAAGCTTGTTCTATTTGGAACAGGAAAAAATTTCAAGGCCATCCAAACTTTGAATGCCAAACATAAATGGTTTGATGATATTCAAGCACTTGAACATCCGCGATTTGTGATGCAGTACAGAAGAAAGCGTATGGATGAATACATTTCAAAGTTCATAACGACCCTCAAATAGTGCGAACATTCTTACAGCTTAACATATAGTACAGAATTATGTGGGATTCTTAACAAGTTCTTTCTAACTTGATTCCATTCACTAAACAATCTGACTATGTTGAAGAAGCACGTTAAGCATCTTTCGGCGTTTGCCATCGGTGCTGTAGTAGTGACATCCTGTTCGCCGGATGCACTGAATGAAAGAGCAGAGACTAACTTGACCGAAGTGATTCGCTACGAGAACTTCCAAGTAATCCCAGACCAATACATCGTCGTATTGAAAAATGATGGGCTGAATTTCAAAACCGACCCACAATCCCTACCCTATGAAAATGCACAGCGAAGCGTACAGGAAGTCGCTGAGGAAGTGTTGCGTCGCAATAACATTGCACCTAGTACTCATCTGGATAAGGTTTATGGTAAAGCCCTTACAGGTTTTAGCGTGACTTTGAGTTCAGAAGAATTGGCCACATTGAGAACCGACGACGCCATCGATTACATTGAAGAAGACAAGATTGTAGCTCTTGCTCCTGGTGGAAAAGGTAAGCCAGGTGGCGGTGGATCTGCAGGTCAGACTACTCCTTGGGGAATCACTCGGGTAGGTGGGTCTAGCAATGGATCTGGACTACGAGCATGGATTTTGGATTCGGGAATTGACTTAGATCACCCTGACCTAAATGTAAATACTAACCTTAGTCAGTCTTTCCTCTCTGGAAACCAAAGCACGAATCCAGATGACCAAAATGGTCATGGATCTCACGTAGCTGGGACCATTGCGGCCATCGACAATTCTGAAGGAGTTGTAGGCGTTGCAGCAGGCGCTGAAGTGGTATCCGTTCGCGTACTTGATCGTCGCGGCAGCGGTAGCTTGAGTGGTGTGATAGCGGGTGTGAACTACGTGGCAGGCAACGCATCATCTTCTGATGTAGCCAACATGAGCCTCGGTGGCGGAGTGAGCACTTCGTTGGATGCAGCCGTTCTTTCTGCTTCATCTGCTTGTCCTTTTGTATTAGCTGCTGGCAACGATGGAATCAACGCGAACAACTCTAGCCCGGCTAGAGTGAATGGCTCGAACATCTACACCATTTCGGCGATTGATAATTCAGATGGATTCGCATACTTCTCGAACTACGGAAATCCTCCTGTAGATTATGCGGCACCAGGTGTGAGCATCACCTCAACCGATAAGAATGGGGGATACACTACAATGAGTGGAACTTCAATGGCTGCGCCACATGCAGCGGGAGTAATCCTTCTTGGAAATCCGAATACGAGCGGTACGGCGCAAGGCGACCCTGACGGAAATGCCGACCCTATCATTCATCAATAGTGAATGGTACAGAATAGTAAAAGGCTCGCCAAGCAAATGCGTTTGGCGAGCCTTTTCATTTATTGAAACCAAAGAGGATGCTTAACATCGCCCCCCTTCGCTCCATGTACCTGTGTGTGATTGCGTGAAGCCAGAAGATGTCTTGCCCGTGTAGTCGTAGGTGCCATCATCTCTAATGACAAACTTCTCCCATGCATTGTCTGGATAATAGAGTGTAACCTCTACCACAGCCAGACTATTAGAGCCTGAATACCCTTCAAAGGTTTCCCATGTTTGTCCCGTGCTGTTGCAGGCTATCACCCCATTGTCAGTTACCTCATACGAGAACCAATCCACTGAACCGCCTGAGGTTGGAGTAAAGGTGTATTCCGTGTCTGTAACCCACCATGGAACGGACATTCGTTCTTCTTCGGTGCAATTCGTAAACAGGAATGCTAAAGGAATGAGTAGTGTGGCAAAGGTGAATTTAATTTTCATACTTACTAGGTTAGTTGTTCAACCTGAAGTTAGAAAATCTTGAGAAAACACTGATTTGGAAACTAGTGTGAAAAGATATCAATATGGCTAAGAATCGCTTGTCACCTACTGTACACGCGCATCATACGTCCCCCCCATGCTTGGGTTATCACCCATGTAGCGCTCCATCATAGCCTTCTTCACAATATTGAAAATGACCATGTGGATGTCTTCAGTGACTTCCATATCCATTACAGGTGCATGAACATGTAGATCGGCAATCTCACCAATCTTACCGCCTTTGAAGCCGGTCATGGCAAGCGTACTTACACCTTGTTCTTTGGCATAGGTGAGGGCTTTCACCACATTGGCGCTATTTCCTGATCCGCTGATTCCAATCACTAAATCGTTTTTACCGATGAAGTTCTTAAGCGGCTCAACGAAGATGTCTTCCCAACCAATATCATTGGCAATGGCCATCATGCTTGGTAGGTTGTCATTCAAGCAAACCATTTTGAATCGCTTGTCCAATCCGTAACTCGCCCCTTTGAGAAAGTCGCCCGCTGCGTGTGAAGCTGAAGCGCCAGAACCTCCGTTACCCATGGTGTAGATATTACCTCCCGCTTCATAAGTCTTAGCGAAGGCTTCAATCATCGCGTCAATGGCATTGCCATCCAGACCATCAATCGTAGACTTTACCAAGTCGAGGTAGCTTGATATATTCTTATTCATCTCCGTAATATATGAGTTTACTGCCTTCGTGCTCCATCTTGAAATCGAATGGTCGCACCTTCGACAATGCCTCTGTCAGTTTCTGTCTTTTTGTTGGATCACAAACGAAGAGCATGAAGCCTCCGCCGCCAGCACCGAGGAGCTTCCCTCCCATGGCACCCGCACCGCGAGCAGCATCGTACAATTCAGTAATCAGTGGATTTGCAATACCACTGGCTAGGCCTTGCTTCAGCATCCAGTTTTCATGCATCAAATCCCCAAAGTTCTTCCAATCTCCGCCTACAAGCGAATCGCGCAGCTCAGGAACTAAGCCTACCATTTGCTTTAAGGCATTGAATTTATCGTCCAGCGATATGTTCTTCTTCTGCTCTGCAAGAATACTCGACGCGCTGCGCTGATTTCCGATATAGAACATCATCAAGTGTTCTTGCATTTCAGCTTGCCCTTCTGCACTTAGGTGAAGTGGGTTCACAGAAACGTGACCATTGGGTTGAAACTCAATTGTATTTAACCCTCCAAAGGCCGCCGCATACTGGTCTTGTTTCCCAATAGGCTCCTTCAAAATATCAATCTCAATCTCGCACGCCTCTTTGGCCAAAGTCTCCTTTGAAGCAAGTTTATTCTGAACAGCAGATAGATTGTGAAGTACACCTACCGTGAAGCTGCTCGAGCTTCCCATCCCCGTTCCAGCAGGCACATCAGCAATAGAGCTGATCTCAATCCCACCACTAATCTTCCGCTTTTGCAAGATGGTGCGGAGTAGATTGTGTTTCAAATCTTCAACGCGATCAACGGTTTCAGTTTGGGAATATTTAGTTCTAATCTTCTCAGGTTCAAAGTACTTGTGACTAGAAATGTACATGTACTTATTGATGCTCGTGCTCAATACAGCACCGGCATGCTTTGAATAAAACGCTTCCAAGTCGGAACCGCCACCCACAAAACTGATCCTGAAAGGAGTTTTCGTGATTATCATGAGGTAAAAATATCGTCAGCTAAGGTACGGCCCTGCTGGATAAGTTGATACTCGCCTGCTTTTCTGGTTTCATATAGGGATTGGATTTTCTCTTCATCCTTACCCTTCCAATCGTAGAAACGCTCAAAACGAGTCTTTCTTTTCTCTTCATCGGCTTCCATGAACACTTTCCAATGTCCACAAGCCGCAATGCGTTCATCGAGCAAGGCTGGAACACCTTCCACAAAAATGATTGGCTCCCCAGTCCAACGCGCTTGAATACCAAAGGCCATACGCTCTGGATGATCGGCATAACCAGGAATCTGAATCATCTCCCCTTTTATGAATGCCTCGATGTCATTCACGAGTTTGTCGTACTGGAATGTGTGTCGAACATCCTCTACTTCTTTTCTCTGGCTTTCAGGCAAGATCCACTGATCGAGCGGAAGTCGAATGGTTTGCAACCCATCCTGAACCAGACGATACATCATATCTCTCACGAAGCTGCTCTTTCCCGAACGCGATTGTCCTCCCACCAAAACCACAAAGGGTGTGGCTTTAGAAGATTTGAATGCTTGTAATAACTTCTTGTACGCCTCCTCGAACGGATTCTCCAAAATGAAGTCCACTGCATCGGCCAAATTGTCGAAATGGAAGTCAGGTCGCGCGTTGAGTGAAACCGCTCCGTGTCCCGTACGCAAAGCGATTGTGCGGACACCTGCCGCTTTTCCAGCCTCGATATCTCGAGAGGAATCGCCAATCATCCAGCTACTTCTCAAGTCGATATTGAATCGCTCTGTAGCTTTCATGATCATACCAGGCTTAGGCTTTCGGCAATCACAGTCGATTTTATACTCTGGTCTCTCGCCTTCAAATCCACGGTCAGGGTGATGCGGACAATAGTAAATAGCATCAACGAATGCACGCTGATTCCCTAAATCGGTCTCCATCTTCTTGTGAATCTCCGCCAGTCCGGCTTCATCCACCATACCTCGCGCTACCACACTTTGATTGGTGGTCACTACACTCAGGTAATCCGATTTATTGATACGTTGAAGAGATTCCGCTGTCCAGTCGTACAATTGCAAATCCTCCGGACGGTCAATCAAATCTGTATCGAAGTTCAATACACCATCCCTATCCAGGAAAATGCACTTTTGCTTGTTCACTAAAGAACGACGAGCCACTTTACCACTGACAACATCCCCTTCCACTCTATCGAGACGGTCAGGAGTTCCCATGTCTTTCAAATACTCAGGAGTGCTGTAGCCAAACATCTTCACATCCCCTACCCATTTCGGGAAGATGTCCTTGCCAAAATCGGCTTTCACTCCTTTCTCAAGCTTGCTCAAAAGGGAAGCATTGAAAACATAAGCCGCGGCGTTCACCACATTGTGGTACTGCAGTCCGTCCTCATGAGGCTTTGAAAGGAATCGTACAACCTCATCTTTCTGATTTACCTCAACGAGATCGCTATCATAGGGGTGATCATTCGGATGTACCACTAGTGTGGCCTCCGCTTTTTTATCGAGATGAAACTGATACAAGCGTCCCAAGTCCATCTCCATCATTACGTCTCCATAAAGAACGAGAAAATCGCCTTCTAGCTTCTCTTCTACTTCCTTCACACCGCCTACGGTACCTAGAGGTTGCTCCTCTACGAAGTACTCGATAGCCAGACTTTTATATTGATTCCCAAAATATTCAATGATGCTATCTTTCAGGTGGTTGACCAACAAGATGGCCTTTTCCACACCTTGGCGCTCGCACATATCCAGCTGATATTCTAAAAGCGGCTTCCCGGCTACAGGCATCATAGGTTTTGGAATGTCTTCGCGCACTTTGGCTAAGCGCGTCCCTTTGCCTCCTGCAAGAATAACAACCTGTTTTAGTCCGTGGCTCATAGTATTACCATTGGGCGTTTGCAAGCTCCTGTCGAGCCACTTCATACTCTTCAAGCAAGTCGGCCACGATTTCTCTCACGGGCTTTACTTCATGAATCAACCCAGAAATCTGACCGATTTCAAGTTCACCTTCTTCAAGATCTCCTTCAAACATACCGCGCTTTGCTCGTGCTCTTCCGAGAAGTTCAATCAGTTCATCCCTAGTAGCTCCCGCTTGATAAGCAGTGGCTACATCTTGGTAAAACTTATTCTTGATAAGTCGAACTGGAGCGAGCTCCTTCAATGTCAACATGGTATCGCCTTCACCGGCAGAAACCACCGCATTCTTGAAGGCAAGATGTGCAGAGGATTCTTCAGAAGCGACAAACCGACTTCCGATTTGCACGCCATCCGCTCCAAGCGACATAGCCGCGAGTACTCCTCTACCCGACCCAATTCCACCGGCAGCAATTACTGGAATATTCACTGCTTCTTTCACCATTGGAATCAAGCAAAGGGTCGTGGTTTCATCTCTTCCGTTATGACCTCCGGCTTCAAATCCTTCAGCAACAACGGCATCCACTCCAGCCTCTTCGGCTTTCTTTGCAAACTTCACACTACTCACTACGTGAACTACAGTGATACCGTGCTCTTTCAACTTGGCAGTCCATGTTTTGGGATTTCCAGCCGAAGTGAAAACGACCTTCACACCTTCTTCAATAATGATATCCATATGTTTATCGATATCGGGATAAAGCATTGGAACGTTCACTCCAAAAGGCTTGTCTGTAGCGGCTTTCGTCTTGCGAATGTGATCGCGAAGAACTTCAGGATACATCGAGCCAGAGCCCAAAATCCCCAAAATACCGGCATTAGCTGCGGCAGATGCAAGCTCCCATCCCGAACACCAAATCATGCCCGCTTGAATAATGGGATACTCAATATTGAATAGTCGTGTGACTCTGTTTTCCATGAAATGAGGTTAGAAGCGTGAAAATAGCCTATTCCTCACGTTCAGCCAAGGATTAGACCTTCGGCAATTGACAGAACTTAGCTACCGATTCAGGACCAATCTGACAACTACTGGCTCACTAGTAGAGTGGAGCGTGAGAATGTACACGCCATTGGTTAGTGTCTGACTCAATCTCAAAGAGGTGTTTTGTGGAAAAGAGATTTCTCCAGACTGCACCTCATGACCAGTGCTTGTGGCCACTGAATAGCTAATAGGTCCAGCATCCGGCATGCGGATATTCACCCAACCTGAAGTAGGATTCGGATAAACCAAAGTCTCATCATCTGCCTCAGTGGCTCCCGAAAGCGCCATTGCCAACCTGAAGTCGGGAATGCCATAGCCATAATCCGAATTCGGTCGACCGTATCGATCCGAACTCTGTCGAATCCACTCCATGATTTCATAGTTGGATGCCTCTGGATTCGCCTGCCAAAAACAAGCTGCAAATCCAGCAATCACAGGGGATGAGAAACTCGTTCCATTCCCACGGGTAACCACGCCAAAGGTTCCAAGATGAGAAGTTAGAACACCTTGGGCCATTACATCTGGCTTCACTCTTCCATCGGCCGAAGGGCCTCGAGAAGAAAAGAGTCCAACTACCTCATTGCTATCCACAGCGCCAACCGCCAAGATAGAATCGGCATCTGCAGGAGCACTTATGATTCGCCAGCTCGTAGCTCCAGAATTACCTGCACTAGAGACTACCACCATGCCCGCTCGGTGCGCCATGGTCGCGCCATAGGTAACAACAGCAGTTCGACCGTCCATATCGGCAGGAGTGTAATCAACTCCACTGTCGAACGTGGTATATCCCAAGGAGGTGTTAATCACATCCGCTCCGATGCTATCCGCAAACTCCATGGCGAATATCCAATTGTCTTCTTCGATATGTGTTTCGCTTTGTTCGTCTTCTGTTCGGAGTAAGGCATAGGAAGCTTTGGGTGCAGCGCCAACCATTCTACCATCAACATCAGCTCCCATGATAGAGAATACACGCGAGCCGTGCGTTCCTGTCCCTCGGTATACATTGGTGTCGCCATTCACGAAATCGTACTCGGCGACTATTCTTCCTTCGTCATAAATTCGAGCAAGTCCTCCGTATTCATCGGCGCCAAAAAAGGATCCGTCGAGTACAGCGATGAGCATATCACGACCGTCATATCCTTCATCGTGAAGGAAGTGTCCATTCACCATATCGGTTTGGGAATAGGCTTCGCCATAGTTGTACCAATGGTTGCCACGCGGAGGAACTGCAGCAGGAATCATTGGATTGGCAAGTGGAAGCGTTTGATTTACGCGCTGAACTTGCATGGAGTGAATGGGTCTTATTGTCAAGTGACGTGCTTTCTCCATCCCGCATCCGTTCTCAAAGTATCTGAACTCCGAAATGAAGTCTTCCAGTTCCGATTTCGATTCGACCTCCACACTGTAGGCTCGAAGCCATCGTGAATACCCTCTAACGGTGTAACCTCTTTCCCTGAGTCTACGCTCCACAAAAGAGCGCCCATAAGATTTGAAACTTAAATCAGATTCCCGAAGTGGAATATTAAGTCGCTCTCTTCTTTCAAGCGCCCGATTCGAAAGCATAGCCATACTGCGCAATCGTTCTGCATCACCCTCCTGTTCTGGGTTCAGCAATGCCGCAGTACTGTTATGGTCAGGTTGCTCCAAAAACACCCAAAATCTCTGCTGAGCCTGAGTTTGAAACCCAAGAATGAACAACAGAAATAAGAGTGTTAATTGCTTCATTTATTCGTGTATTACGCCCGATCCAACTAGCTCCTCGCCTTCGTACCACGCGGCAAACTGTCCAGGTGTGATGGCCTTTTGAGCATTCACGAAGGAGATGTACAATCCGTTGGTTTCGCGATAGACCGTTGCTTCCTGCAATGGCTGTCTATATCGAATACGAACGCTGTAGTCTTTTTGTTGCCCGATGGCAAGCTCCATGTCTTCTCTCACCCAATGCGCATCTTCATTTCTGATGAATAACGCCTTGCGATAAAGACCAGGATGCGATTCGCTCATTCCAGTGTAGATGATATTCTCCTTCACATCGGTTCCAATCACAAAGAGTGGCTCGGCTGTTCCGCCAACCATCAACCCTTTGCGCTGACCTACTGTGAAGTAATGCGCGCCGGTATGCTCACCGACCACTTTGCCCATGTCTGGAGTGAAATCCAAAGGTGCACTCATCGTTTCCAAATCGAGATCATCATGACCAGCGGCAACGCGATTCGCGAACACCGGGTGGTCTGCATCAATTTGGATAATCTTCCCCTTCTTAGGTTTAAGCTGCTGTTGAAGAAAGTCTGGCAGTCGAACTTTACCTACAAAGCAAAGCCCTTGACTGTCTTTCTTCTCAGCGGTCACGAAGCCTTGCTCCATGGCAATCTTGCGAACTTCGCTCTTTTCAAGATGTCCAATGGGGAACAGCGCCTTGCTCAATTGGAATTGATTCAACTGACAAAGGAAATACGACTGATCCTTATTGCCATCGACACCCGCTAGGAGCGAATGCACCTCTTTGCCATCGACTTCTGAAGTTGTGCGTCTACAGTAGTGCCCGGTAGCTACATAGTCGGCTCCGAGTTTCAGTGCTGTATTTAGGAATGTATCAAACTTGATTTCTCGGTTACAAAGCACATCGGGATTTGGAGTTCTTCCCGCTTCGTATTCCGCGAACATATAATCTACAATACGCTCTTTGTATTCGGCACTGAGGTCCACTACTTGAAATGGGATCCCGAGTGCATCTGCGACCATCATCGCATCGTTGGAATCTTCAATCCACGGACATTCATCGTGAAGGGTCACCGATTCATCCACCCAATTACGCATGAAAAGGCCAATCACCTCGTGTCCTTGTTGTTGAAGCAAATACGCCGCAACACTCGAGTCCACTCCTCCACTTAGTCCAACAACTACCCTGCTCATTTACTCTCCTCCTTCTGCGCTGTCATCCGTCTCTTCCTCTTTGTCATCTTCGAGTTCAGGACAATCCGCGACTAAACATTCTGTGCCGACAATGCGGCCTTCAAACCATTCTTCAGTGTACTTGGGCCTACCGTTTTCGTAGTACGTCCAAGTGCCTATTTTTTCACCTCGATTGAAATCTCCCGCCATGCGCATGTCGCCTTCCAAATCGAAGTAAACCGCTTCACCATGGCGTTCGTCATTTTCATATCGAACTACCGATTCTCTTTCTCCGTGTGCAAAAAAGACCGTTCTCGGACCTTCCATTACACCGTGCATCCAAGTGATGCGCTCTGCAACTCGACCTGACGGGAAGAAAGTACGCTCAACGCCGTGCTTCTCGCCGTTCTCCCACTGGGTCTCTGTTACCAGATCACCTTGTGGACTATAGTAGCGCCAAGTACTGTCCCGCTTCTCATCTCTGAAAAGTCCCTCGGCCATTATTCGCCCGTTGGTCTCAAACATCGTGGCATAGCCAACTCCTGTCTCACCTCTATATTGAATAACCGCCATGCGAGCTCCGTTCTCATGGAAATACATGAACTCTCCCACCGGAACGTCGTCCACAAATTGTCCACGGAATCGAACCTGATTACTACCGTCGTATTTCTTTCTCCATTCCCCCTGCTTGCGACCTTGATCATCGATCTCGTTCGGTTGGGCCAAGGCAGAAATTGAGCTAAAAACGACTAAGAGAAATACGGTTATCGATCTCATTCCTTTCAAATAATTTTGCAAAGGTAACACTATAGATTGTTCGTTTAATTCAGGCGGACGTGCAAGGCGTCGATGCTATTCAAACGGTCGAGAAGCTCTTTTGTGATTTCCACACGTTTGGTTCGGCTTGGCATCGATATCTGCAAGTTCTCCGTGGTGTCAGCCACCATAAAAGTGACCTTCTTCTTCCCAGGAGCGCTATTCAATGCCGCTTCTACCTCATCCATCAGGTATTCGTCAACATCGGCTAAACGAACCGAGATGTCAATCTTCTTGCTGAGCTCTTCAAGAATCTCCGATAACAACTTCACATCGAAGAAGTCGGTATTAATGCGTTCCACGACCTCTCCATCCTTTTCCCAGCTTCGTTTAGACACCTTCACTTTTGCGTAGAGCATCTGATCTTTCACCAAGAAGTGTCGGAACCTCAAATAAGGCTCACCAAAGAGTCGGAACTCGTGTGACCCTCGCAAGTCCTCCATCGTGAAGAACCCAAATCCCTTGCCATTCTTCGAAACGCGATGTTGAACATCCGTCACGATTCCGGCGATGTGAATTTCTCTACCCACCAAGTGCTCTTCATTACTGAAAGCTTCAACAGGGTGCGTACAGAACGACTTGATTTCATATCTGAAGTCATCGAGCGGATGTGACGATAAATACATCCCGTTCACTTCTTTCTCTCGATTCAAGCGCTGCAATCGCGGCCATTGATCCACATCTGGCAATGGTGGCTCTGGAATCTGAACTTCAGAGGCCTCTCCAAAGAGTGATACCTGTGCTGAGTCTTCACTGGCTTTTACATTCTGGGCATATTTGATTGCCTTCTCAATGAAGGAACGACCGTCGCCTTCATCGGCAAAATAAATAGCTCTGTGCTCATTTTCGAAACTGTCGAACGCCCCACCCAAGGCCAAGCTCTCAATGGTTTTGCGGTTCACAATGCGAAGATCCACACGCTTCAAGAAATCGAAAATGCCTTTGTACTGTCCGTTCTCCTTTCTGTCAGCTACGATATGATCGACAGCATTGCCTCCTACTCCTCTCATACCTCCCAAACCAAATCGAATATCTCCTTCGTCATTCACGGTGAAGGTGTACTCGGATTCGTTCACATCAGGGAGTAGAACCGGAATCTGCATTCGTCGGCATTCCTCCATAAAGAAGGTCACCGACTTGATATCATTCATATTATTGCTGAGTACCGAAGCCATGTACTCTGCTGGATAGTGCGCCTTGAGATAGGCGGTTTGATAGGCTACCCAAGCATAGCAAGTCGAGTGAGATTTATTGAATGCATAGGACGCAAAGGCCTCCCAGTCCTTCCAAATCTTATTGAGTTTGTCTTCATCATGACCGCGGGCTTTGCCACCGTCGATGAACTTAGGCTTGAGCGTTTCAAGTAGAGCAAAGATCTTCTTACCCATCGCCTTACGCAGGGTATCGGCTTCACCTTTGGTAAATCCGGCCAACTTCTGCGACAAGAGCATAACTTGCTCCTGGTAGACCGTAATACCGTAGGTTTCCTCTAGATACTCCTGCATATCATCGAGGTCGTACTCAATCTCTTCTAAGCCGTGCTTACGCTTTACGAAGGAAGGAATGTATTCGAGCGGACCCGGACGGTACAATGCGTTCATCGCAATCAAATCGGCAAAAACCGTAGGTTTCAAATCCTTGAGATATTTCTGCATACCCGCGGATTCATACTGGAAGATACCCACCGTCTCACCGCGCTGGAACAACTCATAAGTCTTCCGATCGTCTAAAGGAATCGCCTCCATATCCAACTCCACACCGTGGCGTTCCTTTACCATGGAAACGGCGTCCTTGATTAGAGTGAGCGTTTTCAATCCCAAGAAGTCCATCTTGAGGAGTCCCGCATTTTCCACCACCGAGTTATCGAACTGTGTGCACCACATGTTCGAATCTTTAGCTAGGGAAACGGGTACTAGATCGCGGATATCACTTGGGGTAATGATGACCCCACAGGCATGAATACCTGTACTTCGAACCGACCCTTCAAGTACGTGCGCTTGGCGGAGCGTAATGCCTTCTGCATCCTCTTTTTGGTAGATGTCTACCATCGACTTAGCCTTGTCGAAGTCTTCCCCTCTAAACTTGCCCTTCATGGTCTTCTCATCCATAGCAAAGAGCTTGGTCAGAGATGTGTCAGGCATAAGCTTGGTCAGACGATCCGCTACATCAAATGGCAAATCGAGTACACGAGCGGTATCCTTGATGGAGCTCTTCGCCGCCATCGTACCGTAGGTAATAATTTGCGCTACCTGACTGGATCCGTACTTGTCGATTACATACTGTATCACCTTATCTCGACCGCGATCATCAAAGTCGATATCGATATCGGGAAGGGACACACGCTCCGGATTGAGGAATCTCTCGAAAAGTAGGTCGTAGGCAATCGGATCGACATTCGTAATTCCGATACAGTAAGCTACCGCAGATCCCGCGGCCGAACCACGGCCCGGACCTACACTTACTCCCATCTCTCGGGCTGCATTACAGAAATCCTGTACAATCAAGAAGTAACCGGGATAACCTGTATTGGCGATAGTTTCCAACTCAAAATCGAGTCGCTCCCGAATCTCATCGGTGATAGTATCGTATCGCTTCTTCGCGCCTTCATAGGTAAGGTGACGAAGGAATGCGTTCTCTCCTCGTTTACCACCGTCTTCCAAATCTTGAGGATCTTGGAATTCATCTGGGATATCGAATGCAGGAAGAAGTACATCTCGAGCCAATTCAAACGGCTCAATTTTATCGACAATTTCATTGGTCGTGCTAATGGCCTCAGGCAAATCAGCGAAGAGCTTTTTCATCTCTTCCTGCGACTTGAAATAGAATTCATCATTCGGAAATCCGAAACGGAAGCCACGACCTCTACCGATAGGTGTGGTCTTTTTCTCCCCCTCCTTCACACATAGGAGAATGTCGTGAGCCTCAGCATCTCCCTTGTCCAAATAGTATGTATTGTTCGCCGCGAAGCACTTCACATTGTATTTCTTGGCAAAGCGAATTAGAGTTTCATTTACCCTATCCTCTTCTGGAAGGTTATGTCGATTGAGCTCCACGTAAAAGTCATCACCGAACTGCTCATGCCACCAGCAGAAGGCTTCCTCTGCTTGCTTTTCACCTACATTGAGAATGAGTTGTGGAACTTCACCCTGCAGACCACCAGTGGTTGCAATTACGTCCTCTTTATGACTGAGGATTAACTTCTTATCGATACGAGGAACATAGTAAAACCCATTGATGAATCCTTCAGAACTCATCTTCGCTAGGTTGAGATACCCCTTCTTATTCTTCGCAATTAGCGGAGTGAGGTATCCATCGTCCTTTCGACTTTTATCGAGATGATCCTTACAAACGTAAAACTCACATCCAACCACAGCCTTGATAGGCGCCTTTGAATACTCCTCGCCTTTCGCTTCAGCATCTGCTTTTTCTCCGGCAACACGCTTGTTGTAATCGCCAACTGCTTTCACGAAATGGAAGGCCCCCATCATGTTTCCAAGATCGGTCATGGCCACAGCCGGCATACCTAAATCGCCTGCGCGATTCACCAAGCTCTTCACTTCAGATACTGCCTGGAGAATGGAATACTGAGTATGGTTATGAAGATGTGAGAACTTAACATCGCTGAGTTGCGAGAGGTTCTCCTCCAAATCCGCCTTTGAAAGCCCCGGATCGGCATCAGCTTTTTCGCCTTTGCGTATTTCTTCGCTTTGCTTCTTGAGGTTTCGATGCTTTAGTCCGATGGCCTTAATCACCGCCGGATTCGCCTCAACAAAAGCTTTTACTTGATGGTCATCGAAACCGAGTTCAGCCTTTTGGTATTCACCGAGACGAACAAGTTCAAGGAAGCATCGTGCGGTAGCCTCAACGTCGGCTGTGGCGTTGTGCGCCTCACCAAAAGGCTTTCCAAAGAGATGCTGATGCAGCTCGGTAAGCGTAGGCAGCTTGAACTTACCCCCACGTCCACCTGGAATCTTGCACATCTCTGCCGTGTGCTCGTTACAGGTATCCAGAACAGGTAGTTCCGTAATCGGACTTTCCACTCCAAGACGATAGAGCTCACATCCTACTACATTGATATCGAACCCGACATTCTGACCCACATTGAACTTTGAAGTGTTCAAGGTGCGCACGAAATGCTCCATAGCTTCTCTTAGAGGAACACCATCACGTTGCGCTAAAGCGGTTGAGATACCGTGAATCTGTTCCGACTCGAACGGGATGTCGAATCCATCCGGTTGAATGAGATATTCAACTTGCTCGATCAGTTCACCTTTTTCACCGTGGAGTTGCCAAGCGATTTGCACGACGCGTGGCCAATTGTCCGTATCGGTAATCGGCGCTTTAAAGTCTTTTGGCAAACCGGTGGTCTCAGTATCAAATACTAAAAACATCTAACTATCAATGTATTGCAGAGAATATTCTAAACCTCAGAGGGAACTTTCAAGGTACGGAGAATGGGAGCCTCAGACAAGGTGTAGTTATCAACAAAATCCTTGCTGAAGAGGGTCGAATTGTGAATATAATTTCCCGAGTGAAACAATAAAATTTCAGTTCCAAACTGCGGAACATCCGATAAGTCGTCGCGTTAGTTATAGAAAGTCAAAAACAGATGCGACTACTTACCACATTTGCCTTTATCATTACTACACTCGCGATGAGTGCACAAGGGCAGTTGGATATTCGCATTCTCAACCTTGTGAACGATGACGAGTCCATTTCGATGGATTATGAAGAAGTGAGTTTCGAAACTTCAGCATTTGAAGATTTAAAATCCGGTTACGCTTCTCCCCCAACATTAGCGCTTCCGAAAAACCTCATCGTTTACATTTATCATCCACGCTTGGGCCTCATTCGGACGCATATTCGAGACCTTATGCGCCAGGGGCCCAGCATGTGGAGAGATAAGTACTTCCGCGTTCACCTTGACGGAACTCAAGTGGTCAAGCTCGAAGAAATCGTAATCCTCGATTAATTTCAACCCATAGCTCACGCTACACGTCATTCTAGTATCTTGAATGAAATTTGTAGCGCAATGAAGCTTCCCGTTCTCTTCATCATCATTTGTATTGGATTGACCTCATGTCGTCCGAATTTCGGCTTGCCCGTAGATGATCAAGTGGCTGTATCCGACATGCTTTGCGAGTGCGTTGAATCCATGGTTCCACATGAAAGTCCGTACGTCCTCGACGTATTTCAATTTGCGGTAGAACATCCCAATGAGGATGTAGATGAATTCATCGAAGAAAAAAGGGCTGAGCTTGATGGCGAAGCTCTCGAGACCTTCAACAAGGAATTGAGCTTCTTCTATGAAAACGACATCGATGAAATCTTTGCCGTTTGTGGAGAACCCATTCTCAATCAATATCCTGTCATCGATGAAATGGACGATGAAGTGTTGGTGAAAATGTTTCTCTACAACTTAGATGAAGGCTGCGAGCTGACACACTTACTGATTGAAGTTTATCAAGCTCAAAATTGATTTGACATGATAAGAAGCAGACTACTCCATTGCATTTTGTTATTGTTGATTACAAGTACATCAGCTCTATCGCAGCCCGAAGGCTCCCACAAAAACGTTCTCTCCGCGGCTTGCGATTGCATTGGCGACGACCTTCACTCCTATATGTGGTATCTCGAAAACTACTATCATACTATTGAAGAATTGGGCATTGAAGCTGCCAGTGAAGATAGAGTTACAGAGCTGATGTCTGCCGAAGACAAGGAGCGATACCTACAGCAGGAAGTTGATTTTTATAGTTACATCACAGATCAAGAGTTGGAGGATTGCATTCAAGCTCAGATAGTCGATGCAGACATGGATGCGTTCGATGAAATGGACTCTCCACGGGATTATATCAACATGGCTTCCTATCTTGAACTCCACGAGTGCCAAGCATTAGCACTTTACTTTAAAATTCTCGCCCATGAGGCTAATGAATAAGATTGCTCTACTCTTTTTACTTTCAAGTATCTCTCTCAATGCTCAAGAGGAATCTTTCGAGTATTACGTTACGCCATTCTGTGAATGCGGAAATGATGTTCTTGAGGAAAATAGTGAGGCCTTGGAAGCATTATATAATGCCTGGGTGGTTGATACTACATTGAGATACAACAAACCACTTCGAGGCAGCGCTTTGGACAGCATTCTACATGCTGATTTGAGTGATTCAGAACTCGCGCAACTTCAAATTCAAGAAGAGGCATTGGCTAGAATGACAGAAGGAGACGAATTTGAAGCCTGCATAATAGATAGGATGGAGTTAGATGATTTCGCACGTATTGAGGAAGTTCTACTTGAAATGGATTCCTTCAAATCGGTTCAAGAGTATCTTGATGAATTGGACTGTGAAGCGACAGCACTCATGTTTAGAATAGTATTCGAACGCGTGCATTATGAAATGAATCGCCCTCCGAGGACAAATCGATAAGTAAGCCATGAAAAAACTACTCTTAGCCACAACTCTAGCTCTGTTATCCACAGGCTTGTTCGCCCAAAACACAAAAGACGTTCACCGCGCTGCGGATGTACTTTGTGAATGTGTGGAATCCGAATTCAGCAAGTATTCCTTCTACTTGGAGTCCTTATATGAAGCCGTAAAATCAGGTAATTATGATTTCGACGATGAGAGTGTAATAGAAAACATGAGCGAAGAAGACGCTCAGCGATTCATGGAGCAAAGCGAGGCTTTCGACGAATACATCAACAGCGACAAAACCGATGAATGCATCGAAAACAATCTGACTGAATCCGAAATGGACGCACTCGACGAAATTATCGAAAGCGATGCTGGAGTTGAAAAGCTACTAAATTACCTAGAGGAAAAGGGCTGCGAATCGCTCGCCTTGTTCCTTAGAATCCTAAAGGAATCCGACGATCTGTAATCGAGCTTACTCGACCACCGTTCCTATTAAGTCAAAATCTGTCGCTTCGTTGATCTTCACCGTGGCAAAGTCGCCAACTCTCAAATAAGTGTCTTCAGTTGAGATAAGCACCTCATTGTCCACATCTGGAGAATCGAACTCGGTGCGCGCTACAAAGTGCTCGCCTTCCACTCGATCGACCAAAACACGGAAGGTTTTACCCACAAGCTCTTGGTTCTTCTGCCAGCTAATCTCTTGCTGAATCTCCATGATTTTATCGGCTCGGCGGCGCTTCTCTTCTTCTGGAACATCATCCTCAAGTGAATAAGCGTGCGTGTTCTCTTCGTGACTGTAAGTGAAGATACCTAGGCGCTCAAAACGCTGGTCTTTCACCCATTGCTTCATCACTTCATAATCTTCCTCAGTCTCGCCAGGATAACCCGCGATGAGCGTTGTACGAATAGCAATTCCAGGAACCTTTTCGCGCATCATATCAAGCAAACGATTGGTACGCTCCATGGTCGTTCCACGTCGCATACTCTTCAATACAGGATCAGCGATGTGCTGAAGTGGAATATCGATGTAGTTACACACCTTAGGTTCTTCGCGAATGACATCTAGAACGTCCTCTGGGAATCCGGTAGGGAACATGTAGTGCAGACGAATCCATTCGATGCCTTCGACCTTTACCAATTCTCTCAATAGATCCGCCAGTTTGCGCTCTTTGTAGAGATCGAGACCGTAATACGTCAAATCTTGAGCGATAAGGATAAGCTCCTTCACTCCTTTGGCAGCCAACTTCTCAGCCGATGTCACCAAGTCCTCAATGGGCGTACTCTTGTGCCCACCACGCATAAGCGGAATCGCACAGAAGCTACACGGACGATCACAACCTTCCGCAATTTTCAAATAAGCATAGTGCTGAGGAGTGGTAGTCAAACGTTCCCCTACGAGTTCACGCTTGTAATCGGCACCTAAAGCCTTGAGCAGTTTAGGAAGTTCGCGTGTTCCGAAGTACTGATCGACATTCGGAATCTCCTTCTCCAAATCTGGCTTATAACGCTCCGATAGACAGCCAGTAACAAAAACCTTGTCTACAACCCCATCTTCCTTCTTCTGAACGAAATCCAGGATAGTTTCAACGCTTTCCTCTTTGGCATTATCGATGAAGCCACAGGTATTGATGACAATGATATTGCCTTCTTCCGCCTCGTGACGCACTTCCTTTCCATTGGCCTTCAACTGTCCCATCAAGACCTCCGAATCGTAAATATTCTTCGAACAGCCGAGGGTTACTACGTTGATGACGTTCTTCTTTCTACTCTTTGTGCGCATAAACTAAAACTTCAAGTGGCGTACGGACTGACCGTTTTCGCGAATCTCACGCAATGCCTCTTCTCCTATTTTTATGTGTAAGTCGACAAAATTGGCAGTTACCTTTTTGTCGCTTGCTTCTGTTTTCACTCCATCGGGAATCATTGGCTGATCGCTCACCAATAAAAGTGCTCCCGTAGGAATTTGATTCTTGAACCCCACCGAGAAGAGCGTTGCAGTTTCCATATCGATGGCCATCGCTCTCGTCTTCTTGAGGTACTTCTTAAACTTCTCGTCGTGTTCCCAAACTCTGCGGTTGGTCGTGTACACCGAACCGGTCCAATAATCGTGATTATGCTCACGCACCGTAGTACTCACCGCTCGCTGAAGGCTAAATGCCGGAAGACTTGGAACTTCTGGTGGGAAATAAGCTTCACTTGTTCCCTCGCCGCGGATAGCACCGATGGGTAGAATGAAGTCTCCAATCTTATTACGCTTCTTGAGTCCGCCGCACTTCCCCAAAAATAGGGCAGCCTTAGGCTCAATCGCTTTGAGCAAATCCATGATAGTCGCCGCATTTGGGCTCCCCATTCCGAAATTGATGATGGTCACACCAGCCGCCGAAGCATTGGGCATGGAACGATCTGTTCCCACTATCTCTACGCCGTGTTTCTCAGCAAACTTCTCCACATAGTTCGAGAAATTGGTGAGCAAGATGTACGGCTCAAAGTCTTCGAGTTCTCTACCGGTGTAACGCGGTAGCCAGTTGGCGGTTATTTCAGAATGTGATTTCATTAGCTAAAGAATCGGTCTACAAATGCTTTTCTATCGAACACTTGAAGGTCTTCTATCTTCTCTCCAACTCCAATGTATTTCACCGGTACTTTGAGCTGATCTGAAATACCAATCACAACGCCACCTTTTGCGGTACCGTCAAGCTTGGTGAGAGCAAGGGCCGAAACATCGGTTACTTTACTGAACTCCACAGCTTGATTCAATGCATTCTGACCGGTAGAAGCGTCGAGAACAAGAAGAACTTCATGCGGTGCATCTGGAACAACCTTCTGCATTACACGCTTAATTTTACCGAGCTCATTCATCAAGTTCACTTTATTGTGAAGTCGACCTGCAGTATCAATAAGAACTACATCGGCTTGTTGACTTACCGCCGATTGAAGCGTGTCGAATGCCACAGAAGCCGGGTCGGAACCCATTCCCTGCTTGACGATTGGCACATCTGCTCTTTCACTCCAAACGACGAGTTGATCAACGGCTGCAGCACGGAAGGTATCGGCAGCACCTAGAACAACCTTCTTTCCCGCAGCCTTAAATTGGGCGGCGAGTTTTCCGATAGTGGTTGTTTTACCTACACCATTTACTCCAACGACCATGATTACATAAGGCTTGTGATCGGGCAAGTCGAATGAAGCACCATCTCCTGCCTGATTCTCGGCGAGTAAGCTGGCAATTTCTTCACGGAGAATACTCTGAAGTTCAGACGTATTCATGTATTTATCACGGGATACGCGTTCCTCGATCCGCTCAATAATCTTCACAGTTGTACTTACTCCAACATCTGAAGTAATCAGAACTTCCTCTAGGTTATCGAGTACATCAGCATCCACCGTGCTCTTTCCGGCAACGGCGCGTGCTAATTTTCCAAAAACACTCTCTTTGGTCTTTTCCAGACCCTCTTCTAATCTCTTTTCTTTCTCTTCGGATCGTCCGAATAGTTTTCCAAGCAAGCTCATAGGCTGTATTTAATGGACGGCAAATATCCGAAAAACAGCGGGGACAAGCCTACACAAAATGATTCTCTTAATCCTTTTGGTTTCAAATTTCAATTTCTAACATAAAGTTCTAATTTCGGCACTCAAATTTATTCGCTCTTTCAATGAAGAAAGTCATTTTCGCGCTTTCCATACTCTTGGGATTTGCTGCTCATTCACAACAAAGGTTAATCAGTTCTGGCGAAGTTCCTGGACGACTGAACTTACAAAACGCCATTGGATATCTACAGACCTCTACGTCTCTCCGATCACATGGAGATGTCAATCTTGATGAGGAACTCGAAAAGCTCTTCACCGGGGCTGAGTATCACATTCAAGAATTAATCACCGACGGCTACATTCTTTTCGGAGATAGCATTTCAACCTATTTGAACGAAGTGAAGAGCCGATTGCTCGAAAATCGTGAACAATTGAATAGGGAGATTGAAGTCTTTACCGTAAAGTGGGCGACCCCGAATGCATTTATGAGCTCTAGAGGTCGATTATTCGTCACCACCGGATTGATTTCTCAAGTCCAGAATGAAACGGAATTGGCATTCATTATCGGGCATGAAATTGCACACCATTTCCATGATGACATGGTATCGAAGGTGGAAGAATACCTCAACGAAGTAGAAAGACTCGAAGCCATTGGTAGCGACAAGGTGGCATCCAGAATGCTTCAATACTCCAGAGATAAAGAGTTGAGTGCGGATGAGTTCGGTATTGAACTGTTGATCGAATCGGGATATTATGACCCTATTCATGCGGAGAACATTTTTGCTGTATTGAGATACGCCTACCTCCCTTTTGAAGACAAGACCTTCGACTTCAACTGGTTATTATATGACACTACAGGAGTTCAAATTACCGGGCCGTTTCCAGAGGAAGTAAACCCCATCAGCAAATCGATGGATTACGATGATTCGAAGGTGACACATCCCAATACTGCAGCGCGCGCCGAAGCCTTTCTAAACTATCTCGTAGAGCATTCTGATTACGAAGAGAAAGAAGCCAATCCATTCGATCCACAACGATTCCACCGCTTACAATATTTATCGCGCCGCGAGACCATTGAGGCTGATTTTCAGAATCAAGCTTATCCCAGAGCCATCTACGAAGCGTACTTGATGTCGCTCGAATACCCAAACCAAACGGAAGAGCTCAAACTCTTTACAGGGTATGCGATGTATGTGATTGCATCTCTCAAAGCGCATGACGACTACAACGATTTTGTAGTATACGCCGACAGTATAGAGGGCAATTCACATCCAGTGTATCACTTCTTTGAAAATCTTTCGGCGAATGAAGCTGCAGCAATCGCACTTCGCTACAACTTCCTACTGAACGAAGATCAGGGCAATGATGCCTTTGTTTCTCAATTCAGCGATAAAACTTGGTACAACTTCATCTTGCTCACGGAATCCGATGTAGATGATTATAGAGGTGTAAGAGTTGAAGAGGCCGCTTTCGACACATTAACGGATAGCGCTTACGCCCTCCTATCTAAAATTGAAAAGATTCGCTACGACCGTGAGTTGAGCGCTTCGAAAGTAGATAAGGCCACCTGGGCAGCTGAGCTCTTCAACTCCATCGAAAATCATCCAAGTTTCGTGAGCAATGTAGACCGCTATGTATCTTTGTTGGACTCGAACGCTTCAAACACGTCTTACTCCGAAGAGCTCCAGCGATTAGAAGACCTCGCGGAAGAACGATTTATCAATAACGAACCTGAAGAATTCAACCCGATTGGAATAGATTCTATCTCCATCGTTCATCCATTTGCGTATGAATATGAAAAGAGGAAAATCTTATTCGGAAGATATTATCGTACGATGTGGGCACCTCGATACGAGGAATCTCTAGAAATGAGATCACAGATGCTCGAGCCTATTGATTTCTCGCTGAATGCTTTCCAGCCAAATGCCAATGTAGTGACCTATTCTGACGCGGGCTCGAATGACTATACCGTTGAAGAATACAACGACTATGTACTCCTCTCGCGCCTTGCTATCGAGACCTATGGGTTGAACGATTTACCAATCCTGCCTTACAGTCAGCGTTACCTGAATGAGTACTACCAAAATTCAGGTCAGCGATACGTTCTCTACTCACTTTACCGTCACGAACTAGAATGGGACGGCAAGCCAGAATTAATCATGTTCTTTCCGCCGGTTGCAGTTATCGGTGGGGCCGTATTGGCATTCTATGATCCGAATTCAACAGAGCTTTATGGAACGGTTTACGATATTCAGAACTCAGAAATCGTGATGGACGCCTATCTCAAATACCAATCCGGAGATGGCAAAACGACTCGGATAGCAGCCTTTCAAGAACTTATATCTCTCATGCTTCAGACTTCAGAACAATGAAATTAAGAATCATTATAACTCTGCTTTTCCTTGGAGCAGTAGCACAAGCACAGGTTAGACCATCCTTCTTAGGACATCGTAGTGTCCTGTCGTTCAAAGGCAGTTTTATGCATGCTCGCCTTTCTCCAGAAGCCTATAGAAATGCCCGAAACACGGAGAGCCCAATTATTTTTTTCAATTCCGTCAGCTATGAAAGATTGAGATCTCGAAACGGCACATGGGTAATCTCAGCAGGCGCGAGTCCATTCAGTCTCAACTTGGGAGACCATAACATGGTTGTCGAACAAAATGATAGATCTTATTACTACTACGGAGACCAGTATATCTCAGCTATGAATTATCATTTGAGCTATGGGTTCCGCAACTACTATCAAAATGTTGCTCCCGTAGGCAAATACGTTGGAATTCACCTGCGGTACAACAGGCTAAGTACAACCCTCGATGAAACCGCTTTTCAGCGCAGATCGAATGGATCTTCCAACGTGTTGCTTTACGGCGTCGATACAGAACGAGAATTTACAAATAATTCGTTCCAGTTGGAATTGGAAACAGGTCACTCTTGGTTGATAAACGCCAACGTTACAATCGACCTAGGCCTTACCCTCAAACTGCCTTTCTATCCGCTCTTCCGACCAGACCGTGATGTGCAGGACGATGGGCTGACGTATCGAGTGAACAGGTTTATGCCTTTCTCTCATTACGGAACGTCCAGCTTACTCATCGACCTTAGAATTGGTTGGATGCATTGATTTGGCACCTCATTTGCTTGGGAGTAAAAAACTACTCTACGCAAATGAAAACCTACTTATTAACTGCAATGGCTCTAGCATCCATAATAGCTTGGAGCCAAGATGAAAGAAACATCATTTTCAATCACCCTGGAAATGGGGGAACGGTAATTATTCAAGACATCTATCACGACACCTTACCGAGCATTTCCAGAGATTGGCGCGACCCACTGCTCGAAGGACGAATTGGAATAGGTGTTGCCGCTATCAATGGAGGTCAAACTGGGGGATTCCAACCCGAAGTAGAGCTCTACAGTCAGCTCAATGACCTCGTTGGCGTTGAGGTGAATTTCTCTGGAATTACAGACCAAGGCGACAGTCATTACAGTCCGGAAGAATTGTCTCAAAACGACGCTGTGTTCAAATCTTGGAGCGGAACGGCATCAGCTACTTTCACTCTAGGCGATTTGAGTAAAACAAAGCTTCATCGCGTCTCTTGGCGATATTTCACACCCTTTAATGTTCAGTACGAAAAGCATAGTCAAGCTATGACGCGCGTTCGCTATCGCCATCAAGCTCGACTTGGATTTAACATTCAAGGCGGCAACCCTTTAGGATACACCTCATCCATTTCAAGTGATGCCACGCGAATTGTGGCTTGGAACGATTTAAGTGTGGGAAACTTGATGCTTGGGTATGCTTGGCGACTCGATAGATGGATGCAAGTTGAGGCAACGAACAAAACTTCGAGTAAGAATCTATCGCGATCGAGAACAGTGTTTGCCGATGTGATGATGAACCTCCACCATGCGATTGACGGTGACATTTACGAAATGGGCAATGCAGGAGGCTATCAATACATCGGTGATCTCAATCCTAGTCAGCTTTCATTCTCCGCCTTGGGTGTTCGAATTGGCTACCGCGGAACCCGAATGTTCAACATTGAAAACTTCGGAATCTTTCATCGCTACGAATTGGGCTGGCGCCCTTCCTATAACGATAGCTCCATTGGATTGGATCAAGTTGCTCCTGGCAGTAAATTTTACTTCATCGCAGCCGTAGGTATTCAATTCTAGAACGAGTTTGTCCTATAATTGAATAACCGAGATTTGTCGGATTTAAGGGGGCGGGAGTTTGAGTTTCAATTGATACATTTGTGAACAACTGAAACTCTTTACTCGACCTCTGATCGCTCTCGTCTAATTATCTTTCACAAGTACAGACACAATCCGAGCTTCTTGGCCTACAGGGCCATTGTCATTGTCTTCTTTTGAGTTTTAGCAGATAAAAAATCAGGAGAATGAAAATTAGCACGGACAAACTGCTGTTGATTAGCTCTGCCATTCTAGGCTTGAGTTTATCGGGAATCAGTCAAGAGCACCTACGTTCCCAAGGTGAAATGGTAGAAGAGTTCACCGAGCGTGAACGCCATGACTTTTTGAATCGCGAGATTCCCAACCGACTTGTTGACAACGAGGGCGCCAAAAAAGCCGAATACCTCAATCAAAGTGAGTTTTTCTTATCGGAGCTCTTGATGAGCGGTGAAGTTATCTACGGTGATTCCATTTCGATCTACCTCAATGATGTCATGGCGCGATTAACCGCAAATAGTGATGACATCAATGAAAATATTCGAGCGTATACCTTAAGATCGCCCGTTCCAAATGCGTTCATGACGTCAAAGGGGATTTTAATGGTGACGACTGGGCTTATCGCGCAAGTTCAAAACGAAACTGAACTCGCATTGGTTATTGCGCATGAGATCGGACATGATCACGAAGGTGACATCGAAAGATCGATCGAGAGAACCATCGATATCGAGGTGAATAATCGCATATATGAAGGGGCTGAAGATGGCCTTTCACTCTACGAATACAGCCAAGAGCGAGAATTGAATGCGGATGACTTTGCGCTAAAGTTGATGTTGGAAAGTGAAGGCTATAATCCAATCAATGCTTCTGCCATCTTTGATGTATTGCTATTCTCTTATTTACCCTTCGACGATGTCGTGTTCCCTATGGCCTACATCGCACCATCACGCATTGAACTCGACCTCTCAAAAATTAAAGACATCGAGAATGATATTACGGCGGAGAGTGATTTCGACGATGAAGAAAGTAGCCACCCGAATTACGAAAGAAGAACCGAGCGATTTTTTGACTACCTATTGGATGCCGATTTCGAGGAAGATGACTACGAGCATCTTTCCGCTAACCCGCTTGGTGAAAATCGATTCAAGCGCATCCAGCGCCTGGCTAGGCTGGACGCCATTCAACGTGATTTGCACGAACGTAATTATGTAAGAGCATTGTATAACACGTACGTTCTTTCCATTACTGATACAGCGCTCTCTGATGATGCCGAAAAATTTGTGGGATATGCGTTGCACGCCATTGCATCATACAAGGTTGAATATGCAAACTATAACAACACTCCGCGTAAACCGGGTAATGAGCACGAGAATATCTTTGAGGACCAGAACACCGAGGGCAAGATTGCACTCCTTGACAAATTCATGGAGACACTCACTGCTGAACAGGCATTGGGTCTAGCGATTCGCTATAACTACGAGCTTCACATGAAGCATCCTGAAGACCCTTTCATACTAGAGAACTTGAACGGGAACATCAACCAGTTGATTCGCTTAATGGAAGGTTCGCTTGATACCTACACGAATTCACCACTCGGTGACACTACTTCAATAGATACATTGTCTGAGGTGGAGTATGAGAATTTGTCTAAGATTGACAAAATTCGCTATGACCGTCAGATGTCAGGTAGCAAGGCTCAAGACTGGTCGAATTCTTTGCTTTATGAATATGCTGAAGACGAAATACTTATCGCTTTATACGAAGCTCAAGAATTGCTTTATTCGGAGGATACCGAAAATCGCAGTGGACTTAATGAAGCTGAATTCCGCGATCTCCTCAGTAACCTGAGCGAAGAAAACGATGAATACGAGGATGTCAACTTGGGTTTACGCGAAGTACATTACCTATCGCCTATTCTGTATTCATTCCACATCGAAAGCCGTTATAGTAGCGACTTTAAGCTCGAGCGTACAATGGAATTCCGCGAACGCTTCGAGCGCGCTTCGGATGTTGCATTACGTGCAGCCGGCCTCCGTGCTGAAACGTACTACACAAGCGACTTTGACGATGACGAAGAATCGACTCAAAAGTTTAATGATTATGTCGTTCTACGCGAATGGTTCCAAGAGCGACTCAGTCATGTAAACACGCCTGTTAACAACAGTTTACAAGCGCGGGCTATCGAAATCGCAGATCGTACGGGTATCGATCACTTGGTCGTGCCAACAGCTATCAATTCATCATTTAAAGTCAACCGCTTCACTTCTGCCGTTTTGATGGTTGTTTTCCCACCTTCTGTCTTTGGATTGTTGGACGACTTGTACAAGGCCAATGACAATTCAATCTTGGTCTACTTTGTGTTCGATCTTAGATCGGGCAATGCAATGCTCATCAATGTTCGGGAATACGAAGCATTCATGCACCAGGATTACTTGAATCAAATGGTGTACGACATGGTGTTTCAAATTGGCAACTAATCAGAATAAGATAAAGTCGATATGACTAGATTACAGACAATATATAGTGTAGCCGTATTTACCTTGCTCTCTGCCGCCGGGTATGCACAGAATTCCCACGGTTACTTGGGAAAGAAATCAATCCTTCAGTACGACCTTGGATTTAACACTAACTACTTCCTTGGTCGTTCAGCGGACATGAGCGTAGAGGAGAACTCTCCAGTGATGCGCTTTGAGCACAACATCATATATCAGCGAGTTGTGGGCAGAAAATGGACCCTCGTTGGGCGTGCAGGGTATTCCAGAAATTACCTCAAATCGGTGAGGGATTTTAATTATCCCGTGACAGATAACACCGGAGTAACCCGCGAATACACGTTTAATAAAAGCTTAGGGAACGAAAATCAAGCGTTCAACACCATTACAGCAGAGTTCGGCTTTAGAAGATATTCGAGAATTACCGCTCCTATTGGGCATTACTACGGTTTTACAGCTGGGTATGCGATGATGAGTATGGAGTACGCCTATAACAATTATGCGAGGTACTCGTCTGGAAACTACTATGGATTGTATCTACCACCGGCTTCTGTCAGCTCAGGAGTTCCGTTCTTAGGATGGGAAATGGGTGCTACACGAGTAATAGATCAGCAATGGGTAATCGAATACGGTGGGTCTATGCGCTTCACCTTTCCAACCAAGTCTGACAACTACTATCGCGGTTCCTTCTCGCTCAATGAGCCATACGCCAATTACGGAGAAAGAGAGCCCGAAGTGGGAAACACCATAACTGGTGTCGAAGACGCCCTTCAACTCGGTTTTGCAGGCAATACAACCTTGATGTTTCACGTAAGCTTCGGTTGGCTACACTAACTCATAACCTTCTCTTCTACTTTCAAATTACATGAAGAATTTCAAACTCTCAATGGCAGCCGTGGCCCTAAGCTTTTTAGGGCATCACGCCGCTGCTCAGGACACCATTGCTGTTCTCGACATCGACCAAGAGAACAGCGACACCGACATGTTGAACGATAGAGGTTCATTGTACATGTTCAACAATCAATATTACAATCAAGGATACTTGGGATTCTATGGCGTAAAAGCCACCTATCCGAGTGGAGGAAGCATTCCCAACATTTCGTTGAGCTACAAGGGCCTCTGGAATGAGGATTACATGTTGGAAGCCGAAGTTCTTCCTTTGGACTTCAACACACCAGAACTCGGACTGGGGCTTGACATTCCTGCCACCATTTTAGGTGATATTCAAGTGATGGGATCTGCATTCTTCTTCCATTCGACGAAACGAGGTCGCGTCAACTTGAGTCAGCGTGCATTTTCCGGAATGAACGTCAATATCAAGACGCCAAGTATTGTCCAAACGAACTACGGCTTGCGTGCGGGTTTTCAACTCGATAACAACTATATGAGACTTCCGAGCTCTGACCCTAGAGCGAGTGAAATATCAAGCGTTACCTACCTCAGAGGAGAGCGAAATATCAACTTTGTACTCGGCGCTCAATACACGTCCACACATGCTGCGGCTGGAAAATTTGAGAACGAATCCTTTACCATGGGCGTGTACACAAGATCGCGTATCTATGGTCACGTTCGCGTAAGCATGGCCTCTAGCTTGGTAGTTGAAGATCGCGATGCATTGGCAGACGACTACGACTTGAGCTTGAATGGCGACACAGAAGGCTATAGAAGATTTGGAATAGAAATCGGATACGAAGGCCTATCCTCATTCAAGTACAAGTACAAAAATGGACGATTTACTCCGCAGGGATTCTTCTATGCGTACAACATCTCCATTGGATCACGTCCTGGCTACCTGCCTTCAAATGACGAGTTCCAAGCTGCACAACTTCGCTACAATCAATTCGCTTTGATGGCTGGGCTTACCATCGGCTATATCAACTGATGCACAACTCAGAGCACGTACTATCAAATGCAGAATATTAAAATTACTATTGCGCTCGTGATGATGGCACTCCTCGGTGGGACGGCATCTGCACAAGATACTATTGATATTATCACACACTTTGAAGGTGATGGTAACGATGCGGATTTCGTAAACGATCAAGGGATCTTTTACGTACACAGCAACCAGTTTTACAACGAAGGTTACATCGGGTTTTATTCGGCAAATCTTCTATTTGGAACCGTGGGGATTCCCAACATTTCTCTTCAATATAAAGGGCTATGGAATGAATCGTTCATGTTGGAAGCTGAAGTTCTACCATTTGATTTCGACGCAATTGGCCTTAGTTCAAGTATGAGCTTTCCGACCTCCATTTTAAGTGATTTCCAGTTAATCGGAACAGCATTCCCCATTCATTTCACACGTGCGGGACAGTCAGGATTGACGTACAGTCAAACTGGGCTGAAGAGAATCGTCCTTCAGATTCCCAGTATAATTCAAACCAACATAGGATTTAGTGGTGGCCTGCAGATGGATCACAATCAGATAAGATTGTCTGGTACAGATCCGCGGGCAAGTGAAATTTCGAATGCCACCCGTTTGGAAGGAGAGCGAAACATCAACCTGGTTCTCGGTGCACAATATACATGGACGAATGCAGCCGCAGGCAGGTTTGCTCGTGAGTCCCGCATGCTAGGTACTTACAGCCGTGAGCGTATTTACCTGCGGTCGAGGTATAGCGTAGGTTCTAGCTTGATTGTGGCAGATAGAGATGCTCTTCCAGAAGAATATGACTTATCATTGAGCAGCGACACCGAAGGATTCAGAAGATTCGGCATCGAGTTGGGTTATGGCTCTATCAGCGCGTTGAACTATTCCTATCAAAACGGTCGCTTTGTGCCAAAATCTTGGTTCCTATCTTGGGATGTATCAATAGGGTCTCGTCCAGGCTATTTGCCGGACACCGATGGATTTAATTTTTCCAATCTAAGCTTCAATCAGTTCATGTTCAGGCTTGAGTTAGGGGTCGGATTTATCAATTAGACTACATTCTCTCGAAACCTTGAGAAACAAAAAAGCCCCCTGATTTCTCAGAGGGCTTTTTTTGTGATAATCGTTCGAATTACTTGCTAAAGAAATCTTTAGCCGTGTCTTTCGCTACGATACGTTCTTCGAAGGCGTAAGATCCGTTGTCTCCGGACTTAGTCATCTTCACCACTTTGGTAAACATGCTAGAACCACCTTCTTTTTTCAGGGTTGCAACTACTTTCTTTGCCATAATTCCTGGTCTTTAGGTGATTACTTAATCTCTTTATGTACGGTGTAACGCTTCAAGATCGGATTGTACTTCTTGATTTCCATACGATCTGGCGTGTTCTTCTTGTTCTTGGTAGTGATGTACCTAGAAGTACCTGGCATACCACTCTCCTTGTGCTCTGTGCACTCGAGGATAACTTGAACGCGATTTCCTTTCTTGGCCATGTCTTATTCCTTTATCTATTGGATTTACTTGGCAAGCATTCCATTCTCACGCGCTTCTTTGAGCACGGCAGAAATACCTTTCTTGTTGATTGTCTTCAATACAGAGGTGGAAACACGTAAAGTAATCCACTTGTCTTCTTCTGGGATGTAGAAACGCTTGCGAGTCAAGTTAACATTAAACTTGCGCTTGTTCTTCTTGTTAGAGAACGAAACGTGGTTACCCACCATAGCTTTCTTACCCGTCAATTCACAAACTCGTGACATTTTATTCCTCGTTTAGGCGTACTTCGAAATTGGCTTGCAAAATAACGACATTCATTTTATTCTCGCAAGCATGAATATGCAATAGTTTAAGAAGATTTTTCTCTTCTACTCTACGGTCTGCTTTTCATCCGCCAACACTTGCTTGCGGAGGAGATCAAGCCCCATTAACACTGACCGTTTGATATTGCGAGAGCGGTTATGTCCGAAGGTATATTTATAGGTGTTCGTTCCAGCGGGTCCGTGCACACCAATCCAAACTGTTCCAACGGGCTTTTCTTCGGTGCCACCATCAGGTCCGGCAACGCCACTAGTAGACACACCATAGTCGGTATTGAACTTCTTGGCTACTGCTCTGGCCATCTGCGCAACCACAGGCTCGCTCACTGCACCATGTACCATAATATCCGCTTCATTTACACCGAGCATTCTCACTTTAGATTCATTGGAATAAGTCATTACTCCTCCCATGAAATATGCCGAGCTTCCCGGAATTGAAGTGAGCGTAGCGCCTAATGAACCACCCGTACAACTTTCTGCTACTGCAACGGTTTTGTGGGTCTGCTTCAGTAATTGTCCAACCACTTCCTCCATGGATTCGGCGCCTTCGCCATACACAGCATCACCAATCAACGGCTTCGCCTCTTCGAAAAGCTGAATCATGCGATTCAAGTTCTTCTCTGGGTCGCCCTTTCTGGCAGTTAGACGAAGCTTAACAGCACCAGCACTTGGCAAATAAGCCAGCTTAATATGAGTAGGTAAGTTGTTCTCCCATTCTTCCAAAGTGGAAGCGAGTTCAGATTCGGGAACATTGTGCGTTAGCAAGGTTCGGTGAACGAGTGGTGGTAAAGTGAAAGTATCCACCAACCACGGCATTACTTCTCCTTCCATAATGCCCTTCATTTCGTAAGGAACACCAGGCATGGATACATAATAAACGCCGTCGCGCTCAAAGCGCATTCCACTTGCTGTGCCGTTCGGGTTGTGGAGCGGAGTGCAGGCGCTTGGCAATTCAGCCTGACCACGATTCATCTCATTAGGAGTTCTTCCCCGTTTTGCGAAAAGCGCCGTGATGTGCTCAAAGACTTCTGGGTGATAGACTAGCTCTCCCCCGAAATACTCATTTAAGGTGTGCTTTGTGAGATCATCTTTCGTTGGTCCCAATCCTCCGGTAATCAATACCAACTTGGTATCCGGATGAATGGTATCTAACGAATCAACAATGGCGTTGGGTAAATCTCGGATAGATCGAACTTGGCAAACATCCACTCCCACTTCATTTAAGCGTTCGCCCATCCATGCCGAGTTGGTATCAATGGTTTGTCCGATTAAAATCTCGTCTCCAATGGTGATAATTTCTGCCTGCATATTCTCTATTTATCGACGTAAAGATAGAACATCAATTGCGGTTCGAAGGATGATTCCTCCATGTAAAAAGACAGTTTGAGCGCGCTTTAGTTTTATCTTTGAGTGAACTAAACTGATAAATATGAAAATTCTGAAAATCGGTCTCGCTGCCATCAGCCTCACTGCCGCAACCCAGTCCTGTGAAATTCTCAATCAGCTTCCCAATATTGAAACCAACCTCCCCCTCACAGAAGCGGAAGTTTCATCCGGATTGAAAGAAGCGCTTAAAGTAGGAATTCGCAATGCGGTGGTTGAAACCAGCGCTGAGAACGGATACTATGGAAATGCGCTGATTAAGATTCCATTCCCTGAAGAGGCCGGACGAGTGAAAACTACCCTAACCGATATTGGAATGGGATCACTCATTCAGAATTTTGAAGAATCGATGAACCATGCCGCAGAGCAGGCTTCAGCTCAGGCTACAGATATCTTCGTGGATGCAATCACTCAAATGACCATTCAAGATGCTATGGGTATCCTACATGGAAACGACGATGCTGCAACGGCATATTTGAGAAGAACTACCGAAACGCGACTCAACAATGCATTCCGCCCGATCATCGACAATGCTTTACAGCAGGGCAATGTGACGCAATATTGGAATCAGATTACCACGCGATACAATCAAATTCCGTTTGTAAATAAGGTGAATACGGACCTAACTGGCTACGTGACCGAGGCCGCAATGGACGGACTCTTTATTATGGTTGCGAAGGAGGAACAACAGATTCGTGAGAACCCACAAGCGCGAATAAATGACATCCTAAAGCGAGTGTTTGGCTCGCTCGACAGCTAGTTCACGATCTAGACGTCTGACGCTCAGGAAAAAAACCGAGAATCGCTCAGATAGTTACAGAATAAACTATATATTCGTATTGAACCGCCCGCTTATCAGCGAACGATTTGTGTGAAGTTGTAATTTCAAGGCTCCAATTAGGGGCCTTGATTCATTTACACCCCCAACCTTCACTCATTAGCGAGGCTCCGCAAACTCAACCTTCGCTACCGTTAATCCCATTGGAATCCGACAATCCGTATAGATTCCCAATCGGAAACTTGACCCCGCTTTCCTCCCACTCGATTAGACAGGCAGAAGATTGAAACACTATTGTCGGTGAAAATTATCTGAGTTAGTTTTACAACATCAACAAGTCATAGACGTTAAACTCTTAACTCGACTCTCTGCAACCTCTCAAATTTCCATGGCAGAGAAGAATTTGTGTGAAGGCGACCCGTGCGACGGTCGCCTTTTTTAATTTATACCCATATAGCACTCCGTAGTTTTACTGAAGGAGTAACAAGTTGACTTTCATAATTTTACAAGACAACCTAATCTCGGAATTATGAAAAAAACTGCGATTGCATTCTTCCTTTGCACTACTACCCTATACTCTCAAGAAGAATGTCAACCTCTAATAGATGGAGGGTCCATTACTTTTGAACAAGATGTAGTCTTGGAATGGGTAGGGCTATCCGACCTAAACTCCGACCAAAACTACACTCAAGGGTTTCAGTTAAAGTTTTCCTCGCCCGCACTCAGCAATACCTTTGATTTTGTTTTTCCGAGCTATTCAACAAATCAGAAGTTGAGTTTCAGTCAGCCTGCTCAATTTGGTTTACAATTCACCGCATTCACTCCTGACAGTCTACCAGATCCAAACATTATTTTGGGTGACAGACCGTACTCAACCGTTTTTGGAATTGACCTGATAAATTCTAGGCTCTATTACAATGGTGAAACTCGATCCCACAGATACATGGAAGCGGGTGCAGCAATTATCATTTTAGGCATTCCAAATGTAGCCCGTGACCTTCAAACCGCCATTCATGAAGGAATGAACGATGGAAATACAAAACCACCGTACAATCCTGAAGGATGGCACAATCAAATTTCCAATGGCGGTGAACCGAGCGCAATGGTCATGGCCCAATGGCGGAGACCCAGTAGCCGAACTGCTCAAAAAATAAATGAGGCTATTGATGGATCGGGAGAAGCAACAAGTTCTCAATCTCTTTCATGGCTCTACGGCTTTCAATTGGGGTATCAAACGAATGCAACTGTTGGATTCGATTACAAACTCGGAAAAGTAAGTTTGAACAGCTGGCATAGCCTTTCTGGAAACAACCTCACATCCATATCGATGGCGGCGGGTGCAGGTCCATCAGAAGCAAAAGCATTCTATGAAAGCTCCAACTCTGGCTCTTTCTACTTTTTTGTCAATGGACAGCTAACAGCGAGCATTTACAACGGCTCATTGCATGGCCAATTTCGGAACAGGGAAGCTGCTCTTCCCTATGGAGAGACGGGGTTCCTCCTCGGAAACTTTAGAGTTGGGGCGGTGGCACAATGGCGACATATCGGGATAGAGCTTTATGGTGCTTTTCGTACCGCCGAAATGTGGAATGAGTACTCCAGAATTCACTCTTGGGGAGGTATTAGCTTGAACTACAACTGGCGTTAAAATTGCCGACATGCAATACGTAAAGCTCTTCATGCCTTTACCCAATGGCAAATATGCCGAGGGCACAGGTGTACTTTGGAATTCCAATACAATTCTTACAGCTGGCCATAATCTTCTAGAGGGAAAGCGAAAATACTTCGAAAAGGTTGAGATTGAGTTCTCCCCCGAGCTCAACATTCCGAGAACCACTGTAAAGAAAACTCAATTTCATGTGCCTCAAATGTTCTACGAGACCACTCGAGCCAAGTATGATATCGGGATGATTCGACTTTCTCAACGAATGGTAAACTTCACTGACGTTGATTTGGAATATCCACCGAACAAAATGAGACGAGCCTGCAAAACTGAGGGATTCAAATTCAACTCTTCAGAACTCACTTCTGCCAATATTAAAGCGAGGAAACCTTGGTACAGACCCTTCATTTACGGGTCTTCTGACATTCCATTAGATCATGGAATGAGTGGCTCACCATTATATGTAATTGAAAATAACACTCTGAAAATCTTAGGTGTTTTCATCGGAATTCAATCTGGTAAATACGCCTTTGTCCCCTTGCGAAAAAACCTAATGTTATGAAGTACATCATTGCTACCCTCCTTTTGACGCTCCCCACTCTATTGAATGGCCAAGCTCTACACAACTCAGAATTTTTCAATAATTATTTCAGTCGAAGCATAAGTATGACTGCAGGTGAAGAATGGGATGTTATCAAAACCATAGACCTGTTTGGAAGCGGTTCGCTTTTAGCCCCCGTAACCAATCAATCGGAAGGAAATGAATCCATCAATAATCCTATTGGAAGCTTAGGGATGAATATTTCCTCTTCGCTCATATCCCTCAATATCTTCTATTCATACAACAACAGAAGTGTTCTTTCCATGGAGAATAGCACAGATATCGCAACTGTGCTCGTAAATCCCAATACAAGCGGACAATCTGTTAGTATTGATTTAATCAGTAGAATAGCTCCATCACTTGGAGTTCAGTCGACGCTTCAGGTCTGCGACAACTTCTATCGCCTTGTAGATTCGACAGAAATCGACGCATCCCCTCTTCAGTTCAGCATCGGGTTGATTTATAGTCCTTTTGATTTCAAGTTGTTCGCAGATTACAAGGTGGATATCCTTCTTTCAGCTGGTTATACTTACAAGAGAATTCTGGGTGATTTCAATAATTCAAATGGGTACGAACTCGATGGCTTTATCTATGAACCACAAGGGTATCATGGGTTCAGATCACAAATCGCCATGCGTATTCAAAGCTTAGAATTGATTGCTGTTTACTCTTACAATTACACTGGCGACGAGACTCTCCAGGGGTTCACTGGAAATCAAATTCTCTTTGGAGTTAATGTAAGCAGCTCCTTCATCAGCCTGAATCCCGGCACCTGAGCGCTAAAATCGTCGGTTGATATTCACTTTCCGTATTTCTACTGATGTCGCGGCTAGACGCACTCACTAGCTTGCACTAAGATTTGAGAGCACACCAAAGCCAACACAAGAATGAAAAGAACGATTCTACTCTTCTTATTACTATTAGCCGTTATCGCCACTGCGTAAATATCTCCTTGCGCATCTCATGAGCACTAGATTGTTCAGCAGTTACGTAGGGCGGTAACGACTCTCTTGCCGAAAGGCGGCCAGTGCGATGGTCGCCTTTCTTCTTTTATAAATGTTGAATGGAGGCTTACAAACAGTAGCCGAAGCACTCGAGTGAGTCCTTCATCTCAAGATAGTCGCGCATTGGGATTTTCTGAACGCGAAAAGTGCTCAAGTTCACAGAGAACTCAGCAACCTGAATGGGAGTGAACACAGTGAGCACCTCATTCTCTACAGAATAGGTGATGCTTCCAAAGCTACCCGCGGAGTAAATGGCTCCGCGATAGTCATCGGCATTTTCATCGCTGGAAAGGAAGACTTCGTTAAGCTCTTGCCCCTCTGCGCCTGTCCATGAACGGTTATGGAAATAGAACTCTGTATTTCCAACCACCACTTTCTCTGTGTGAGTATCGCTATCTGAGCCTGAACAGCTCACCAATACCATCGAGATCATGACCAAACAAAATGAAGCGAAGTGTCTCACGAATCGTTCTTTTTTCAACGTACAACTAACCAATAACGTCGGCAAGATAGTTTATGATGTGGGAATGGGGAATTTTGTGGGTTGATTTAGTAAGCCTACGTACTCAAATAGGTAATTCTACGTACATGCGTCTGCTTGATACTTCAGAAATTTCGAAGATATCTAAAGACCTATCACCATGTTTACTAGTCATTTCAAATCAGCTTCAGAATCTATCCCGAACCAATACGCCAGATTACTCCAAGACAAAGAGGAACGTACTTTGCTCAAGGCGGGCGATGACATATACCCTATCGATCATATCCCACCCGGCGGATTATCTCTAAGCACAGGTCAATATGTATTCACCAAAGATCTAGAGTTCACTCCGCCATTTGGAGACATGACAGCAATCAAAATTGTTGGCAATGGCGTCTCTCTGGATATGGGCGGCTTCAAGCTTACAGCCACAGGCTCGAATAAGACTACAACATTTGGAATTCAAGTGATGGCTGGAGAGCATACAGTTATTGAAAATGTAACTGTGAAAAACGGTCATATTCATAACTTCGGCGTGAATGGTTTATCTGCCATCCGCACCAATCAACTCGTCGTTGACAATGTACAGGTCCATGAACTGACCTACCCCATCTTCGATATTGTACCCACGGCGTTCTTTCTAGATCAAGCGAATTCCTTTGAGGTATATAACTGCAAAGTGATAAAGATGGATGTGATTGCTATGACTGCTTCAGCCTTTTTGGTCGCTAACTCTGCGATGGGAATCCTTTACAACAATCATGTAGATGGATTTAAAAACTCCGACGGAGTGGCCGGAGCGTTCGTACTTGATAGCTGCTCATTCATTCGAACGCTAGAGTGCACGGCTAAGAATCTGCAAACCGTCTCTCAAGGCAGTCCACTATCCACAATCGGACACACGTGCATTGGATTCATGCCAACATCATCTAACAATCTTGTTTACAGCAACTGCGTGGCCGACACACTACTTGGTTGCTGCGACGATTGTCATGGTATGTCACTTTTCTCTGTCAATAACGTTTCTGTGGACAATTTCAGAGCGTATCGAGTTTATGATGGACTGGGGTCTCAAAAAACCGGTGCGAAGGCAACAGGTGTGGAAGTTTATGGTAGTAATATCACCGTCACAAATTCTCACGCAGAAGATATTTCTTCCATTGATCCTCAAGATTTGCAAGCTACAGGATTTAGCGCTTGTGGAGCTAACATCACATTCTCCAATTGCTCAGCACACAAAGTTCTAACCTCTGGTCCAGATGCTCCAGGTAAAGACTATGAATTTGGAACTGGATTTGGCTGGGCTCCAGACCCTCGACCTCAGTTCGTAAAACCGGCAGTGGATATAACCTACGAGAACTGCACTGCAACTCAGTGTCAAATTGGTTTCGACACATGGAATCATCAGAACTCGAACTGGAAAGAGAATAGCTTTGAATCATGCGAGACACCAATAAAAATTCAACCCTATGGTACAGTTAGAGTTTACAGAATGAACTTTTGTTCTGAACTACCGAAATCAAAGCCTGGAGATCCATTCAAAAATTTCCCCATATACAATTGCGCCATGGATAATACTGTAGACTAACACACTCTTTATTAGTAGTGCCTGTACCGTGTAGTTCAACAGAGTATGCGAGAAGCAGGAAAGGATTTCGAACTTGATGCGACTCTACACTTATTGAAATGGGCCTAGGCCTGCGAGCTAAGGCAACCACCTTTCATTTACTCCGTAGAGTATTGCAACCAAGTATAACAGAACGATCACCTATGAAGAAGCTCATCAGTTTCAAACGAGCGGCGCATCTAGCCACTGGCATTTTTAGCGTCCTAAGTCTTTTCCACCTTGGTATAATTGTCGGCATTCTATTCCTAGATTTTGCTCCTGTAGAATTCCTTTGGGGCGGCCAATTCGAAACCGCGGAGGAACTCTTGCAATTCGAGATTCTCTCCTTCCTAATCATGGTCTTGTGCGTCCTCATCGTACTCGTGCGCATGCAAACCATTGCCATTGCTGCCTTACTCCGAACCTCACGCATTGCCCTTTGGTTGCTTACCGCGTTATTTTTGCTCAACACTGTGGGCAACCTATTGGCTAAAACCAATTTCGAAAAGGGATTTGCACTGGTAACAGTGATTTTGGCGGGACTGTGTTTGAGAATGGCGCTGGAGCCAGTGCGAAAGAGTTGAGTATAGCATCGGTTGTTTCTCGCCCTATATCCAGTAAGGTTTCCATCCCTGTATGAATACATATCCACGAATTGTCGCACATTTGAGCATCTTGTTTCAGTAAAGTAACTATGAACACAGGCTCCATTTCTGATAAAACCATAGCCGTTCTTCCTTTTGTGAACATGAGCGCAGAACAGGAGAACGAGTTCTTCAGCGATGGAATCACAGAGGAGATTATCAATGCACTAGCAAAGATTGGTGGTTTAAAAGTTACTTCGAGAACCTCTTCATTTTATTTCAAAGGGAAGAACATACCCATCCCTGAAATTGGGAAAGCACTAGGTGTATCTACCATTCTGGAAGGAAGTGTCCGCTTGTCGGGGAAAACCATTCGCTTTACCGCCCAGCTGATTGATGCCGCAGACGACTTTCACTTTTGGTCGGAAACATGGGATAGACAATTAGAAAACGTCTTCGAAGTGCAAGATGAAATCAGCTTGCTAATCGCCGAACGATTACGTGAGCATTTCGGCCACTTCGAAATCAGTGAGCACTTGGTTGAAAAACAAACGGAAAGCATCGATGCTTACGAACATTTTCTGAAAGCTACTTTTTACAAGAATAAATGGAATCCAGAGGATGTATTAACCGCTATTTCGTTTTACGAAAAGGCGATTGAGCTCGACCCTAACCACGCGAAGTCGTTAGTAGGGTTAGGCGATGCCTACAGTTTTTTGGCAACATGCGGATACATATCCTTTGAGGAAGGTTGGGGAAAAACTGCACAACTCGCGAATCAGGCCGTTCAACTGAACGACAAATTGCCGGATGCATATCACCTCCTTGCCAATCTTGCCTTCTTTACCGAATGCGATTATAGAAAGTCGTTTGAACTGAACTCAAGGTCAATCCAACTTAATCCGAACTTTGCTGAGGCCCAGCAGTTCATGTCCTTTCTCCATATTATCGCTGGGCAAAAAGAAAAAGCGAAACAGCATTTGGATATCGCCCTAACTGGAGATCCGCTTTCTCAAGAAACTCAATTCTTCAGCGGTTACTTGGATTACATGCTTGAAGATTATACCCAATCCCTCCAAAAATTGGATAGATGTTTAACGGTGAATCCGAAAAACATACCTGCGCTTTCTGTCAAATCCAATTGCCTACTCAAGCTGGGAAAATATGAAGAGGTCATTCCATTTTATGAATCCATGCCCTCTGAAATCCTTATCCCCGAAGAAAAAACAGGTGCGTTTGCCATAGCATACGCATTGATGGGCGATGTCGAAAAAGGAGAGAAGTATCGCGCCATTTTAGAGGAACAAGCGAAAACGCCAGATGGGCACACGGCAAGCTCTTACCTCTTCCTTCTCTTCGGCGCCCTTGATGAAAAAGAGAATGCCTTTCAATGGGTAGCCGATGCGATTGAAACTCAGTCTCCCCTCCTCTTGCTTCGCTACGCAGACCCATTGATCGACCCAATAAAGGATGACCCAAAGTATTCTGTCATCCATAAAAAACTGTTTCCGCAAGACTTGTTTGGCATACAGAAAGTTGCGCTAAAAAAGAAAGCCTTACTTGATGAAGAGGCAGTAAGGGAATACAAGGAGAAGTTGAAGCTATTTGTAGAATCTGAGAAGCCACATCTCAATCCAGATATTACTCTGCGCTCCTTGGCGGATGACTTAGAGCTTCACCCCAATCAACTATCATGGTTACTGAACCAAGGTTTCGGAAAGAATTTCAATGAATTCATAAACCATTACCGCGTAGCAGAATTTAAATCTGTTGCCAAACGGCCTGAGCACTCTCACCTAACTATCATGTCTATTGCGTTCGATTGTGGCTTCAACTCAAAAACTGTTTTCAATACCTATTTCAAAAAAGAAACAGGGTTAACGCCCAAACAGTTTCTGAGTCAAGCTTAGTCGAAAACAAAAGCCCCACCGACATGGTAGGGCCTTTAAGTAGTTTGCTTGAATCCGTCGTGCTCAGCTCATTCCATTTAAAAGTTGAGCGTTGCTCCCAATCGAATTTGATGCTCCACCTGTCGGCTACTCGCACCAACTGAGCTGTTGAGATAATCATAGTTGTAGTTCAAGCTCAATTCTAAGTAGCTTGTCAACTTATACCCCATCTTCAATGATGCTTCAGGAACTAGATAGTTGTCTGGTGCAACCCATTCTCCATTCTCAAAAAGAGGAGAAACTTCTCCATTCTCAATTGTAATACTCGGGTCGTTTGAACGGTATACGTACGCGATTACTGGCATACTCAAACCTGCCGATGCACGCCATCTGTTCTTTTGAAATTCAACTTGAACGGCTGCATTGAGATGATGCGCACTCAATGAGCTGAACTGTCCATCGACCTCATTACGCATTTCCCAATTCGCAAATCGCGTACTGAATGCATAGTTACTCCCCACATGCAGACTGAATCCCGAATTCGTGCTCATCACTGGTGCCAAAATGCCAAGACGTGCTTCAAATGCGAAGTAAGGTGCATTTAGATTCTCGTTTTCACGATTAAATTCAGAAGCCTCATTCATGAGGTAAACCTGAAAACGAAAGTCGTTGCGAAGATGATACTCATACCCCAATTTCAAGCTTAGCGAGGTGTAGTTGATCTCGGAACCTGACAGCTCCTCATCCTCCACAACTCCAGAGCCTGTTCCTGCCTCAATCTTAATATGGTTATATCCATTCTTAAGTTCAGGCTGACTTCCTGTTTCTGATTGTGCAAATGACGCCGTCGAGCAAAGAATCAATGCGGTAGCGGTCAAAGTTTTGGTTGTCATAACGATTTGATTTTAATGATTGACTTCCTAATTCGACTGCAAAACTGAGGAGAGCATCCCTGCTAAAAGTTCCGAATCACCAATCCTGGTTCTGAAATGTAATTCCGAACCTCTCCTTGAGATTGCGAACCTCTCTAGCTGTTGCCCCTCCTACTTTTGTTCACGTAATCATTCAGAAAGATGAAGAAAGAGAAGCACACAAATTACACAGCCGCAGGTATTGCTATCGGCACAGCCATTGGTGCAACAATAGGTATAGCCATGAATAATTTGGCCTTGGGCACCTCTTTAGGTATTGCGCTTGGTGGCGCTTTCGGTTACGTGATTCCAAAAAAGTAGGACTATGAAAGCGATAAGATGCACGAAATACGGAGGCCCAGAAAACCTGATCCTAGATCACTTTGAAAAGCCCTCACCGAAAGCCAATGAGGTGTTGATTAAAATAAAAGCCACCTCGGTTACCGCGAGTGATGTGCTCCTAAGAAGAATGAACGAAGCAGCCATTCCCAAGTTCATTCTTCAACTCATCTTCGGATTTGGTAAGCCCAGGAATCCCATCTTGGGAATGGTGACGGCAGGAATCGTTGAAGATAAAGGTGCAGAGGTAACCTCATTCAATATTGGAGATGCCGTATTTGCATACGGATCTATCTCGCCCATGAAACGCCGTTTCGGCTCATACGCCGAATACATCTCATTGCCTGAGGATTGGAATTTGGCTAAAAAACCCACGAACACAAGCTTTGAAGAGGCGGCAGCCATTCCTTACGGGGGACTCCTCGCTTCCCACCTGATTGATCAGACGAACATTAAACCTGGAGATTCGGTATTGATCTATGGAGCTTCGGGAAGTATTGGAACATCAGCATTGCAACTCGCCAAGATTGCTGGAGCACAGGTGACAAGTGTTTGCAGTGCAAGAAATTTTGAGCTGGTTCAGTCTCTGGGCTCAGACAAAGAAATCGATTACACCTCTGATTCTGCAGAGGAAAAATTGGGTGTCTATGACTATGTAATCGATGCGGTTGGTAACAGCAAGACTTCAAAGTTAAAGGAGAAAACTAAACTGGCGCTAGGAGAAGGTGGCAAGTACATTTCCATCGACAAAGGAGTTCCCAAGACACCAAAAAGCGCATTCATCAAACTTAAGGAGCATGTAGAGAGCGGTAAACTTAGACCTGTTATCGACACCGTATTCCCGCTGGAAAAAACGGCGGACGCTCATGCATATGTAGAACAAGGTCATAAACGCGGAAATGTAATAATTACGGTTTCACACTAACCCATCAAAAACATCGACATGGAAAAACTATTCAAAACACAGCAAGGCAAAAACGCGATTCTAAATCTCTATGATGAGAAATTGGATGAACTTGATATCGACTTTGAATACTTGAAAGTTGAGACCAGCTTCGGTGAAACTAACATCATAGCAACAGGAAACCCGTTGCATCCGCCAATGATTCTTGTGCATGGTTCCAATGGATGCGCTCCTATTGCGCTAGAAACCTACCCTCATTTAAGTCAGAAGTTCAGGGTGTACGCTGTAGATGTTATTGCTCAACCCAATAAAAGCGCGGAAGTAAGACCCAGCATGAAAGATGAGTCGTACGGTAAATGGATGAATGAGGTCATTGCCCAATTAGGGATCACAGAAGTAACCATGGCAGGCTTCTCCTTTGGTGGATTGGTTATCCTAAAAACATTGGAATATGATGAAAGTAACATCAAAGAAGTGTACCTCACTGTGCCGGCATATGTCGTGAATGGTAATCCAATACGAGCGCTTTTGAAAGTATTTATCCCGATGAAGAGATTCATGAAATCGAAAAAAATGGCTCAGATAGAGAAGTTCCTATCCAGTCTATTCACTGAGCCTGATGACTTCGCGTTGGCCTTTCTTCCGCAAGTGTTCTTGGAGTTTAATATGGATTTCACCCCCGTGCCGGTCATTAACTCCAAAAAGGCAAAAAATATAACTACCCCAATCACCATTTTCGCAGCAGACGATGACCTCCTTTTTCCCGGTGAAAAAATGCTAAAGCGCGCATCCAAAATATTTCCATCATTAAAGGAAAGTATGTTGATATCTCAATCTAAACACGTCCAGAGCAAGGAACAGAATCGGATCATTGAAGACGTTATGATAAAATAAGCAAGGTGAAGAGAAGTAAAAGGGATGGTTGAAGCATCAATGTGATCCTCATCAGAATTTCAATTAGCTTGCTGAGAACGATACCAACAGTTGGTACAACAATTGAATTTCACTTTGGAAAGTACAGTCCATGCGCCTACCTATCTACACCTTCTTATTGCCTTTTGTGATATCGTCAGCGTGCGCTGAAACGAGTCAGAGTAATAATCCAGAACTCAGTAAGAGCAATCCCTCTCTTCTCGATACTACGCTCACAGCACCCGCTAACCAAGACGACATTCATCAATTTGAGCATGTCAATCTGTATTCTATTTCTTCGAGTAGTAACGGCGTTTACTACATTGAATTCATCCCGCTCTCGGAAGCGTTACAGTCGGGAGAGGAGCCTGAAGATCTTGCTCTCCCGCCCTACTTAATGAGCGATGCACACGAGATTGACCCCGATACCTTATTCTATCTTGAAAATGAGTATCGAAATTCTGTTCTCGAATTTGCAGGTATTGATGAGACCGACAGTGTTTATGTCTTCGACCTTGCCAAGAACCACATCGAGTCATTTCCTGTCTCAGCCTTTCGCATTGTGGCCTTCATCAATCCCTACGGAGCGGATTTACCCTATCGAAAAACAGACTATATATTTGGGCTAGATGTAACTAAAAGGTCGGAGAAAGGTGATCGCACCTACAACAGACAAGAGTTCGCGAGTATTGAAGAGTTCAATCCTTTTATTGAAGGTTCCGCCATTCGCATTGAATGGAATGAAATAAATGAAGCCGATTACCCCGCAGAATTAACCATAGATTGGCCGGAATATTCTCCAACAAAGTGTTACTCCTTTGCCTTTGAGGATTACATGTATTTCGCTCGAATTTATCGCAAAGGACAAGCGGAATACGGAATTAAGATTGATATCCGCCGCGGAGGTCAATTCATTTGGAGCCGAACCGACTACTCCAGCGAGGGCAGCGACCCCATTCTTCCAATGCTGTACAACAATGACAACTTTAGTCATTGGACAGGTAGATGGTTCAGGAATAAGCCACCAGTTCTGTTTAACGTGTATGTAGTCTCATTTGGCTGTCCAGCGGTGTATTATATCCACGAACAAGGCAATGTCCAATCCCTCATCTGCGACAATCGGCATTGACAGCATTGGTCTAACAAACAGAGTAAATCTGTACAAGAAATAGAATCTAATTTGATAGTTTAGAATTGTCTCAAAACGGGGAAGGCTTCATTATTGGGGAAGTTTACCAGGCTGCAATACTATTTAAACGTTTATCTACGACTACTGAATGTAGAATACGTAAATTTCGATTCATTCCTTGAAAAAAGTTTGGTTTTGGTTGGCCTGAAGACTTTGTCTTAAGGCTTTTTTTCTTCTATAAATGAGCACCTGCTTACCAATCAGGTGCTACCCTCTTCTTCCCGAGGATAGATTTGGAATTAGTCAATTTTAATTCGACCAAGTATCTACAATAATCCCAGTTGAATCTTTCAGGTATATTTTCTCTCCTGAATCATTGATTTGAAAACCCAGCGATGAACCTGGGAACGACCTTCTCGCCCCGTTCATAAGCATCATTCCATTTGGCATTTTGAAAGCATCTGGATCATCTTTATCACCTAATGTCCATCCGGACAAATCTCTTTCCGATCCAGAGTTATTCTTCAGTGTAACATACTCATCAGCTGTAGGAGTCGCTACCACAATTTCAATGTAAACTTTCCTTGGCTCATAAATTATATCTACTGGATCTGTCTTACAACTAGTCAGCAACAGTGAGTAACACCCAATAAAGACAATTGTAAACTTTTTGCGCATGCTGAAGAGGTGTATTTTGAAAAGCATCTTCTCAAAAAAGACCAGTACTACCATAAAGGTATTTTCTCCTTGAGAATAACCAAAATACGCTTCTTGGGTCCTTATTACCAATCAGGACACCCACCTAGTTCAGGGTTTGTTCGATGAGCTCATGAGAATTCTTGCATTTTATTGACTAAAACGGGTGAACACTTACGGAATCAGCCTCGTCGTCGAAAAAAATCAGCACCTCTAATGTTGGGCATATGCAAACTTCGAACTCTTGCCTTTTGGTGCCGAGAGCTGTGGTGATCGTGTATAGTCCAGGCCACCTAAACTTTTCGAAGTCTGGACCCGGATGACCACTATAATTGGTGACACTTGAAACAATCAGCTCATCATCTAGCCAAATCGCAACGCCTTTGCTGTAATCTTCGGGAAAGCCACCCCTATCGGTTGATACCGAAACATTCCCTGAGTGAAGCTCAACCCAGAGTAACATTGCAGCAATTAGTGGTACTGTGATTGAAGTGACCCTCCTATTCATTCTTCGATGTTTAACTCTGCTCTTCATGAAATTAATATGGACGCCTTTCAATACAATCACAGGCTCTTACCCAAAGCCTGAATTAATACCTGTTGGGCCTCAAGGTGAAGATACCGTCAAAAGGTAGTTACCCCTCCTCTATACATTATATTTGATATTATAATTAATCTTCTACTCCTCAGCTCCATAAACCTCCCAACACAGCAATCCATGCAAACCATTCTTCTCGAATATCCCGACGCGTCAACTCAATTGGAACGCACAAAACGCTATTACAAAAAAGTAATTCTCAACAGACGTCGGATTATTCAACTGACTCTGCTGTTTACTGTGGGGCTTTATTTGACCTACACAGGGTTTGCTAATGACACATTTACAGGTTCAGGTGTGGCCATAGGTTTTGGTTTTGGTTTTGGTTTTGGATTACTGTATTGCGGGATCTTATTAATAGTAGGCTATCTTAAAGCCATTGCCCAGTTCAATAAAGTAATTGATAAGAGCGTGCTGCGCTATCACCAAACGGACGACACCTTCTCTTATGAAATAACCGAGACTGGCCTCACTTTTAGAAACACAGATTCAAGCATCTTTCATTCGTGGAAAATCATTTCTTCATTCGAAGTGAAGTATGATTTCATTCTCCTCTTCTCTGAATACAAAAGTCCCGACTATCCACTACATATTATTCCATTGACCTCTTTAAATAGTGAGAAAAGAAGAGAAATACTCGAACTACTCCATAAGGTAGCTCGGTGATAAGATTCAGCTATTCAAATGAATAGGATACAATATAAGTCATTGCCCGCGTTTATTGCTTTTCCCTATCTCTCATGAAATACACTTGGACTCTCCTACCACTCATTTTCACTTGTTCATGCAATCAGGAAACATCCATTGCAACATCACTGGAACCGCTCGTATATCACTCGGTGGACGATCATTTGAGGACCATGTACGAATGGACGAATGATTCTTTAATTGAGCGCGGTATATTGGAAGTTAACGGAAGAGATACGGTTCTTTCTGAAAAGTACTTAGACCCAGAGACAGGCGAAGCGAATGATTCTGTGTTTGGTTTGTACATGGAAATCAGTTTCAATGTGGCAAGAGCCTACTTACAAAATGGGCCATTATACATGCAGCATTTAGAACACAACGACATGGTCTATGTACTCTACTTTGAGCCAGCTGGGATGCAAGATTTTGGTTGGAGAGTAGTGAAGTTCACAAAAGCAGAATGGGGTAATCCTAAGTACTATCCACCTCCTGTGATTGAAGGCGGAGAAGGAATTCTATTCAATTACGATGAAGGAGAAGCAAACAAAGACAGTGTGCACATCTTTATTCAAGAGCCTTTCTTGGTGATGTCACGCGGTGGGTTATTCTATTCTCTCTACAACCTTGAAAATGATTCTGCACTATTCAACAATCCTTCTCCCTGGCATGAAGACAGTGAAAATACTTTAGATTGGGTACGGACACACCTGCATGAGCCCATACAAAGGGAATTAGAAAAGAAATGAGGAGGAATTGCGTTTGATGTGTGACCAATAAGCAAGTGCCGCCAATGAAAGTCGCTATTCTCCTCCTACCCCTCTTCATCGCTTGCTCCTCTCCAAAGACAGAATCAACACCGGTCGTAATCAAAGAATGGACGCAAGGTGAAGAACGTTTCAAGCAGCTGTACCCCATGTCAGCACCTGATTCCTATTACATCCCGAATGATACCAATTGGTTCGAAGATAATCCGTGGTTCATGGATGAGAAATATGCCTTTTACGATTATTGCTTTGGCGAGTTTGGAGCAGGAGTGGTCATTCGTCCCCTAAGAAATGACAGTCTGTTGTATGAAGTTCAAAACATGAACTGTCCGGTTCATATTCAAACCTTCAAGGAAGGATATTTAATTACAGGATATACTGGACATATGCGCGGACATTCCTCAGTGCTATTGCTCGATAACCTCACAAATCTTAACTCCTTTACTAAGCAAGACTTTATCGATACACTTATTGTTCTTGGGCAAGGTTGGAACACTATAGATACCACCTCGCAATTTGATTACCAATCATTCCTCCGATGGAAGCATAAACAAGCAACTTGGTTGATGGATACTGCCGGAATACAACTGTTGAGTGCTTTTCCTAGAAATGAGAGAGAACTGACCGTTATATATAGCTCCTACTACGACAGCATCGGACTTTTCGTTGGACAACTCTCACTGGAGAACGATACAATGAATCGCCTATTAAACGTACAAAAGATTTCTAATGACCCAGCACATCCTAGAAGAGTTCAGACAAACACTACGACTATCCATGGAACTAAGGCTATCTATACTTCCCTTGAAACTAGCAATGGACCTGGACTATCATACCCCGTTGAATTAATCAATTTTGGAGATAGTGTGATTTGGAGAATTGTTGACCCTGAATTGAAATTCATTGCTGACATAGAAAAACAGTAATATCATGCACATGAAACCTTCTTTTCTGTCTCTTCTTCCAATCCTATTTCTCCCCCTATTTATCGCCTGCACTCACTCAGAACCAACCCTTGTCCACATAACCAGCGCCGAAGGAGCAAATCATTGTTCCTTGAGATTCCACCTACCTCCTGAAATGGATACTGCTTTTACATGGGTGGATCGGAGCGACAACCGTGGAGATGCCTGTAGAAAATTTCGTTTCCAATCATCGGGGCTACCCGTAGAGATGGAAAGCGGATTCTTTCACACAGAGCCGAGTCCAGATTCAATCCAGCGCATGACCGTCATCCATCACGAATACGAGGAATGGATGGATAGCATTCAACCAAGTATATCTAAGCAAGCTGAAGTTCATTTCAATATGAACTCAGCAGAGATCAACGATTTCAAAGCTGAATATGATAGTGTGTCTATTAGCGGAGTCCCATTCCTCAAAATTGAAATGGAACGTCAAGGCATGCGACAGTTAGAATATGTTTGCTTCACCCCTCTCATTTACATTCGGGTTGAATCAAATTTAGAGGACGATGCTGCATTCTTTGATGAAATAATGGACACGATTGAGCGTGCTAGAATCACCAGTGGATAAAAGCGCTAGAAACCAATCAACTCCCAATTACAAACCCATTGGATAATCGAATTGCAAAAGTCTTCTGTCATAAATCCAATTGCATCCAATTGATTTTCCATTGGGTTCCAATTGAACCCATCCCATTTCAATTACCTCAACAATCAAAATTTTGTACTTCCCTACTTCTTCGAATTGCAAAATTTTGTCTCTGACAGGGATTTTTCATCTATCGAGCTGAAAAATCGCCAAAATTCTTACATTGTTGAAAATCAGAGAATAACGATTTTTAATTTGTTAAATTCTTAAAACCTAAAAACGCTGTATCCCTTACCAGTCTTGGGCTGTAGGCGATGTGGGGAATATGTGAGGGAAGAAAAAAGTCAACTACTTAATTGCTAAGTAGTTGACTATCAATGTAGTGACCCCGCAAGGATTCGAACCCCGAACCTCCTGATCCGTAGGTAGAATTGATACAGCTTCAGCTATTTGATATTAAGCCGCTTACGGTGTGAAACACCAAAAACTAAACAACAAATTGAGTAACAATTCTCTCGTTTTTATTGCGTGATTATCAATTCTGCTTTATCCATGTCATAAAAAACGTAGGTAGTGTCGTGCGCTACAAGGTCCACGTAATTCAATGTAAAAAGCAAGGAATCTGAATTGTCGGAATTTGCAGCGGCAACATACAGGCCTGTCACATCACCATAATGTAAAGTACTTTCAATTGTTGAACTCAAGGTGTCCGTTCCATCATTTGCATCAGGTATAACTATATTTCCAATACTGGGAAAGTCACCTCCATCACCAATCAGAAGAAGGCCACTACCTATTTCAGCAGGAGTTTGTTCAGTGTAAACTTCGAAGTTGATCCAAAAGTTTGGGAGAAAATCAATCTCATACTCTTTTGGCTCATCTTTTTTTAGTGTAAAGTCAACAGATTGAGAATTAAATGGGTTAGTAAATCCCAACGGAGAAACTACTTGCGGATTTTCTGTTGGAAATATCTCCACTATAGTAGGCAAAGTGCCTTCATATTTGAGTGTTCCTTCCAAAATATGGGGATTATCCACTAGTGGGGTAACAAAAACCGTATCAAGAAAGTCATAAGTCCTGTTATTGTAAGGTCCTTTCTTTACGAATATTTCAAGTGAAGTTCCATTTGGATATGGTGATACACCTGGAAGTGAGACCACCCGAATGGTGGTCTCGACTTTTCCTTGATTAATGTCGTCATCATCTGGAAAACATCCAGTGAACAATAACATTGATATAAATATTACTGCTATCCTTTTCATTATCTGATTAACAGGTAGAATCACAATAAATTCAAATGAATGATTAAGAGCGATTTACAATCCAGAAGGAAATTTCTTTCACAACATCTTAAGCAACGAATCTTCCTTTATTATTGAGTAATTATCAACTCTGGCTTATCCATGTCATAAAAAATGAACGTCGTATCGTGCGCAACGAGATCTGCGTAATCCAACGTGAACAGTACCGAGTCTGAGTTATCGGATTTCGATCCATACAAGTATAATCCAGTTACCTCACCATAGTGTAGATTACTCTCGAGCGAGATTCCCAAAGTATCATTTATGCTATCCTTGTCTCTAAGGTCCATACTCCCCAAGGTGGGTGAAGATCTTCCATCGCCAACGATGATAAGATTAGTCCCCAGCTCTGTCTCTGACTTTTCGGTATAAACCTGAATATCCATCCAATAATTTGGTAGGAAACTCATTTCAAACTCATAGGGGCCGTCAGTTGTCAAGGTGAAGTCGACAGACTGAGAGTCGAATGGGTTAGTAAATTCAAACGGAGGAGTGACTTGTGGGTTCTCAGTTGGAAAAATCTCTACTAATGTTGGAAGGGTACCTTCATAGATGAGCGTACCTTCTAATAAGTGAGGGCTGCCCTGCACAGGAGCTACTTTCACAGTATCAAAAAAACTGTACGATCTATTATTATATGGCCCTTCTTTCACGAATACTTCAAGTGAAGTTCCATCTGGATAAGGAGATACACCTGGAAGAGAGACCACCCTAATGGTGGTCTCAACTTTTCCTTGGTTAATGTCGTCGTCATCTGGAAAACATCCAGTAAGCAACAAAAAAGGCATTACTAACAATAGCCTAGCATTCATATAAAACAGTTTTCATTTTCTCCTGAGCGAATGATTTCGAGAGTTACCCAGGTCTCTTGTCCCTATCTGAGTCTGAGCAAAAGATTGTGTATTCTTACTTCTATAAAAATCACAACGGAATAGTTATGAAGTAGTTCAATGGTAGAGGATACTAAATAGAAGGTGGATTTGCAAATGAGTCAGCTTCTCTTGATTTGGCAGATCTAGTTTTATCAAAGCACAAATGTTTCATCCCCTGACAGTTTGTGGAATTCCGCTACCAACAGGTAGAGATAAAATGTTCGATATTCTAGATGCGGCGTAAGAACTAGCTCTTCAGAAAGATGAATTGTCATCCAATCTGTGAGGACTTTTCATCCAGCACAATTCATCAAGATCTTTCCAAATGGGACACAAACCCATTTCACACTTTGCTCGATGAGCTCCTGAGAATATGTGCAATTTATTGACTAAAACGGGTGAACACTTACGGAATCAGCCTCGTCGTCGAAAAAAATCAGCACCTCTAATGTTGGGCATATGCAAACTTCGAACTCTTGCCTTTTGGAGCCGAGAGCTGTGGTGATCGTGTATAGTCCAGGCCACCTAAACTTTTCGAAGTCTGGACCCCGATGACCACTAAGAGTGGTGACACTTGAAACAATCAGCTCATCATCTAGCCAAATCGCAACGCCTTTGCTGTAACCTTCGGGAAAGCCACCCCTATCGGTTGATACCGAAACATTCCCTGAGTGAAGCTCAACCCAGAGTATTATTGCAGCAATTAGTGGTACTGTGATTGAAGTGACCCTCCTATTCATTCTTCGATGTTTAACTCTGCTCTTCATGA
>JABXHW010000001.1 GCA_013373425.1 Flavobacteriia bacterium
AGCTCACCAGCTCACCAGCTCACCAGCTCACCAGCTCACCAGCTCACCAGCTCACATTTTTCTCATCTCTCAACTTCCATGTTTCGAAGGAAATACGTATCTTCTAAGTTCCCTTTAAAACCTAGCAACATGGATCGAACTACTCGGATATCAAAGAATGTTCTATCACCAGATCAGGTGTACGAGCAAGCTCTTCTCATCGAGAAAGAAGAGGTGAACGCCCTTAAATTTCCTTCAGAGGAAGTACTGGAAACAGAAGCTGAAATTCGAGCTAGATCTCAAAAGATTCATCGCGCCACTAGCCTTGGAAACCTTGAGAAATACAAGGTGGCTATCGTTTTTGAAGACGACCGAGGCACCAAGAAAATCAGCACGACCATTTGGGCTCAAACTGAGAAGAAAATCCTCCTGAAAGGCGGGATGAGTATACCGGTGCACAGGATTTGGGATGTGGTGATCTGAGGTGTGGAAGTGGGGACGTAGGAGGTGCCGAGGTGTTGGAGTGTTGAGGAGTTGACGCGTTGGAGTGTTGAAGTGTTGAAGTACGCAGGTGCATTGAATCCGATATCCGCAACCCGTTACCCGTTACCCGTCACTCGCGACTCTAAACTCGTCACTCACTACCAACCACTCCACTAGGTAACCAGCTCACTAGGTAACCAGCTCACTAGCTCACCAGTTCACTAGAAACTCTCCTCACTAAAGTCGCCGTCGTAGTCTTCATCTTCCTCCTCGTCATCATCGAAGGCACCACCAAACAGGCCTCCACTTTTGCTAGGAGAATCAGATCCACCAAAGTCTTTGGTAGGTGCTTCTTTTGGTGCATCTCCGAATTCCAGACTCACATTAGGATACTCTACCCCATCTTCAGCTTCGGCATGCTGCACAAACTCTATGAAGAATGTCCACATGTTGAGGTAGTCGTAAACGTAAAGCAAACGATCTCCCGGCTTTGCTAATAAGTCCTCAATGTGGACTTGATTCATAGACGCAGTGTCGGGATGACCACCCATATCGAGCATAGGAATCTCTTCCCCTTGAGTCCAGTTATCGTCGGTGTGATAGAAGCTTGCCATCTCGCCATCGGCTATTCCAAATGCCTTGAGAACACTAGCGTGAAGCTCCATGAGTGTATTCTCCGCTTGGATATCAATGTCTCTAAAGATGTCTTCTTCGGTGTCGAGAATTACTCTCAATTTGTGAATGGCACTCATTCTTGAATCGCAGGTTTAAGTCCTATTTGTTTTCCTTTCTCTAGCATAAACGCGTGAGCGGAATTAAAATCATTTTCTATTTCGCCATCCAGGATGGCTTCGCGAATGGCATCTTTGATGATACCAATCTCTGGCCCAGGAGTAAGGTCAAAAGCCTTCATAATTGTCCCTCCATCAATTGGAGGTTGCCAATTCCTGAGTCGATCTTTTTCTTCTACTTCAATAAGCTTATCCCGAACCACATCGTAGTTCTTAAGATAGCGTTTCTTTTTGCGTGGATTCTTCGTGGTAATATCAGCTTCACAAAGCATCATCAACGCTTCAATATCGTCACCTGCGTCGAAAAGCAGTCGACGAACCGCCGAATCCGTAGCCGTTTCCGATACAACAGCGATAGGACGTGAACTCATCCGCACGAGTTTCTGCACGAACTTCATCCTATCGTTCATCGGCAGTTTCAATCGCTTGAACAAGCGAGGAATCATCTTGCTACCCACAAATTCATGACCGTGGAAGGTCCATCCCGCCTTCTGATCGAAGCGTTTGGTGGATGGTTTCCCAATGTCGTGGAGCAACGCAGCCCAACGCGCCCATACGTCGTCGGTTTTCATGGCCAAATTATCGACCACCTCCAAAGTGTGCCAAAAATTGTCCTTGTGCGTCTGTCCTTCCACTTCTTCAACACCCTTCAGCTTCAGGAGTTCTGGAAGAAATTTCTCGAGAAGCCCGGTATTGTGAAGCAAAGTCAAGCCGATGCTTGGCTTGGGAGTCAGCATGATTTTATTGAACTCATCCATGATGCGTTCTCTGCTGATAATATCCAATCGCTTGGCATTTCTCTCCAGCGCTTCCATGCTCTCTGGCACAATCTTAAACCCGAGTTGTGCCGCAAAACGCACGGCGCGCATCATTCGAAGCGGGTCGTCAGAATAGGTGATATCTGGGTCGAGCGGAGTACGAATCACGCCTTTTTGCAAATCTTCAAACCCGTTGAATGGATCGAGAAGTTCTCCAAATTCATTCTTTGACAATCCAATGGCCAGCGCATTGATGGTGAAATCTCTGCGATTCTGATCGTCGTTCAACGTACCATCTTCAACGATGGGTTTACGCGAATCCCGACGATAACTCTCTTTTCTAGCTCCGACGAATTCGATCTCTAGATCACCGTGCTTGACTTGCGCAGTACCAAAGTTCTTGAATACAGCCAGGCTATTCTTACCTGGGAGTTTTTTGGCGACTGCCTTGGCCACCTCAATTCCAGAACCGATGACTACTACATCTATATCTTTCCCTTTTCCTCTATCGAGAAGTCGGTCGCGAACATACCCACCAATGACATAACACGGAAGCCCGAGGTCATCCGAACACGCACCGATGGTTTTGAAAATCGGGGTATCTATGAAAGATTGTACTTGATTTTTTCTCAAAACAGTCCTTCTGGATAAGCTTTACCGGCGTAGACAACGAGCAGAATCATCATCATGAGGACGCCATATAAAGCGATGTTTACATTCTTAATCTGACGTTTCAATGTGCGGATCTCATCGGAATCTGACTCATCCATTTCAACAGGGAACATCAGCGGATATCTCATTAGAGCTTGCCCTCTTAGTGCGCGTTCATCGGCATTTCCGAAATCGAAGGAAATAAGATCAAGTATGCGACCTGGCTTCTTTTTGTTTTCGGTTCTAATCAACATGAGTTGTAGACCAGCCTTGACAAAGTACAGCGTAATAAGTCCGAGTATTCCAATTAAAAATAGGAATAACACCAAAAACTTGGTTAGCATAAGCTGAGAATGAAATAATCGTATTGCGGAGGTGCAAAGGTACGAATTTGGACGACCTTATTCACCAACAGGAGCCTGCGGAATTACAGGGATTAATCTCTGCGAATTTTGAATATTTTATCCACCTTCTTAGTTGCACCTTTTTCTTCCTGACGCATCAACCAGATCTTATAGTATCGGGCTTTGACACCGTAGGCTTGAAGGCTTGCAATGATAAAGCCTGGAAGGCCGTCTCTAAATCCGCCTTTGGCAACGTAATGCTTCCAAAATCGGAATGCTGGCTTTACCCACAGGTGCCAGAAGGTAATGCGTCCCGTTTTTGGGGCATAATCCAACGCCTGCCATTGTGCATAGCGATTGAGTTTTCTTACGAAGGCATCGTAGGAAACATAGGTGTTGTGTATAATCTTGTGCTTGCACCAGCCCACTGTTCCTTCGGCAATCACTTCAGCATGCACGTGCTTTTCTTCATACCGACATCTGTCGCGATGGAAGAGACGGATTACTTTATCGCCTTTCCAGCTGTGCTTGATATGGTGACCGAGAAAATAATTATCACGGTACATCCAATAGCCATCGTGCTTCGGACCTTCTTTCAAGATTTGTTGAACCTCTTCTGCGAGTTCCGGGGTGATACGTTCGTCAGCATCAAGTAAGAGGATCCACTCGTGTGTAGCTTGTGGAATCGCCCAGTTCTTCTGATTGGCAGAATTGCCATACTCACGCTGAATAATGCGCACATCGTGTTGCTTGGCGCGCTCCATGGTTCGGTCGGTTGAGAAGCTATCGACAATCAGGACCTCATCGGCAAAACTGACCGAATCTATCGCAGCGTCAATATTCTGTTCTTCATTCCCCGTTGGAATAATGGCAGTCAGCTTGAGCATGGCAATTGTTCTTTTTATACGGCTACGTTGTACTCGCGAAGCGCGTCGTTCAACGAAGTTTTCAAGTTGGTGCTCGGTTTTCTCTTTCCGATAATCAGTGCGCAAGGTACTTGATATTCACCAGCAGGGAATTTCTTAGTAGTGGTACCCGGGATCACTACAGAGCGAGCGGGAACTCGACCACGAATTTCAACCGGTTCATCGCCAGTAACATCAATGATGCGTGTTGAAGCAGTAAGCACTACGTTGGCGCCTAGTACAGCCTCTTTCTCAACGTGAACACCTTCTACAACGATACATCTAGACCCGATAAAGCAATCGTCTTCAATAATGACAGGAGACGCCTGAACAGGCTCGAGAACTCCACCGATACCTACGCCACCGCTGAGGTGAACGTTCTTGCCGATTTGCGCACACGATCCAACCGTTGCCCACGTATCGACCATCGTGCCTGCATCTACATAGGCTCCGATGTTCACGTAAGAAGGCATCATGATAACCCCTTTGGAAACATATGAACCGTAGCGAGCAATAGCATGTGGAACCACACGTACCCCTTTCTCAGCGTAATCTGATTTTAAGGCAATCTTGTCGTGAAATTCAAACGGACCCACCTCAATGGTTTCCATTTTCTGAATAGGGAAGTAGAGGATAACCGCTTTTTTCACCCATTCATTGACTACCCATCCATCTCCAGATGGCGCAGCACAGCGCAATTCGCCACCGTCGAGCTTTGCCACCACTTCGCGAATGGCGTTTTGGGTTTCTGTATTTTCTAGGAGGGAACGATCGTCCCACGCCTTTTCTATGATCGGTTGGAGTGATTCACTCATCAGACTCAAAATTCAGAATTGAAGGGCAAAGATAGTTAGCTTCAGAGGAAAGACGGTCCTGAATTCCTATCCATATATGCTTGGAGGATTAGAACGGCGGATATTTGATCGACCATTCCCTTTTCGCGGCGCTTCATCTTCTTCATCCCTCCAGCAATCATCGCCTTTTGGGCCATAGAACTTGTGAAGCGCTCATCTTGCCTTTCCATCTTCAACTCCGGCAGTGCCTTTTGCGTCTTCTTCATCCACGATTGAATGAAGCCTTCCACATCGGATGGGACTCCGTGCATTCGCTTTGGCTCACCGATAACTAAGCACTCCGGATTTTCCCTTTGAACGTAGTCTTTCAGCCAGTTCAACAAATCTTTCGTCTCCACATATCCCACTGCTTCAGCAATGATTTGCATGGGGTCGGTTTCAGCAATTCCGGTACGTTTAGTGCCGATGTCGAATGCGAGAATTTTAGGCATAGAGCAAAGGTAGGGAGAGTTAGGTTAATAGACAGATAGACTGTTAGACTGATGGACTGTTAGATTTTTAGAGGATTGGACTTGGGAGGATTGGAGAACTGGAGAACTGGAGGGCTGGAATGACCCGTTGGTCCATCCTGATTTTGGTTGAAAGGTATATGAAGCGGGATAAGTATCTAGGGGTGTGGAATAATCACCCTTGGAAGCAGGGCGAACACATAGTAAATTTGGAGTTTCCTATCATATCTCTGAAGCTCTTATGCGCAATTCATCTCTTTCCATTCTTCTAGTCTTTTTTTGCCTGCCAATCAGTTTGTTTGCTCAATCTGATGTTTGGCTTTCAGTTGAGTCGCAAAATGGCCCCGAACTAGAAATGGGGAATCGGCCTTTTGGATCTTGGCCAGAGATTATAGGGAGTGTGGACAATCATTTATTAATCATGATAGTCGAAGCAACTCACTTTTTTGAACCTAAACGTAAGATTATCAAGCGAAGCTTGTCAACAGGCGAAGAGCTTTTTCGGGCAGAAATAGAGACTGAATGGTTCAGGGGAAGAAAGATTATTTACGAAGATTTCCTGGTAAGTGAGGGTGATGTGCATCTCATTTATAGAACTGAAAGAGTTAGAAATGATTCCCTTTACCTAATTAGTGTTAGAGTAGATAGCTCGGGAACCATTCATCCTCCCAGAGTGTTATTAGCTTCATATCTTGAATCAAAGTGGGGTAACGACAATATAGAACTTGCTTGGACTGATGACAAAAGCTCACTTTCAATTCTTGCTGTTACCAAAGACTGGGAATTTGGAAAGACAATTTTTACAAGAAGAGTATTTAACTCAAGACTCGAGCCGGTTGAAACAGTTGCTTACTTGATTAATTTCGAGTTTAATAAGATATCGACTTCCAGTTCTCTGTTCACGTTCAATAATCATTATGTTCTGGTAAATTCTTATGGAGAGGACACTGCTTCATATATTGTTGAAGTGGGCTCTAATCGAGCGAGATTGAGAGAGGTAAGAGCGAAATACGATAATTCTTTTAATGCTAATCTGTTTGAATCAGATGGACAGATTTATCTCTGTCATTTGGTCTTTGAAGATAATCGGAGCAATAGTGTCACGAGATATTGTGCGTCCACTGTAGATATGGATTTTGGACAAACATGGGTGACGGATTTCAACATTGAAGATTCAAGTGTTGGCGAATATTTGCCCTATAAATATGGATATTGTTCTATCAAGAGTATTCTTGATCACCCAGATGGAGGTTATATTGTCACGTTACATCATAACAAGAAAGCAGAGTATTATACTTACGACCGCGACTATCTCGTGATGAGTATCGGGCCAACTGGTAGTATTCATTGGGTAAATTATATCCCTGCTAACTTGAGATATGCTAACCATGACGGGGGACAAAACTTTTCCAGTTTCTCTTCCTCGGGTGATTATATAACTTTTACGTCTACGGAACCAGGACAAGCATCTATGTGGAGTCAGGGTGATTTAGATAGTAGAGCCTATGGCAATGAAGTCATTGTGGCTACTAATATTAGCGATGATGGAGAGATTGAGTTTAGGGATGCATATGTTACTGAAGAAGCCCCTATAGAACCCTTTTTAAAGAATCTTTGGCCAATTGTCTCAGATGGTGAACGCCATGAATTCTATAGTTTTCAGGAAACATCAAGACGTGGTTTTTCACTTGTAAAATTGACAATCTATGGACTTCCTTCTGATTATCAGGTTCCAAGGTTTATCAGACACAGATATGGGTTTCAGTATAGGTAGTAATGAACCGTGAACGCTATATTTCCAGTTGTCCATCAGTCCAGTATTCCATGACTCTATTAGTCTAACATTCCATTAGTCTGATAGTCTATCAATCTAATAGTCTATTAATCTTTTACTCTCCCAGTTTCATACCTTTGCCGTCTAATTCGAAAAAAGATATGATTCTACCCATCGTTGCATACGGAGATCCCGTCTTAAAGAAGAGAGGAAAGGACATCGAAAAGGGTGATGCCGATCTTCCGAAGTTGATTGAAGACATGTGGGAGACCATGTACAATGCGCATGGAGTGGGCCTTGCAGCTCCTCAGGTGGGTAAGTCGCTTCGCCTCTTTGTAGTAGACGCTAGTCCGTTTGCAGAGGAGCAAGATCCGGATTATGAGATGCTCAAAGACTTCAAGAAGGTCTTTGTAAATCCTCAGATTCTCGATGAAAGTGGTGATGAATGGGCATTTTCGGAGGGGTGTTTATCCATCCCAGATATTCATGAAGATGTTTTCAGAAATGAAACGCTTCGCATTCGCTACTTCGATGAGAATTGGGAGGAGCATGAAGAGGAGCTGACAGGTTTGGCAGCACGAGTGGTACAACACGAGTACGATCACATCGAAGGAATCCTATTCGTTGAGCATTTATCACCGTTGAGACGACGATTCCTCAAGGGTAAATTGATGAATATCACAAAGGGTAAGGTGAATACGAGCTATCGTATGCGCTTCCCAAAGAAGAAGTAAAAATGAAAAAGTTCGCACTGTTGATTTTGTCGGGATTAGTGCTCGCATCTTGCGATTACACTGACCCTAAACCGGTTGACCATCACGCGGAAATGGGCGCTAGAGTGGATTCTCTTGCCGCTATTGTAATGTCGAACGATTCTGTAATCGACGTTCAATTAGCCGAGAACCTCGAGCATGCCTACAAAGACTTCAACAAGGCCTTTCCAGAAGATTCACTCGTCGTATGGAATACCTTCAATCTAGGAGTTCTTTATTCTGGACTACCTGGAAAGGAGTACTTCGCCATTGAGCAGTTTGCCATTGTCTACGATGATTATCGCGACCATCCATTGGCGCCTCAGGCTTTGTACAACATGGGAATCATGTTCGACACCCGCAACGATAAGGAGAAAGCGGCAATGACTTTTCAAGAGTTTGTAAATCAATATCCTGAGCATGACTGGGCAGAAGCTGCTCGTGCAATGGTGGAATTGAATGCGGATAGCGTAGATTTGGAGGCGCAAGTTGACCAATGGTTACAACAAGCTCAATAACAGAAACACTTATACATCGAATGAATCTAGAAGGAATTTTAGCGATTGGAGGAAAGCCTGGTCTATACTCTTTGGTAGCCCAAAGTAGAGGCGGGGTGATTGTAGAGCATCTCACAGAGAAGAAAAGATTGAGCATTGGTGCACAAGCTCAGGTAAGTGCACTTCAAGACATTGCCATCTTTACTTGGGATGATGAAATCCCTTTGAAAGAAGTATTCGAGTCGATGATGAAGAAGCACGGCAATGACGCAGCGATTTCACCGAAGTCGTCGGCTAAAGAACTCGAATCATATTTCGCAGAAGTACTGCCAGAATATGACACCGAGCGTGTTTACCCAAGCGATATTAAGAAAGTCATCTCTTGGTTCAATACTCTTCACGGCACAGGACATCTAACCATGCCTGAGCCTGAAACTGAGGAGGAAAAGAAGGAAGAGAAAGAATCATAAATTGAAGGCGAGTTTTTACTCGCCTTTTTTATTACACCTATGCATACAAGAGAAGAGAAATTAGAAGCTTTCGGTCGATTACTTACCATTATGGACGAGCTCCGTGAGCAGTGTCCGTGGGATCGAAAGCAAACAATGGAAAGTCTTCGTCACCTTACCATTGAAGAGACCTACGAACTCGGTGATGCCATTCTCGACAATGACCTGGAAGAAGTCAAGAAAGAAATTGGCGACTTGATGCTACACATGGTGTTCTATTCTAAGATTGGCTCCGAAAAGGGTGCTTTTGACGTTGGAGATGTTCTCCATTCAATCTGTGACAAGCTTGTTCATCGTCACCCTCATATTTACGGCGACGTTGAGGTGCAAGATGAAGAAGAAGTGAAAGCAAACTGGGAGAAAATCAAGCTAAAAGAGGGAGGAGGCAAGAAAAGTGTCCTTGAAGGCGTTCCGCGTTCTCTTCCAGCCTTGGTTAAGGCTACCCGCATCCAAGACAAAGCTAGAGGTGTAGGCTTCGATTGGGACAATCGCGAGCAAGTATGGGAGAAAGTCCATGAAGAGCTCGGCGAGTTCAAAGAAGCCGTTGATAATGATGATAGAGAAGAGATGGAAGCTGAATTCGGCGATGTACTCTTCTCAATGATTAATTACTCACGTTTTGTAGATCTCGATCCTGAGATGGCCCTCGAGCGTACTAACAAGAAGTTCATTTCCCGCTTCAAACACATGGAAGCTGCTATCCGCGAAGACGGCAAGTCGATGTCGGATATGAATTTGGAAGAGCTGGATGTGTATTGGGAGAGGGCGAAGAGGAGCGTTTAGCAACTAGTCTCTGGTCTCTGGGCCAACGACCCTCAGCCTCTATTCAAATAAAAAGCCCGCCCACCTTTCGGTGAACGGGCTTCAAGAGAACAGATGAACCTTGAATCTATCGAGCGATAACCCAACGCAATGATTGCGTTCCGTCTGCTGTGTAGATTACTACGGTGTACATTCCGACAGGGAGTTCTGAAGCATTTACATCAAAGTGATGTGCGTACTCCGGAGTTAGTGTCCCCTCGTGAATGATATCGATCAATGCTCCGCTGTAATCGAAGAGCGCAATGCGTACATCTTCTTCATGGTGAACTTCTACTTCAAGAGTTGAAACTCCTGCAGATGGGTTCGGGTAGAGAAGTGCGTGTACATCGTCTGCTGTCAATGAAACAGCCTGATCCACTTTCGCATCATCGGTACAAGCTCCTAGGTAATCACCGTGAGCCAAGTGAGCTGGAACGGCATTACAGCTTACGCTGATGGTGTGCCATCTCTGCTGACCTTTCTTCTTGCTCAAGTGACAGATAAGAACTTTGTGACCGTGATTTGGATCACGGATATCCTGAACATAAACAGTGATGCTCTTAGTAGTCACACAACCATTCGCGTCAGTGATAGTCGCTGTATACGTAGTGGTTGTTTGTGGAGAAGCAGTTACGCTAGCTGTTGTAGTTCCGCTCAAGCCAGTAGCAGGTGCCCAGCTGTATGTGTAGCCTGGTACACCACCAGAAGCGCTTACAGATAGAGTAGTAGACTGTGGACCACATCCTAGGAAGATGGTGCTGTCTGTCTGACCACTAAACATGGTGTAAGGCATCATCGAGCTTCCAGCAATAAGCGCAGTAGGCTCAGTCAATGTGTAGCTGTAGTTGTAAGTGTCGCCACCACCGTCGGTGATAGTTACGCTGTACGTTCCAGCAGAAAGACCGCTTACATCTTCAGTGGTAGCACCGTTGCTCCAGCTGTAAGAGTAAGGCTGACAAGCACCTGATACAGTCAAGTCGATTGACCCGTTCGTACCACCGTTACAGCTAATGTTATATCCGTTGAAGTTGCTGATCACATCAGCTACTACGATTGGAGCCTTATTCACTGTTACGATTGCTGTACAAGTACTCACGTTTCCGTTCACATCAGTAACTGTTAAAGTAACCACGTTGTTACCTACGTTCGAACAATCGAAGCTAGAAGGAGAAACGGTTACTGAAGCGATTCCACACGCATCATTACTTCCGTTGTCGATGTCAGCAGCCGTGATGTATGCGTTAGCATTTTCAGGAAGATCTACCGAGAAGTTCTGACAAATTGCAGTTGGAGCTACATTGTCTTCAACAGTTACGTTAACGACAGTAGAGTTTACGTTTCCATTCACATCTGTAACAGTAAGTGTCAAAGGAACAGAACCAACATTAGAACAGTTGAATGAAGTAACGTCGATGCTTACAGAAGCAACCCCACAGTTGTCAGTTGAACCACCGTCAACGTCTGCTGCGGTCAATGAACCTGCACCGTTTGCGTCAAGTTGTACAACCACGTTGCTGTTCGCAACTACAGTTGGAGCAACGTTGTCTACTACTTGTACAGAAGTGTTAGCAGAAGAAGAGTTTCCAGCAGCATCCACTACAGTAAGAACTACAGTGTTTGCACCGACATTCGAACAATCGAATGAAGTAACATCGATGGTAGTTGAAACGATACCACAGTTGTCAGATGAACCACCGTCTACATCAGCTGCAGTCAATGTTCCATTTCCATTTGCATCAAGCTGAACAACAAGTCCGCTGTTTGCTACCGCAGTAGGAGCAGAGTTGTCAATCACGCTAACTGATGCTACCGCTGAGCTACTGTTTCCAGAAGCGTCAGTAACAGTCATAGTTACAGGAACAGCAGTACCCGCTTGAGAACAGTCGAATGAATTCACATCCAAGCTATAAGAAGCGATTCCACAGTTATCTGAGCTACCATTGTCGATGTCTGATGCAGTGATAGTCGCTTGACCGTTTGCATCGAGGTTTACAGTGATACCTTGAACTGAAACTACTGGAGGCAAGTTGTCGATTACATCAACAGTTGCTGTAGCAGTAGTAGTATTACCAGCAGCGTCAGTAGCTGTAACCGTTACGTTAGAGCCTGTGCTAGTTGGGTAGATAGGAGCAGAGAAGTACTTGGTCTCTCCACCATAAGTTCCGTATGAACCGTGCCAGATGAACTGTGCAGGAGTCATAGAGTACAATCCGTAACCCCATGGGCCGAAGCCGATGTTACCGAGGTAAAGTGGAGCAGTGTAGTTGTTCCAACCCGTAGCACTCACTTTCCAATCTGCACCGTTAGTCACCAATGTCTGAGTTCCATTAGCAAACTGGAATCCACCAGAAAGCTGGAACTTACCTAGGAACATTTCTGGTCCACCTACGTCAGTTGCTTCTACGTGGATGTAGTAAGTCTGACCTGCAGGTAGGTTAGAAGTGAAGCTGTAAGGAATTGCCCAGTTAGAACCTGAACCTACATACGTACCTTGAACGTTGTCGTCGGTAGAGATGTAGAAGTTGAATAGGTTATCAACTGTCAAAGTAGAAGACAATACACCAGGACCACCAGTGCCATTCACAGCAGGAACTGAGTTACAGTCGAACTGGTTCTGGTCGATGCTCAAGGTAACTGCGCTACAGTTATCTGTCGCAGATGAAACCACATCGTTAGGAGTGATTGTAGCCTGACCGTTAGCATCCAAAGCAACAGTGATGTTCTGTGTATTCACAACAGGACCTGTTTGATCAGATACAGTCAAGGTAGTTGTACAAGAGCTGCTCGCTCCTTCGTCATCTGTTACAGTAAGAACGATAGTGTGAGTTCCCAAGCCGAATGGACCAGCAGGAGAAATGCTCAAAGTGATTGGGTCGCCATCTGGGTCGTAAGAACCACCGTTGAAAGCTTGAGCCAATACAAGAGCTTCACAGTTGTTGTTTGCTGGTACAGAACCAGGAGTACAAACTGCTACTGGAGGAGTGTTACATACGTAGTTCGCGTCTGTAACTGTGAACTGAGTAGGGATTACTATAGTGTTACCTGACTGATCAGGAATCTCAACGTTTACATTGATAACCGTTCCTACATCGCTACATCCGTAAGTTCTACCTGCCATTAGGCCGCCATCCTGAGCGTTGCGGAAGTAAATAGTTCCGATGTTACAGTTGTCCGTAGCGTTCACCAAGCTCAACAAGTACGGACGCATTACAGTAACGCTACGGTTAGCGTCAAGATTGAATGTTCCGTTAGCTACAGTGGCTACTGGATCCATGTTGTCTTGAACCGTTACAGTAGCATTGGCAGTACCGCTATTACCATATGTGTCCGTTACAACAAGTGTAACCGTGTTTTGACCAAGGTTGCTACAATCGAATGAAGTCTGACTCAACGACATGCTAGCGATTCCGCTTGGGTCTGTAGATCCGTTGTCAACTTGAGAAGCTGAAACAGAAGCCTGACCATTCGCATCAAGACTAACAATTACATTCTGAGTCAAGACAGAAGGAGGAGTAGCATCTTGAACGTTGAAAGTAATGGTACCTGTAGAGGTAGATGAAGTATTACAATCACCTGGCATACCACCGTACTCTACGATGTAACCAGAAATGTTGTTGGTCTGATGAGGGTAGTCATTCCATAGACCGTTTGTCCAGTAATGTGCCCAATCTTCCGCACCACCTGCATCATTTGGCTCACCACCTGCCCAGTTGGTATACTCACCGTTAACGGCATAGCCTCCGGAAATGTACCATCCGTACCAGAAGGAGTAGTTATAAGTGCTTGACCAGAAGTGCGTACCTGCTTCAGGACCAGTAACCCATTTCCAGATACCCTCGCTTTCAGCATCGCTTGCACCAATCCAACCTTCGCCTTGTAGCTTTTGAGCCACAAAGCTGTTTTCTTGAGCTGAAGTCACTGTAGCCAGGTAACCTTGCATACCGTTGTAAGTCATGTTCTCCGCAGCCACCTTCGCAGCAGACCAAGAAATCCCAGGAGAAGTGACAAACTCGTAGAAGTGGCCGTTAGCAGAGTTTGCTGTCGTACCATCATTTCTCTTTACTACGTATGTTGCACTTACCGTTTGATTGGCAGAACCTGCTGGCGTGTAAGTGAATGTACCGTTATTGTTGTCAACGAGTGTACCTGCACTAGCCGAGCCAACTGCATCCACTTGTAGAGGCTGACCCATAGGGTCTACATCATTTGCAGTCAATTGTGCTGCTGTGAAAGTGAAAGATTGACCTGTGTAGGCAGTGAACTGATCATTATTTGCAGTGATAGCAGGGATGTCGTTCACCGTAACCATAGTAGTAGCGGTAGAACCATTTCCTGAAGCATCCACAACAGTGAGTGTAACAGCAACTGGAGAACCAACGTCGTTACAATCAAATGAAGTTCTGCTAAGTGAAGAACTTACGATACCACAGTTATCCGTAGATCCTGCTTCAATATCAGAAAGGCTGATGGTAGCAGTTGCTGTAAGGTCTAGGGTTACAGTAAATGTAGGAACCGCAACCGCAGTTGGGTTGGTATTGTCCTCAACAGTTACAGTAGCTGTACCTGTAGCGTCGTTACCATTATTATCAGTAACTGTAAGTGTCACTGTGTTTGCACCCAAGTTGTTGCAATCAAATGAAGTCACGTCCAATGAAAGACTAGCGATTCCACTAGCATCATTCGAACCATTGTCAACTTGGCTTGGTACAATTGATACTTGACCGTTTGCGTCCAAGCTCACCACAATGTTCTGAGTTAGAACAGTAGGAGGAGTAACATCACTTACGTTAAAAGTGATTTGTCCATTGGCAGGGGGGGTGTTGCAGTCATTTGGCATGCCACCGTACTCAACGATGTAGCCAGAAATTCCACTTGCAGTAAGTGGGTAATCATTCCATAGACCATTATTCCAGTAGTGTGCCCAGTCTTCAACTCCGCCAGCGTTGTTTGGCTCACCGCCTGCCCAGTTGTTGTACTGATTGTTAACTGCGTAACCGCCTCTAACTGAGTTCGTAGGTATGCCCAAGAACGTGTAGTAAGTCGATTGCCAGAACTGAGTACCAGCCTCTGGACCAGTCACCCATTTCCAAACACCTTCAACAGCTGCGTCAGATGCACCAATCCAACCTTCACCTTGAAGCTTCTGCGCTACGAAAGCATCTTCACTTGCTGAAGTTACGGTAGCAAGGTAGCCTTGCATGCCGTTATATGATCTGTTTTCAGCCGCAATCTTCGCGTTTGTCCAAGAGATACCTGGAGCTGAAACAAACTCGTAAACGTGGTCGTTGCCACCAAATACGATAGTCCCATCGGCTCTTCTCACAATGTAAGAAGCAGTTACCGCCTGGCCTGAAGCAGGACCTGGGTTGTAAGTGAACGTTCCGTTGTAGTTGTCAACAATAGTTCCGACGCTTGGGTTAACAACCGCATCAACCTGTAGGTTTTGTCCTAATGGGTCGCTGTCGTTAGCAATAAGGTCGTTTATAGAGAATGTGAATGGCTGACCACCGTTTACGTTGAATGCATCGGCATTAGCAACGATAGAAGGAGTAGGGTTAACTGTTACTTGTGTAGTAGCCGAAGAGGTGTTACCACTAGCGTCAGCAACAGTAAGAGTAATAGTAACTGGAGAACCAACGTCGTTACAATCGAATGAAGTTTTACTCAATGATGAGTTAGCAATACCACAGTTATCAGTCGATCCTGCCTCAATATCAGAAACGCTGATGCTAGCGGTTGATGTAACATCTAGGGTTACCGTGAACGTTGGAACAGCAACAGCTGTTGGATTTGTATTGTCTTCAACAGTCACGACAGCTGAGCCAGAAGCTTGGTTACCGTTGTTGTCGAATACTGTTAGGTTGACAGTGTTGTTTCCAAGGTTGCTGCAGTCGAATGATGTCACATCAAGAGACATGCTTGCGATTCCGCTAGCATCATTCGAACCGTTGTCAACTTGGCTTGGTACAATAGATACTTGACCGTTTGCGTCCAAGCTCACCACGATGTTCTGAGTTAGAACTGTAGGAGGAGTAGCGTCAGATACATTGAAAGTGATAGTACCTGTAGCGCTCGATGGAACGTTGCAATCGTTTGGCATACCGCCGTACTCAACGATGTAACCAGCAATTGAACCTGCAGAGTTAGGGAAGTCATTCCATACTCCATTAGAGTAGTAATGCGCCCAGTCTTCTCCAGGGTGACCAGGAATACCGTACTTAAAGTCGTTTGGCTCGCCAGTCGACCAGTTAGCATATTGTCCGTTAACGGCAGTTTGTGTGTTTTGATCCCAGAAAACAGTTCCGTTCTCAGGACCGGTTACCCATTTCCAAGTTCTTTCCACTTCTGCATCAGAAGCTCCTAACCAACCTTCTCCTTGAAGCTTCAAGGCTACAAAGGCGTCTTCTGAAGCGGATGTAATCGTTGCAAGGTAACCCTGCATGCCGTTGTACGTTCTTCCTTCTGCAGCAGCTTTCGCATCAGACCAAGTGATGGCTGATGCAGATACGAATTCATAAACGTGACCATTGCCCGTAAATACAATCGTTCCATCATCTCTCTTTACGATGTAAGAGGCAGTAACCGCTTGGTTAGAAGCAGCACCAGGATTGAATGTGAAAGTACCGTCGTAGTTGTCAACGATGGTTCCAATGCTAGGGTTGAGAACCGCGTCTACTTGTAGGTTCTGACCAAATGGATCAGTATCGTTAGCCGTCAAGTCGCTTGCATTGAATGTAAACGGTTGACCAGCTTGAACGCTGAATGAATCGCTGTTAGCCACTACAGATGGTGTAGGGTTAACAGTAACTTGCGAAGTAGCAGTGGTAACGTTACCAGCAGCGTCAGTCAAAGTAAGTGTTACAGGAACTGTAGTACCACCGTCGTTACAGTCGAATGAATTTCTGCTCAATGTTGCGCTTACGATACCACAGTTGTCATATGAACCAGCATCGATATCAGACATAGAAAGGGTAGCAGAGCCATTGATGTCCAAAGTCACAGTAACATTATTATTAATCACTGCAACTGGGTACATGTTATCTACAAGGCTCACGGAAGCCGTAGCGTTCGTTACGTTTCCTGCGGCATCTGTGCCAGTAACAGTAACGTTTGTACCAGGGATAATTGGACGAATCTCAGCTGTGAAATAGCGAGTCTCGCCACCTACAGTATTCCAGTCGCCACTCCAAATAAGATAAGCTGGAGAAAGTGTGTTTACACCTGTTCCCCAGATTTGAAGTTGCTGTCCAGCTTGACCTACAACGAATGGTGTACCGTAGTTACCCCATCCTGTTGAGCTCACTTTCCAGTCAGCATTGTTTGTATTCAAAGATTGTGTTCCATTTGCGAACTCGAAACCGCCTGTAAGCTGGAACTTTCCTGCAAAGAATTCGGGACCACCAACATCCGTTGCTTTCACGTGGATGTAGTACTTCTGAGCAGGGTTTAGCTGAGCAGTAGCCATATTGTATGTCTGCGCCCAGTTGGAACCGCTTCCGTACAATGTTCCTTGAACGTTGTCGTCTGTTGAAACGTAAATTTCAAACAGGTTGTCAGCAGTCAAAGTACCACTCAATGTTCCGGCTGTTGCATTTCCAATGTTGTTCACCAAGTCAGAACAATCAAATGTGCTCTGAGAAAGTGTCAAATTAGAAATGGCTCCGTCACAATTGTCAATCGCAGAAGAAACCACATCTGAAGCGGTGATGGTCGCTTGACCGTTCGCGTCCAATGCAATCGTTGGGTTCGCAGTGACAATAGATGGTCCGTTCACATCGGCTACAATAAGAGTGGCTTGACAAGAACTCGAAAGCCCGCTGTTGTCAACCACCGTATAAGTAACGGTGTGTGTGCCTACAGCGAATGGCCCTGCTGGGCTGATCGACTGAGACACAATTGAACCATCTGGATCGTAAGAGCCACCATTAAATGCCTGAGCAAATACTTGCGCTTGACAATTAACGTCTGCCGGAGCAGTAAAGCTGTTACAGATCGCTACCGGAGGAACCAAGTCTTCCGACGCGAGTGTGCTAGCGTCTAACACCATTGGCACTAATGGATGCTCAGCATCGTCCGCGGGTGTTAGAAGATTTGGAGACGCCGTTATCAGCGACCCTGAGAATACCATAGCTATAAGCAACAGCCAGGCTCTCGATAATCGAGTAAAATGAAGCATAGTAATTGAGGTTAGGATTTCTATTCTCTTCTTTGTCAGCGGACGCTCACCCTGAGAGTTAAAATCCTCGGATGCCGAAGCACCCGAAGATTTAAAGGGTAGGTTAGTTTGAAAGGGTCTCTACTCTCTCTCTGTAAGAGTCCTCTGACATTATAAAAGTAGTTTGAAGAAATCCACCCCAACTAAAAGTGTTGTGAATGGTTTCGAAAATGTTGTGAACGGCAAACGAGTGCGGAAACTACGTATGCAAAGTGCGGAGCTTACGACCCGAAACGGTCTTCTAACTCGTGCTTGATCTCGTCCCAATGGCGACGAGAGACGGGAATCTCCATGCCATTAACGTGGATTACTTTATTGGACCAACCAGTGATGTTCTTCAAGTTCACGGCATAGCTTCTATGCGTTTGAACGAAATCGGTATCTCCCAATTCATCCAATAAGTCTCTCAATGAGCTTCTCTTGAGCCATTTCTTCTCCCGCGTGTATAGCTCGGTGTAAATGTTTTCAGCTTTGAGATATTGGATGTCGTCTGTGTTGATGCGCGCATAGGCGTTGCCTTTGCGAACAACTACACTAGGCACTTCATCCTCTTCGATTTTCACTGCCGTCATCTCGATGGCGACAAAAAGGTCCTGTTCCGTAAACGGCTTCACCACATAAGCACCTGGACGAACAGCCTTCGCCTGTTGAAGTGTTCGGCTATCCGTGTATGAGGTGAGGAAAAAGAAAGGCTTCGCTTTTTCGAAGAGCAACTTTCCCAACTCAATGCCCTCATTCCCCATTTTCAAATTAATGTCGAGAATGGCTAAGTCGAAGCTTTTGTGTTCGATGCACTCCAGCGCCTTGACCATATTGTTCGCTTTGGCAACCACAGTATGACCCAGTTCTTCGACCATGCCTGCGATGGTCTCTGCCAGTATACGTTCGTCCTCAATAATTAAAATTTGCAGCGATTTAGCCATGTGTGGTCTCAGAGTGCGTTAGGGTGAAAATCGATTTATTCTGCTCGTATCTATAGGTTACTGTGGTGTCAATTTCTTCACTCAATACTTTAATGAGCGACATGCCAAGAGTCTTGGAGGAGTCCCAATTCAATTCGGAAGGCAATCCCGGACCATCATCTATAACTTGGATAATCCATCCCTCATGAGAAGTACTTTTTCCGGTGATTTCCAAGAATCCGTTCTTTCTGCCTTTGAAAGCGTATTTGAGAGAGTTTGTGAGAATTTCATTAACGACCATGGCCAACGGAATAGCCAAGTCGATTTTTAAGGAAACCCCTTCGCACTTGATTTGCCAATGAACTTCCATGCCTTCATCTTCATAAACAGAGAGTAGGCTCAAAGTGAGTTCTTCAAGAAAGGACTGAAGCTCAATTTCAATGATATCTTCTGTTTGGTATAAACCTTTGTGAATGGAAGACATCGCTTGAATTCTATTCCGAGTTTCGCGAAGTGCAGATTTAGCTTCGCCAGATGTAAGAGACTTTTCTTGAAGGTAGATCAATCCGCTCAGGTTGGCCAGATTGTTTTTCACCCTGTGATGGAGTTCACGATAGAGGAAGTTCTTTTGGTCGAGAGCGGTTTCTAACTTGGAGTTCGCATCGGCGGTGAGTTCCTTTTGCGCTGATATTTTCTTGTTCAGATTCCGCGTTCTCATGTAGAACCAAATCATTAGAATCAGTAACAATAGGAAGGAGGAGGCCAAAGCGATGAAAATTTTACTCCGAGATTTTTCGGATTGAAGGAGTTCATCAGTCTCATCCTTTTCTGCTGAAGTTTTCAAGAGTTGATTTCGCGCAATTTCAACCCCAAGTTTAGCCATTACCTCCGCATTGACATAGTCGAGCTGTTCACGCAATAACCTTGTTCGGTATTCGTGGTACTCCCTGTAAGCGTACAAGGCGGAGTCGAGTTGACCAAGGTTTTCATAGAGCGCTTTTCGCTCTAGCCATACATATGAATTGAGCAAGGTCCAGTCTTTCTGAAGAGCCTCACGTTGAAGTTCATTTAAAATTTGTCGGGCTTCTTCGTATCGCCCCAAGATTTTAATGTAAACACGAACTTTGTTCATTCGTGCAATGGCATAATCTTGTTGATAGCCAAGCTCATTCCATATCTCTGCAGCGCGATTCATCATACCGAGATAATCCTCATCACTTTCTTTTAAAAAGTGATAATATCCTAAGTCTAGAAGAGCTGTTGCCTCTTGCCATGGAGCATTGGCTTCAATGGCAAGTTGAATACTCCTAGTGAGAAGTGGGTCAGCCAACTCAATTTGATTATCAATTTCCAAGCGCATCGCTGCTTCCCTGTGGAATAGTCTGGATTTATATTCTGCAGGGATGGACGTATCGTTGTCCATGAGATGGAGCTGGTCGACGAGAGCTTGGGCTTCGATGAAGGATTCTGTAGCTCGATAATGTTCAATTAGATCAACTGTGGCCATGAAGAGACCGGCATCATCCTGCGTTCTTACGAATAGTGTGCTGGCCGAGTCGATAGAGCCTAATGCCCTCTGGTTCTCGCTGTAATAGCGGTAGATCCTGCCGGCAACGAGTAGAGAGTACCCTCGCTCGCGTTCGGGCATGTCACTCATATTCATCAATACCAATTGATATCGAGCACTATCGTATTTCCCTTGTAGGTAGTAGCCAAGCATACTCCCGTACTGGTTGAGCCAGTTAGAGGAAGAGTCCAAACGAGCAAACTCCTGCGGGTTTCTATGAACCGCTAAGCGCTTCTCATCTAGTTCTTCTTGGGCAAGTGAAGAGTAGCCAAGGCAGAGGAGTAGTGAAAGTGTTAGTAGGTAGGATAATTTCACGAACGGAATATAACAAACCGTTGAGAATGAAACATCATTTTTTAATGAAGGAGCCTGATAATAATTCTTTATCCGCTGTATGGAATTGCACGAAATATCGACCAGGAGAAAGCTGACTTACTGGTATTGAGCTATTTGTAAATTCATTTGAACTGAAGCTCTCAATTACTCGCCCATCGATGTCGATAATGGAAATTTGTGTAATGGTCATCGATTCGAGATTGTCGAAGTGGACATAGTCTTCTGCAGGATTGGGATAAAGGTCAATTGAATAAGTGCTCTGTTCGAAAATGGATCCGACATGGGGTTGAGCACCAAGTCTAATGTGGAATGAGTTCGTCGTGTTCAATGCAATGTTTCCCAAACGTATTCCAGTGAACCATCGTTGTGAGAAATGGAAAACCGATGACCAACTTGGTTGTATAATCGTAGTGTCATTGCGAACGGTTATAGGGCGCAACCCGTTGTAATCATAGGCGGTCACAACGACATAAAATCCGTCACTCACCTGTGGGTCGATGTACGAATAAGACGTCCCTGAAGAAGAATTTGGTGTTGGTATTGTTACATATCCTCGAGCAACATCTGCAGCTGTAATTTGCTTTTGAGCATATGCAACAGCCTGACTTGGAAATCCGGAGAAAATATCGAAACCTGTAGAATCGATGATGTAGGCATCTAAATATCCTCCGGTATCTGTTGATTCGCCTAAATAGACTCTAATCCAATGTAAATCGAAATCTGTTCCGGCCGACATCAAATTAGCAACAGAGAAAGGGGCTGTGTCAGATTGTAAATCAAAGGTTCCAAACTCGCCAGAATAGGTGTTAAAATCATTCGCAAAAACGGAGTCTGTAATTTGAATAGAAATAGAGTCTTTTTTTGATGCAATAGATCCAATGCTAATATCGTCTGAGAAAGCAGCAAATTCAACGTTGTAATCCATCGGAGTTCCACTGAACGTATACGAAGTAGTTACCCCTAAGTAGCCTCTTTCTCCTTTTAGAAGTGTGTCGATGCTATTATTCGTGTTTAACGTGTAGACTAATGTTCCTTGATCATCAAAAATCCTAGCGACTCCTTGCACATTCGTCTCGTACGTAGAGCCCGTATTCACAACTTCAAGTTCGAATGTGTAGGAGGGAAAGAGCCAATACGGAATTTGTCCATGAGCCGACATATCTTTATTCGAGTTTGGTTCAAATAGATAACTGCCTATTCCATTGGGTTGTAATGGAGTCAATTCACGTTGTGCAAATGTGTAGGTAGAAAATGTAATTAACAGAAATAGGAATGAGTAGTATTTTTTCATCCTTGAGAGTTTAGAGCAGGGTGATGCTGATGAGTATTAACAGCATGTCGTTACAGATGTAACGATATAGCTCCATGAAAGGTTGGGGGCTTTACTGACTACCACATTCGGTCCCACCAACTTTCCTGCTCGCCGGTTGAGTCGGCTGGAGTCCCTTCAATCCAATTATTGAATCGCTCTAAAAGGTTGGCTTCACGTGAATTGGGACAATCGAAAGTTTCGGCAACCGTACTATCTAGCTCAAAGCTTCCTGTGTACGTATTTCTAAACCCACTTCGCTCAATAGATCGGAAGAATCGACTCCATATTGGAAGGGCCATGTGCGCGCCAGAACCAAAAGCTCCAGAACGAAAATGGACAGACGGGTTACTCGCTCCAACCCATGCTCCTGCAACGAGTTTTGGCGAATATCCAATGAACCATCCATCAGCATAATTCTGTGCTGTACCGGTTTTACCTGCATAACTTCGCTGAAGTCCATATACCGATTTAGCCGACGCGCCAGTCCCTTCATTCACCACCGATTGCAGCATATAGGTGAGCTGGTCGGCTTTGAATCGCTTCATGGCTGGTTTCTTCTGTACAGCAGGTGCAGTGTACAACACATTGCCTTGAGCATCGGTGATTTTTTCGATGTAACGCGGTGTTACTCTTGATCCGTGATTGGCAAAAGTGCTATATGCGGTAACCATCTCTAGAAGTGTAGCTTCGTTGGTTCCTAATGCCATGGATGGAACTTGTCGAATTGGACTCGTAACTCCCGCACGACGAGCCAAGTCGTACACATTCTCCATGCCTACTTCAAATAGTATCTGAACAGTAACCACATTTAGCGACTTTGTGAGTGCTCCTTTCAAGCTGTAGTAAAGTGAGTCGTCTCCACCGGCGTTAGTCGGATTGTAGTTGTCGTGTTCAGTATAAACCTGCGATTCATTCTTGAAGTATTCACAAGGGTCTATTCCTTGCTCCAACGCGGCTCCGTAGACGAAAGGCTTGAACGTAGACGCAGTTTGTCGGCGAGTTGTGACATGGTCGTATGGTAGATATTGATAGTCCAATCCACCTACCCAGGCCTTAACATTACCTGTGGCTGGATCCATAGCCATAAAGCCAGTATGTAGCAATGCTTGATAATACTTAACACTGTCAAGTGTGCTCATTTCTACCGACTTTCGCTGGCCTTCTTCACTTAGGTCGATAACCGTCATTGGATGAGGAACAGAAAGTCTAGCCAGAATGGTGTCGTATGGAACACCAGCTTTATCCATTCGCTGAAAAGGCCTCGTTTTTCTCAGCTCAGAATCGATAACGTTCCAATTATTACCCCACGGTTCGCGTGAGCCCCAATGCGAAGTGAACTCCTTCTGTAAATCGTTCATATGACGCGCAACGGCAGCCTGAGCATACTCTTGAAGTCTGCTGTCGAGCGTGGTTTCGATAATAAGCCCATCTGTTCTCAAGTCGTATTCCGAACCATCTGGTTTTTGAACCCCTTGAAGAATGAGCTCTAGCTCAGGCTGAATATGTGCGAGATAGTAAGACGCGGAGTTTTGATACTCCAAGTTGTAATAGTTCAGAACCAATGGGATGGCCTGCAAAGAGTCTTTTTCTTTATCGCTGATATACTCGTACTTCGCCATTTGGTTTAGCACAGTGTTTCTGCGGGATTCGGCGAGTTCTGGATTCCTACGGGGATTGTAAAGCGTGTTGCCCTTCAATAAACCCACGAGCACGGCACTTTCCTCTAAGCTGAGGTCAACCGGTTTTTTATTGAAAAAGCGCTGTGAGGCCGTTTCAATGCCGTAGACATTTTCACCGAAGCTAACCGTGTTGAGGTATAGTTCAAGAATTTGATCCTTCGTGTAAACGTCTTCAAATCGACCAGCAAGAATGATCTCTTTAATCTTTGCTACCGGCAGGCTGAGTGGACCAAAATCATCTCTTCCGTACGTGTTCTTTACGAGCTGTTGGGTAAGGGTAGAGCCACCACCTGATGACGAGCTCTGCAGCAGTATAGATTTCACGACGACTCTTCCTAAACTCCTGTAGTCCACGCCTGTGTGTTCTCGGAAACGTACATCTTCAGTGGCGATAAGAGCATTGAGCAGATAAGGTGGAAGCTCTTCTAAATTCGCACCTGTTCTGTTCTGAACAAAGTATTTCCCAATGAGTGCATCATCTTCACTATACACTTCTGAAGCGAGATAATTTCTGACCGATCGAATTTCATCGTCATTCGGTAATTTTCCAAAAGCGCCCCAGTATACGAGCAGTACAAAGAGAAGTACAGAACCTGTAAAAATACCGGTTCCTCGAACCGCCCAGCGCAACCATTTGCGCCAATCTATTTTAGTCTTGTTTGTCATTTATCTGATGGTGTGTCTACCAACGCGACAGCAATTTGTGCAATCCGCTTATTCGTGTCTCAAAGCTTCAATCGGGTCGAGTTTCGAAGCCTTCATTGCCGGATATAAGCCCGATATCACGCCTGTCACAAACGTTAGGAGCAGGGCAAATAATATCCAACCCCAAGGAATGGTGAATGGACTGTCTAGGACAGAACCAATCGCATTGCCCATTAATATCCCCAAGACTACGCCGAGCAAACCGCCTAGCTGACTCACTACCACTGCTTCCATTAGGAATTGCAAGATGATGTTTCTGCGGTTGGCGCCCATAGCTCGACGCGTGCCAATTTCTCGTTTGCGTTGGGTTACTGAAACCAACATGATATTCATGAGGTTGATAGCCGCAACTGCCAGTGTAATCATACTGATCAGGATGGCTGCAATGTAAATCACGGCTTTGTTCTGCAAGAGCATTGTGCTAATTGCATCGCTTCGAGTAATGGAGAAATTGTCTTCTTCTACAGGCTTTAACTTTCGAATGCCGCGCATGGTAGCCGTAGCTTCGCCGATGGTTGCATCAAGGAGCTCTGCGGAACTCGCCATGACCGATATTGAATACCCGTTTGAAGGTGAACCAATACTTGCTCTAGCTTTGGTGATGGGGATGAAGACCGTTCTGTCGCCTGCAAAAATGGAGCTCGAACCTTTCTCTTCGAGTACACCGATGACCTTGTATCGCTCTCCTGAAATGGTAATGATGGTATCCAAAGGGTCTTCAAGATTACCGCGTTCATCCTTGAATAGAGTGGTGTAGACCTCTTGGCCGAGAATGACCACAGGCCGTGTGTTTAGTATATCTTCCTCTGTAAACCCTCGACCTTGATCGATGATATAGCCACTGGTGGTGAGGTAATTATCATCTCCAGCCCAAACCTGAATATTTGGATCGGTCTTGTTGCTGCCAAATCGAATTTCCGCTGTGCCTGATGCTACGTAGGAAAGAGACGAAAGTGCATTTTCATATTGGAAAGCAGACTTGAAATCATTGGCTTGATCCCATGAGATAGCAGCGTGCCTCTTGGGTTGTGTTCCTGATCGACCGATCTGAATTCGAAGTCCTCTGTTCTGAATAGTAAAAGTATTGGCTCCTAATCGACTGAAGTCACTGGTGAGCATGTTTTCAATCGCAGCTGTAGTAGTAAGGAGGCCGACCATGGCCATGATGCCAATGCCGATGATCAATGCAGTGAGAATAGCTCTCAATTTCTGCGTTTTGATTGCATCGACCGCAATACGGATATTATCGATTAAAGGTAGTCGGGCCATAATGAAATGTGCTAATCAAAACTACGATTTATCAGCATTCAAATGGAAGAGCACTCAAATGTGTTCAATCGGATTCAAAAAGAACATTTTCTTCCAGCCTTGAGGCTCGTCGTCAGCTTTCCAGAAATACGGAATAGCTGTGATAATGGAGTAGTGGAGGTGGGGCGGTTTTCCGGCGGCATTGCCAGTATTCCCAACAGTGCCAATGACCGTTGATTTCGTCACATAGCTCATACCTGAAGTTTTAATCTCATCGAGGTGTGCATAGTAATGAATGCGCCACTTCGGTCCCAAAACCAAAACATACTTACCACCCATGCCTATTTCGCCTGTGGCGATTACGATGCCTCCAACCGTTGGGTGAATGGGCGTGCCTTTCTCTGCGAATATATCCATACCCTTATGGGTACCAGACTTGCCCCATGGATAATACCAAAAGGTCTCGGGATGGTAATCTGCGGTCGTGGCCCCTTTAACTGGCATCTGACCGTTTTCCGGCAATAATAGACCGATCACTAGGATGAGGAGCGAGATGAAGAAAGAGTACTTGAGAAAGCGACGAATGCGTGTCTTCATGAAGAAGTCTTACCTTGAAAATAAGCTTTCATGGGAGTGAAATAATGGTCTAGCCAGCCTTGCTTATACTGAAGGTCATCCTTTCCCAAACTAGAGTGGTGGAGAGTGAGTTCGGTGTTTTTTCCCACTTCACTAAATGTGAGCTCAATTACGGAGTCGCTCTGATTTGTTGGGAATTCAGTGGTTCTCCAAGATTGAACAATCTTGAATGGAGGTTTCAGTTCGAGGTTGGTTCCTGAAATATATCCATCCCAAGCTGTGAATCTATCGCCGATTTGTTGGCCAATCTTGGCGATTGCGCCGGTCATTTTACTGTGTTCTTCGCTTGAAAGCCATGCGTTGTAGAGAGCCTGTGCTGCAACTGGGAAATTTGCTTTGAGAGTAAATTGCATAGGGGAGTAGGTAAAAGTTGGTCTAACGAATATACTAAGTTCTCAGTCAATAGACCGATGCTAAATACCTCAATTAGCACACACTTAATATGAAATGAACAAGAGGTGATTTGAACGCTTAAAAGCGAAAATGACCTCTATCTTTGTGGAATGGTTGAGAATGAAATGGAATATGAAGTACCTGCCGAAGGGTCTCTTTCTCTACTCGCTTTAGGTGCCGTTGGCATTCGAGCGTGGAGAGAGAAACGAGATAAAATGGAAGGGAATGAAGAATAAACCCAAGCTTCTATTGGTTGGGTGGGACGCCGCCGATTGGTCCATTATTCAACCCCTGCTCTCCCAAGGAAAACTCCCTGCATTGGCCGAGGTTATCGATAATGGCTTCCATGGAAAATTGGCAAGCTTACAGCCGATGCTCTCCCCTTTGCTGTGGACAAGCATTGCTACGGGAGTCAGACCACACGAGCACGGCGTCCTCAACTTTGTGGAGGTAGATGAAAGCAATGAAATCCGCGCGGTTCGAGGTTCGAGCAGAAGGTATCCAGCCTTTTGGGAGATTCTCAAAGAGTCAGGCGTCAACTCCAACATTATTGGTTGGTGGCCATCGCACCCCGCTGAAGATGCAGGTGGAATTTCAGTGTCGAACTTCTTTACTCGATCTTCTGACGAGCAGTTGGATCCGCTGCCAATTGGCTCGGTATATCCGGCATCGGAGGAAGCTACGATGGATGAGCTCCGCGTGCATGTTTCGGAAATCACTGCGCGCATTTTAGCCCCTTTCTTTTCAGACGTCGAAGAGATTTCAGGTTCTGATTCTGTAGTTAGTGGGGTGGCTCGTATCATTGCTCAAACTTCATCTATTCACGCGGCGGCAACGGAAGCCATGGCCCGAGAAGACTGGGATATTACAGCCGTTTATTATGATGCAATAGATCATTTTAAACATCTCGCCATGGCCTATCATCCTCCGCAGAATGATTCTGTGAGTGATGACGACTTTGAGAAATACAACAAGGTGGTAGTGGCGGGGTATCGTTTCCACGATATGATGCTGGATCGATTGCTCGACTTGGCCGGTGAAGATTGCCATATTCTACTGGTTTCAGATCACGGCTTTGCGACGGGCAAGGAGCGGATGAATTCCATTCCAGAGATACCGGGAGGCCCAGCGTTAGAACACCACCCGTATGGAGTCATTGTTGGTGCCGGTCCGCAATGGAAGTCGCAACAAATATTTGGACACTCCCTCCTTGATATTTGCCCAGCGATTCTCCATCTGTTCGAACAACCCATTTCAAAGAAAATGACAGGCCGAGTTCCTCAGGAATGGTGGAATGATAGTCGATCTTTTAATACTATAGACAGGTCCGATTGGCAGCCTAGAACATCTGTCTCTTCGGAGTCAGGTTCTAAGGAGATGTTAGCAGATCTAGAGCGAATTGGCTACATCGATCTTCCCAAAAATCATGGAGAGGCTGTCCTGCAAGTCTTAGGTGATACCCGATTCAATAGTATAGTAAGTATGCTCGATGGAGGTTTGTGGCAATCGGCTTGGACCGAATCGAAAAGATTGGTTCACGATTACCCAAACAGTCCGCGTTACGCATACCAGCATTTAGGTATTGCTTTGGTGGTAAGCCCTGGAGAGTACGAAGATTTATTGCGAAATACGATTGATCGTTTTCCCTCGGCGACGGGAGAGTACTATCTCGGTCTACATGCTCTAAAGCATGGTTTCCATGAAAAAGCCTTGGAACATTTCCAGGCCATCCTAAAGTCGATCAGTTTAAGTCCGGCCCTTGCTATAGCGGTGGGTAGAACTTGGATTCAAGCAGGCAGATTTGAAGATGCGTTGAATTGGCTGCTGCCGATTCATGATCAGTACGAAAGATGGCCTGAAACTTCATACCTGCTCTCCTCGGTCTATGGAGACGAAAAGTATGAAGGTTTCATGGTAGAAAGAGCGCTAGACTACGCATTGGAAGCGGTGAGGAGAAGGTATTTTTATCCAGAGGCGCATTTGCAAATCGCTCGGTTGGCCTATCGAATGGAAGAGTGGAACGCGGCTTCGACGGCCTATCAAGTCTATCTTCAAATGGCTCCCGACCACAAGCAGGTGCTCTCTGAGTTGGCCGATTCATTAGAGAAGATGGGTAAATGGAAGGAGGCTATCGCTTGGCGACATCATCAGGAGAATGAAACACCTACTTTGATCGTTACCGGTTGGCCACGCTCTGGTACTTCCATGATGATGCAAGTATTGAATGCACTCGGAATAGAAGTGTACACGGATGATGAACGAAGTTCTGATGAGTCCAACCCAAAGGGCTACTTTGAAACGGAGGAAGTGAAGAAACTCTCATACGATTCATCTTGGATGGATAAGGCTACAGGAAAGGCCCTGAAGATTGTGGTTCCACATCTGCAATTCCTGCCTGGTGATAGAAACTACGTAGTGATTTGGATGTCGAGACCTACCACAGAAATCATTCTATCTCAAGAGAAAATGTTGGGCAAGGAGGAGTCTGAAATCAAAAAGTACTTCCCGTTTGCCAAGGCCATGCAGATCGAGCGAGATGGTGCCGAAGCCAAGCGCAGGCTGGAGGAGATGGGAAATGTGAAATTGATGGAAGTGGAGTTCGAAGACTGTATCCTTCAATCTAAATCCGTTGTAGAGATGCTTTGTAATCAGCTCAGAAACTTCCCGGGGATGCAATCTTCCAAGATTGAGTCTGCCTTAAATCAAATTGATGCGGGGCTGTATCGTTCTCGATTGTAATAGCGTTGGACATACGAGCAAATTGACGCATATTTGTGCACCATGAAAGATCAGCAGAAGAAACTATTTCAATATACCTCAATGGCCGGAGCCGTGCTTGGATCCGCAGCAGCAGAGGGACAAATTAGCTATACCGACATTCCAGATACGACGGTTGATACGCACAAAGGAGTGTACAATCTCGATTTGGATCAAGACGGAAACATGGATTTCCGCATCACGCAGTACCTCGATACAGGTACTACGGGATTGGTAGATGCAATTTTCATCGCACCGTACGATAGCATCAACGGTCGCGCGATGGGTGAGCTTCAAAATGGTTTCTCCTATCCATTCAACTTGATTCCTGGCGATAGCATTGGGATTGATGAATTGTGGAATGGCAATACCGACGTCAAGGTGGGCTACCTCGTTTATCAATACGATGGGACACCTTATCCTAACTCGAATTGGAAAGGCCCGGTTACAGACGGTTTCATGGGACTTCAGATTCGAAAGAGCGACGGCTTCCACTTTGGATGGGTTCGATTGAATATTGCCGCTGATAACCGAAGCTTCACCGTAAAAGACTTCGCGTACAATTCTTCTGCAAATGAAGGAATGCTCGCGGCTGAACCGACTCTTTCTGCAGCTGAGTTTATGCTTGAAAACTTTGTAATTGGTCAGGAGGGAATGTCTCTTTTTCTAGAGAAGCCGGCCACCACAGAAGAAGTGAACGTCCGCGTGATGAATCTCGAAGGAAAGGTTCTCGTTGAATCACCTTGGTCCGACGTTAGAATGCAGTTAGATGTGCCGATAGAGCAGACCGGGGTAATTCTGGTAGAATTTGAATACCGTGGATTGCGCCTGACCAAAAAGGTTTTGCTCATCGAGTCGTAAAACTTCGATTCCAGACATTCTTTCCATTAGTCGCCTGAAATTCAATCAGAGCAGCCCTTGAGGCTTGCTTAAGCGCTTCATTTTAGCTATCTTCGCGACCCTTAGAATTACGACTAACGTAAAGAATTCCTTATGGTTTTTGATCTTGATATGATTCGCGGCTACTACGCTGACCTACCAGCTAGAGTTGAAGCTGCGCGCAATGTGCTAGGTCGCCCAATGACCTTGGCAGAGAAGATTTTGTATTCTCACTTGTGGGATGGCAAAGCAACTCAAACTTTCCAACGTGGAAAGGACTATGTTGAGTTTGCTCCAGACCGTGTGGCAATGCAAGATGCAACTGCTCAGATGGCATTGTTGCAATTCATGCAAGCCGGCCGCGACAAGGCTGCTGTTCCTTCAACTGTACACTGTGATCACTTGATTCAGGCACGTGTTGGGGCAGATAAGGACCTGCAGGAGTCAATGAACAAGAACAACGAAGTATTCAACTTCTTGAGTTCTGTTTCTAATAAATACGGCATTGGCTTCTGGAAGCCAGGTGCAGGTATTATCCACCAAGTAGTTCTCGAGAACTATGCATTCCCAGGCGGAATGATGATTGGTACTGACTCACACACTGTAAATGCAGGTGGTTTGGGTATGGTGGCCATCGGTGTAGGTGGTGCCGACGCTGTAGACGTTATGGCGGGTATGGCATGGGAGCTTCGTCAGCCTAAATTGATTGGTGTTAAACTCACTGGTCAGTTGAGTGGATGGACTTCTGCTAAAGATGTGATTTTGAAAGTGGCTGGTATTCTAACTGTGAAAGGTGGTACTGGCGCAATCATCGAATATTTTGGCGAAGGTGCGAAGGCATTGAGCTGTACAGGTAAAGGAACCATCTGTAACATGGGTGCTGAGGTAGGTGCTACTACTTCTACATTCGGTTACGACGAGAGTATGGAGCGCTACTTGCGTTCTACTGGTCGCGATGACGTTGCAGATTTGGCTAACAGTGTTCGTGAGCATCTTACCGGTGATGATGAAGTGTACGCCAACCCAGGTGAGTACTTCGATCAAGTGATTGAAATCAACTTGTCTGAGTTGGAGCCGCACTTGAACGGACCTTTCTCTCCAGATATCGCTACACCTATTTCTAAGTTGGGCGAAGTTGCGCGTGAGAACGGATGGCCAACCAACATCGAGGTAGGTTTGATCGGTTCTTGTACCAACTCTTCTTACGAGGATTTGACGCGTGCCGCTTCTGTTGCGAAACAAGCAAAAGACAAGGGCATTAAAGTGAAGAGCGAGTTCACTGTGACTCCGGGTTCTGAGCAAGTACGCTACACAGCAGAACGCGATGGCATCTTGGATGACTTCGAGCAAATCGGAGGAAAAGTATTCGCCAATGCTTGTGGTCCTTGTATCGGACAGTGGGCACGTGCGGGTGCAGACAAGCAGGAGAAAAATACCATCGTACACAGCTTCAACCGCAACTTCGCGAAGCGTGCTGACGGTAACCCAAATACACACGCCTTTGTAGGTTCACCAGAATTGGTAACTGCTTTGGCTATCGCGGGTACATTGGACTTCAACCCAATGACCGATACCCTCACTAACGAGAATGGCGAGCAAGTGAAGATGGACGAGCCTACTGGCTTCGAGAACCCATCAAAAGGCTACGCCGTGGAAGACAACGGTTACCAAGCTCCAGCAAAAGATGGCAGCGACGTAGACGTTATCGTTAAGGAAGGTTCTGAGCGTCTTCAATTGCTCGATCCATTCCAGCCTTGGAACGGTGAGAATATCACAGGAGCCAAGTTGCTTATCAAAGCAGAAGGCAAGTGTACTACCGACCACATCTCTATGGCAGGTCCTTGGTTGCGTTACCGCGGTCACTTGGACAACATTGCCAACAACACATTGACTGGCGCTGTTAACGCCTACAATGGAGAGACCAACAAGGTGAAGAACCAATTGAACGGCACGTACGGTGAAGTTCCTGCGGTTCAGCGCGAATACAAAGCAGCGGGTATTCCTACTATCGTGGTAGGTGATCACAACTACGGTGAAGGTTCTTCACGTGAGCACGCAGCTATGCAGCCACGTCACCTAGGTGTAAGAGCTATTTTGGTGAAGAGCTTTGCTCGTATTCACGAAACCAACTTGAAGAAGCAAGGCATGTTAGCCTTGACCTTCGATAACGAGGCGGATTATGACAAGATCAAGGAAGACGATACAATTAACTTCCTCGACTTGAATGCGTTTGCTCCTGATACCCAATTGACTTTGGAAATCGTTCACGCTGATGGTTCTAAAGATGAAATCAAGGTGAACCACACGTACAACGAACAGCAGATTGGCTGGTTCAAGGCAGGTTCTGCACTGAACTTAATCAAGCTACAGAACGGTTAATTACGTTGATCTTAGATACAAAAAAGCCCTCCTGACGATTTTGTCGGGAGGGCTTTTTCATTTCAAGTCTTTTCCTTTCTAAGGACATCAAGCTGTTGATTCCATCAGTCTACATCCAGCCGTCCGGTTCTGTCTCTCACTCGTCGAAGAAAGCATCGAGGACAATTGCCAATGCACGAATCGTCAATCCAACAGCCGTAAACATCAAGATGATGGCTATTGCAGCCCACCACCAGTGACCTTCTTTCATTTCAGGGGCTCCTTTCCAATAGTAGAAAGCGGGGCCAAAAAAGTAGAAGGGAAAAGAAAGGGCCAGAATATTCAGGCCCTTCATGAGTTTTTCTTTGTCTGTTGCCATGATGCGAAGTTCAGCAAAATAGCGTCATCAACAAAGCATATGTGGTATTCGAAATCGAATCAGTCAATGCACTCGAGCCATCCATCTGTGCTGATTTCGATGGTGCGGTTCTCATACAGTTGAGCTTCGAAGCGCTTACACTCATCGCCGTCTTCATCGATGAATTTGAAATCATATTCACCGGCTGGCAATGTGAGTGAGAACTCTTCACCAGAATTGAGGATGGTACTTCCCAAACGGTCAGATCCCCAATCGGTATCTGAGCTCAATGAAGCATAAAGATTATAGATATCCCACAAGCTGTTGTTCACAAATGTGATGGTGTAGTAACCACTGCTGTTGCTAGTTGAGCTTGAAGATTCGTCAGAGCCGATGCAATCCAACCACTCACTTGTATCAAATGATATAGTGCGGCTTGAAGAGATTGTTACTCCCATCATCGTACATATGTCATCGTCTTCATCCACGAATTTGAAGTCGTATGTACCAGGAGAGAGTGTGAAAGAATAGCTACTTTCTGAGTAGAGGATTTCAGATCCGAGTCGGTCAGATCCCCAGTCGGTATCTGAGCTCAATGATGCGTAAATGTTGTAGATGTCCCACAACGAAGTGTTGTTAATCGTAACTGTTGCTTCGCTTGAAGATGAGGTGGTTTCATCTGGGAAGACACAATCGAGCCATTCATCATTGGTGTAGTTCAAGCGGGTATTCCCAGAAAGCCTGATTCCCATTTGTCTACATTCATCGCCATCTTCGTCAACGATTTTCAGGTCGTAAGTTCCTTCAGATAGAAGAAAACTTTGCTCTCCTCCTGAATAGAGGATGTCACTTCCGAGTCGGTCGTCTCCCCATGAGTCCGACGAACTCGAACTGATATACACTTCATAAAAATCCCAATCGGAATTATTGGCGATGGTGAAATTTGCCATGGGCGTTTCGGCCACAGCGAACAGAGGGAGGATGAGTGCACCCAGGGTGAACTTGATCCAGTTGCTAGTTCTCATGCTAAAATAGATTAGTTAGTCTGATTGAATTGCGTAACTAAAAATAGCAAATACAAAGTTCTTTGTGCCTAACTTTTTGATATTCTCAGTTGCCTCTAGCTTTCCAAGAATGGGGCCAAACGATTTTTCAGCCGCTTTTCCCACGCCAAATCTTAGGTAGGAGCATTCCTACATTTGATTGATATTTTTCCCATCCGTCCTTTTTAGACTGACGTTTTTCCATCATTGGTATGCTGATGAAGACGAAAAGGGCAATCATTCCCAAAGGACAAATGACAGTTGGCCAAAGTGGAGCACCGGCACTGATACCGAATAGAAAGACAGAAACCCAAATCGAAATCTCACCTAGATAGTTAGGGTGTCTCGACCAACCCCACAAACCCTTTTGGTTGATTTGTCCTCTGAATCTCTTTCTGAAGCGGTGCATCTGAATATCGGCAGTGGTTTGTATCGCAATTCCAAAGAAGCCAATGGCTACGGCAATGAAATCTAGAAATTGAAGAGGTGGTCGATCACCGCCGAAGACCTCCACTGCTGGAAGGTAGGCCACAAATACGATCAATGTAGGGAAGAGATGTATGCCGAGAAAATTCACAGCTGGGTACCATAGTCCAGTCTTTTTCTTCAATTCTGTGTATCGCCAATCTTGATGATGAAGACCTTTCCAAGTGTAAATCCAGTTGCCAGTAAGTCGAACACCCCAAGTGAATATTACTGCCATTAGGAAGTACTCTCTCATCCCAATTTCCGAGAACAAGTGCATCACTGGTCCGAGAAGCGTAAATAATATGGGAAGGACACTCCAATAGGGGTCATACAAACTGGCATTTCGATGAATGCTCGATCCAATGAATACTACAATGGTCATCCATATGGTGAGCCAGAATAGTTCGTTTGCATCTCCTCCGGGGAACTGCAGTATCTCCTGAATAAACGGTGATGAATTCGCAATGGGCATGGCAACCCACTCTATGGAGAAAAGTGCCACGGCATACCAAAGCGTGACCACGATCAGTCCAATTAACTTCTTGAGCATAAATATCTTCCTTTGGAGTAGGAAGATAGTAAATGGGACATGAGCTCTATGTCGACACTACTTGGAATGCTCAATTCCTTCCAGGATCACTTTGCACGACATTTCGATTTCTTCATCTGAAATAATCAATGGCGGAGAAAGTCGTAATGCCGTATCGTTGAACAAGAACCAGTCGGTGATGACACCATGCTTCAAACAATACTCAATTACTTTTTGAACACGTTCGAAGGTGTCGAGTTGAACGGCTAGCATGTAGCCTCGACCCCTAACTTCCTTGATCAATGGGTGAACCAATAGCTTTCTGAACAGCTTCTCTCCATTGATCGCATTCTTCCAGAGCTCGCCTTCTTGAATGGCTTGAAGCGAAGCGAGGGATGCTGCACAGGACACAGGATGACCACCAAATGTGGTGATGTGACCAAGTATTGGATTTTCTTTCAAGCTATCCATGATATGCTTTTTACTCACAAAAGCACCGATCGGCATTCCACCGCCCATGCCCTTTGCTAGCGTGACGATGTCTGGATAAACCTCCTCCTGCTCGAAGGCGAAAAGTGAACCTGTTCGTCCGAACCCTGCTTGAATCTCGTCGAATACCAACAAGGCGCCTACCTCGTCGCATCTATCGCGCAAAGCTTGCAGAAAGCCTTGATGGGGAGGATGATAGCCAGCCTCTCCTTGAACGGTTTCTACAAAAACTGCTGCAGTGTGCTCATTGATGTGATGAAAGCCTTCTTCCGAGTTGAAAGGAATGTGGGTGATTCCTGGAAGCAGAGGACGGTAACCCCTTCTGAATTCTTCTTCTCCAATGATGCTTAGCGCACCTTGGGTACTTCCATGATAGGCTTTATCGAAGGCTACGATATTCCTGCGCCCAGTGAAACGCTTGGCCAACTTCATGGCTCCCTCTATGGCTTCAGAGCCGCTGTTCACTAGATAAACACTCGATAAGTCGTGGCCTAATGCGTCGGTGATAGCTTTGGCAAGCTGAACTTGCGGACCTTGAATATACTCTCCATAAACGAGCAAGTGCATGTGTTTGTCCACCTGCTCTTTGATGGCTTCAACCACTTTCGGATGACGATGACCAATGTTACTCACTGAGATACCACTTATGAGGTCGATATAGGGCTTCCCTTCAGTGTCCCAGATGGTTACGCCTTCTGCACGATCCATTTCCAAGGCCAATGGAAAGTCGGTCGTCTGCGCGAGATTTGCAAAGAATAGTTGCTTTGTACTTGCCATACGGGCGAAGGTACAAAAGGACTTACCTTCTGCCTCTAGGTGGGCGCTCTTCTCTGCGCATTCTGTCCAAAAGTTGACGTTTGAACTCTTCTTCTGTTCGATAGAGTAGGGCCACTTTGTGAACGTCGAGTACCTCCAGAAACTTCTGATGATACTCCTGACGAATAGCGAGCTCTTGACGTTCGAGTTCGAGCATTTGATTCATCTTTCTGAGTAATACTGACTCTTCCAGCTCCATCATTTCATCTTCATCTCGAAATGCTTCAACAAGTGATCTACGCTGCTCTCGAATTTCAGAAAGCGCTTCGGTCATTTCGTTGTGTACCGGCCAAAAGCGTTCTGCTTCCGTAGGGTTGAGCTCAAGCGCATTTGTAATGTATGCTACGCGGATGGCCTGCATTCGCTCCATATTGGGCTGTGCAATGGCAAGAGTGGATAGGGTAGCCAGTAGGAGGGTTGCGACTAATTGCTTCATGAGTTCAAGTAATTATAAATTTCATCATCGCTCAATTCATCGAGAAGTTGGTTGAGCTCTTCATCTGTGACGTCTATTTCTTCTTCCAAATTATCCACTTCAAAATCGTCTGGGGAGGAGTACTCCAAAACCATGTCCAATTCGAAGTCAACCAATCCAGCATCGTATGCATCTACTGGGTCTACTGAACTCAGCTGTTCGATTATCGGATCGGGAGTGATTTCTGAAGGGAAGATGTAAACGAGGGCTACGGCGATGACAGCGGCTACTGCCGCAGCCGTACTAATCCACTTTTGAAGGGATATCACACGAGGCTCCGACTGAGTAATCTTCTTCAGTTCCAAGGCATTCTTAGCGAGAATGTCAGAAGGGATTTTTATTCCGTCTTTTTGACTCATAGCTCTCCTTTGATGTTTGAATCTTCCAATAGTTTAAACTGAACCACTTCCTTTTCAATCTTTTTGACTGCGTGGTGGTAGCTAGCTTTCAATGCACCTTCGCTCGTTCCCGTGATCTGCGAAATCTCCGTATAGGGCAATTCATCGAAGTATTTCATCTGAAAGACAAGTCGCTGTTTGGCGGGTAAAGTGTCCAGCGCTCGATACAATGCTACCAAGGCCTCATCTCCGTCAAAGTACGATGATGCCTCAAGTTGATCTGTAACGATAGGGTCGGACGTGGTGTTCATTCTCTTCACTTTTCTCAAGTGCATGAGCGCTTCGTTACTGGCAATTCTGTACGTCCATGTGCTCCATTTACTATCGCCTTTGAACTTCTTGATATTCTTCCAAATCTTGATAAAGGTCTCCTGTAGAACATCCATCGCCTCATCTTGATCGCCGACCATTCTCAGAATCAATCGAAGCAACTGCTCTTGTTGTGAATCAACAATCGCTTCGAAAGCCTTTTCGAAGTTACCGTCATTATAAGCCGACCAGATGAGTTGTTCGTTAGCGTGCACGGAAGTTGGATGCGCAAAGAGCGTTTCCGTTTAAAGGTAGACACAAAAAAACCTCCTCCGATGTTGTCGGGGAGGTTTTTTGGTGTTGGTCTCTGGTTGTTGGTCTCTGGTTGTTGAAGTTGTGCACGCAGGCACGATTGTATATGAGCGCAGGAACGCAGGAGCGCAGGAGCGCAGGAGCGCAGGAGCGCTGGAGCGCAGGAACGCATGACTTCAAGTGGGCACAGATGTACGCCAGCACGCTCCAACCAGTATTGAGTATCCAGTATCCAGCATCACTGCAGAACTACCCCGCCTCTAAACAAGAGCACTCCCCAACTTATGCTAGTTTGTACCCAGTACCCAGTACCCAGTACTATTTCCTAACCATCACTTTCTCCGCAGCAGCAACAATATTCTCCTTGCTCAAACCGTATTTCACGAGAAGGTCAGCTGGCTTTCCAGATTCACCGAAGCTATCGTTTACGGCAACGAATTCTTGTGGAGTTGGAGTTGAAGATGCTAGAAGTTGAGCTACTGAATCTCCCAAACCACCATTGCGCTGGTGCTCTTCAGCAGTCACTACACATCCAGTTTTACGAATAGATGCGAGAATTGCGGCATCGTCCAATGGTTTGATGGTGTGAATGTTAATCACCTCAGCGTTCACTCCCTTAGCTTCAAGAGCGTCTGCAGCTTGAAGAGCTTCCCATACAAGGTGACCGTTTGCAATGATGGTGACGTCTTTACCTTCCTTCAACATTTGTGCTTTACCGATCTCAAATTTTTCATCTGGATTGGTAAAGTTGGCCACTTTCGGGCGACCGAAGCGGAGGTAAACCGGACCGTCATAATCGGCAATTGCGATAGTGGCAGCTTTGGTTTGATTGTAATCACATGGGGAGATTACGGTCATTCCTGGAAGCATCTTCATCAAACCGATGTCTTCCAAAATCTGGTGTGTAGCTCCGTCTTCACCCAAAGTCAATCCAGCGTGTGAAGCACAGATCTTTACGTTCTTTCCACTGTAGGCGATACTCTGGCGAATCTGGTCGTAAACACGTCCAGTAGAGAAGTTCGCAAAGGTTCCAGTGAAAGGAATCTTACCACCAATGGTCATACCTGCGGCGATGCCCATCATGTTTGCTTCTGCAATTCCTGTTTGGAAGAATCGATCTGGGAAATCATTTTTGAAAGCGTCCATTTTGAGCGACCCAGTAAGGTCGGCACAAAGGGCTACTACATTTTCATTTGACTTTCCAAGTTCGTGAAGTCCCGCTCCGAATCCTGAGCGAGTGTCTTTGCTGCCGCTGTCTGTGTATTTCATTTTACCGCATGTTGACCTCCGTAGTATTTCCAGAGGTGATTCTAAAGTTTTGACTTTTGGTGTAGTATACTGATCTAGCCGGGCTAGGTCTGAACATGATTACATACTGCCCCGGTTGAAGAGTGTAGGTTTGTCGACTCATCGTTGGGTCGATATTGAGCACCCATTCCAGCTCGTCCCCATTGCGAACAAAGATGGCGCCTGGGCCTTCCACATTCGTTCTGAAATTAGCGAATCCCGGGGCTGGAATCGCCAAAGTGGTTGTTGTACTCTGCTCAATTTCAATTCCATACTGATAGATTCTCGGATAGCTGAGAATTTCAATGTCATACAGTCCGGTGAGGTACTGTTCTGAAGAATTGAACTGCTGGACATTCAAGGTTTGCATCTGACCGCTTTGACGGATAATCGCTTGAGGTGCATTGATGTTTCGTCCGCCACCCACGCGCAATTGAAGCTCACCTTGCCCCGCATCTACACCGACGTGGTTGTGTGTGCCGGTAATGATGTCGATACTGTCCAATCCAACAGGTGGAATCGTGAAAACATTCAATCGATACTGCACCAGTGGGTCGAGGACTAGCGTGTCTGGATTTCCTCTAACATTCATGGTGTGAACTAATGGGTCAACCAAACGTCCAGTGATGTTGTCATACAATGCCATCGGAACATCTGTCTCGGAAGCCACACCATTGTCATCAATCAAGTTGATTTGAGCCGTGGTGTTGTGAAGGGCCTGATCGATAACCACTCCAAGAACTCTCCCGAAGGATTCTTCTTCAGCGGCATCGAAATACTGACCTACACATTCGAAGGTGGCTCTGAAATCCTCGTCCAATCCAACGCCAATTACGAAGGGGCGTAGAACAACTCCATTTTCTTGAAGGTGTCGTGATATTGCACAGGGATCGCCATCGCACTCTTCAATGCCATCAGTAATGAGGATGATTACGTTCCGGCAATTGTCGCATGGGGGAAAATCCCCCTCTGAATATTGAAGGGAGCGCGCGATAGGAGTGGTTCCTTTTGGACGAACCACTCGCATTGTTTGAATAATCTGGTTGTAGTTATTGCGAGAGAAGGGAACTTCCAATCGCGTATCGTCGCAATCCTGAGGAGGCGAAGGCGAATTGTGTCCGTAGACTCTCAATGCCAACTCCAGGTTGTCGAGTCGCATTCTGCGAAGACTGTCCACCATACCGATGAGCATTCTTCGCGCTACAACCATTTTGGTATTCGATTCCCAGTTCCCCAACATCGATCCTGAAGCATCATAGATGAACAGAATTCGAGTCGTAGGTGCATCTTCTTCAGCCTGAGCCGACGATAGGATCGGAGCTGAAAAGAAGAGTGCAATAAGTAGGTACTTGAGGAATCGCATAGAGTGTTTAGTAATCTGAAAGCGTCTCTGGGTTCTGTGCAAGCGCTTCAGCGAGTTGCTCATCATTTGGAGCTACCCCGTGCCACTTGTGAGTTCCCATCATAAAGTCGACACCCGCTCCCATTTCTGTCTTCATAACGACACAAACGGGTTTTCCTTTTCCGGTTCTCGACTTTGCTTCGTTGAGACCTGCAATAACGCTGTCGAGGTCGTTCCCCTTTTCAATCGTCATTACATCCCAACCGAATGCTTCAAATTTCGCGCCGATGCTTCCCATTGGTAGAACATCATCCGTAGATCCATCGATTTGCTGACCGTTCGCATCGATCGTACAAATCAAGTTGTCCACTTTATTTCCTGCAGCATACATCGCTGCTTCCCAAATCTGACCTTCTTGAAGTTCTCCATCACCGTGAAGTGAGAAAACCGTACGGTCGTCATTGTTCAATTTCTTTGCTTCCGCCGCACCGATGGCAACGGACATACCCTGACCCAAAGAACCGCTGGCGATTCGAATTCCTGGAAGGCCTTCGTGGGTTGTAGGGTGACCTTGAAGGCGAGAATCAATCTTTCTAAAAGTGTTGAGTTCTTCAACAGGGAAGAAGTCCATTCTTGCCAAAGTGCTGTAATACACTGGGGAGATGTGGCCATTTGAAAGGAAGAACAAATCCTCTCCGACTCCGTCCATGGTGAAGTTCTTTGCATCGTACTTCATGATGTCGCCATAAAGCGCAACAAAGTATTCCGTACAACCGAGTGAACCTCCTGGGTGACCGCTATTCACAGCGTGTACCATGCGAACAATATCTCTGCGTACTTGGGAGCAGAGTCCTTTCAAATCATTCATATTCTAAGTGGATAGTTGAATTCAAAATCGGGACAAAGTTAAGCAATGGTAATGTTGTAAAGGGAACACGTTCACCAATTTATAAAGGGGTTATTAAAGATGGAGGGATCAAGGTGATTGCTTACCTTCAAGTTTAAATGAAAGCCTCCTCAGTGATAACCAGATTGCTCTTTTTTCTCACATTCGCTCTTGTTGCATCTTGTTCGTCAGATTACACTGGCAGAATTCAATCCGTGGAGGAGTGGAGAATTTCGACTTAGATGGATTCAACATACTTTTTGAAATTCACTAGAATAGCTTGCCAGCCTGAACGTTGCAGTTCGTCTGAGTTCGTGCCCTCAGCGTCGAAGGTTTCCGAGACTTCAACTTCATTTCCACTTTGATTGAACTCAATATCAACCTTCCGACCATCTAGCATTTGATAGGCTATCCTTTTATGGGTGATAATCTCTACATATGTTCCCTCGAAGTCAAACCCCATACTTCCATCTTTGGCCTCCATTCTCCAGGAGAACTTTCCTTTGGGAAGGAGCGTGTTTTTAGCGCTCGGACAGCACCAGTCGTCGGACGCAAAGTTCCAGTTCGTGATGTGCTCTGGCTTTGTCCAGCAATTCCACACCTTGTCTATATCGGCATTTACAGAGATGCTTACTGTTATTCGTCCCATTTCTCTATATAACTTCTACTTGATTTCTGGTTTAGGCTTAGCAGGTGATGATCCCTCTACATCCGCTTGAGTTCCCACTTCCAAATGAGTCCCTCATCTGGATCATTCAGTTCTTTGACTTTAGCAAAGCCACATTTCTGGAGAACATGCGTTGAAGCATTCTCATGGCCCAATGTGTGGGCAATCACTGACTTCACCTTTGGATTGCTAAAGGCATTCTCAATCAATCCTTTCGTCATTTCAGTGGCGAGGCCACGATTTCGATAACTGGGTGTGATCTCGTATCCGATTTCAACTTCGCCTTCTTTTGAAGGCTTACCTTTATATCCGCCGCTTCCTATAAGCGTATTGTCTTCTTTATGAATAGGCAAGTATGTCCACCAATTTTCCTCCGACTGACCTTCATCGAGTCTACCAAGTGAGTACTTCAATGCTTCAACACCGAATTCAGACCAGTTCGAAGGTACATTGATGTTCAATTTTCTTGAAAGAATCTCATCTCCTTCAATCGCTGCTTTCAGTGTTTCTCTGTCGCAGGATTGGATTTTCAGATGCTGAGTGTTGATTACAGTTGGGCCAATCATAGTAACGATATCCAAGTGTTTTGTCGAGCGCGATAAAGGTGAAGGTCTCCTTCTACTTTTCACACTTTGCCTTCAGCTGCGCCAACCAGGTGGTCATATCTTCAACTAACACGTCGTTCATTTTCTTCTTCATCAAGTTCATGAGGAAGCCTTCCATGCTTTCTTCCGTTCTCACTTTTGTTCCATTCTCTGTTGGAGTTAAATACCAATTGTGAATGGCCTTCGCAGCAAAGTTCTTCCCGGTCCACCCCATTTCTTGATTTGGTTCAAATGTGTGAAGGGTAGAGGTGATGTTACTCCCATTGTTCTTCCATTTAAATTGACTTCCTACAGCTGGTTCGGAAAGCGTTTTCGGGTTCTTGATGTTCACATTCCATTCGGCCCAACGGTCGATATCTGCCATAATGGACCAGACTTTTTCAGGAGAGGCTTTAATCTCAATTTCCTTGGATTCAACGACAGGCGCGGTTTTGTTTATGGGAGTATTCATGGTAGTCAGGATAAGAGATGCAGGGCCTATCTCTTCTTCAGTGAAAAGTCTACTTAAGAAGGAGGGGAAGCTGCGATCAGGTGTAGCTTGATTTACTGCGAGAAGATACAAAAGCCAGCGAGATTGAAGTCATTCGAATCGATGACGTTTATTCGGATTTTATTAATGCTTTCTGTCGAAGGAGTTCCCATTGAAGGTATAGACTTCACCATTTGCCATTCCAAACCACAAGTTACCACTGCGGTCTTCGTAGATCGATAGCGCAAAATCTTCAGCAAGTCCGTCACTTTCTGTGTAATTATACATGGTTTGCCCATCGTATTTCCAGATGCCCCCATCGCGATCTCCAAACCAAATATTTCCACTTCCATCCTCAGTTAGAGTGAAAACGTGTTCGAGGGTGCCAGGAGGTGAGAGATCTCCTCTTTCCGAAGTTGATCTAAAGGAAGCAGCAGGATGCATCAATCCTTGACTTTTGGAGAAATTGTAGATGCTGTCATTCTCCTTAAGAAAAACGCCAATGCCGTTGTTTCCAATCCATAGCCGGCCTTCAGAATCTTCGAGAATACTTCGGATATGAAGTTCTCCCGTTTCAGGGGAAAGATTCAAGGTTTGATCATTGATGATAGTGAATTCACTTCCGTTATATCCGAATAGGCCAGCATAAGTGGCAATCCATACCATCTCACTACTCCCTTGAGAAATGCCTGTCACGAAGTATACGTTGTACGGGTTGTGAACAACGGGTTCAGGAAAGGCCAGAAACTTCACCGAAGTTCCGTCATATTGAAAGACACCTCGCTGATTTCCTCCATTAAACCAAAGGTCATGTTCGGATTTCGACCAATCGCCTTGTGAAATGGCCGACATTGATGGAGTATGATTGGTTATACTATCCCCATCATACGAGCATATTCCATGCGCTGTACTAATCCATACACGTCCGGTTTCATCTCCATCAATGTCCCGAATTTGATTGTCGTGTAAGCCTTCATTTGCAGTGAAATAAGTGAATTCGCTACCATCGTACATGGCTATTCCTTCTTGCAGACTACCGAACCAATAGTTTCCATACTTATCCTGAAAAATAGATCGTATTCCGGAGGTGAATTTTAAAGTATCGATAGAAGTTGAGTTGTCCCGGGAGGACGTTGCAATTTCATGGTCTGTCGGGCCCTTATTGGCGCAAGAGATGGTCAATGTTACCATGAGCACCATGAAACCATATAATTCGATAGGTCTGGTTATAGTCATTCGATGTGTACTATCTACAGGGTGTGTGGTTATCTGTTGGTGCGTGGTGACAAGATAACTTTCTGCAGTTGTTTTGTTTCAATATTGAACTTGAATATTCGAGGGACGCCCTCCTCATTGACTACAATTCTGAACTCGTGGTTCCAATCATCATTCAGTTCTTCCTGATACACGGCCTCAATCCATAAGAGATTGTCAGGTTGGTTATAAAACTCTTCCAACTGACCCGTAAGCATGTCGTAGAGGTAGATTCCACTGCCAACCACAACTGCATACCTGTTGTTATTTAGAATGATCGCACCTGTCGGGTTACCATAGATCCATCCGAACAATTGGTCATCCCCTTTTTCCCAATCATCTTGATGCGTGCAAGTCTCTTTGTTCTTCAAGTAGGTGTACTCGTAATGTGAGTAGATTTTGTACTTGTCGTTTTCGTACAACCAAACCAGAGCTTTCTTCATGTTAGTCATCTGTTTCTGAACTATTTCATCCTCCTTAGTGATACTTTGCTTCATATCCTCAGGATGTGATTTCCACAGCTTGACCAGTGCTTTCGTGATGTTGAGTTGCCACATATTCTAGTTTCTACTTTACCCTCTTATCTGTTCTGAAACCAGATTATTTCTCGATGGTAGTCCAATTCTTCGTTGTAGTAGTCCATTTTCATATTGTCGTGATCATACTGAATACTCCAGTCGTTGATTGAGACTTTTAAAAATGCTACCAAGACTAAGTAGATACCAAAGACGATGGCGACAATTTGGGATGCTATTTTCGGTTTGCCTCGGAGTTTATCGATGCCGCGAGAAGCTAAGAAGCTGATGATTGCCCAAAACAAAAGGTTGGCTATCAGCCCTTTTAAGTAGAGAATTCCAGACAGTGAAGAGACCCATGTAGTGTCGGTTCTATAAATAAAGGGAAACCCGTAATACTCCGGACCTGGATCTCCTGTGGGATAAACGGGGAGGTATTCAAAAGCAATAGGTTCTCCGAATACGAACCCAAAGGCGAAAAGAAGTAGGATGATTGCTTTTTTCATGTTTTGAAGTGACTCTGTGTACTATCCAATCTTGAAAACCAGCCTGCAACATAAAGGGTCAAGAGAGTGGGCGAGTAGCACGAAATGGTAGAGAAAGATACTAAAGTAAATGTTCTAAGTGGCTCCATGATTGAGCGGCGCTCTACAGTCTACATAACACAAAAGCCCGACGAAATGCCTGGGCTTTGAGAATGAGCTGCCGTATATTGGTTTGGGTAAGGCTTGTGGCGGTTTCGAAGTCCTGTAGGTGCGGGATCCACTGAAATCAAAGCTGGCAGCCGTTCACTCGCCATAAGCTATATGCGCTCTTACCTGCTGGCTTTTTTATTTCTTTTCAATTCGTCCATTATCTAAAATACGATACTCGACTTTCCCTGTTGTCATTTTCATGCTTCCTTCAATAATGTCCGTTTCGTCTTCATTAAAGTCCCATCGTTTTACGGTGTCAAGGACAGTAATCGTTCGGTCAGCATTAAAAGTCAGATGTTCTATAGCTGAATATCCCATGTCTTGACCGCTCTTATAGTAAAAACCTGTCGAGTCAATTTTATTTCCTTCTAAATCATAGGTAGTCAAAAAGGGTACAATTCCCCAATCACCAATTGAGCAGTCAATAATTCCAATTGTCTTGTCGTCCTGATAGTAGATATCCAAGGGGTGGCTCGTCCAAGTATGTTTATATTTTTCGAAAGCGCTTTTGTCAAAGTTCTTTGAGGTCTCTGGAAGTTGTCCAAGTGGATTAGCTTCTAAGGGAAGAGGAATTTGGTCGAGTGTGGAAATGTAATTTTCAAAGTCCGAGCTTGTCTGTTCAGTTGTTTTACTTGATCTGGTTGACTTCTCCTTTTTCGTCGAGCTGTCACAACTCCACAAAACGGAAAGTAAAATTGATAATACGATTAGTTGTTTCATTGTCGTTTTTGCGGCTTGCAGGTAACGTTTTGGCTATGCGCAGTGTCCTGATGGGCATTGCGTATTGCCATTGTTGTGGTATCGTTTTATTTTTCTTTTACATGTTTCATCCAAACCCATAATTCTTGATATCTCGGATCAGCCATGGTTGGATGATCATTTTCTCTTGCAATTAGACCTAGAACACTGTCCTGTGTAACATCCAATAAATACAGACGACCTGAAGTAGGAATACCTCTGCTTGGATAACTCACAATAGTTGAAAGTGAAGTGTCCAGCGTAAATTTCATGTATTCGTCTTGATAGATCGTATCCGTAATTCCATGAATGTGCGTCCACTCGGGATGGAAATAATGTACAAGTTCTACTGCTTTTTCATTATCTCTTTTTCTTTCATGCAATTCGCTACCTAAAAATCCGATGATACCACCGAGAATAGACCCAATAATGATAACTCCGATAAACCAATTATTCTTAAAAGCCTTTACTATCATTTAGTAGTTCTTTAAATGCACAACGGTTTGTGCATGAGCAGTAGCTGTTTTTATAACATTTACTATTCAGATAGCAAGATACTTACTCAAATGCAAAAGCGATTCAAGAATAACTCAAACCGCTATTGCTTATACACTTTGCTGTATATCGTATATTTCAACCAGTCATAAACGTAATTAGCAACTTCTTCCCATCCATCTTCTCCTGCAATGAAATGATCACGGCCTTCAAAGATTTTGTGTTCTCTTACACTGTCTTCATCTTTGTATCGCTTGAAGTTGGTCTTGTTCAAAGAAGCTGGAGTGATGTGGTCCTCTTTTCCAGAGACAAAGAGCATCGGTGCATGCGGCTTTTTGAAGTCAATCTTACCTGCTTTCTTCAGTGTCTCTCTTGGGATATTTCTACTCTCCGGCACCACCAATTCATCAAAGATCTTATCGGATGCTTCTCTCGACAAGGTGTTCGTAAATGCATAGTGGAACCACTTTTTAGTTGGATAAAACACCGAGTTGCCTTTGAAAGGATTCAGTACACCCAGGTTGGATTTGGCAAAGCTTGGCTTTAAGGTAATGACGCCTTTTGGTGGCGCACTGCTAATGACTACCGCAGCTTCGGCCAATTCCTTCTCAACTAACTTCTGCGCGACCAATGCTCCCATAGAGTGCCCGATAAGGATAGGCTTTTCGGGTAAGGTGGCGATAAAGGCTTCCATTTTGTTCAACACATCCGTAAGGTTGACATGTCCTAAACGATTTGGTGTATTGTTTCTTAGCTCTGAAGGAGTTCCTTCATGTCCAGGATTTGCCGGTGCATAGGTGGTGTACCCTTTTTCCTGAAAGAATGCTTCCCACTCCTTCCAACTTTCATTGGTCATAAAAAGTCCGTGGATAAATAGAATAGTTTTGGATTCGATTGAGTTTTTCATTTGCTTGTTTTTGAATTACAAGACAAAACTCAGCAGCATGATAGAGGATTTCCTTAACCCAGGTTAAAATCGCTATCTCCTTGCGATTCTTTTTCTTATTCTACTTAAGGATGGGCCTTGAATGCCCAGATAAGAGGAGATGTGATACAAAGGAACATTATCATTGAGTTCAGGATGTGTTTCTATAAGTTCCAAGTAACGCTCTTCGGGAGATTTCAATAAGAAGCTTTCCGTTCTCTCAATTACAATGTTTGCTGCCATCTCTGCAGTTAATCGTCCAAAGCGTTCCCATTCGTGTGATTGTTTATAAAGCTTTTGGAGGTCGAAAATGTTAATACAAACAATGTGGGCGTCAGTTAATGCTTCAGTATAATATTCGCAAGGAATCTGTCTTACTAAGCTTTTATAGGCTGTTACTAATCCATTTTGAGAAAAGAAGAATATATTTCTTTCTTCCCCAGATTTATAATCAATGATGTAAGATCGAAAAATACCGCCAATGATGAATCCAAGCTCTTTGCACACATTCCTATAATCATTGAATAATTCTCCCTTCTTGAAGGACTTTTCGTGCCAGAAGTTTGAAGATAAATCAAATGCTTCTTCTGACATACCAGCGAAATCTTTAAAGGCGACTTTTAGTTTTTCAGTATTCGTCGTCATTGGTAATGATATACAACGTTCCGTGTATGGTGCCGTAGCATCCCGCAGGGTGCTATGCACTATACACATTGTTGTGTTTTCGTACTTTATTTTTCTTCTGTCTGTTAGCGTTGGCAAAGACATACTCTTTTGCAATTTTTGGTTGCAGCGTTGGCTGGTGTGAATTGCAAATGTGTATGGCTTTAAGCGTTGGCATTATTTCGTTTTAATCTCTAATATCAAATCAAATACATTTTTGAAGTGTTTGAATTCATGGTCTGGAAATCCATTACAGTCTTGTTCCAAAAGTCTTTTTACTTGATTTTTCGTAACGATTGAATCCAATCCCTTGAATGAACTTAAAACGTATTGATTCAATAAGTTTTTACTAAAGTAATCCTCAACATTAAAATTCAGTCCGCCTCTATACCATTGGCGAGTTGGATAAATTGAAATCCATATTTCACCTTTTTTACGGTATTTATTGAAATTACCATTGTTATAAGCATTGGCATTTGTGCGATTGAATATTTTATTAACAGCACCCCAACCTGATCGGTCGCTATCGAAAAATGCAATTATATGTTGACCTACCTTTGGTGTAAACTTTTCAGTTAACAATTTAACTCCTTCAGCTCCACCACAAGGCAAATATTCAAACTCAAGGTTGGCGTACCTTGGTTCAGAAAGTTTCAATACTTCCAAAGCTTTTTTTAGGAAAACTTCATCTGTCTTTCCTTCTACTAGTAGAATATCATTTTGAGAATTCAGAAAAATATTTTGCTCTTGATAACTCCAAATACCTTTGGTCAACTCATAAACAATTTTCTGCTTTTCCATTGCTTCTACTTGGGCATCATTATTTGCCTTTTTTGAAAGCATTGTAATGTGTTTCAAATCGAAATTATGGGTAAGAGTAGGCGAGTGAGTTGTAATTACATTCTCTCTGTTTGAATAAGCTTTTAGTAGTTTTTCAATCTGTCCTTTGTTGGAAAGATGAATATGACTGTCTGGTTCGTCAAGAAGTATCAAAGAATTTTCGTCTCCAATTACTTCCAAAATCAACATAATGAGCAGAAGCTTCTTTTCGCCTTCGCTAAGACTTTCAGCTTTTAATCCTGTATTGTAGTCGATTTCAATTTTGGTGATTACTTTATCTTCTTTTGGCATAAATGCCGCAGCAAGATATTTGAACAAGTCTATTTCATTAATAAAATTGAGTTTTTGCTTAAACTCCTCTAAAGTCATTTGAACCGAAGCATCCTTGTTCGGATTCAAAGTATTCACCATATTGGTTACAGGGTTATTTGACCAAGTTGCTAAAGTTGGAATACTAAAATCAAATTTGATGTAATTTATCGTCTGAATGCCTAAAGTGTCTTGGCAAAACTTTCTTATGTCTTCAAATGCCTCAAAATCATAGAAATGAAGTGTTACGAGAGCAATGTTCCAATAATACTTATTGATATAAATTAGCTCTGAATCAGGAATTGATGCACCCTTTAATGCTTTTGTATACTCATCATAAAACGGTTTATAATAAGTTTCCCATAATCTGCTTTCTTCACCGCTGTATGAGCTTATCAGCTGGTTTGGTAAATGTTCAGGTCTTAAACCTGCAATTGCACCATTGACTTTTGTTTCATAACTACCATTCTCAAATTTTACTTCAATCTTGTAAGTGTCTTTGGTGTATGAAAACTCATAGTTGAAACTTGGATTGTATTTAGTATCAAACAAGCCTGCAAAAACACTACTTATGGCTTCTAAAATATTACTCTTCCCACTTCCATTGTTGCCAATCAAAACCGTAATACCTTCTTTATTTGAAAAATCTATTTCAAAATCTTCCAAATTCTTAAAACGTGTATTGATTTTTAGCTTTTCGAGTCTCATATTGAAAGAACCGCATTTTGAACATTAGTAATGGCATTGATTTTCTGTTCTTCAGATTGGGCAAGTAATGAATTTTGTTTTTCCTTCATCAATAATGCCTCGTTCGCTATCTTTTTTTGTGTTTCAATATCTGGAATAGGGAAAACAAACTCTTTTAATTCTTGGGCATTGACATTTGCTTGTCCCAATACTTGCCTACTAATAAGGTCAATCTGCACACGTCCTATTGGTGAATTAAAAAGGAAGTTTATGTAATCGACATCTAATTTCAGATTATTTAATTTCAATCTTATTAGATAAGATGCAAATGTGTATTCTTCATCTTCTTTGAATACTGCTGTTTTACCCACAAGTTCTTTACTATTTGTTCTATTAAAAAGAAGATCTCCCTTTTCTAATAGATATTTCTTCTTTTCATTCTTTGAAAGTGTAATATATTTTAAGTCACTAATGTCTAATTCAGAATTATTGATATTATTCATTCTTAACATTGGTGTTCCAACAGGTTCTGGTGATGCTTTTGACGATAAACCATACTGGGATTCGATAATGTATCGACTAATCGGGTGTAGAGGGTATTTAGCATTCTGTAAACCATCAATTGATGAAAGATTAAATAAGTAATCTACTGACCATCTATCAATTGTTGAAAACTGAGTAAATGACAAACCTGATTTTCGTTCTTTTATGGTTAGGTTAATTCCCAACTCTTTTAAAAGAAATGCATCTATTTCAAAACCAATCTGATTTGATTCTTTGGCAAATTCTTTTGATTTTCTGCTTTCAGAATAATATTTGTCTAGTATTTTTTGTTGAACATCAATTGGTGGCAAAGGAATATCCAATGACTTTAAGATATCAATAGTCAAATTTTGCCTTACTGAACCTGTGGTGCTTGCATTAATTACTTTGTTAAAACGCTCCGTTTTAAAAAGCTTAAAAAGGAAATCGGGTATTAAGGTTTCTTTGCAACTAAACACTACATAGGCAGGACTTATGTATTCATTTGCGTGTTCTTCAGTTCGTAAACCAATACTTCCTACGTTTACACGGTATGGATTGTAAGCCAACCAACCTTGTTCCATCGTTTTGTAGGATTGGTTGATGTTTGCTCCCTTTTCTTTGTAGGCATCAAAAATTCCTATTTTGTTGCTTACACCCAAAATGCCGAATTCTTCATCAGGATAGTCAGCCAATTTTACTTTGTGGCTTTCTTCTTGAATGTGCATTCCCAATTTTACAATGGGATATTTTGATTGAATTTTCTCAAACGAATAGCGTTTTACATCCCATAACACAACATCACTGAAAGGGATTGTTTTAAACCATTTCATTGAGTTATTGATTGATTTTTGCATACTGCGTATAAAATGTTTCAGGTTCTCCAAATGCAACTACTCGTTGAAATTTCTCATCATACTCATCATATTGAACGCTCGTATAACGTTCATTCCAAAGTTGTTTTTCAATTCGGTATTTGGTGAATTCTTGAGCTACTGGTTCTAATTCGTTTTCAATTTTTGCACCTGTAGTGCTAATTCCTGCTTTCTCAACTTCTACAATTGGAATTTCATAGTCGAAATTGGTTTTAACTTCCAATTTGATTTCATCTTCCATTTGCTGTTGGGTTTGCTTTAATTTATCTCTAAGTTCTTTTTTCTCGTCCTTGTCAAGTCCTCTAGTTTTAATCTGATCTTGCAGTTCTGCAATTTCTTTGCTGTATTTGATTTTGGCGTTAGTTTTGGCTGTTTTAAGAATGGAAGCATATTGTTTTGTTTCTTCTTCTGTAAACTTCTTGAAGAATAGCAAACTTGGTTTTACTGTCGCGCCCGAAGCAATGAAAACGTCTTGCGGAATAGAAGTAATGTTGATGATTTTTGCCTTTCCTTCTACATAATCTCGTACTTTTTGAAGTTTAGTGTTGTTTAAAACTCCTTCGGGTAAAACAATACCCATTCTCCCGCCTGGTTTAAGCAAGCCAAGACAACGCTCAATAAAAAGCACTTCTGTTAAACTACTCATTTTGCCTGTGTCGAATAAACCTAAAACAGGCTTTCCAATGTTGTCATTGATTTGTTTTAGAGCTTTTACATAATCCTCTTTGTATCGTTCCGTATATTTTGCAATTCGCTCAACATCTGTGTATTTGTCTTGCTCGGTGATTTTTAAAGATTTTTCAACTCTTGCTCCAAAAGGCGGATTGGTTAAAATAATATCGAAACGACCGTCAAAAATTCCATTTACATTTAATAGTCCATCGTGATGATGAACACCACCGTGTCCGTCACCGTGCATAATCATATTCATTTTTGCGGTTCGTGCCATTCTTGGATTGGCATCTGTCCCAAAAATGCAATCATAGGAAAGTCGTCTTAAACGGCTTTCAGGATTTAAAATGTCAAGTTCAGAATTGAGTAGTGTAAATTGGTCGTTTACTTTTTGGTCAATTTTCTCTTGCTCTTTTTTTGAAGCATGGTAATACTCGTCTGTGTAGTATTTTAGTTTTACTTGTTCTTTGGCTTCTTTGATTTCATTTTCAATTTTGCTTCTTACATACTCAAAAGCTTTAATCAAAAACCCACCACTACCACAACAGGGATCGCAAACAGTTTCTCCTTCTTGTGGATCTAGAATTTCAACGATATAATCAACTACAGTACGAGGTGTAAAAAATTGGCCTAACTCGCCTCTGAAAGTTTTACCAAGGAATTTTTCAAAGGCAATTCCTTTTACGTCATCAGAAGTTGTTGAAAGGTTATATATCTCTAACGCTTTTACGATTGCCTCAAAACTTCCTTGTTTGATTTTTATCTTTTCGTTTGAGTCGAAAAGGTCATCATCCTTAAATTCATCTTTAGTTAGTTCAAACCAATAATCCATATACGGAATGTCGTCTTTTGGTCCATTTCGTTTAACGTTGATTGGTCGTATGTTTTTCTCGTATTGCGATTCTTGTTTTTTGAATTGTTTAAGTGAAAATATATTGTCTTCATCTGGATTCCGCTCGTAGCGGATTTTCATAAAAAGAATTTTACTTGTTTCGTCAAATGCAGCTTCCGGTGAAAGTTTATCGTTGTTTCTGATTATGTTGTGGCATCTAAAAAGTAGGTTACTGAACTCGTCTCTGGTAAATGCTTTGGTTTGAGTTAATAAGTCTTTTACTTTTTTCTCACTCTGCAGATCTTGATTGGTAGGAATATCAAGAATTTCATCTTCCAAATCTTTTGGATAGCCGTCAAGGTTTACTTTAAAAACTTTGGTGTGCTTTAAATTGGTTGTTACAAAAAATGGTGACTTTACGTAACGAGCATAATGCGAACCTTGAAAGTAATCGCCTTCAACTATATCAATATTATCAGCTTTACACTCGACTACAATTGAAGGTGCTTTTTTCTCAACTTCTTCTTTGCTTTTCCAAACAACAATATCGGCACTGGCTCTGCCTGTGCCTCTTTTGTTGCCTTCGGCAACAGTAACCTCTTGTTGCATTTGGTCAAGTGAGTATCCGTAATGATTTACAAGTCGGCAGATGTACGTCTGCCTAACTTTTTCTTCTGGTGCAAGCACTAACCATTTGTCCTTTAATGGTGCAAATATTTTATTGTCTTCTATTTTTAGTTCTAATTTCATCCGTTTAATCTTTTTGAGTTGAGTAAATCAGTTCTTTTACATCAATGTTCAGCAATTCACTTATTTGTATCAATGTTTCCAAAGAAGGCTGAACCTCATTTGTGCACCATCTTGAAACAGTCGTTTCGTTTTTATCGAGTTTCTCGGCAAGCCATTTATTAGTCTTTCCGTGTTCTACTAAAACTACTTTCAGCCTGTTAATTGCTTTTTTATTCATATTAATTAGCATCAGATGCAAATGTATAAACTTTTAATGAAATTTCGTCTTATTCAGCGTTAGGAAAAGGCAAGCTCTTTTGGTTTTTCAGTTTTGGATTTTAGCGTTGGCAAAAACCAAATGTGCTTGACCGAGCGTTGGCTTTTTTCGGTATGAAACACAACGGTTTGCATATGGCTTGTGGCGGTTTTGAAGCACTTTCCTGTCCACCGAAACCAAAACTAACTACGGAGCGAAAGCCTTGCTGGCAGCTGTTCACCCGCCATAAGCTATATGCTTTGTTGTG
>JABXHW010000018.1 GCA_013373425.1 Flavobacteriia bacterium
GTACCCAGTACCCAGTACCCAGTACCCAGTACCCTTTCACAGCCACGTCCTATCCCTTATCTTTGCCCAGCTACAGAAAATCCGACAGATGGAATCGATTAAGCCATACAAGCCCACACATAAAGTCCGTATCGTAACCGCAGCCTCGTTGTTCGACGGGCACGATGCAGCAATCAACATTATGCGACGTATCATGCAATCTTCTGGTTGCGAGGTGATTCACCTAGGTCACGACCGCAGTGTTGAGGAAGTGGTGAATACCGCCATTCAAGAAGATGCCAATGCCATTGCAATGACGTCTTATCAAGGTGGACACACCGAGTACTTCAAGTACATGTATGATCTTCTTCAAGAGAAAGGAGCAGGACATATCCGCATCTTCGGAGGCGGAGGAGGAACTATCCTTCCTGAAGAAATTGATGAACTACATGCTTACGGTATCACTCGCATCTATCACCCAGATGATGGTCGCTCACTCGGCCTTCAAGGAATGATTAACGATGTAATCGAGAAGTCGGATTACGCGATTGGCGAAAAGTTAGAAGACGAACTCGATCGGATTGAAAGTAGAGAGCCTCTCGCTTTAGCGCGTCTAATTAGCGCAGCTGAGAACTTCCCTGAAGAGAGCAAATCGGCATTTGACGAAATCCATAAGAGAGCTGAGAAGAATCACGTTCCTGTTCTGGGTATCACTGGCACAGGTGGTGCAGGTAAATCATCATTGGTAGATGAACTCGTTCGCCGATTCCTCATCGATCATACCGATAAGAATATCGCCGTTATTTCGGTGGATCCAAGTAAGCGCAAAACAGGCGGCGCACTTCTAGGTGACCGTATCCGTATGAATGCCATTAACCACGAGCGCGTTTACATGCGTTCTTTGGCAACTCGTCAGAGTAACTTGGCACTCTCTAAGCACGTAGCAGAGGCGGTTCAGGTGATGAAGGCCGCAAACTTCGACCTTATCATTCTTGAAACTTCAGGCATTGGCCAGAGCGATACTGAAATCCTCGACCACTCAGATGTTTCGCTTTATGTAATGACTCCAGAGTATGGGGCTGCCACTCAGTTGGAGAAAATCGATATGCTCGATTTTGCAGATCTCATTTCGCTCAACAAGTTTGATAAGAGAGGAGCTTTGGATGCTCTTCGCGATGTGAAGAAGCAGTACCAGCGCAACCACAATTTGTGGGAAAAGAATCCCGATGAAATGCCAGTATTCGGAACGATTGCCTCGCAGTTCAATGATCCAGGTATGAACCAGTTGTACCGTTCAATCATGGACACCATCGTAGAGCGTACTGGCGCTGAAGCATTGAAATCAGACTTCACCATTTCAAAGGAAATGAGTGAAAAGATTTTCGTGATTCCACCTAACAGAACACGTTACCTCAGCGAAATTTCAGAGAACAACCGCTCATACGATGAGTGGGTGGAGAAGCAAGTTGAGGTTGCAGATAAACTCTACGGTCTGCAGAGTAGTATCGATACTATTCAGGCAACCAATGTGGATGATAAGGACCGATTGATTAAGAGTCTGACCGAACAGTTCGAGAAAGTTAAACTCGATCTCGATCCACACAACTGGGAAATCCTTCAAGGTTGGGAGACCAAACGTCAGCGTTACAAGGACGACATTTACAGTTTCAAGGTTCGCGATAAAGAAATCAAGATTAAAACTCACACAGAATCACTTTCTCACACGCAGATTCCAAAGGTGGTTACCCCTAAATACAAAGCGTGGGGTGATGTGTTGAAGTGGGTTCTTCAGGAGAACGTTCCTGGTGAGTTCCCATACACTTCTGGTATCTATCCTTTCAAGAGAGAAGGCGAGGATCCTACTCGAATGTTCGCAGGTGAAGGTGGACCTGAAAGAACCAATAAGCGTTTCCACTACGTATCGCTCGACATGCCGGCGAAGCGTCTTTCTACCGCATTCGACTCGGTTACTCTTTACGGAAACGACCCTGCTCGTCGTCCTGATATCTACGGTAAAATTGGAAACTCTGGAGTGAGCATCTGTTGTTTGGATGATGCCAAGAAGCTCTATTCAGGCTTCGATTTGGCTGATCCAAAGACTTCAGTATCGATGACCATCAATGGTCCGGCTCCAATGCTCCTCGGATTCTTCCTCAATGCAGCCATTGACCAACAGTGTGAGAAATACATCACGGAAAATGGTCTTGAAGCTGAGGTAGAAAAGGTGAAGAAAGCCAAGTACGACGATCGCGGATTCGACCGTCCGAAGTACAATGGCGACTTACCAGCAGGAAACAACGGGTTGGGCTTGATGCTTCTCGGGGTTACGGGCGATGAAGTTCTTCCAGCTGACGTCTACAACAAGATAAAGGCTGAGACCATTGCTGTCGTTCGCGGTACCGTACAAGCGGATATCTTGAAAGAAGATCAGGCTCAAAACACGTGTATCTTCTCTACTGAGTATGCCTTGCGCTTGATGGGCGACGTTCAGAGTTATTTCATCACGAACGCTGTCCGAAACTTTTATTCTGTATCTATATCGGGATACCACATTGCTGAGGCTGGCGCAAACCCAATTTCACAGCTGGCGTTCACTCTGGCAAACGGCTTCACATACGTAGAGTACTACTTGAGCCGCGGAATGGACATCAACAAGTTCGGTCCAAACTTGAGCTTCTTCTTTAGTAACGGTGTCGATCCAGAATACGCCGTAATTGGCCGTGTGGCTCGACGTATTTGGTCGAAAGCACTAAAGATGAAGTACGGCGCAGATCCACGTGCTCAGATGTTGAAGTACCACATTCAGACATCGGGTCGTTCACTACACGCGCAAGAAATCGACTTTAACGATATCCGTACAACGCTTCAGGCGCTGTATGCGATTTACGATAACTGTAACTCACTTCACACCAACGCATATGACGAAGCGATTACTACTCCAACTGAGGAGAGTGTTCGTCGTGCGATGGCCATTCAGCTCATCATCAACCGAGAGTTGGGATTGGCGAAGAACGAGAACCCAATTCAAGGTTCATTCATCATTGAAGAGCTTACCGATCTAGTGGAGGAGGCCGTTCTTACTGAGTTTGACCGAATCACTGAAAGAGGTGGCGTTCTTGGTGCAATGGAAACCATGTACCAGCGCGGCAAGATTCAAGAGGAATCGCTTTACTACGAGACTTTGAAGCACAACGGTGAATACCCAATCATCGGGGTGAATACCTTCTTGAGCTCTAAAGGTTCTCCAACTGTATTGCCGAAGGAAGTTATCCGCGCTACACAGGAAGAGAAGGAGTATCAGATTAGCATGTTGGACAGCTTACACTCAGCGAATGAGGAGAGAGCAAACGAAGTGATTCGCCAGATTCAATCTGCCGCCGTGAATAATGAGAACATCTTTGCTGTATTGATGGAAGCAGCGAAGTACTGTTCACTCGGGCAACTCACTCAGGCCATGTTTGAGGTAGGTGGACAGTACAGAAGGAATATGTAAATGGTCCTAAGCAGCTTTACAAGCCTAGGTTTTCAACTGTTTGTTCTAAATAGAGCTCGCACGAATAGACTTCTTGCTGAATTGCGAGAAGTCGTTCGGGCCGAGGGTCTGACTTTATCCACTCACGAAGAAAAACGCATCGCGGCATATACAACGTTGACTGCCATTACGAATCATTGGTTCAGCACGTTGAGAGGCTATAAGCCTACCAAAGAGGAGATCTCAGGTGCATTATACGTCGGTGCATTTACGCCAGCCACGGATGACTTGATGGATGAGTTTAATCTCACCTATGAGGAGATTTTGGATGGCGCTGCAAATGGAAAGGCTAATGCAGTGGTCTTCAGGTACACATGGGAAAAGCTCAAATCGTTGCGATCTCATAATTCGCAATTTGATCACTTTCTATCTCTGACTCTACAAGCTCAGAATGCAAGCCTTGCTCAGCAGGGTGAAGACGATTTGTCAATAGACCATTTGAAGGAGTTGAGTTTCAATAAAGGAGGTTACTCCACATTGCTCTATCGCTCTGTGCTTCGCAACCCAATTAGTGAGGATGAGCAAAAGGCGATATATACTTTGGGTTCAATGCTCCAGCTCACCAATGACATTTTTGATATCTACAAGGACTCAAAGGAAGGAGCACACACCCTTGTGACTAGAACACGCAATTACCGGTTTGTGGCCAAGCTTTTTGATGAAATGGAACTGAAGCTGAAGTCCGAGTTTAGCGCCCTGGACTACTCAGATGCAAATAAGTCCAAGTCCTACCGATCTACATACGTCGTTTTGTCGAGAGCGAAGGTAGCTCTAGACCAATATCTCAAGTTGCAGGGCGATGCAGCTCAGATTGATTTAAATCATGAAAGGTCAAAATTGATTGTCGATATGGAGAAGATGAGCAATATCTTCCGCAGCATAGCCTACACATCACGCGCAAACCTCAATCCATCGAAGTGAGTTCAACCTTAATGAAACGCTTTTCACCGAATTGGATTCAGGTTTTCATTCGAGGCCTCGTCTTGCACGGAGCCATTTTTAAGGGGAATGAAAAGTATGTTTCGACGGTGGTTGATGACTTGGAGAATCACCTCGCGAGTCTCGGGCTGGGCTTAGACGAATCTCTGAAGAAGCGAATTACGAAGTACACGGTGGGGAGCGCTATTTGCTCTCACATCCACGGCTTGGTTCGTCAGGAGTCACCCACGGATGAAGAATTGCTGCGTGGTGCCTATATGGGGGTGTATACTCCCATTGTAGATGACATCATGGATGCTACAGGACAAAGCTTCACCGAGCTTCAAGCGTCAGAGAAAGTGGATGCCGAGCATGCCATTTTTCGATATATCCTCAGCAAGATGGATGCATGGAGAAAAGAGAGGGAGGAGTACAATCGATTCTTCATTACCGCTCATGATGCTCAAGATTGGAGCATGAAACAAGTGGGTGAGGAGCGATTGTCGAAGGAAGAGTTGGAGAAGATCACCCTAGAGAAAGGCGGGACTTCCAACTTGTGGTGGAGAACCATTCTCGAACACCCACTTCGTGAAGGAGAGGAAGAAGTGGTGTATCTCATTGGAGCCATCCTACAATTAAGCAATGATTCTTTCGATGTTAGAAAGGACTATTTGAATGGCCATCAAACTTTAGTCACTCAGTCGATGGACTTCCATGAAATAGAGAATCGCTATCTGGCAATGACTTCGCGCTTGAAGGAACTTTATTTCCAAATGGATTATTCAGATAAAGGGTTGAAGCAGTCGTTCACGACATGGAGCATCATCATTGTACAGGGATTAATTGCTATCCGAAAGTACAAGAAGCTGCAGGGAAAGGCTCCGAAATTAGAAGTGGAGAAGTACGATCGGAAGACGCTCATCACCGATATGCAGTCGATTCCAAATATGATCCGAAACGGATATTATAGTAATAAGTGGTAGATTGAGTTCAACTTCAATCAACACCTACTGAACATGACTTTCAGGTCTTTTATCGCTGGGGCATTTACCCTGTTATCCACCGGATCATTTGCACAAAGTTCTATCATCGATGCCTCTCGCTCAGGCGATCTCGTTGCTATTGAGCAGATGTTTGAAATGGACGCAGACACCTTGAATTATCAAAATGCTCAAGGTTACACTCCGCTTATCTTAGCGGCGTATTACAATCGTGTTGAAGTAGCTCGGTTCTTGTTAGAGAACGGTGCAACAATTCCGAATCAACCCAATACAGCTACATCCCTTCAAGCAGCGGCGTATAAAGGTTTTGTCGATATGGTTGATTTACTTCTCGAGTACGGAGCCCATCCGGACATCCAAGACCCAAATGGTATGACCGCCTTACACTATGCAGCGCAGTTTAATCACGTTGAAATCGCTCGACTTTTATTGGAGGCTGGAGCGAATCGTGAAGTCACCGACGAAGCTGGGAGAACGGCTATGCAATACGCTCAACTACTCAACCAAGCAGAGGTGCTAAGCCTCTTTGAAGAATAAAAAAAGCCCCAATTCGGGGCTTTTCTTTTTTCAGTTTATCGTTTAATCAACTTCGTGGATTGAGTGATATCAGAAATCTCCACTTTTAATATGTAGACTCCTGAAGGCCATTCGGATGTATTAACTTCGATCCTGTCCCCGGTACCAACACCAGACATCATCAATTCTCCGAAGAGGTTGTACACAGCCCAATTTGCATTTGCCTGTACTTCTTCAAGGAGGAGGACATCCATAAATGGATTTGGAAGGGCACTCACATTTAATAAATAGTCTTCTTCTAATCCGATGGTTGCCGAGTAGCAAATACTCGTATCACTGCAGTTTCCATTATTTACAACTACGGCATAATCGCCGGTGGCACTAGCTTGGAAAACCGCGGTTGTAACACCTGTTGAGGAGAGGTCGCTACAATCAATCCACTCGTAAGACACTGCATTACTTCCAGAAGCATCGAAGGTAAAGCTATTGACTAAGGTCACTTGAATATCCACTGAATCAAAAGCTACTTCCTGAGCAAGGATACTATCACATCCTCTAAATCCTACAAGTGAATCGTAATAGACACCAGGTGATTTCACGAACGATCCAAACAATTGAGTTGAATCGCCGATACAAATTTCAAGCACAGGACTCTGTGTGTAGGTCTGGTTCGGATTAACAGTTACCGGTTGTTCAACGATGCTGTCGCAGCCGATTGAAGTGGTGTAGGTAGTGTCATAAGTGTTGCTGGCTGTTCTCCAACTGCCCCATACAAATGCGCTGTCTCCAGCGCAGATATGAATGGCTGGCAGGGTAGTATTCGGGATATTGCACGCATTCGAAAGCGAAACTAAAGACGAACCTCTGTTTCCAGATCCATGGTTGCTCAAAGAAGATGACGAGCCTCGGGCCCAAATGATACTAAAGGAGGAAGCGGAGTTCGGGAAGGTGTAGTGTGCACCGGTCATACCTGTTCTGGTTCTAGTAAGAGTTACGGTTCTAGAGCCACCACCGGTGGTGTTTGAAACTACAGATACAGAAGAGGATAAAGCCGATCCAGCATTGTGGTTACCCAGTTGTCTTTCCTGGACGTTTCCCGACCCATCTATAACGATTGCATATCGACCCGACATAGAACTGCCGCCGAAACCGAAGGCGTAGTAGTTGCCGTTACTGAGTCCGGTTAGTTTGAGCTCTACTTGGTTGGTAGAAGTGTTTACGGTGACTTCAACGTTCATGTTTCCACCATTAACACTGGTAGATCCGTTGAGGATTTGTCCGAAACTGAGAAAAGATAGCGATAATGAAAAGGCTAGTAATGGTTGTTTTTTCATCGTGTAAGCGATTGATAATAAATGCAATTACGACAAAAAAGAGATGTGGGTTGCCATTCCTTAAGAAATTAACCCCTTGAGATTCCGGCACTTCATTTTCACTCTCCCTATTTTAGTCGAGTAATACAAAGATTCCTCTGTTTCATGGCTGTTAACGATCCAATCCAACTTGCGGCTGCGATGATCAATCGCACTGCGAAGAATGTCTTCCTCACGGGGAAGGCGGGGACTGGCAAAACTACTTTTCTAAAGAAGCTGGCCGAGGAAACTCACAAGAACTACATCATTGTGGCTCCAACTGGAATTGCCGCATTGAACGCTGGCGGAGCAACCATTCACTCGACTTTCAGTTTGCCTTTTGGAAGCTTCATTCCTGAAGCTCAATATCGACTTACTTCTGCGCAAGAGCGCGGATTTTATACCAGAGAGATACTTTTTAGGAACAACAGTCTGAGCAAGGCAAAGAAGCATGTTCTTCAATCGTTGGAACTCTTGGTTATCGATGAGGTGAGCATGCTACGCGCGGATACGCTCGATGCCATCGACGTTAGACTGAAATATGCCAAGAACGTTTGGGATAGACCTTTTGGAGGTGTGCAGGTGCTCTTCATTGGTGACTTATTCCAGCTGCCTCCGATTGTAAAGGACGAGCAGCGAGCCATGCTTCAGCGCTACTATCAGAATGCCTACTTCTATCATTCCATTGCACTACGTCAAAGCGGATTGGTCTATATCGAGTTGGAAAAGATTTTCCGTCAGCAGGAAGGGAGCTTCATTGAAATCTTGAACAACCTACGCCAGAATCGGATTTCGGCAGATGATAGAGATGCCCTAAATGAATATTACCGACCCAATGCTAAGCCTGAACAAGGGGTCATCACGCTAGCCACCCATAATCGGCAGGTGGATGAAATCAATGAAAAGGCATTGAGGGAGCTGAAGGGGGAATCGTTTACCTATCGAGCGAAAATAGAAGGCGACTTCCCCGAATCGATGTATCCATGTGAGAAGGAACTCGAACTCAAGGTGGGAGCACAAGTAATGTTCGTACGCAATGATTCCTCTCAGGACAAGCGCTTCTACAATGGAAAAATTGCCAAAGTGGTAAACTTAGAGGAGGATGAAATTTGTGTGGTCTTGGATGGAGAAGATGATGAATTCTACGTCCCAAAGGAAAACTGGGAAAATGCCAAGTATGCCGTTGAAGATGATAGTCTGAGTCCGGAACTCGAAGTACTGGGAACCTTTACTCAGTTCCCATTGAAACTCGCTTGGGCGGTTACTGTCCATAAGAGTCAAGGTTTAACTTTCGACAAGGCTATAATAGATGTTGGAAGGGCATTCGCTCCTGGACAAGTGTATGTTGCTTTGAGCCGTTTGCGGTCATTGGATGGACTCGTCTTAAAAACACCCATACCATTGTCGGGTGTTCAGAGTGACGCTGACGTGGTTCATTTTAGCAAGGATAGAAAGGAGAACACCAATCACGTTAAGGAGCTCAAATCAGGACAAGAGTCTTATGCCAAGCAATTGGTGCTTGAGGCCTTTGATTTTAGCGCCTTGAGCAAGTTGTTGGACAAGACAATTGGCAAATGGCAAACTCCATTGCCCTTCCATCTCGAACGCATGTCGAAGTGGCCTCAGCGTTGGCTAGAAAGCGTTGGCGAGTTGATGAAGATTGGGGTGAACTTTCAGGGTCAGTTATTCCGATTGTCCGTCGATGGAGATGGAGAGAAACTGATTGAAAGGCTAGAGAAGGGCACAGAGTATTTCGAGACTGAGTTGAAGAGGATATTCGAAAGTCTGTATGGCTTTAGGGCGGATATTTCTCGCGCAAAGGGCATCAAGCAAATGACAAATGACCTCGAAGAAGTAGATCAATACTTACTTCAGAAGTGGAAGCGCATCAGCGAAGTGTTGAATCGGGCAAAGGCGCTTTACACCGGCAAGGCCATTGAGAAAAACGAAAAGGATGAGCGCCGAATCGTCGAATGGCGAAAGGACATCATCCAACGTGAGAAGAACAGAGCTGCTGAGGATAAGGAACTTGGAGCGAAGGGCGGCAGAATAGGTAAGAAGCGCGGCAAGCTCAAGTCAGGTAAGTCCACGTACGAAGAAACTTTTGAGCTATACGACCAAGGTCTCACCGTCAAGGAAATTGCCGAGAAACGCGACTTGACAGAAGCGACAGTCTTAGGTCACATGTCTAGAGGGATCAGTCAAGAGCGAGTTGACATTAAGAAACTCCTAGAGCCCGAGCGACTAGAAGAAATAGTCAAAACCTACCCCGGCGGTACAAGCCTGTCTGAGTGGCGAGATGCTACCAATAAGCTATATAGTTTTCAGGAATTAAGGTTGGTGCTGGCGGAGATACAGAGGAGGGTTGCGAAGTGAATACTGGAAATTCGATACTCGATACTCTATACTGGATACTCAATACTGGATACTGAAGGCGGATACGGAAACAGGCACGGGCACGGGCACGAATAGGTTGGACTGGAAGGAGTACGAGGTGCTCAGAGTACAGGTAGTTTGGTGAGCTGGTGATCAAGTTTCAGGATGCGTCAGTTTGAGGAGCGCAGGGACTCAAGTGGGCACGGATGTAGGTAAGCACGTCCAGCTAGTATTGAGTATTTGTTCAGAACTACGTCACCCCATCAGAAGAGTAATCCCTTAACCGTGATAGGTTGTACCCAGTACCCAGTACCCAGTACCCA
>JABXHW010000056.1 GCA_013373425.1 Flavobacteriia bacterium
GGTACTGGGTACTGGGTACTGGGTACAATCTATAACGGTTAGGGGATTACTCTACTAATGGGGTAATGTAGTTCTGAATAAATACTGGATGCTGAATACTCAATACTAGCTGGACGGGCTTGCATGCATCCGTGCCCACCTGCGTTCTTGCGTTCCTGTGCTTCTCTTTAGATACTCAATACCGTAATCACGCGTTCACGTCCCTACGCACTAACGTCTGTGCTTAGTACAAACTAGCATTCATAGGGGAAGGCCGTTCTACAAGAACACTGGATACTGGAGCGACGCGCTCAGGTTCACACGTCCTTACTTTTACTGTTAGCTGCGTGCTTTCATGCCTCCACATTTTAGCTAGCGTCGGGTGGCAACCCGACGGACTTTGGAAACGAGAAATACCTAGTTAGAACAGGCGATTAGATTACCTGCGTTCGCGCGATCATTTCTGTTGCGTAACCTAAAACTGGTCCGAGCTCTGTCCTTGAACATGTGAACCAAGCCAACCTTAGTACCTAAGCACCTTCCAACCTTTACGTCACTACGCCCCAACTTGAGCGAGCGCCCCTTCCAAATCCGCGATTAAATCTTCCGGATGTTCCAAACCAACGCTTAGTCGAACGAGCTTCTCTGAAACGCCGTGCTTAGCTTTGTCTTCTGCAGAAACATCCGCATGTGTCATAGTAGCTGGATGTTCGGCAAGACTTTCTGTACTTCCCAGAGACACGGCAAGCTTGAACAACTTGAGTCCGTTTAAGAACTGGAAGGCTTGCTTTTCACCCCCTTTAATATCAAAAGCCATCATGGCACCAAAGCTTGAATACTGCTCATCAAGGATGCGACCTTCTCGCTCAGAACGCTCATGTGCGTACTTGAGATAGTGCACCTTCTCCACTTTTGGATGAGCCTTCAAATAATCAGCGACCGCTTCAGCTGTCGCAGCTTGACGTTCCATTCTTACCGCCAATGTTTCCATTGAGCGGAGAAGTAACCAACTGTTGAATGGCGAACCCATGTTCCCCAAGAACGTGCGAAGGGTTTTAATCCGAGTGATGAGTTCTGCACTTCCTACCGCAGCACCGGCAACTACGTCACTGTGACCGCCGATGTACTTAGTGGCTGAGTAGAGAACTAAATCAGCGCCAAATTGAGTCGGTTTACTGAATACAGGTCCCATATAGGTATTGTCCACGATGAGTGGAACTTCCTTTTCTCCGGTTTCAAATGCTGTCGCAATCGACTTTGCATTCTTCACACAGATGAGCTCAGTTGTTGGGTTCGCTGGCGTCTCAATATAGACTGCCGCTACACGATTCTCCCAACCGTGCTCCGCGAGTCGGCCTTTCACAGTATCCACCGTTTCACCAGGATACATGGCTAATGCATCAATGCCATACTTCGGAAGAACATGGTGAATGAAGTGATCCGTACCACCATAAACTGGCGCGCTATGAATGAGAACCGATCCCGGAGGAAGCAACTCCAACAAAGTGGTAGAAATAGCGGCCATACCCGATTCGAAAACTGCCCCGGCCTCACAATTCTCCCAGAGGGTGAGTCGGTCTTCCAATATCTCAAGATTTGGGTTGTTGAGTCGACTATAGATAAGTCCAACCGATTCAGCAGGATCTTTCTCGCGCAAGCCATAGGCAACTTCGAAGAATCTCTTGCCCTCTTCCGCTGTCTTAAATACGAAAGTTGAAGTTTGAAAAATCGGTGGTTTGATTGAACCTTCCGACAACTGAGGATCGTAACCAAAACTCATCATTTCACTCTCTGGATGTCTCATGACTCAACTTTTTAAACAGGGTTAAAAGGACAATTTTCTGCGAAATGAAAGATATTCAATATCTCCACCTCCATCAATGACAAATGGTAGGTTATTTTTCTAAATTGCTTCAGATTTATAGGCGCATACAGAAAATCTTACTGGCATGGATAAGCTCGACCGACAACTCATTTCACTTTTACAGGAAGATGGGAAAATGACCATCTCACAACTCGCCGATAAAGTAAATCGATCTACCACTCCAGTTTATGAGCGAATTAAAAAGCTCGAGCGAGAAGGGGTGATTGAAGGGTACACCGCAATTGTAAACCCACAGAAAATTGGTCTCGGACTCACCGCTTTTTGTGAAGTTAGCTTGCAGTCGCACAAGCAAAGTAAACTGGAAGCATTCGAAGCTGAAATCCGTGCATTGGTGGAAGTTGTAGAATGCCACCATATCGCTGGTTCTTTCGATTATCTCCTCAAAATACAAACTGCGAATATCAGCACCTATCAAGAGTTTCTCTCGCACAAGCTATCAGCCGTACCCCACATTGCGAAGTTGCAGAGTGCGTTTGGGATGAAGAAGGTGAAGTAGTGGGGATAAGGGACTCAGGATTTTAAAGGGCTCAGGGGCACGGACGTGAGCATATCAACCCACCCAAGCGAAGAGAATCACATCCAATCTTGAACTCTCCGCACCCAAACCAGAGACTAGGGACCAGCGACTATCAACCAAAAAAGGCGAGGATCTCTCCCCGCCTTTCAACTAACCCTAAACGCTACCTGTTACTCACCCGCTTCGGTAGAAGCAGCAAGAGATTGAGTAGACATTCCTTTGGAGAAACGACGTTTGCCGCGCTCCGTCAAATAGAACATTACAGGCACGATTACTAGTGTCAAGAAGGTCGCAAAAGTCAAGCCGAAAATAACGGTCCATGACATCGGCCCCCAGAAGATCACGTTGTCGCCACCAAAGTATACTTGTGGATCGGTATGTGTCACCAAAGTGACGAAGTTGATGTTCATACCTGTCGCTAGCGGAATCAATCCCAATACGGTAGTGATGGCTGTGAGAAGTACCGGACGCAAACGCGTTTTACCCGCTTCAACAATCATATTGTAAAGCTCCTCTCTCGGCAACATCTCTTCGTCTCCCAAACCGAGTATGTGCTTGCGACGAACCATCAGCTGCTTGGTGTAATCAATCAGTACGATGGCGTTGTTCACTACAATTCCGGCCAGAGAAATGATACCAATCATAGTCATCATTACCACGAACTCCATGCTGAAAATCTTCAAGCCCAAGAACACACCAATCAAACTCAATACAACAGTAGTGAGAATGATGAACGGCGTACTTGCCGAGTTAAACTGGGCAACGAGAATCAAGAAGATCATGAAGACTGCCGCCATCAATGCCGAAGCGAGGAAGGCCATCTGCTCAGCCTGCTCTTGTTGCTCACCGGTAAACTCAATGTCGATGCCTCGAGGAACTTCGTAGCTCTCCATCGCTGTTTGAATCTTAGCTACCACTTCATTTGGATTGGCTGTAGATTCCACGTTGGAGTAAATCGTAATCACACGATCGAGGTCCTTTCTCTTAACAGCAGAGAAAGTAGACGCCAACTTAGGAGTAGCTACTGCGCTAATCGGCACCTGCTTAATTCGACCTGTTGCTGGATCACGGAATGTGATACGCTGGTTCAAAAGGTTGTCGATATTGTGACGATAATCTTCTCTGAAGCGAAGGTTGATAGGATAATCATCCTCACCCTGCTTGAAGCGAGAAATCTCTTTTCCGAAGAGTGCCGTTCTCAGCGCATCACCAATTTGAGCGGTGCTGATACCGAGGGTACGCGCCTTCACACGGTCGATTTCAATTGGCATCTCAGGCTTACCCGATTGCACATCGATCTGTAGTTCTTCAATGCCCTGAATACCTCTACTATTGATGAATCCACGGATATCCTCAGCTACGTCGAGCAACTGACCGTAATCTTCACCTTTCACTTCGATATTAACCGGAGGTCCAGTTGGAGGACCGTCGGAGTTCTTATCCACGGCGATATTCACACCTGGGTAATCAGAAATCGCCTCGCGAATTTCCTGAAGCACGTCCGAACTGGCCACCGCATTTCCATCGGCATCAAAGCGTTCTGCAAACGGACGGAAGGCTACGGCCACCTTCGATTTATTCGGTGTTTGCGCCATTGATGGTCCCTGGTTTGGATCACTTGTACCCTCACCAACCTGAGCGATAACTGACTCTACCATATAGTTGTACATCACTGTATCACCGTCTTGGTATACTGGATATGTGTAGCGATCTACGACATCAAACACCTCTTGTTCAATTTGAAGTGTGAGCGCATTGGTTTCCATGATATCGGTACCAATCGGCATCTCAGCATACACGATGGCTTGCTGTGGTTGGTTCTCAGGGAAAAACAACGTCTTTGGCGGTGCAGCACCTATCCAGCCGAAAGTCAAGATCAGCATCAAAACAGAACCAAAGAAGAACAAGTATGCATTTCTACCTCGCAATGCGTATTTGAGGATGCGCTCATAGCGACGCTCTAAACGAGGCAAGAAATTTTCTTGGAAACGCTTTGTCATCGGCACTACAAAGTACACGTAGAATAGAACTGCAAGCGCAGCAATGATCAAGATGTTACCAATACTTCTAAGCATAACTGCACCTTCGGCAGCTTCAGGGTTTTGAGCAACCATGTATTGAAGGACGTATCCGAGCAATACACCAACGGTCAACCAAATTGATGAACGTCTGAGCCACTTCTTGGGCTTCAACCCTTCCTCTTCAAGCTTCATCAACTTAGAGGTAAGCGCTGGATTAATTACGAGCGCCACAAACAAGGATGAACCGAGTACGATGATCAATGTAATTGGCAAGTATTTCATGAACTCACCAAAAATGCCTGGCCAGAATGCAAGTGGAACGAAAGCGGCAAGTGTTGTCGCCGTTGATGCGATAATCGCCAAAGCAACCTCACCGGCGCCTTTCTTCGCGGCCATTACCGGGCTCATTCCTTCGTCCATCATACGGTAGATGTTCTCAACAACCACGATCCCGTTATCCACCAACATACCCAATGCGAGTACAAGGGAGAAGAGAACCATGGTGTTCAATGTCACGCCCATGGCGTTGAGCAAGAAGAAACTCATCAACATTGAAAGTGGAATCGCGATACCTACGAAGAGCGCGTTTCTCAATCCAAGGAAGAACATTAATACCACTACCACGAGAATAACCCCCATGATGATACTGTTCACCAAGTCGTTTACTTGTGTTTCGGTCTGATTACTCTGGTCGTTCGTAACGGTAATGCTCAGCTCTTCCGGGAAGTAATCCTCTTTTGCTTCCGCAATGATCTGGTCGATTTTGCTTGAAACGATAATCAAGTTTTCACCAGAACGCTTCATCACGTCGAGCATTACCACAGGAGCACCACGCTCACGTGCAAAACTCTCCTTCTCCACTTCGCTGAAAGTCACTTCAGCGACGTTCTTTAGATATACTACATCTGCGTTCTCGTGCTTAACGATGATGTTTTCTACTTCTTCAACAGAAGTCAATTCACCAACGACACGAACGTTTCTGCGATAGCCATCTACGAGGAGATCACCACCTGAAATAGACATGTTCTCGTTTGAAATGGCACCCGCAATATCGTTTGGAGAAAGGTTCAACGATTCCATTTTCTGGATATCGAGGTTGATGGCCAACTCCTTGTCGTCCACACCGCGAATCTCAACCTTAGAAACCTCGCTCAACGACTCAATCTCGTCTTCGAGGTACTCGGCGTAATCGTTCAATTGGTCGATGGTGAAAGGACCCGACAAGTTGATGTTACGAATCGGCATCAGCTCGTTGATGTTCATTTCGAACACGTTTGGATCCGCAGGTAAATCGGTTGGGAAGTCTGAATCCGACTTGGCCACGTCTACCTTGTCCTTCACTTTTTGCAGACCTTCCGACGACTCTACTGAGAAGTCGAACTCAACGCGAATGGTGGAGTAGCCTTGAACCGATGTCGAAGAGATTTCATCGACATTCGTGATTCCGTTGATTTCCTTCTCCACGGGTCGAGTAATTTGTTTCTCGACATCGAGAGGAGAGTTACCTGGATGAGCAGTTCCCACGTAGATTTCAGGAATGGAAATCTCGGGAAATGCCTCGGCAGGCATCGAGAGATACGCCATCAATCCAGAGATGAAGATGATGAAAGTAAGAACGTACGCCGTCATGCGGTTGTCTACCGCGAACGACGAGAGTCTGAACTCCTTAATCTCATCCGTATTTGTTTTGTGTAAATCTTCCATGCTTATGGATGTGTGTTGTTAGGCTTATTCCTCTCCGACGATACGAACGCGCTCGTCCGACTGAACACTTCTCGCTCCGCGATCAACCACTTGGTCGTTTGTGCTCAAACCAGACTGAACTTCAGTAACTCCTTCGTATGAAAGACCAAGGCGGATGTAGTTGCGTTGAACCGTCGCCAAGTCTCCCTCCACATCTTTCATAATGTAGACGTAGGATCTTCCCTCCTGATCTTGTTGAACCAAGTGGCTTGGAAGAATCACAGTAGAGTCTGCTTGATAATCGCGAATGCGCAAAGAAGCCATCATGTTTGGCTTGTACGTGTCCGCTCCGCCTGTAATTCCCACCTTGATTTTAAAGGTGCGGTTATCTGGGTTGATGAATTGACCTACCTGAATAATGCTCGCATCAACTGTATCACCGATACTGCGGAAATACATTGTCACAGGCGTTCCGGTAGCTACGCGGTTGATGTATGATTCTGGAACATCTGCAGAAACGTAAACCTGACTCATGTTCACAAGACGGATGAGTGGCATGCCTGGAGCAGCGTACTCACCTTCTTTCGCGAAAATCTCATCAACTACACCGCTAAATGGAGCTTTAAGATTGCTCATGGCGAGTTGAGAATTCAAGGTAGCCAAGCGAGTTTCCAAGCCCTCCTTGCGGTTCTTCGCTTCGAGGTATTGAACTTCTGAACCGATGTTTTGATTCCAAAGTCGCTCTTGCTTCTCGAAGAGGTCGGTTGCCAATTCAAGAGAAGTTTGCACCTCAGCGATGTTATTTCTGATGATATCGTCATCAACGTTCAAAAGCGGCTGTCCCTGGCGAACAGTTTGGCCTTCGCTCACGCTGATTCTTTCGATCATACCTGCAGATTCTGCGAACAATGTGATGTTGCGATCTGCTTCAACGGCACCGTAAACATTGAAGAAATGTTCGAAGTTGCCCGCCTCAACAAAGTGTGTTGAAACAGTGGTGTATGAAAGGGTGCTGTCCAGAACGGCAATTTCACCGTCGATTTCGAGGACGCGAGCCTGAGCTTCAGAAATGAGCGTGGTCAAACTATCGCGTTCCGTGCGAAGCTTGCCCAACTCTGGGTTGGTCGACTCTTCACAGCTAGCCAATACGGCCAAGGCTGCAAGGGGTAGGAGTATACGATTAGCTTTCATTCTTCTGTATTATTAGTCGTTGTTTCAAGGTTGAATTTGCCCAATACTTTTTCGAGTTCGAGACGTGTATTGAGGACGTTTTGGTAAGATCGAATTTGTTGCTGAAGAGCATCTTGATACTGGCGTTCTGCCTGGCTAAACTCCAAGCTGCTCGCCACCCCTTCGTTGTATTTGATAGAAGTTCGATCACGAATATCTTTCGCCAATCGAGTGTTTTGCTGCTGAGAAAGCAAGTTGCTCAAAGCATAGGTATACTCCGATCTAGCCGATTGATACTCCGTCTGCAATGCAGCCGTCACCATTTCTTGTTGGATTTCCAATTGATCAAGACGAACTCTCGCTTCCTGAGTTCTCGCAAATCTTCTTCCACCTTGGAACAGATCCCAGCGAACAGCGATACCGATGTTTGAAGATGGGAAGGAAAAAGACGAAGGGTCGTTTTCGTCGTAAAGCGCTCCGAAAGTTGGACTCTGATAATTGTAGTTGTACTGGTAGAAGCCGTTGATTTTAGGCAACCACTGAACTTGCTCGTTTCTCAAGTTCAAACGCTGACCTTCAATTCCCGTTTCCAAGACACGGTAATCGATGTGATTTTGAACGTCAAATTCTTCACCGAGCAATGCGGTTCCATCTTGAGAGAATACCATCAACGATTCGATGTCATCTGTGAGTTGAATGGTTTCGTTGATCGGAATGCCCATGTGCGTTTTGAGCAGGCTTCGAGCAATTCCAGCTTGATTCTCCAGGTAATCTGCGTTAGACTGTAAGTTCGAAAGCAAGAGCGCAAGTTGGTCCACATCGGTTTGCTCCACGAAACCTTGCTCGAGTAGTGCTCGAGTTTCGTTCAAGCTCTGCTCTAGGAATCGAATGCTCTCTCTGTTGATTTCGAGTGAACGCTCAGTGATGAGTACCAAATGATACGCCTGAGCTACATTTGCCTTTGTATTGATAGCCGTTTGCTCATAGGTATTCTGAGCGGTCTCCTCCACAATGCGGGTGGCGAGAAGTGCAACAACATAAGATCCGTCGAAGAGTAGCTGGTCGACAGTCAATCCATACCCCGATGCATATTGAACACCGAATTGCAAGAACTGAGTTTGACCGCCGAGCTCAATAACCTGACCTCCAATTTCAAGGTTGTTGATCAAGTTTCCGCTGGCTCCAACTTGAGGTAGACCGAGAGCTACGTTCTCCCAAATAATGGCCTGCGCTCGTTTCAATTCGAGCTGATCTCCACGCATGGCATAACTATGCTCGAGGGCATAGGCTTCAGCTTGCTCTCGCGAGAAAGAACGCTGCGCGGCATCTACCTCCGCCGTTTGCGCCCAAACTCCCGAGGTCGAAAGCATGAAAGTGATTATTAGTGCTTTGTTCATTGTTGAGTTGTTGTTTGATTCTTTAGCTCGTCGAGTTTCTTTTCGATATAAGTGAGGCCCTTTTTAGAGGCCACACCTCTGAGATGGTAAACGAAGTGCTCACGCATAAACTTTGGATTCTCGCACACCGTTTGCGGAACAACCTCGTTGTCGTGCATCGCCAAGAACTGAGCGAAATACAAATAGGTTACGTATTCCACATTGATGTCCTCGCGGTAGAATCCTTCTTCAATACCACGCTTCAAATTCCCGCGCGTGTGTTCAATAATGATAGTGCTTTGTCGATCCGACAACCACTTCCATGTCTGCGGGTAATACTTCTTCAACTGAAATTCAATCGCGGGATGTTGCGCCTTCATGGCGTCTGATAAAGTAGAGTCGATGGCGAATAAATCGTCAACGGCATTCTTTGAATTCCCGCGCACCGCGTCGATCGCTGAGTTGATTTCTTCGAAAGTGTATTTCACACATCGGTCCACCAAATCCGCTTTGTTCGACACGTACTTATAGAGTGTCTTCTTGCTGATGGCTAGCTCTCGGGCTACATCATCCATGGTGATACTACGGATTCCATACTTGAGGAATAGCTCCGTTGCACCGGCCAAAATCATTCTTTCCTGTTCTTCCAACATGGCCGCGAAGGTAAAACACAATTGGAACATTGGAAACATTTTACACGAAAAACGTTTCCAGAGTGGATATTTTCGGAACGAACCGCAGTTTTGTGGGTATCAACCTTTTACGATAGGCCAAAAAAAGTGCACATTTGCACCATCAAAACACCGTACTAGAAGACATGCAAACCGCTACTATTAAAGATTGCTTGACGAAGCTTCCGGTTGGAACGGAAGTACATGTGAGAGGATGGGTTAGAACGTTCAGATCGAATCGCTTCATCGCCCTAAATGACGGCAGTACTACTGCGAATCTTCAGTGTGTAGTCAATTTCGAAGAGATGCCAGAAGAGCTTCTCAAACGCGTGACAACTGGTTCATGTATCGCCGTGAGTGGCGATCTAGTGTCTAGTCAGGGTCAAGGCCAAACGGTAGAGATTCAGACTTCAAAAATTGAAATTCTCGGAGATGCCGATGCTGAAGAATATCCGCTTCAGCCGAAAAAGCACTCGCTTGAATTCTTGCGTGAAATCGCGCATTTGAGAATGCGCACTGCTACCATGAGTGCCGTTATGCGCATTCGTCACAACGCGACTTTCGCAGTGCACAAGTATTTCCACGATAGAGGTTTCTTCAACCTTCACACTCCGATTATCACAGGTTCGGACGCAGAAGGCGCAGGCGAAATGTTCCGAGTATCTACTCTAGACCCGGTGAATCCTCCAAAGACAGAGGACGGCGCAGTAGACTATTCGGAGGACTTTTTTGGCAAAGAAACCAACTTAACAGTTTCAGGTCAGCTTGAGGCCGAATTGGGTGCTATGGGTCTTTCAAAGGTCTACACTTTCGGTCCTACTTTCCGTGCCGAAAACTCCAATACATCACGTCACCTTGCAGAGTTCTGGATGATTGAGCCAGAGGTGGCATTCAACGACCTCGATGATAATATGGACTTGGCGGAGGACTTCTTGAAGTTTGTCATCAAGTATATTCTCGAGAACTGCACGGACGATCTTGAACTTCTCGATAAGCGCTTGGCGGATGAAGAGAAATCTAAGCCGCAAGCAGAACGTTCAGAACAAGGGTTGATTGAGCGATTGAAGTTTGTGGTTGAGAACAACTTCGTTCGTTTGAGCTACACCGAAGCGATAGAAATCCTTCGCAACTCGAAGCCAAACAAGAAGGGCAAATTCCAGTATAAGATTGAAGGCTGGGGAGCCGACCTCCAGAGTGAGCACGAGCGTTTCCTCGTAGAAAAGCACTTCAAGTCACCGGTTATCTTGTTTGATTACCCAGCCAACATCAAGGCCTTCTACATGCGCTTGAACGAAGACGAGAAAACCGTTCGCGCGATGGACGTCCTCTTCCCAGGCATTGGAGAAATTGTAGGCGGATCTCAGAGAGAGGAACGCTACGATGTTCTCAAGTCGAAAATGGAAAAGATGGGCATCGAAGAAGAAGAACTGTGGTGGTACCTCGACACGCGCAAATTCGGAACGTGTGTACACAGTGGTTTCGGCTTAGGCTTCGAGCGTATGGTTCAGTTCGTTACGGGCATGGGCAATATTCGCGATGTAATTCCTTTCCCAAGAACACCGGGTAGAGCAGAATTCTAAGGCATTTTTTTGCACCTTTGATAAACCCGAGGGCACTTTGGCCCAAGGTTTGTTAATCGGCGAATATGCTCAAACAATCGCTACAACAGAAACTCCAGCAAAAGCTATCTCCTCAGCAAATCCAGCTGATGAAGCTCATCCAATTGCCTACTCAGGCATTGGAAGAACGGATTCAAGAAGAGCTTGAGGCAAACCCTGCATTGGACGAAGGCAAGGAGGAATTGGACAACAGAGATGAGTTCGATTCTCAAGATGAATTCTCTAATGAGGAAACTTCTGAACGCGATGACGATTTCGATATCGATCAATATTTGAGCGACGACGAAATTCCCGAGTACCGATTAAGAGCCAACAACTACAGCGCAGATGACGACGACAACAGAGTACCACTCGCCGGTGGGACCTCCTTCGTTCAAACCCTGAGAACTCAACTCGGGATGCGCAGCCTCAAAGATGAAGACCTATTAATTGCAGAATATCTCGTCGGGAACATTGATGACGATGGGTATTTGCGCCGTGAACTTCAAGATGTAGTCGACGACCTAGCCTTTACGCAAGGCGTGTATACTGACCTCGATAATCTAGAGCGTCTCTTGAGCGTCATTCAGGATTTGGATCCTCCAGGAGTAGGTGCGAGAAGCCTACAAGAATGCCTAGCGCTTCAATTGGCTAAGAAGAAGAACGGCAATCCATCCGTAGAGCTCGCCCAAGAAATCATCAATGAGTATTTTGATGAATTCGTACGCAAGCATTATCAGAAGATGATGGACCGTCTGGAAATTGACGAAGATCAGTTGCGAGATGCACTGACTGAAATCTCAAGACTCAACCCAAAGCCAGGAGGATCTGTCGCCGATAATTCTCGTCCAACCGAAAATGTTACCCCCGATTACATTATCAGCATCGAGGATGGTGAGCTGAAGCTTCAACTCAACGGAAAGAACGCTCCGGAGTTGAATATCAGTAGAGAATACAAAGGCATGCTTGAGCATTATCGCGACAGCAAGGGAAAAGCCACGAAGAGCGAGAAAGATGCACTGATGTTCGTGAAACAGAAAATCGATGCGGCCAAGTGGTTCATCGATGCCATTCGCCAACGTCAGCAAACTTTGATACTGACCATGTCTACCATTATGGAGTATCAAAAAGAATACTTCCTGACTGGAGACGAGCGCAAGCTCAAGCCAATGATTTTGAAGGACATCGCCGATCAAATCGATATGGATATATCAACGGTGAGTCGCGTTGCGAGCAACAAATACGTTCAAACTCCATACGGCACCTTCCTCATCAAAACCTTCTTCTCAGAATCGATGACGAATAGCGATGGAGAAGAAGTGTCTACGAGAGAAATCAAGAAAATCCTTGAAGACAGTATTGGGGAAGAGGATAAGAAGAAGCCGCTTACCGACGAAGCATTGTCAAAGCTCTTAAAGGAAAAAGGCTATCCAATTGCGAGAAGAACCGTTGCCAAGTACCGCGAACAACTCGGTATTCCTGTGGCTCGTTTGAGAAAGGAGCTGTAGAATGAGTTTGCGATTCGCTCAAATCCTCAGTTATATTCTGCATCCGGCCATCATTCCTTCTTTGGGGGCGTTCCTGATTTTGAATGTGATTCCTGAGCACATCACGAGTGAGCAAATCCGCTATACCACCGCCTTCGTTTTTCTATCTACGTACATCGTACCTGCTGCCTTTTCATTAATCATGCGCCAAATGGGTATGATTCAATCTTTGCACATGTCGGATGCCAAAGACAGACGATATCCCTTCATGGTGTCCATCGTCTTCTTTGCCTTCACCGGGTATACCTTATATAATAATGGTGTGGCCATGGAGATAGTAGCAGTATTGGCCGCATCGGCAGTCACCCTTCTCATCTTCCTAGCATTTCTTTCTGTAACAAAGCTCAGCGTACACCTCGCGGGTATGGGCGGACTCACCGCTACAGTCTTGTATTTATCTTACACCTATCATCTAATGCTGCTCGAGACTTTGGCCTTGGCGGTCTTGCTCTCAGGCTTGTTAGGAACTGCTCGCCTAAAATTGAAAGCGCATACCACTTTCCAAATCTTGTCCGGATACGGTATCGGTTTGGCTTGCACCTTCATTGCATTTCACCTGCTCGAATTCGTCTAAGCGGGTTTAGAAAGGTAAAAGCGGGGACCTTCATCGAGTCTGCGTGTACATTCCCCGTCATCTCATTCACCCTCTATCGATTTTAAGCGCAAACTGGTGAGTATGCGTTGGAAATCTCAATTCTACTCCTCACACATCCATAGCCTTACGCTGGTCGATAGCTATTGTTGCCCGTATAGAAGGATACTACTTTCCCACTGTTCATTCTAAGAAGCAACCTCAAATTTCACGCTATGAAACTCTTGCGAACACTCTTGGGCGTCTTTGTATTCCTCACCTCATTTCAAGTTGATGCCTCTCACATCATCGGTGGTGATATTCAATATGAATACTTGGGAAATAATCAATATTACATCAAGCTTGTGCTGTACCGTGAGAACAGTGGGATTAACCTACCCGCCAGTACCGTAGTCACTGCTCGATCGGCCTCTTGCGGCAGCTCCACGAGCATCACAGTTTATAGAAGTCAACAGTATCTAGCGAATGCATTTGATTGTATATCTTCTTCATCAGCGAGCTTCACACCTGAAGTGAATGTTTATGAAACGTTGGTGAATCAACCATTGACACTTACCAGCAACTGTCCAGACTTTAAGATCTTCTGGGAAACATGTTGTAAGCCGCCAGGAATAACAAATTTGGCAGGAGCATCAAATACGTTAGGGTTTTACTTTGAAGCTGAACTCAATAGAAGACAGGGAATCGGTGACAACTCATCTCCTCACTTCGTTTCTGCCCCATTGGCTTATTTGTGTAACGGTGGGACATATATCTACACACAAAACGCAACTGAACCGGATGGTGACTCAATTCAGTACGAATTAGTTCAGCCTAGAGAGTTTGATCTAGGCACAAACGGCCCAGTAGTACTTCCTTACGACGCTGGCTTCTCAATGAACAATCCATTTTCAACCGCGACTAGCAACCCTTACACACTCGATCCAAAAACGGGTAATATCACCTTTACGGCACAATTGCCACCTAATATTACAAGAGAGGTTTCTGTAATTGCCATACGAGTGAATGAATACAGATTCGATCCATTATATGGCATTTGGGACAAAGTGGGTAGTTCGAATAGAGAGATTCAAGTAATCATCGCGGCGAACTGTCACAATTATGTGAACAACGGAGTCCAGCTTGATGCTTCAGCTTCAAATGGGGCAGTGTACACTGATCCTGATGGATCCCTTGTTCAAGACTACGGATGTAATGATACAGCGGTAACTCTACACTTTTCACTTCCTGTAGAATGCTATTCTGTTGCAACTGACGGTACTGACTTCCGTATCACCGCACCAAACGGTCAACCAATACCGGTTAAAAAAGCGATTCCATATTGCAACAACGACTTTGAAACCGACTCAATTACGCTTACGCTATACAAGCCATTAGTATTTAATGGTGACTATCATCTTTACTCGAAGGTTGGCACAGATGGAAATACTTTGCTTAACAAATGTGGGGTGGGCATGGCCGAATTTGACACCATAAAACTTAGGGTAGGCGGTTGTCTAACTCCCGAGTATGAAGTGCGCAACGTTACCGTGGTGGATGATCAGCGTACACATGTTCAGTGGGAGTTAGACACCACTACAATGCCAGAAAGCTTGGTGGACTTCATTCGTGTCTATCGCTCTGATGACAACGGAGGCACATTCCAACAAGTGGGTGTTGCTGGTGTAAACGACGATGGGTACGATGA
>JABXHW010000030.1 GCA_013373425.1 Flavobacteriia bacterium
CCCAGTACCCAGTACCCAGTACCCAGTACCCAGTACCCTACTCCGGTATCACAATCGTCAAGCACCCCTTATTCCCGTCATAAGAATACGAGAGACTTCCACCGTGTTTCTTTGTGAGTAACGATACGAGGTGTAAGCCCATGCCATTGGAGGTTGTATTGGTAAACTTATCCGATGATTTGAGCTGCTCAACCATCTCCTTTGGAATGCCATCGCCGTAGTCACAAATCTTAGTGACGAGCTGATGATCTACTACCTTGGCAGAAACTTCAACTGTTGAAGATTTCGAGGCATATTTCAAAGAATTGGAAAGGGTATTCCGTAGAATGGTGGAATAGGCGTTCTTATCTAACTCCCAATGCAAATTCGGCTTGATGTCCACATCCAACTTCATATCGTTGATCTGTGATAAAGGCGAGAGCATCTTATTGCAATCTTGTACTAACTCTGAAATGTTCACGCGTGTCCGGTTGAGCTCGGCCTCCGAAGCTTCTTCCTTAGCCCACATCAAAAGATTCTCCAATAACTCCTGAACCTGGATGAGTCCATGTTCTACATTTTCCAGAATTTCTTTGCTTTCGGTACTCATTCCCTTCTCACTGTTCTGAATTTCACTGAGTAGATAAGCCGAGTTCCCAATTGGACCACGCAAGTCGTGCCCAATAATTGAGAATAGTCGTGTCTTCGATTCATCCATACTGGATAACTGTGAGTTCGCTTTTGCAAGCATTGCCTTTCGCTTGGATGTTTGACGGTACATTGTGAATAGCAATGCAAGAACAACGAGTAGTACACCAAGTCCGAGATACAGATACCTTAAATGCTCAGCATCGTGTTTGGCTTCTTCTTGAAGTTGTCGTGCTTTAAACTCTGCTCGCTGCAGACGCAATTGCTCATCTACCAATTTCTCTAAAGTGAGATAACGCGACTCGTTTGAAATCTTGGAATTGATTTCGAAAGCCTTGTGATATATGTCTTGATACTTGAAAGCAGAAACAGTGTCACCACGAAGAAGATAGATCTCCGCAATGGTTTGCGCAGCTCTCTCAATGATGTAGTCGCTACCGGATTCTTGTGCCAACTTCAATCCCTCCAACGAATATTCTAACCCTTCATCAGAATTCCCCAATCGGTGCAGGGTTAGCCCCTTATTCGCGTATAGAATGGGCTTGATGTTCAACCGCTGGGTGGTATTCAGAAAGTCACTCTGCTCTACAATATTAAAATGAACCAAGGCACTGTCGAATTCCTTATTCATGATGTAAGCGATACCCAAATTGATGTGGGTTTCATACAAGCTCAATGAATCCCCTAACTGAAGATGGATAGATTTGGCAGCCTTCAATGGAACAATGCTTTGCTCTACCGCCGTATCGATATTCAAATAAGCCAAGCCGATGGAGTTGTATGAAGAGGAGATATTGAATAGGTCGTTGGTTGCTTCGAAGTACGGTAAGGCTTTCTCAGCATATTCTAAGCTCAATTCGTAATTCTGAAGGGTATAGAGTACTTTGCCAACCTCGAGATAAGTGAGCGGCCTGAACAGACTGTCGTCATGAGGAAGGTATCTAAGTGCAATGTAGCCGTTGTTCAATGACTCGTTGAAGTTCTCTGCAATTCGGTGCATAGCACACAAGTTCCTATAGGCGTATCCCCGTTTAACAGAGTCATTCTCAGGATAATACTTTATCGCTTCTTTAATCAGGATGATGGCAGAATCCGCTTCCTGACGAATGGCGTGTAGGATGGCGTGCTCATGAATGATGTCACCTTTGGCTATGGAATCATCTTCATTAAAAATTCGTTCTCGTGCCATGCGAAGCATCAAATGTGCTTTGTCCATTCCGTACACAACGTTGGCACGCGCGTAACTTCTTGCTACATTTCTCACCCCATTGGGCGTTTCGCAAGTATCCAAATATCCATTCAATGTGTCACGGAGCGTCTGTCCGTGGCCCCATATTGAGGCACAAACCAGCAAGAGGAGAAGACGAATTTTCATAGTCAGATTAGGTCATTTAAATATAGCATAAAAACTTTCCGTAGCTTCGACTCATCGTATGAAATCTGAAACTCGAAGAATTCAAAAGGCATGGACCTTCTACGACTGGGCAAACTCAGCGTACTCTTTGGTCATATCCACAGCCATCTTTCCGATTTACTACAGCGAAGTCACTAAAAGCAGTGAGAATGCTATTATCGATGTGTTCGGTATGTCTGTTCACAGCGCGGTCATATACACCGTGGTTATCGGTTTGTCTTATCTGACTGTATCTCTTATATCTCCATATCTAGGAGCTCTGGCCGATGTGAGCGGACGCAAGAAGCACTACATGCGGAACTTTGTGATTCTCGGTGCGCTGTCATGCATAAGCTTGTACTTCTTCGATGCAGATCACATAGAGGTAGGATTGATTGCGGCTTTCTTCGCCAGTATTGGATTCTCAGGAAGCTTGGTTTTTTACAACGCCTATTTACCGCACATCGCGGAGCCAAAGGATCAAGATAAATTGAGTGCACGTGGCTTTGCCTTAGGATATGCAGGCTCATCTATGTTACTCATCACATTGTTGGTTCTAATAGAGATGTACGATTCCTTCGGACTTGCAGATAAAGGGGTTGCGTCGAGAATTGCTTTTGTATCCGTTGGAGTGTGGTGGTTGCTATGGAGTATGTATCCTCTGCGCGTACTTCCTGCCAATGTGTTCAACAAACAGATGAAGCAAGGATGGAATAAACGCGCATACACGGAGCTGGTCAAAGTGTTTCAGTTATTTACAACAACACCCAGACTTGGCCGATTTGTGGCCTCGTTTTTCTTCTTCTCTTGCGGGGTTCAATCGGTGATTCTACTCGCTACACTCTTCGGGAAGGAGGTTTTGGCTATTGATACCTCACAGCTGATTCTCACGGTGATTATCATTCAATTCTTAGGTATCGTTGGTGCTTGGGGATTCGCCCAACTTTCGTCAAGATTCGGAAATATTAAATCCATTGCTACCGCTGTGGTGATTTGGATTCTGGTTTGCATATCGGCTTACCTGGTTCAGAATGCCACCCAATTCATGATCATTGGTGGACTTGTAGGATTGGTGATGGGTGGGATACAGGCGCTATCGAGAAGTACGTACTCCAAGATGCTGCCAGATACAGAAGATCATACCACCTTCTTCAGCTTTTATGATGTTGCTGAGAAAATGGCGACTGCTTTAGGTCTCTTCGCGATTGGATATGTGGAATATGCCAGTGGCGACCCAAGAAACTGGGCCCTGGCTCTTATCGCTTTCTTTGTAGTGAGTCTTTTCTTCCTCTTTATTATTCCAAAGAGTAAGTACGTCTATTGATTTTCAGGAATCACACGTCCAACTCGGATGATGAATCCTTCGATTAAGTCTTCTTCCGATCCTTCAACTTCACCGCGGATGGTGATTTCAGCTCCTCTTTCAAATGCAGTCATCTCTGCTGTACTGTCTGGCTCACAATAGAGAATATGGTCTAGTACCACCGACTTTTCCCCAACGTTTGTAATGTTCCCTGAAACGACAATCACCTGATCGGCATACAAGCTGTCAAATTCAGCTTGACCTTTATTTAGAACATCTTTTAGTCCGGCAACGTCTCCTGTATAAACAGGCTCGGTATTCGCAACATCGGTATGCGGCTTGTTATACATCCTGTATCCGATGATGAAACCAACTACAGCAATGACTAGAATAATAGGTAGGAGCTTACGCATGATGGGTTTGATTTTGAAAGGTTACATTAGCGAACACAACAGATAATACGCAGTTTAAGGTAATAAGGTTTCTTTGTGTAAACAACCAAGACCTATTTTATTACGTATGTGTACTAAAGCACCACGGAGTATGAAAATATCGAACTCTCTTCTGATCTTATGTTTCCTGGCAATCGGAGTAGGATCTTGTACCTACGAGAATGAGCGTGATTTAGGAAGACTCGACCGCCCTTGTCCAGATCCTCTGGCAGTTTGGGATGGTGAGATAGAGCTTTGGATGGCTGAGACATGTGCAACAGAGTTTTGCCACGCGAATCAAATTGGTGATACAGGTCCCCTCGATAATTACGACAATGCAGTTGCAAAGGCGGATGCGATTATAAAGAGAATCACTAGAGATCAGAGTGAACCTGGATTCATGCCGCAGGGAGGAACTCCTTTGGACCCATGTTTGATTGAAGGGTTCAGAGAATGGATAGATAATGGAACACCAAGAAATTAAACCGATGAAAGCAAAAATTCTTTTTACACTGATTATCACAACCCTGATGTCATTCCAAATGGAAGCGCAGAGGGAAATCACCCGCGAGGCATACATCCGTTTCTTTTCCAGTACTTCGGTTGAGGATATTGAAGCAGTCAGTAACCAAGCCTCATCGGTTATTGATAAGTCCAACAACAGTATCGCTTTTCAAGTGCTCATGCGCAGCTTCACCTTTGAGAAGGCCTTAATGCAAGAGCATTTCAACGAGAATTATGTGGAATCCGAAGAGTACCCAATGGCTACCTTCAGAGGTGCATTCACGGATGCATCAGCGGTTGATTTTTCATCTAATGGGACGTATACCACTACCGTTAAAGGCGACTTCGAAGTGCACGGCGTGAGTGTGAACCGGGAGATTCCAGTTACCGTGTACGTAGAAAATGGGAAGATTAAGCTTGAGTCTACTTTTATGGTATCTCCTGCAGATCACGATATCTCCATACCTTCCGTGGTAAGAGATAACATCGCCAGGGAAATAGAGGTGACGGTGAAAGCCCAATACTCCGCATTATAGAAAGGATATGATGAATAAAAAGCTCTTAACACTCTTTGCAGCTTTTGCTTTGAGTGCTAATACATTTGGTCAGGATGATTTGCTGGATATCTTGAATGAAGGTGAAACGGACGTAACCAATTATACTTCCGCCACTTTCAAAGGTACCCGAATCGTAAACCTCCAAAGCTCGGAGATCACAGGGGCTGGAACCATGCAGTTTATTATCCTGCACCGTTTCGGAGCCTTTAATAGTAACGACTTCCTTTATAACTTTTTCGGACTGGATGAGTCTTTAGTCCGCTTGTCATTAGACTATTCTTTCAACGATTACATCAACATTGGTGTTGGTCGTTCATCGCGATCGAAAGTCTATGATGGCTGGTTGAAAGCCAAAATTCTCAGACAAAGCACCGGGGCTACTGAAATGCCAGTTTCCCTTTTGTACTACGGCTCACTTAACTTGAACACTACACGTTTTGATGATGGTATCGACCGTTCGTTCTCAGAGCGAATGAGCTATGTCAATCAATTGATTGTTGCACGAAAGTTCAGCGACGATTTCAGCTTAGAGCTTGCGCCAACCTTAGTTCACTTCAACCTTGTTCAAACCGACGAGCAGCAGAATACGCTATTTGGAGTAGGTGCAGGGGCGCGTTATAAGCTCACGAATAGAGTGGCGCTGACCGCGGAGTACATGTGGCAATCTTCGAGAAATACACGTCTAGTTGGTGGCGTGGAGACGCCTTACAATGATGCGCTTTCAATCGGTGTTGATATTGAAACCGGTGGTCACGTATTTCAGTTGCACCTGACGAATGCACGCAATATTTCTGATCCGAATTGGATGATGCAGACTCCTGGAAGTTGGGCGGATGGTGAGATTTATTTCGGCTTCAATATTAGCCGTGTATTTACCATCAAGAAGCCAGAACTCCCTTCAGCAGACTTCTAAAGGTTATTTAGGTCTCTTCCAAATTTCCTCTACTTCCCCAATGTGGAACAGGGCATCTCCTTTGTGCACCATTGGAATGTTATTATGTCCAATGATGTAGCCCTCAGAAGGAGCTTTCACTTTGATAGAGTAGGAGTTGTATGGGTTGTTGATACGACCAATCACCTCTCCTTCAGTGACCTTTTGTCCGCTTTCCTTGATTGGAACGAACAATCCAGATGCATCGGCTCTCAGCCAGCTCGAAGAACTAAAGTGAATCACTTTCTTCGCTTCCGGCGCTTTGTCAATCATCTTGAAATGCTGCAATACACGCTTGGTTCCACGAACGGCTTGCTTGATTGCCTTTTCATTGAAACGAAGCGATTCGCCTCCTTCGAATACGATGATTGACTTCCCAAGATCTTGAGCAGTAGCTCGCAGCGATCCAGGAATAATCCCGCTTGTCAGAGTGAAGGGTGCCTTGAAGATATGCGCGACTTCTTTGCCCAGCTTATCTTCTTCACTGTATCTCACTTGAGGGAAATTCGTTCGACTCGCTCCTCCCGTATGGAAGTCAATGCCAAAATCGATAGCAGGTAAAATCTTCTCTGTGAGGTGATTTGCAACTATCGAAGCAAGTGAGCCATCGGGGTTTCCTGGGAAACTTCTGTTCACATCTTTTCCATCAGGCACTTCCCTGGAGAAGTGAATGAAGCCGTAAACATTTATTATTGGGAGAGCGATAACTGTCCCGCATTTCAAATCTTTGAAAATCTTACTGGCTACAAGACGACGAACGGTTTCAATTCCGTTGATTTCATCCCCGTGGAGTCCGCCAGAAAGCAGGACTGTTGGACCCGGCTCATTAGAGCGGAACACGTGAATAGGCATATGAATCAAGGTGCCTGAAGGAAGTCGGGCTACCTCAATTTCAACAAGCGTTTCTTTGCCAGGAAGCGCCTCAACGCCATCGATGACGAGTGGCTCTTGCATTTTATTGGCCTGTATAATTCGTTGGAGTAATCAAGTGAAGCTCATCTTTCAAAGCATCAGAGATATCCAAAGTGTTGATGAAAGCCGCGATGGACTCCCCATTGATGACTGTGTTGGTTCGAGTAAGTTCTTTGAGCGCTTCGTATGGTTTTGGGAATCCTTCACGACGAAGAACGGTTTGAATAGCTTCTGCCACCACTGCCCAGTTCTTTTCGAGATCGGCTTCAATAGCATCGCGGTTCACGATGAGTTTGCCCAACCCTTTCAACGCATTGTTGAATCCGATTACAGTGTGCGCCAATGGTACACCGACGTTTCTAAGAACGGTACTATCCGTCAAATCACGCTGCAGACGTGAAATTGGCAGCTTCGCTGAAAGGTGCTCGTAAAGTGCATTCGCAATCCCCAAGTTCCCTTCGCTGTTTTCAAAGTCGATTGGATTCACTTTGTGTGGCATGGCCGAAGATCCAACTTCACCCGCCTTGATTTTCTGCTTGAAGTAATCCATTGAGATATAGGTCCAGATGTCACGGTCCATATCAATCAAAATGGTGTTGATGCGCTTCAGTGCATCGAACAAAGCAGCCATGTTGTCGTAGTGCTCAATTTGAGTTGTTGGATTTGACCTTTGAAGACCTAGAACTTCATTTACAAAGTAGTTACCAAACTCGTGCCAGTCGGTTTTCGGATAAGCCACAGTATGTGCGTTGAAGTTACCAGTAGCTCCACCGAACTTAGCCGACATTGGGATGTGGCGAAGCTGACGAAGTTGTTGGTCGATTCGTTCAACAAAAACCATGATTTCCTTACCTAAGCGGGTAGGAGAAGCAGGTTGACCGTGAGTTCTAGCGAGCATTGGAATTTCCTCCCATTCTCCAGCTAGTTCTTGCAAGCTGACAATCACATCGCCGAGAAGGGGAACATAAACATTGTCGATGGCCTCCGCGATAGAGAGCGGAATCGCCGTATTGTTGATGTCTTGCGATGTCAATCCGAAGTGAATGAATTCGCTCCATTTTGAAACACCGAGCTTGTCCATTTCATCCTTGATGAAGTACTCAACCGCTTTAACATCGTGGTTGGTGGTCTTCTCAATCTCTTTGATTCGAAGAGCCCCCGCTTCTTCAAAGTCCAAATAGATATCGCGGAGGTCATTGATTTTATCCTTTGGAAAATCGCTTAACTGAGGAAGTGGCATCTCAACGAGAGCGATGAAATATTCAATTTCAACACGCACTCTGTATTGGATGAGCGCAAACTCTGAAAAGTACTTTGCAAGAGGTTGAGTGTGACGTGAATAACGTCCGTCTACTGGAGAAATCGCGAACAATTCCGGATTCATCGGATATGGCTTTGAAATGAAAGCGCGAAGGTACGAAATAACCCCTGTTGAGTGGATTGAAATTTCATTTTCGCTATCTTCGGTTCTTATAACGATAATACGTTTTCCAATGCTCTCTCAATTTGATCTCGGATCTCAGTTGAAATGGATATTGATTCTGGTACTTTCAACTATTGCTTTTTACTCTTCAACTGCCCAGCAGTGCAATGTTTCCAATGTCACTTTCTTCAATCAAACGGCTACCACCGTTTCAGTAACCTGGCAAGATACAGTTGGAGGTCAAGGTTTGGTAGAGTGGGGACACTGTGGATTTACTCAAGGGACTGGTCAGTATGCGACCTCAACGAATGATACGGCTGTAATTACAGGAATAGTGCCGGGCGCCAAAATTGATGTGTACATTCAGGCGAGGTCAGGGCCTCCATCAGCTACATTTTATTGCCACGTTGGAATATACATTCATGGGTGTTTTGGAGTGGGGGATGATTTTTCAAATCCAAACCCATTGACATTTCCAGCGCCTCAATCATCTCAACCCGTCTCGATTGTCAGGTCTCCCATTTCGTCGAGCGTTGGATGTTACACCAATCAATATAGCGCCAAGCCGGGAATCGACGCTGTGTACAGGTATCTTCCGAGCGGTCTAGCCAATACATTGGACATTTATGCACCACCAGCTACTGATGCTCAATCTATCATCATTTTGGATTCGTCACAAACTGTGGTCCACACCTCTTCGACTGGGGTTGCGCCAAATTTTGGAGCACAAGTGAGTGGCTTCACAGTAAATCCGAACATGACTTATTACATCGTGTTGGAGTTGGATTCTATCAAGTTAGATTCGTGCGCTTACTCTAATGTGAGTTTCATCGAAGCCCAATCGCCTTGTGTTAGAGTGGCATCAACACAACTGCTTTCTCGAGATTGCCATGAGATTGCTTTGTCTTGGAACTTGGGATCAAGTGATAGCGTTTATGTTGAGTATGGCTCGCAAGGATATGCTCCAGGAAATGGACAATCGCTTGGGTGGTATACGAGCACGAATGCTACAGCACAGAGCTTGAGTCCCGGAACAGTCTATGACTTCTACATCAAATCAAACTGTGGATCAAGCCTCTCGGGATGGCAAGGGCCTTTCACTCATAATACGCTGGGTTCGAGCAGCCCTGCTCAAGCATCCTTTCAATATTCTCTGGATTCGCTCGACCAGTCGGCTCAGTACTTCACATTCGACGGTAGTGCCTCCACTGCAGATTCACTCTTTTGGTATTTTGATGACAACACTCCCATAGAGACGGGAAACATTGTTCAACATGCCTACACGGCTTATGGTACTTATAATGTGATTTGTGTGGCTGTTCAGAGGTGCACGGTGGACAGTATCGTGAGTCAAGTCCTGGTTCAACCTCAATTACTATCAGAAGTACGCCTTAACGAACTGACTGTTTATCCATCACCAGCTTCTGATCACATTACTGTAGAGATTAGTGAGAAGGTTATGGGTGTGTCATTTACAACCATGTCAGGACAAAAGATGGGATATGAGAATTGGCAAGAGTCCGATTCAGGAATTCAGTTGAATACGAGTCAGCTTCCCGTAGGGGTTTATGTTCTCACAGTTCTCACGAACCAAAACACTTACCAGCAGAGCGTTGTAATTGACCGGTAGAGTTTAGCCAACCTCCAACAACAGCCCCTTCAAGTAATGCCCCTCCGGGAAATAGATGTTTTCTGGATGATCGAAAGGCTGACGCAATTCTCGTAGAATTCTGACTGGACGTCCCACTTCAATCGAAGCAGCACGAAGGGTATCCGTGAAGGCCTGTGCGCTCACATTTTGACTACAGGAAAATGTGAATAGTAAACTGCCTGGCTTCATGTGCTTCATGGCGGTTGCATTGAGGCGTTTGTAAGCTTGAATTGCGTTGTGAACGGCCTTTCTACGCTTTGCAAATGCTGGAGGATCGAGTATCACGATATCGTAATCGTCATCCATGGTCTTTAAGAACTGTTGGACATCCGAAGCAATGGCCGTGTGTCTATCTGCCACACCGTTCAATTCAGCATTCTCGGTGGCCAGCTGACATGCGGTTTCGGAGAGGTCGACTGAATGAACTTCACGTGCCCCGTTGAGGAGCGCATACATAGAAAATCCTCCTGTATAGGCGAAAGCATTCAGAACCTTCTTTCCTTTGGAGAACTGACCTACCCAGTCTCTATTGTCGCGTTGGTCGATGAAGAAACCCGTTTTTTGGCCGATTGACCAATCAACTTTGAAATGCACATTATTCTCGAGTACCTGAGCAAATGTGTCTGAACCTTTCAAATATTGATTCTCGGTGTCGTCGTGAAGCACATCTCCACTCTTGTCGAATATTGTCGCAAGCTGCCCTTCGAAAAGCTTGTCCAATTCAGAGGCGATCACAGGGAGTTCACGATGCATTCCTTTGGTGTGACATTGAATCACAGCATTGGAACCATAGATGTCTATGATGAGGCCCGGAAGTAAGTCGCCTTCACCATATATCAATCGATACGTTGTAGTGGAACTGTTGCCAACTAGACCGAGGCTTTTGCGAAGGTTAAACGCGTTAGCTAAGCGAGAGGCCCACCACCCTTCATTCAGTATCTCATCTGTATAGGTGAGGATCTTGATTCGAATAGAAGCATTTTGGGCCATGTAATGCCCGATGGCCAAGAACTCACCAGTGGAGCTCTCTACTCTCACGATATCACCTTCAGTGCAAAGTGGGCTTTTAGGATGGATAGCTCCACTAAATATCCATGGATGGCGGCGTTGTAGCGCTCTTTCCTTGCCCTTAACTAGGCGTATCGATTGCATTTCCATGGTGCAAAACTAGTTGAATGGCAGATTCATGCGTCAGATGAAATGGAAACTTTTGAAGAAAGAACTTTCAATAATTGTTAAATAATAAACTATATGGTTAAATGAATTCCCTGCGAAAATTGGCTGGCGGAGCGTGTATCCTTAGTATTTGTGGCTTCTGAGTGTTTCGATGACTAAATAGTAACTGCCATAGGTTTTAAATTATTCAGAATATGCCTACATTGGCTTCGATTTATAACGCTTGAGCGCGCATTGTGTGATTTATTTAACAAAACATGTCTGAATTCACACTTCAAGTGCTATAACGCAACAATTACTTATTAACTCGCTTTACTATGAAGAACTCTACCCAATGGCGGTGGTCGGCATTCATTATGCTGGTCTTCGCTTCTATGTTTAACTCCTCTCTCTACGCGCAGTGCTCGTATGAGTTGAGCTTAGACGACAGCTACGGTGACGGATGGAATGGAAATACCATCGACGTTCGCGTTGGCGCTACAACTACAAACTACACATTGTCGAATGGTTTTGATACTACCATTGTATTGACAGTGAATACAGGTGACACAATTCAGCTCACCTATTACAACACAGGATTGTATCAGAGTGAAGTTTCTTTCGAACTCTTCGATCCAAATCAAACAAGTATTTACGCATCAGGTCAGGGACCGTCAGCAGGATTGAACGTCGATACCACTGGTGTATGTCCTGCTTGTCCAGCGGTTACGGTGATTACACTTGATTCTGCCACAAGTTCAAGCGTTTCTGTTTCTTGGGCTGCTGTAGGTGCTGCTTCTGGCTACCAACTCGAGTGGGGGCCATGTGGATTTATCCCTGGAACAGGTATGAATGCTACTACGGCTAACACTTACTACACAATCACCGGACTCGCTCCTTCTCAGTGTGTGGATGTTTACATTACAACCGACTGTACAGGTGGTGGCGGTGGATACAGTAATCAAACTGGTCCTAGCTCATTTACAAGTTTGCAACCGGTTATTGACAGCTTCCCATTCTTCACCAACTTTGAAGCGAATAACGGCTACTTCCAAGCGAGTGGTTCTAATGCATCATGGCAGTGGGGATCTCCTGCAGGCAGCGTTATTACAAGCGCGAGCTCAGGTAGCAACGCGTGGGTGACGAACCTAAGTGGTGACTACAACAACAGTGAGAATTCATTCCTCACTTCTGCAGTATTCGACCTTTCTAATGAAACAGGAAGCTTTATTTTAAGCTTCGACTTGTGGTATGTTACTGAGAATAACTACGACGAGGCTTGGGTTGAAATGACAACGGATGGAATCAACTGGACGAAGGTTACCGACAACGGTACAGCTGTAGGTTGGTACAACGACCTTGGCAACCAATGGTGGGAGAATACGAACAGCGGTTGGACTGCTACAAGTATCATTCTTTCAAATATCGCAGGTCAGAGCACGGTTCAATTCCGTTTTGCGTTCTCATCTGATGGTAGCGTTTCTCGTGAAGGTGTTGCTGTTGATGATTTCCGTCTAGAAGAGCTTACATGTGGAGTCCCTTCTTCTTTCGCCACCACCTTCGTTACTTCTGATTCAGCTGGCTTTAGCTGGACTACATCTTCAGGATATTCGAACATCGAGTACGGTGTTGCTGGATTCACTCAAGGTTCTGGAACAATGATTCTCGGAGCTACTGGTGCGGATACAATCACAGGCTTGATGGCCGGAACTTCTTATGAGATTTATATCCAAGATTCTTGTGCTCCAGGTGCAATTGGACTTTGGGTTGGACCATACACTATCACTACGCAGCAGGCTACTGTTAACACATTCCCTTATACAGAAGATTTTGAAACTACTAGTGGCGGATGGATCCAAGGTGGCAACAACTCTTCTTGGGCATGGGGTGCTCCTGCTGGAACAGTTATCTCAGGTGCAGGTCAGGGTACCAACGCATGGGTAACCAACTTGACTGGTGACTACAACAACAGTGAGCTTTCTTACCTGCAGTCTGTTATTTTCGACTGTTCAGGTAATGCGAATGACTTGCAGTACACCTTCTCAATGAACTTTGAGACAGAGAACAACTACGACGAAGGTTGGGTTGAGTATTCATTTGACGGAACAAACTGGACTAAACTCCTAGATGCTGGTTCTGCAATCGGTTGGTACAACGACCTAGGCAACCAGTGGTGGGAAGACGATGATGGTCTTACTTGGACTACACGCTACAACATCATCCCAGGTTCTGCAGGTCAGTCTTACGTACAGATTCGTCACGTATTCTCTTCTGACGGTAGTGTAACTCGCGAAGGTTTCGGTATCGATGATATTACTGTGGATCCATTGAGCTGTGCTGTTCCTAGCGGACTTTCAGCTGCGAATCTCACTCCATTCACTGCCGATCTCCTTTGGACTTCTACAGGTAACAACTGGAATGTAGAATGGGGCCCAGCCGGATTTGTTCCAGGAACAGGTCAGGGTAACTTGATTAACACTACAGTTGATTCAGTAAACATCACTGGTTTGATGGCAAACACTTGCTACGACTTCTACGTTCAAGATTCTTGTTCAGGTGGAAATAGTGCATGGATCGGACCATTCAACTTCTGTACACCTCCAACATGTCCTGCTCCAACCAATCTTGGTGTAAACAGCGTGGATACAGCTACGGCTACACTTGTTTGGGATGGAAACAACCTACCTGGTAACTACATCATCGAATACGGTCAGAATGGATTCCAACAAGGTTCAGGTACGGTAGTGACTTCTACAGCCGACAGCCTTCCATTGACAGGTTTGTCCAATGCAACCAACTACTGCTTCTATGTTCAGGAGTTGTGTTCATCAACAGATACGTCAGCATGGGCAGGTCCATTCTGCTTCACTACGCTTTGTGGAAACAACATCCCAGGTGACGGATTCAGCAATCCTATCATCGCTAACGGGCCAATCGTATATGGTGGTTCTACTTCAGTATGTTATACCGACCAGAACCCATCAAGAGGATCTGTAGATGTGATCTTCCAGTACACGCCGTCTTCAGGAACAACGGCAGCATCTTTCGAAAGCTGCGGTTCTTCTTACGATACGTACTTGTACTTGTTGGATGCGAACCAAGTTCAACTTACTTCGAATGACGACGCTTGTGGTCTTCAGTCGCAGATCATGAACTACGCAGTTACTCCAGGTATGACGTACTACCTCGTGCTTGAATCTTACAGCTCAGGTACTACGGGTAACTTCTTGATTACTATCACTGAAACGAACCCATGCCCAGCTCCAACTAATCTCACTACTTCAGCTACATCTTGTACTGAGTTGGATTTGATTTGGAACAACGGAGGTGCTTCTACTTCATATGAATTGGAGTACGGTGCAACAGGTTTCGCTCAAGGTAGTGGTACATCAGTTCTTTCAAATGACACAACAGAGTTGATTTCTGGATTGTCGTCATTGACTGACTATGACGTGTATGTTCGCGGATTCTGTTCAGGTGATACTTCTACATGGGTTGGTCCAATGACTTTCTCAACGGATTCAGCAATCACCCCTGTAATCAATGCAACGGCTTCTCAAGTGAGCGCTACTGCGACTGATGCAGGTGTATTCTTGGATGGATCAAACACTATGGCAGATAGTATTTACTGGGCGTATGGTGATACAATCACTGGTCCGATGAATGTGTCTGGCGACACTGCTACTGTTACTTACAATGCGAATGGTACTTGGCCAATCATTGTAACTGCATACAACAACTGCGGTTCTACTACAGATACGATTTACGTTACAGTTGCTTCAATCGGCATCGCTGAAACTTCAATCAACTACTCATTCAGAGCGTTCCCGAATCCATCTACAGGTTTGGTAACCGTGAGTGTTGAAGAAGCAACAGCAAGTTCTGCTCAGGTTCAATTGATGGACCTACGCGGAAGAGTGCTAGAAACAGTTCAATTGAACAACATTGATGGAACGAGAGAGATTCAGATGGATCTATCTGACCTTCCAAAAGGTGTTTACATTCTTAAGTATCGAAGCGAAGCTACTCACGCGACAAGCCGAGTAGTCCTTCAGTAATTAAGTTGGTTAGGAAGAAAGCCCCGTCGAGAAATCGGCGGGGCTTTTTGTTTGGTGATATGGTGACTTGGTAAGCTGGTGACCTAGTGACCTAGTAACTAGCTTAAGAGCTCAACACCCACCTCTCACAAATGTTCTCTTACGAGTTCATTCAATTCATCATAAACTGAAGAAGAACTAGCTAGTATTTCCCTTCCAAAAATAGGGTCGTTGGTAGGGGAGAATGCAGAAACTTTGCCACCGGCTTCTTGAACGAGTAGGGTTCCAGCAGCTACGTCCCAAGGGTTGAGACCGTATTCGAAGAAGCCATCAAATCGGCCACAGGCTACATAGGCCAAATCGACAGCAGCCGAGCCCCAGCGACGAACACCGCGTGTCTTTTGGAAGCAATCTCGAAGTAAGTTCAAGTACTCCTCCATGCGCTCAAAGTCGTAATATGGGAATCCCGTTGCCAACAATGAGTCGGCCAAGGTTGCATTACTGGAAACCGAAATTGGAGATCCATTCACATAGGCCCCTCCACCACGATAGGCGTGGAAGCATTCATTCTGACCCACTTCTAGCACAACACCAATCACAAGGTCTTTTCCATCGTGTAAGGCTACCGAAACAGAATAGACGGGCAAGCCATGTAAGAAGTTGGTGGTTCCATCTAAGGGATCGACAATCCAATTCAGTCCATTGCCATTGCGTTCACCTGTTCCTTCTTCGGCTATGAATCCAGCCTCCGGTACAATTCGGGTTAGTCCCGCTACTAATTGTTCTTCTGCCTGTTTATCAACATAAGAAACCAAACTATTTAAGCTTTTGAGTTCGATATCGCCGCTAGTTACTTTTTGTTGCTCCTTTCTAATGAAGGCACCCACTTCACGAACGAGGTGCACAGTTTGATCACAAACGTGAGGTAAATCCATACGAGATCGGTTGTTTTTATTCCACTTTGGTTAGGGGAGCGAGTACTTGAATTTTGTCGAGTACCTCTAACATCCCGGCGTACTCCTGACTGTAGGCTGCGTCGTTTAATAGAGTATAATCTGAATTCCATTCGACGATGGAGTAAAACTTCGATTCGTCATCTTGGAATAGGTTGGTTTGGACAACGTGACCATCGGACTTTAATTGATTGTACAACTTTCGCCATGCCACGCTAAAGTCATCTCGAAACATCGGTTTAAGCCGATATTCCGTGAGGATAAATCTAGACATCACAGTTTCTTCTTGGTAGTTCCAAGTTACGATAAAAGGGAAGAGGTCTGCAAGTCGACTTACACCGCTGGGACGGGAGAATCAACGAAGTTGAGTTTCACCAAACCGTCTTCATCAATTTCAGTAAGCTCAACATGATGAACGGTATTAACGAGCTCTGGATTCCAGTGCGCCTTCACCTTTACATAGTTCTCTGTGAAGCCATGGATCCAACCTTTTTTGTTCTCTCCTTCGAATAACACTCTGCGAGTGGTTCCGAGTTGAGACTCATAAAAAGCGCGACGTTTTTTGGCTGAAAGCACTCGGAGCATCTTGTTTCTTCGCTTGCGTTCGGCGATGGGAACGACGCCATCCATGTCCCAAGCCTCTGTGTTCGGACGCTCACTAAAAGTGAATACGTGCAAGTACGAAATGGGCATGTCACGAAGAAAATCATAGGTTTCCATGAAATGCTCTTCTGTTTCGCCTGGGAATCCAACAATCACATCCACACCAATGCATGCATGTGGCATATGGCTTTTGATAGAAGAAACTCTATCGCTGTATAATTCGCGGAGATAGCGACGCTTCATTCGCTTGAGCATATCATTGCTTCCGCTCTGAAGAGGGACGTGAAAGTGAGGCACGAAGCGATCGCTCTTGGATACAAAAGCGATGGTTTCATCCTTCAGGAGATTGGGTTCGATGGATGAAATTCTCAATCGATCTATTCCCTCTACTTTATCCAGCTCTTGAACGAGTTCTAAGAAGGTGTGCTCATGGCGCTTATTGCCATGCTCTCCTTTCCCGTAATCGCCAATATTGACTCCAGTAAGTACGATTTCCTTAATGTCTTGCTCCGCAATTTCAGCGGCCTGATGAACTACATTCTCCAAAGTGTCCGATCTGGAAACCCCACGAGCACGCGGAATAGTACAATAGGTACACTTATAGTCGCAACCATCTTGAACTTTCAAGAATGCACGCGTTCGTTCGCCAATTGAGTAGCTTCCAATGAAGGTGTCGGCTTCGTCGATTTCACAAGAGTGAACCTCACCCATATCCGATTTAGTGAGATCATTCAAGTAGTCTGTAACCTTGAACTTTTCGGTAGCGCCGAGAACGAGATCTACACCAGGAATTGCAGCAATCTCTTCAGGTTGCAATTGGGCATAGCAACCTACGATAACGACAAAAGCATCTGGGTTGCTTCGCATGGCGCGATTTACAATCGACTTACACTCTTTGTCTGCATTCTGTGTAACCGAGCAAGTGTTGATTACATAGACATCTGCGGCCTGTTCAAATTCAACTTTTGCATATCCTTTATCCTCGAAATCTCGAGCGATAGTGCTGGTTTCGGCGAAGTTAAGCTTGCAGCCTAAAGTGTGAAAAGCAACTGATTTTCCGTTCATCTCCATAAGTGGGGCCAAAGGTACAACATTGCACTTCTCCTAACCAATTGACCAACAAGCGGATTATGTGTGATGAAGGAGTGGTTTCTACGCTGTACTTTAGCGCTATGCGTCGACTTCTCCTTATAGCAGCAGTTTTTGTTGTGATTCTGTCTTCATGCGATACAATGCCTGAAGTGCCAGAAAATACCGTCTTCAGGTACAATGAACCCAGTGGTATTTCTACACTCGACCCGGCCTTTGCGAGAGAGCAATCGAATATTTGGGCATGTCACCAACTCTTCAACGGGCTCGTGCAAATGGATTCCGAGCTCAACGTTCAACCTTGTATTGCAAGAAGTTGGGTGGTGGAGGATTCCGGCACTCATTACATTTTCCAACTTAGAGAGGATGTGCTGTTTCATCCACACGAGCTTCTTCGCGATGAGCAGAGAGAAGTGGACGCCTACGATGTGATTTACAGTCTGAAACGCCTTACGGATCGTGCTACTGCTTCACCAGGAGCTTGGGTTCTCGGTTCGGTGGACACTATATATGCCACATCAAGATTTGAATTGCACATAGAACTGGATCATTCATTTGCGCCTTTTCTGGGAATGCTGAGCATGAAGTATTGCTCTGTCGTGCCACAGGAGGTAGTAGAAGGCATGGGGTCGGAGTTTGGTCGAGCGCCCATTGGAACGGGCCCATTTAAATACCAGCTTTGGGCTGCGGATGAAAAGTTGGTTTTTAGAAAGAATGAGGAGTACTTTGAGTTTGACGGCGATGAACGGCTGCCACACTTGGAAGCTGTAGCTATTGATTTTATTACCGATCGACAAGCTGCTTTCATGGAGTTTCTCAAAGGCGAAAGCGACTTACTGTTCGGACTGGATGCGAGCTACAAGGATGAATTGCTCACCAGAGACGGCGAATTAAGAGGAGAGTATTCAAGCAAGTTTACTCTTCAACACATTCCTTATCTCAATACAGAGTACCTAGCCATTAATCAGCAATTGGAGGACACTCATCCTCTCAGCATACGTGATGTGAGGTTGGCGCTAAACCTATCTATCGATCGGGAGAAAATGATGCGCTATCTGCGTAATGGAATTGGCAAACCTGCTGATGGAGGAATGGTGCCACGTGGCCTGCCTTCTTACAACCCAGAAGCGACGGGAGGGTATTCACACCGTTTGGACAGTGCAAACTTCCTATTGGCAAGAGCTGGATATCCAGAAGGAAACGGAATGCCGGCATTTACACTTAGCACGACTTCTAACTATCTCGATATCTGCGAATACCTTCAAGCAAGTTGGAATACGCTCGGAATACCGGTTGAAGTTGAGGTGCTTCCAGCGTCCACTTTAAGAGAGGGCAAAGCCCAAGGGACACTTCCATTCTTTAGAGCCTCTTGGATTGCAGACTATCCAGATGCGGAGAACTACTTGTCGCTTTTCACTTCGGGGAATCATACCCCAAACGGGCCCAACTACACTTTCTTCTCGAATTCTGAATTCGATATGCTTTACGATCAAGCCCAACGTGAATCGAACGATTCAGCTAGATTGTCGCTGTACCGTGAAATGGATGCTATCATTGTCAATGAAGCTCCTGTGATTCCCCTGTTCTACGATGAGGTGGTTCGCTTTGTTCCAAGAGAAATTTCGGGCTTAGAGCCCAATGCACTGAATTTACTCGAACTCAAGAGAGTCAAGAAGACGGCAGAGTGAAAGAGGCGGTGACCGGCTTGTGGTCGCTGTACGGCACATCAATAACCTGGAAAGAATGGCAGTTCAACTCTGGTGAAACTAGAATATAGTCGATGCGAAGAGGCACAGCATTCATGCGGTTAAATGTATCGCCAAATCCCTTTCCTTTTAAGACGAACGCATCTTTCAGATTCTCTGTCATCTGCTTATAGACATAGGAAGTGTGGGTGTCGTTGAAATCACCACAAAGAATGATGGGGTAGGGTGAGTCTGCCACAAAAGAGCTGAGCTCCTTCACCTGTGTGGCTCTAACCTGATAGGCCGATGCCAAACGATTGTAGATATCGGCACTCTCCGATTCCAATTGCTCTTGAGTAAGCTCAGAGCCTTCACCGCCCAAAGTTTGATACGATTCTGGGATCAGCGCCGTGTTGACGAGATGCACTGTAATAAGTCGCAAAACCTTTCCATCAATTTCAACATCTGCCCAAGCGAACCCAGTGTACCCATTTCTAGATTCAGAATACTCAATAAATCCTGAGTTGATGATAGGTTGACGAGAATAGATACCAAGTCCATTTCTTCGCGAATCATACATCGGGTGAACGGCTCGATAAGCAAAAGGAAGTTCTGCGTATTCCCCTTCAATCTTGTGTTCTTGAACGAATAGCAAATCAGGCTGATGTTCTTCTAAGATGCCGAACACATCATCCTTCATCTGCTCTCTCGACTCTTGATTGTGCGGATACCACATCCTCAAGTTATATGTCATCACGCTGAGGGTGGCGTCGGTCTCTTGACTATTTCCAAATTGAAGTCCGGATGAGAAATGAGGCCATGCCACTAAGATTAGCAGGGTGCTGAGTATGCCGAACTTCTTCCCTCGATAGAGCCAGAACCCAGTGAATACGAGGTGTATTCCCAAGAAAAGCGGGAAGAGCAACCCAAGTACGCCCATCACTGGGGCCTCATTAGGGTTGAAGTAGAAGGCCGTACAAGAAAGAATAAAAAGCAGCAGGAATGGTGCGTGAATGACCATTACCACAAGGCGACTAACTGTTCTTAATCGCGATTTCACTTCTTCGAAAATTGAAACAGAAAATCCTTCTCTTCTTTGCTCAGCTTGTCGTAGCCATTCTCCTTAATCTTATCCAAGATTTCATCCATGCGCTTCTGATCAGAAGTGAGATTGGAAGAAGACATTGGACGGGAAGTGCTAGAAGATTTTGATCGCTTTGAAGTGCGGTGAACCGTGCGCAATTTTGGCTTTCTTTCAAAGATACCCCCAATACGTCGACTTATGTTCCAGAATCCATTCGACCAATCCACACCTCGGTCGAGCTGACGGATATACAAGTAACCAATGATAGCGCCTCCAATATGGGCAATGTGACCACCTGTATTGCTACTATTCATCTGGGCAAAGTCGAGTAGTACAAGTACTGCAGCGACAATCCACAACTTCACTTCGAAGAGGAAGAAGAGACGAACAGTGAGATTTGGGACTTTGGTTGCTACTGCCACCAGTACAGCCATTACGCCAGCGGACGCTCCGAGCATGGGTGCGCCTGCTTCAATGACTGGTGAGATATTGTAGAGAATAACAAAAAGGATTCCGCCTGCAAGGCCACCGTAAAAATAGACGGGCAACAATCGCTTATCCCCTAGGAAATCCATGAATATTCTCCCTGTAAAGAAGAGAATCAACATGTTGAACAGAATATGCCTGAACCCTTGATGGAAGAACATGTACGTGAACAATGTCCATGGTCGGGTTAGCAGTTTCATAGTGTCACTTGGAATCGCAAGAATATCTACCGAATATCTATCGATTTGAATGCCAGCAAGCCCGAGAATGGCGTTGGCTACAATAAATACCACCCATACTCCAACGTTGATGTAGAGAATGCGATTGAGCCAATTTGCTCGACTAAATTGCTGCTTTAAGCTGTCTACAATATCTGCCATCAGTGGTATAATCGACCTTTAGATTTCCAGTATCTAATGAGTAAATATCCGAATAACATTCCGCCCAAGTGAGCGAAATGGGCTACGCCTGAATCGCTTCTCGAGAATCCCATCCAGAGTTCAATCGCTCCATAAATAGCGACGAAGTATTTTACTCGAACGGGCATGAGGAAGTAAACGTAGACTAGTTCATTGGGATAGAGCATCCCATAAGCCATCAGAATCCCGAATACTGCTCCTGAGGCTCCTAGAGCGGCAGTTGTGTAAAGTGTGTATTCTGATATAGCGCCACTCATGAACTGAAGGTAATTCGTCAGCTCATATAAAAATGCGGCACCAAGTCCAGTTGCAATAAAATAGATGAGGAACTTCTGCCCACCCCACATGTTTTCTAGCCGTGTACCGAACATCCATAGGGCAAACATATTGAACAAGAAGTGCTCAAAACCTCCATGCATGAACATGTGTGTGATAATCTGCCAAGGCTCGAAAAATGGAGAGCTAGGGAAGTACATCGCGAGGTAATATGAAAGGCTGACGTTATAAACATTGCCAACTACAAATGTCCCGAGCAAGAAAAGTGCGTTGATGATAATCAAGTTCTTGATTACCGGCGGCAGTATGCTGAACGATTGAGGTCTATACATTAGACATTAAATTTTTTATCGAGGTCTTCCGTGCCAATTTGAACGACAATCGGCTGACCGAATATATCAGAATAAGGCATCTGGCATGCAAAGAGTTCATTGATGAGGTGATGCATTTCCTCATCTTCAAGACGTTTTCCATTCTTGATGCTTGCATGGCGACTCAAACTCTTAGCCATCGCATGAGTTAAGTCGTTGCGGAACACATCCGCTTCGTTCTTCATATCTTCCACGAGTTGCTCCAAAACGCTTTGAATGTCGCTTTCGGAAAGATTCATCGGCACACCCTGAACAATTGCTTGTTGACCTGAAAACTCAAGTTCAAATCCCAAACGATGAAGGGTGTCGTTTAGCGCTTTCACTTCTTCTAAATCGCCACCGGGAAGGTGGACGTTAATAGGGAAGAGGAGCTGTTGAGATGGGGCGTGATGGTCTTGAAGGAGGCGCACAAACTTCTCGTATTGAATACGTCTGTGTGCCCGCTGTTGATGGATGGCGACTAATCCACTTTTAATCTTTGTGATCACATAGCGCATATCCAATTGAAAACAAACCTGCCCCTTCGGTTCATGATGCTCCAGATTTGCGTCAATCTGCATTTCTTTGGAGCTCTCTTCACGCTGTGTGTAAAGATCCTTCCAATTCTGATCTACAGGCTCTCTCTTGAAAGACGAGCTTCCAGTTTCTCTTGAACTTGCAGCTGACCTAGAAGGTGTGACATCCGAGTTGAAAGGATTGAAATTTGGGTCTACCTGTATGCTAGGCGGTACTACTGGTCTACTGTGGTCTGGCACAGGGATGTCTCCAACGTTAGAGTCAAAATCTAGACTCGGAGCCACGTTGAATTGGCCAAGCGCATGCTTCACTGCAGATCGTATAATCGCATAGATTGCCTTCTCATCATCGAATTTGATTTCCGTCTTTGTCGGGTGAATATTCACATCTATGCGCTTTGGATCAATTTCCATGTATAGGAAATACGAAGGATGCTCTTCGCTTCGAATCAGATGTTCGAATGCGTGATTTACAGCGTGATGCAAGTAGCCGTTCTTGATGAATCGGTCATTGACAAAGAAGAATTGCTCGCCTCTTGTTTTTCGAGCATACTCGGGCTTCAAGACAAATCCAGTGAGTTTTACGACATCAGTGGTTTCATCTACAGGAACGAGCCGCTCATTGTACTTCTTTCCGAAGATAGAAGTGATTCTTTGCCTCAAGTTACCCTCGGGCAAGTGGAAGATCTCGTTGTTGTTCTGAATGAATCGGAATCCAACGTGTGGATTCGCCAAGGCAACGTGTTGAAAAGCGTCGATGATGTGACGGTTCTCTACGTTATCCGACTTTAAAAACTGTCGGCGTGCTGGAATATTAAAGAACAGGTTTTTTACAGCGATACTCGTTCCGGCCGCAGTCTGACAAGCCTTCTGATCATCGACTTTCCCTCCGTTGATACGAAGCTCGGTTCCAACCTCATCGGCATTAGGTCGAGTCTTCATCTCCACTTGAGATACCGCAGCAATGGACGCCAGGGCTTCTCCACGGAAGCCCATCGTATGTAAATCGAAGAGGTCTTCTGCCATTTTGATTTTGCTCGTCGCATGGCGTTCAAACGCGAGACGTGCATCGGCATAGGACATTCCCTTTCCGTTATCCACTACTTGTACCAGTGTCTTACCCGCATCCTGAACGATGAGTTGAATATCTGTACTGCCAGCGTCGACAGCATTTTCAAGGAGTTCTTTAACTACGGAAGATGGACGTTGCACAACTTCTCCAGCCGCAATTTGGTTGGCTACATGATCGGGGAGAAGGGAGATGATATCGGGCATTTACGGGACTTACTTTGCGATGTATTCTTGAAAATCGTCTGAGTACTGTTCGATGATGAAATAACCACCAAGGGCCAACGCGGCCACAGTAGCCAGAACTGCAAAGATTATAATGATTCGGATATTTTGCTTCATCGCACTGCGCTCACTTATCCGAGTTCGACCAATTCTTTCGCGCATGCGATCGCGGTACGCCGACTTGCTTCGTTGAAACAGTTCGATTTCCGAGAGTTCATTCATCTTCAAATCAATGGCTTCCTTGCGCTCATCGTACACTCGGTGACCGATGCTGAACTTCTTCGGCGGTTGCCTTTTCGGTAATAATCCCATGATTTGAATTTAGCAATCTCTGGTCAAAAACTAAGCCATCCAACGGTATGAATCTTGTTGCTCCTGCGTTGTTGTCGTATTATTGATACTCGAATCGATTCACATCCATGCAGAATTTACGGTTGACATCTTTCATCGCTTTGATATTCAGCGGTGTACTCTTTTTCACAACGGCTGAGTCGCAGCCTTTCTATGCGAATGACGAAGCGGCAGAATGGGCTGACAGTACCATGTCAGCTATGACACTCCAAGAAAAAATTGGTCAACTCTTCATGGTGGCCGCCTATTCCAATCGGAATGCAGCTCACGAGCAAGGACTGAAATCCTTAGTTGAAGATTATCACATCGGTGGATTGATTTTCTTTCAAGGAGGTCCCGTTCGCCAGGCCAACATGACCAACCGGCTCCAAGCGGCATCTAAGGTTCCACTCATGATTGGCATGGATGCAGAATGGGATTTGGCGATGCGACTGGACAGCGTAGCGAAACTGCCCTGGCCAATGACTTTGGGAGCATCGAACGATAGCGTTTTAGCATATGAGTACGGAAAAACCATTGCCCGACATTGTAAGAGACTCGGGGTCCATTTCAATTTCGGACCTGTTTTAGATATCAATACAAACCCAGATAACCCCATCATCGGAGTAAGAGCCTTCGGCGAGGAGGTAAACCGCGCTTCTCGATTAGGAGTAGCTTATATGCTGGGAATGCAAGATGAAGGCGTGCTAGCATGTGGGAAGCACTTCCCTGGGCATGGCGATACAAAGGACGACTCTCATCACACTCTTCCTACCGTAGATCAGTCCTATGTGCGAATGAGCGAGATCGAATGGGAGCCTTATCGTCGCGCGATAAACAATGGGTTGGCCAGTGTGATGGTAGCTCACCTCAACGTACCGGCACTCGACCCTTCTGGAACACCAACGTCACTTTCACCCATCGTGGTAGATAGCCTCTTGCGAAAGGAGCTCGGTTTTCAAGGACTCGCTTTCACGGATGCATTGAATATGCGCGGAGTTAGCAGTCGATATGCCCCTGGTGACGTCGATCTCAAGGCGCTTTTAGCGGGAAACGACGTGTTGTTGTTTGCTGAAGATGTGCCTCGAGCGGTTATTAAAATAACCGAAGCTATAACCAAAGGTGAATTGACGGAAGCCGATATAGATGTGCATGTGAAACGCATCTTGATGGCAAAACATGGTGCTGGGCTGGCGGAATATGAGCCTATCAAAACAGCAGGGCTTTTTGAAGACTTGAACGACCGTGCTACGGATGTAGTAATCAGTCAGATTTACGATAAGGCCCTTACCGTACTTGTAAACCAAGATCGCATCCTGCCATTGGATGTGAATACGGAGCAGTCCATCAGTGTGGTGAATATGGGAAGCAATGTTTCCGACAATCTTCATCAAGCGGTCAACCTATACACCATGGCCGACAAGCATCACTTCACGGGAAGCAATGCGACGGCGGTTCTGCGAAGTGTGGCTCAAAGTGATTTGGTGATACTGGGCTATCATACCGACAATGCCAATCCTTGGAGAAGGTATAAGATGAATGATGCGGAGAAGAGCTTCCTTCAACGTCTGCTTCTACAGAACAAAGTTCTCCTAGTCCATTTCGCAAACCCATACGGCTTGCGAGAAGCAGGCGATATACATGAAATAGAGGCAGTAATTCAGGCGTATCAAAATACACCGGATGCGGCCCGTGCAGCTGCTCAGATCATCTTTGGAGCACAGTCAGCCCAAGGAACTCTGCCTGTTACACTTGGTCCACTGTTGCCGGAAGGTCACGGAATCCCGACTCTCAACTTAGGTAGATTGCGTTACGGTCACCCAGAAGAGGTAGGGATGAATCCAAGCTTCATATCCCGACTTGAAGCTGAGGTAGCTCGTTCCATCAATGCAGAGGAAACTCCAGGAGCGCAGATTCTAGTAGCAAGAAGGGGAGTGGTAGTCTATCACCGTGCCTTTGGTCGACCCACCTACGGGTCTCGCGAGACAGTGCAACTAGACCAACTCTATGATATCGCATCAATCACCAAGATCAGTGCGTCTCTTCCATTGATCATGCGCATGTACAATGAGGGACGATTGAATTTAGACGACGAGCTGGGCGATCATTTACCAGAGACCGTGGGTACAAATAAGGAACATCTCAAGTTGATCGACATCCTTACGCATCAATCTGGTTTACAAGCGTGGATTCCTTTCTACACCAAAACGATGTCGAATTCACGTCCAGATCCTGCTGTTTACCGAACCTCTAGAGAAGGTGACTTTACCTTGCATGTAGCCGACAACTTGTACATGAACATCAACTATGTAGATTCCATTTACAAGGAGATTCTCGAGTCGCCAATCACGGGCGCTGGAGATTACCGCTATTCCGATTTGGGCTATTATTTCTTCAAGCGAATTATTGAAGAGACGTACAAAGCGCCTTTGGAAGATCTTGTTCAAGAGACAGTGTATCGACAATTAGGAGCTTGGAGCATGGGGTATAATCCACTAGAGCGATTTGAACGCTCTCAGATTATCCCAACTGAACAGGATAGATATTTTAGATACCAGCTCGTTCATGGTTACGTTCACGATCAAGGTGCTGCCATGATGGGCGGTGTTGGCGGCCACGCAGGCGTTTTTGCAAATGCAAATGATTTGGCGAAGTTGATGCAGATGTATCTCAATGGTGGAAGCTATGGAGGGCAAAGTTTCTTCAGACCGGAGACTATCGAGCAGTTCACAAAGTGTCCATATTGTATCAATGAAAACCGCAGAGGTATTGGCTTCGATAAGCCTCAACTCGAAGGAGCTGGTCCAGCATGTGATTGCGCCAGCCCTCGTTCGTTTGGTCACACGGGTTTCACTGGAACTATCGCTTGGGTAGATCCCGATCAAGAGCTGGTTTATATCTTCTTGAGCAACAGGGTGAACCCGTCTGCTGAGAACCGAAAGTTGATCCGTTCTAATGTGCGAACCAACATTCAGGAATATCTTTACGACAGCTTAGAAGAATGATGAAGTACGCAAGTCTATTTTCCCTTTTCCTCTTATCAATTACCGCTTGGGCTCAATCGCCTCAAGTTGATCTCCCTGATAACCTCAACCAGAGAAATGAAGATGGTGAGAAAGTGGGAACATGGGTAAAGTATCACGCTGGCGGTACACTCAATTTCCTTACACAATTTGTGGATGGAGAGCGCCAAGGGCTTCGATTAGTGATTTCAGAGCACGGACAGGTTCGTGCACAGGAAATGTATGATGCCGATACTCTTCACGGATTCCAACGATACTACGATGGGCAAGGCCGCTTGGAGCGTGAACTTAATTATAACCATGGGGTTAAAGATGGGGTAGAAACAGAGTACTATGTCGATAGAGGTCGAGTTAGAGCCCGAACCTCATGGTCGAATGGAGAGAAAGACGGCATAGTAGAATGGTATTATCCTGAAGGAGTTGTAAGTGCTAAGTATAATTACCGTCAAGGTAGCATTGAAGGACTCGTTGAGTACTTCTACTTGAACGGGCCTAGGAGATCGGCCACGTATTACGAAAACAATCAGCGTCACGGCGAGCATAAAGAGTTTCATGAAAACGGTCAGATGAAGACCCTCGGAATGTACTACGAGGGAGACCAAGTAGGTCTCTGGACCTATTACAATGAAGACGGAACTGTGCTGCGAACGCAACAATTTAGAGAGATAGAGGAATGACCATAGGTATTGTTTGTTATCCCACCTTTGGTGGCTCAGGCGTCGTTGCGACGGAGCTCGGAACGTACTTGGCTCGCAAAGGGCACAAGGTCCACTTTATCACCTACAGTCAGCCTGTTCGCTTGGACATTCTAGAAGAGAATATCTACTACCACGAGGTTAATGTTCACGATTATCCCTTGTTTGCCTATCAACCTTATGAGTTGGCCTTGTCTAGCAAGATGGTAGATACGGTACTGACTGAGGGAATTGAGATTCTGCACGTTCATTATGCCATCCCGCACGCTTATGCCGCTTACATGGCTAAACAAATTTTGGCTGATAAAGGCATTCACATTCCGGTAGTGACGACGTTGCACGGAACGGACATTACTTTGGTGGGGAGAAACCCTTCCTATAAGCCAGCTGTTACTTTTTCCATCAATCACAGCGATATCGTCACTTCGGTTTCGGAAGATTTAAAGAAGGAAACGGTGAAGTTCTTTGTTGTGAGAAAGGACATTGAAGTAATTCCAAACTTCATCGATCTGAGCCTTTACGAGAAAGAATCCGAATGTACGAGATCGGGAATCGCTCATCCTGGACAGAAGATTATCACACACGTTTCCAACTTTAGGAAAGTGAAGCGCATTATGGATATCATTCAATCCTTCGCATTGATTCACAAAGAAGTTCCAAGTCGATTAGTGATGATGGGAGATGGTCCGGAGCGTGAAAAAGCAGAAGAGTTGGCCAAGGAGCTCGGCGTTCAAGAGGATGTAGTTTTCTTGGGTAAAACCACTGAAGTAGAGCGAATTCTTTGTTTGAGCGACCTGTTCTTCCTGCCTTCCGAGACGGAGAGCTTTGGTTTGGCGGCACTTGAGGCCATGGCCGCAAAAGTTCCTGTGATCAGTTCAAATGCAGGTGGACTGCCTGAAGTGAACATCAACGGAAAGACGGGTTACACGGTTAATGTTGGGGATGTGAAGAAAATGGCTCAGCTTTCAGTGAAGCTGTTGAAGGACGAAAAGCTACATGCCGAATTCAAGAAGAATGCCTTCAAGCAAGCTGAAACTTTCAGCATGGACAAGGTTTTACCGCTCTATGAGAATGTCTATGAGCGAGCGCTTGAATCGGTAAGAGCTTCTTTCTAACCACCCACTCTTTTGGTATTAAACCCGAGGTCTTCTAGATAAGACATCACTTTGTTTCTTACTTCTCCTTGTAATAGGATTTCACCATCCTTAACGCTTCCTCCTACGCCGCAATGTCCACGCAGTTCCTTCGCGAGTTCCTTGAGTTCTTCGTCGGTTCCAGGGTGACCAACAATTAATGTAGCCACTTTTCCAGCTCTACCTTTTTTGGAGATATGCACCTCTAGTGTGATGTCGGAGTTCGAGGTCGACTCATCATCGGATTTGAGCCCTGCGAATAGATCCCCAAACGTTGCTCCAGGGTTGGTGGAGTAAACGAAACCGTCTTCTGAACTGTGTTTTTTGCTGCGTTTTCCCATAGTGCGAAGGTACGTTGTTGAAGGATAATAGCGAACTTGCACGCATGAAGAGAATTGAGAGTACGAAGAACGCCACCATTAAGAAACTTCAGGTGTACATCGAAAAATCGCGTGATCGCAAGCGTGATGATGTATTTGTGGTTGAAGGCATTCGTGAGAACGAACGTGCTATACAATCGGGATTTGAGCCACTTTGGCTTTTTTATGATGAAGCACATCATCAAGAGTCCGATATTCTCGCTGTACTGGACGGTCGTGCTCCTCTCATTCATGAGTGCACCTCCGATGTCTTCTCTAAAATTGCATTGCGCTCCGGAGTTCCGAACTGGGTGGGTGTATATCACCGTTCGAAGAGAGAGGTTGGAGACATTGATTGGTCAGGAGCTCCGCTCTTCATTATTCTTGAAGCCATAGAGAAGCCCGGCAATTTAGGAGCCATTCTTCGTTCTGCGAGTGCTGCTAAGGTCGATGCGGTTTTTTTGGCAGATTCTGTAGTGGACGTGTACCATCCTCAGGCGATTAGAAATAGCTTAGGGGGATTCTTCGATGTTCCCATCTTTTCCGATGGTTCTGAGGAAATCACCTCCCTTTTGAAAGAGCATCATATTCCTTTGATGGTCACAACACTCGAAGGCGCAACTCCACATTACGATGTGAACCTGAAGCAGTCATGTGCAATAGTAATGGGAGCAGAGGATAAGGGGGTGACCTCAATCTGGTTGGAGAATGCAGATGAGCGTATCAAAATTCCTATGGGGGGAGTAGTAGATAGCTTGAATGTAAGTGTGGCAGCGGCCGTGGTGATGTTTGAAGCTATCCGCCAAAGAAACTAGCAACCCTGGTATTTATGGGGTTTACCAAGGTTGGTTTGATTTACCAAGAGGTATAAAATGAAAGACCCGGGTATTCCCCGGGCCTCACACCAAACCAATAAACCTAAGCTACTTGGGTAGGACCCCAAGTATTAGATGTGACAAATATATAGGTTTCGAGCAGATATAGATGTCTTAACATCACTTTTTTGATAGGATGTTAAAATTTAATCGAAATATAATCGACTAGATTAGATATCAACTAATTAAGGGTATAGATTCAACCTGTTAGCCTTTCTTCTATACTGGGTGTACAGTAATGTTAAGCCTTGAATATCAGGTGTTTCTGATGGAGTTTAGCAACGAATTTGTCGAGCTCTTCCTTCCAATGGTCGGTAGTGATTCCGAATTGTAAAGCGACTTTCTTACCCGCTTCAAGCAGGGTGATATCGGACGTATTTAGGTTCTCTAAAACAAGTGCGAAAAAGACACTAATTCCCATAAAGTGTACATGTCGTTTTTCTCTATCGCGCCAAGCCATACTGATGTATTGACCTGCTTGAGCTTCCTTCAATTTCGAAGGGTGTGTGTTGTGAACTGGGTATTTCAGAGGGAGCAATTGCATCTCTTGCTCTAATACTACCTTATCGGAAAGGGATGGACAATGGTTCGAGTGGTGAGGTAATTCTAAATCCGGCATCATAAACAGGTAGGTTTCCTGCCATTCAAATCGGAGCAGGTCTAGCAATGCGGGATACTTGGAGCACAGTTCAGATTCTTGTTGTTCTACATATTCAATCAGCTCTGATGGCATTCGCCATATCTGTGGGTCTGAACATGGATGATTACTGAAGAATCGATGTTGGAGCGACTCCCAATCTTCCTTGGACATGTATTTCTTCTGAACGATAGGATAGGCGGTGTTAAGTGCATTTTGAACTACACTGAATACCAATCTCCTGTATTGCGAGATGCGATCTTCTCTCGCACCCTCAATGCCTGAGGTTTCCCCAGTGCGACAGTAGTCGGCAAAACTAGATTGAGCCTTCGCTGTGGATTCACGCAGTGCCATGATCTACTGTTTCTTTGTGCCAGTGAGATTTTGAAATGGCTTTCAAACGAGATAATTCTCGGTCGAGTTCCGCCATTTCCGGAATATTGAAGTCTCGTTCAAGAAGAACCGGTACCGGGTTAGTCCTCGCTACGGTGTAGTCGAATAAGTCGTAAACCGGGTCGATGATCTCTGATCCGTGGGTGTCGATTATTAAATCAGGTCGGATTTTTCGATGACCTGCCATGTGCATGTAACCGACCGACTCAAGAGGGAGGGAATCAATGAATTCATGTGCATCGTAGGAGTGGTTGAATGAATTCACGTAGACATTGTTCACGTCTAAGAGAAGTTGACAACCCGATTCTTTCACGATCGCATTGATGAATTCGATTTCCGTCATTTCTGCAGCTACGGGTGTGTAGTAGGACACATTTTCCAAAACCAATGGGCGCTCAAGAACGTCCTGGACGATTTTGATGCGTTCCACAATGTGGTCTACAGCATCCTGACGAAAGGGAATGGGAAGCAAGTCGTACAAATGGGCATTGTCGCACTTGCTGTAGCTCAAGTGTTCAGAATACAGGGGAACCTGATACTCATCTAAGAACGCTTTGAGCTTTTTGATGAAGTCCATATCCAGAGGATCTGGACTTCCGATACTCAGGGATAAACCATGACAAAGGATGGGATATTTATCTGCTACTCGATTGAGGCGTTGTTTCCAGGTCCCGCCGACATCAATCCAGTTTTCAGGAGCGAGTTCGACAAACTCAGGATGGATATCACTTCCATCCAATAAAGCATTCGTCATTTTACGACGATAGCCGACTCCTATCATTCCTTGAGTGTTCATGAGAAATGGCGAAGCGGAGATAATCCTCCGCTTCACTATATCATTAATGGATTACTTACCGCAGCTTCCTTCGCCACAGCTGTGCTCCTCAGCAGAAGCTTCTTCGCTAGCTTCGCCACAAGAACCCTCGCCACAGCTATGCTCGGCTGCCGCTTCTTCATTTGCTTCGCCGCAAGAACCTTCACCGCAGCTATGTTCTGCAGCAGCTTCTTCGCTTGCTTCGCCGCATGAACCTTCGCCACATGATGCCTCTGTTGAAGCTTCTTCAGATTCTCCACAAGTGAGTTCTAGTCCGTTGATTACACTGCGCTCAGACTTGAGCAATTCAGCACGCACCTCTGCTCCAGAGCCAAGGTCGTTTGCTTGAAAGAGCTCTTCTGCTTGAAGGTTGCCACTGATAAGAAGGCCACCAGCGATAAGAGTACCGCCTGTAATAAGTTTAGCTTTTCGATTTTCCATAATGCAAGATTTAGTTGAATTCAAGTTACAAGTAAAGGGTTTCTAATCTCGTTTGTTGGAGGACAATTCTGTCTTCCATTTATTTTTTGCTTCATCGGAGGCAACGATATGCTGCCGTGCCTTTGATTCATCTACGAGTTTATTCAACCTTTGGTTTTGCAAATGGAAAATTTTACAAAAGTGGCATACTTGAGTATGCATCCAAAGACGGAATCGAGTGCTTAATCCTACTCTTCCTTCATCCTTCTTCATCGATTGAAGAGAAGCTTCTTCGCAGGTGTAAAATAGTTTGTGAAACATATTCATCCTTTATTCGGCGTCAAATGCTTTGAGTTCTTTAAAATAAGATTGGTCTAAGCAATCTCTTAACTGAAGCTTCGCTCGGTGTATCAGCACCCAGTAATTGGACGGCGTGATATCCAGCACCTTACAGATTTCTTCAGACTCTTCGTCTTCGAGGTATTTCATGCGGAAAGCAGAAGCTCCTTTTCCCTTCAGTTTGTCAATGCAACCGTTTAATGCATCACCGAGTTGCTCGCGCTCTACAGCTTCATCAGGTTGTTCCGACCAAGGCTCCGGACGCTTGTCGGGCATCCATCCTCCCGTTTCATCGAAGAATGCGTCCAAACTCACTTCCTTTTTCTGGGAAGCCTCATTGTCCTTTTGCTTCGTGCGCGTCTTTCTATAATGATCGATGATTTTGTTTCTGAGAATCCGCATCAACCAAGTTCGGTCTGATGCTTCTTCCTTGAAGGTGTCAAGTGATTTGAAAGCGCTCAATAGCGTTTCTTGCACGAGATCCTCTGCGGTCTCTCTGCTTCCCGTTCGCTGATACGCAAAACGGAATAACAAGTCTCCGTGATCATCTACCCACGTGGTGGCCCTTTCTGATGGATTCACTGATCTGGTTTTTTCATTTTGATAGGGAAAAGGTAAGGTTTTCGATTGATGTGCTAAGTGAAAGTGTTTTACATTTGGGATATGAAGAAGATACTCCGAGGCACGTTCATAGCCCTCATCATCGCGTTGGTTGTCATGCAGTTCATTCAGCCGGATAGAACCAATCCCGAATACGATTCAAGTCAAGATTTCCTTACAGTAAATGCCGTTGATTCTGAAATAGGACATTTCATCAAAGCAGCTTGTTATGATTGCCATTCCAACGAAACCAAATGGCCATGGTATTCTAAAATTGCACCAATGTCATACGCTGTGGCGCACAATGTAGAAGAAGGTAGAGAGCACCTCAACTTCTCAGAGTGGGGTACTTATTCTGAAGGCAAGGCAGATCACAAACTCGAAGAGTGTATTGAGGAGATTAAAGAAGGAGAGATGCCATTGTGGGGGTATACCGCACTGCATGCAGAAGCCGATCTCACAGACGAGCAGCTTGAACAGTTGGTGAATTTCTTCGACGGCTTGAGATAATTCTCAACCCTCAACTACATCTTTTCACGAATCGCGAGCGCGGTTGCGTTGTCTTTCAATTTTAGGATGTCCTCTGGATTTCCTTGGAATAGAACAGTTCCTCCGTTTTCTCCCCCATCTGGACCTAGGTCGATGAGCCAATCGGCGCACTTAATTACATCTGGATTGTGCTCGATCACCAGGATGCTGTGCCCTTTATCAATGAGGGCATAGAAAGAGTTCAACAGCTTGTGGATGTCTTCAAAGTGAAGACCCGTCGTTGGTTCATCAAAAATGAACAACTTTTTGCCTTCACTCTGCCCCATAACTAGGAAGCTTGCGAGCTTCACGCGCTGGGCTTCACCACCCGAAAGGGTAGAAGAAGATTGCCCCAAGTGAACGTAGCCGAGACCTACCTCTTGAAGTGGTTTAAGGCGATTGACAATCTTGGTTTCACCGTGTTCTTCAAAGAATGAAATTGCATCATCCACAGTCATCTCTAGGATGTCGAAGATGCTCTTTTCATTGAATTTCACTTCGAGTACTTCGTCCTTGAATCGCTTGCCATCGCACTGCTCACACTTGAGGTGAACGTCCGCCATGAACTGCATCTCGATGGTCACTTCGCCTTCGCCCTTACACACATCGCATCTACCGCCATCCGTGTTAAATGAAAAGTGCTTCGCTTTCAGATTGCTGATTTGCGATAGCTTTTGATTTGCATAGAGGTTACGAATCTCGTCGTAGGCCTTGAGATAGGTCACTGGGTTACTTCGGCTCGACTTCCCAATAGGATTCTGATCGACGAATTCCACACCAGAAATACGTTGGAAGTCACCTTCCACAGATTTATGCTTTCCGGCTTTTTCGCCATATCCTCCCATCTCTTTTTGAAGCATAGGATAGAGGATTCGACGAATCAAGGTGGATTTACCGGAGCCACTCACGCCGGTTACCACGGTAAAGGTGTGCAGTGGAAATTCGATATCCACGTTCTTGAGGTTGTTTTCACGAGCCCCTTCAACGCGGATTTTATATTCAGAAGTTCTGCGCTTCTCTGGAAGAGCGATTTCCTTCTTGCCGCTCAAGTATTGAGCTGTGAGCGTTTCTTTCTCAAGGAGTTCCTCCATGTAACCATTGAATAGCACTTCGCCACCGTAGCTACCGGCACCAGGTCCGATATCTACAATTACATCTGCGGCTTTCATGAAGGCTTCATCGTGCTCAACAACAATCACTGTATTACCGATGTCGCGGAGGTCCTGAACAACCTTTACCAATCGGTCGGTATCTCTAGGGTGCAGACCAATGCTCGGTTCATCCAGAATGTACATCGAGCCGACCAAGCTACTTCCCATGCTTGTCGCCAAGTTGATTCGCTGAGATTCTCCACCCGATAGAGTGGAGGAGAGACGGTTTAATGTGAGGTAGCCCAATCCAACTTCCCGTAAATAGTGGAGTCGGTTGGTGATTTCAATAAGGAGACGCTTGGAAACTTTTTGATCAAACTCAGAAAGTTCCAAGTTGTTGAACCAAGTGTGGAGCTTGTCGATGGAAATGTCCACCAACTCCATTACATTTTTATCGTTGATCTTCACATAGGACGCATCCTTGCGAAGTCGTCTTCCGTTACATTCCGGGCATTTTGTCTTGCCACGGTATCGTGAAAGCATTACTCGGTACTGAATCTTGTACGATTTGCTTTCCAAATGCTTGAAGAATGCGTGTATTCCTCGGAAGTATTTATTACCACCCCATAACAATTGGCGTTGCTCCTCGGTGAGGTCGCCGTAGGGCCTGTGAATTGGGAAGTCGAATTTTGAGGCGCTTCGCACCAATTCTTCCTTCCATTCCTGCATCGAGTCGCCTTTCCAGGCAGCTACCGCATCTTCATAAATACTGAGACCATGGTTAGGAATAACCAGGTCTTCATCGATGCCAATTACATTTCCAAAACCTTCACACTTCGGACAAGCACCGTAAGGGTTGTTGAAACTGAAAAGGTGAATAGAAGGCTCTTCGAATTGAATACCATCAGCTTCGAATTTGTTGCTGAAGGATTCAATGGAATCGCGCTGAACCCAATGAATATTACAATCACCTCGCCCTTCGAAGAATGAAGTTTGAATGGAATCTGCGAGGCGTGCATCATTGTCCTCATCGTCTTTTCGCACAACAGCTCTATCGATGATCAGCTGGGCATCCAAGGGCCAATCTTTCACATGCTGCTCGATGAGGTCTGCTATCTCTTCCGAACCTCCATCCCAGAAAATTCGGGAGAAGCCTTGCTGTTGGAATACGTTTAATGCCTCCACAGGTGTGCGTCCGTTAGGACGAACTGGAGCAGTAATCATGAGACGTTCGCCCTCATCACCTGAATGGATATGGTCGAGCACATCAGATACGGTGTGGCGCTTTACCTCTGCACCAGACTTAGGGGAATAGGTTCGACCAATGCGGGCGAACAACACCTTCATGTAGTCGTAGATTTCAGTAGTCGTGCCCACGGTAGAGCGTGGGTTGCGAGAGATAACTTTCTGTTCGATAGCAATGGCAGGAGCAAGTCCTTTAATGTCGTCTACCTCCGGCTTATTGAGACGTCCGAGAAACTGACGCGCATAAGATGAAAGGCTTTCGACGTAACGACGCTGACCTTCGGCATAGAGTGTATCAAAAGCCAAAGAAGATTTTCCACTACCTGAAACACCGGTAATTACCACCAATTTGTTTCTCGGAATGGTGAGATCTACATTTTTCAAATTGTGCACTCGTGCACCTGAAATCACAATGTTTTCGGTGGTTTCAGAAGGAGTATCGACAGGTGTGGGCATCGTTTTTTCCATGACTGGCAAAGGTACAGATTTAAGCTTGAGCTACCTATGTGACCGTCACTCTAATACGTTAAATTATTGTCGTTGTTCAAGATGACATTTGCATTATTGCTTTCTTTTCACTTACATTTGAGAAAACAACAGCGCTCGTATATGTCGAGCTTTTGTCAACTTAAACCCACTTCTATAGACATATCTCTACCCGTTTAACTTAGGAAATTAGGAACCAAATCAGACGGTTATGGATATGTTGCAATGGAAGGACTCCGACCTTGTCAAGGAGTACATGAAGGGTAATGAATCTTGTCTCGAGATTCTCATCAATCGACACAACACTAGAGTTTATTCGTACATCATCAGCAAAATTCGTGATGAGGATTTAGCGAATGACGTATTTCAAGACACTTTTGTCAAAGTAATCAATACGCTCCGTGCGGGTCGATACAATGAAGAGGGAAAATTCCTTCCATGGGTGATGCGAATTGCACACAACTTGGTCATCGACCATTTCAGAAAGGCCAAGAGAATGCCTACGATTTCTCCATCTGAAAACTTCGACATCTTTGATATTATCAAGGACGGAGCGCCTACTCAAGAGCGCACCATGATTCAGGAGCAAATTGAAAGCGACTTAATCAAATTGGTGGAGCATTTGCCAGAAGAGCAGAAGGAAGTATTGAAGCTTCGCATCTATTCGAAATTGAGTTTCAAGGAGATTGCAGATCACACGGATGTGAGCATTAATACTGCGCTAGGAAGAATGCGCTATGCCTTGATGAACTTGAGGAAACTTATCGAAAAGAACGGTGTGAGTTTAACGATTGATTAAATTTTTTGTCCGACGTACAATAGGTACATATGTCGTGCGTTCTCAAGGTGTTAAACAAAGTATGCCTATGCACAACATTACACCTAGCGAACGTAAAGCCAACGGAAATATGAAGAAAGCGCCTCAGCATTGTGTGGACTTTCTACTCCAATATTCAAAGAGCTTACACGTAGACAAACTGGATAATCAAGACGTATTCACACATCTTAACTGATGTTGGTTTCCAAGAACAAAGAACCTCGCAATTTGCGGGGTTTTTTTTATGTGAGGACGTAGCGACGTACGGATGTAGGGACGTGGGGAGGTGCGGACGTAGCTAGGTGGAGAATTGGACTTCTGGAGAACAGGATGATTGGAGAACAGGATGATTGGAGAGCTGGTTAGATGCAAAAGCGATCACTCACGTCCACACGTCCCTACATCCTAACGTCCCAACGTATAATTAATTCGCTACCTCGCTCAGGAATTTTAAGCGAATCAATCTAAGCTCTTCCTCGCTGTAGTCGCCATCGAATTCTTCAAAGGCTTCTGCGATGAGTCCTTCTTCGGATTCATCCATGAAATACTCGTAAATCTCTTCAATCGAGTCTTCGTCTAGGATGTCTTCCAGGTAATAGTTGATATTTAGCTTTGTGCCAGAGAAGACAATCATCTCCATTTCTTTCAGGAGCTCTTCCATTGTGAGGCCTTTGGCACTGGCGATATCGTCTAGTGGTAATTTTCTGTCGGTACTCTGGATGAGGTATACCTTAAGTGCACTTTTATTGGCGAGACTTCGAACGACTAAGTCCATTGGTCGATTGATGTCATTCTCGTCCACGTACTTCTTAATCATGCTCACGAATGGAACCCCAAATTTTGCGGCCTTCCCTTCACCGACACCGCTCATATTCTTGAGCTCATCGAGAGTGGTAGGGTAGTGGGTAGCCATTTCATAGAGGGAAGTCTCCATAAATACAGCATATGGGGGAACGCCCTTTTCTTTTGCGACCTTTCTAGTGAGGTCTTTCAGCATCTTGAAAAGTTGATCGTCCAATGCAACAACGGTCGCGCTGCCGTTCGATGATGCATCTTCATATTCGCGTTCTTCGGGCATCATGAATTCTCCAGGCTTCGCCATGAAATCATGTCCCAGCTGACTTAAACGGAGTACGCCATAGAGTTCTATTTCTCTTTCGAGATACCCTTGGACCACGGCTTGACGTATCAAGTTGTGCCAGAAACGCTCATCGTGATTGGTTCCTTCACCCCATTGAGGAAGGTTTTCAGAATTATGAGTCTTGAGGAGTGCTGTTAGATTGCCAATGAGGATATTGACTATCTGTTGCGCTTTGAATTTTTGATTGGCACCCTTGACGGTTTCTAATGCCAATGCCAGTTCTTTGGAGGCATCGTGTAGCGTTTGCGGATGTCGACAATTGTCGCACATTCCACAATTATCCGGCTCATATACTTCCCCGAAGTAGTAAAGGAGATACCTTCTTCGGCACATGCTCGTTTCGGCATAACTCATAGCTTCTTGCAAGAGTTGCTTGCCGATTTCTTGTTCCGCTACTGGTTTTTTAGAAAGGAATTTTTCGAGCTTCTCTATATCCTTGTAACTGTAAAAGGTTATCAAGTTGCCTTCGCCGCCATCTCGACCAGCGCGTCCGGTTTCTTGATAGTAAGATTCGAGGCTCTTGGGCATGTCGTGATGAATCACATACCGCACATCGGGTTTGTCGATTCCCATTCCAAAGGCGATGGTCGCAACAATAACATCCGTTTCTTCCGACAAGAATGCGTCTTGATGCTTCACCCGTGTATTGCCATCCAACCCCGCATGATAGGGAAGAGCTTTGATGCCGTTCACCTGAAGTTGCTGGGAGAGATCTTCCACTTTTTGTCGAGAGAGACAATACACAATGGCGCTCTTTCCTTTATTCTCCAATAAGAGTTTGATGATCTGCTTCTCTACATCCGTCTTTGGTCGGACTTCATAATAGAGGTTATCACGATTGAACGACGATTTGAAAACACGTGCATCTTCAATGCCGAGTGTCTTGAGGATATCGCTTTGAACTTTTGGCGTTGCCGTTGCGGTCAATGCGATTATGGGCTTTCGACCTATGTTTTCAATCGCGGTTTTTAGATTTCGGTACTCCGGACGGAAGTCGTGCCCCCATTCCGAAATACAGTGTGCTTCATCAATAGCAAAGAAGGATACGTTCAACTCGCGTAGGAGTTCGATGTTTTCTTCTTTGTTTAGGGATTCTGGCGCGACATATAGTAGTTGGGTGATTCCTTCCCGGAGGTCGGATTTCACCTGAACGATTTCTTTTTTGGTGAGTGAAGAATTGAGAACATGGGCCACTCCATCTCTTTGAGAGAAGCCGCGCATAGCATCCACTTGATTCTTCATCAAGGCGATGAGAGGAGAAACAACGATGGCTGTGCCACCGAGCATCATGGCTGGAAGTTGGTAGCACAGCGACTTGCCGCCTCCAGTGGGCATGATAACAAACGTATCTTCTCCTCGAAGGAGATGGTTTACTATTTCTTCCTGTTCGCCCTTGAAAGTGCTGAAACCGAAATGCTTTTTCAGCTCGGCGGACGGATTTGTTCCTGTTACGGCCATAGGTTAGCGTTGACTACTACGGTACCTCGTGGTAAGCAACTAATAAGGTACAAAAATTCCCCTGTGTTATTCAAGGAAACGCTGTGATTCCAATAAAGTTAATTAGGATTAGGTCTGGTCTAGCAAATTTACGTTAGAGATTGGTTTTGAGGAAATAAAATACGGAGCTAGCTTTGCGCCTGATTATGGCTACGAAAACACAGAAGGATCCAAACGCTATGAGCTTCCTCGACCACTTGGAAGTATTGCGTTCACATCTCATCCGCTCGAGTATCGCCATCCTAGTGGGGATGATTGCTGCCTTCATCGGCGTGGAGTACTTATTTGACGGAATCATACTTGCTCCACTCGATCCTCACTTTGCCACATATTCATGGATTTGTGAGATTACCACTGCCTTGGGTGGTTCTACGTTTTGTGATACTTCTTGGAGTATTCCGCTGAAGAACATCCAGTTTATGGGAGAATTCACAATGCACATGCAGATTTCCCTCATCGCTGGTATCATCGTTGCCTTTCCGTACATCATATGGGAGTTGTGGCGCTTTGTTCGTCCAGGTCTGCATGAACGTGAACGTAAGAATGGCGGACTTATCATCTTCTTCGTTGCTGGTCTCTTCTTCCTCGGTGTGCTATTCGGATACTACATACTTTCTCCATTGAGTGTTCAGTTCTTCGGGACCTACAGTATTAGTGACACCTTTGCAACGGAGGCGACACCTCAATCTTACGTATCGTTGGTGACTACGCTTACTTTGGCAACGGGGCTCATCTTTGAATTGCCTGTGCTGGCTTATTTCTTTAGTTCGATAGGCTTACTCACGCCAGAATGGATGAAGAAATATAGACGACATGCAATCGTTGTAGTATTGATTTTTGCCGCTATCATCACACCACCCGACGTTTACAGTCAGGTGTTAGTAGCGATACCGGTGATGTTCCTGTACCAAATATCAATTGTCATATCTTCACGGGTGAACCGTAGAAGAAATAGCCGAACTGCATGAAGCTCGCCGCCAACAACATAGTAAAGAGATACCGTTCAAGAACAGTCGTAAAGGGTGTTTCTTTTGAAGTGGAACAAGGTGAAATCGTGGGATTGCTCGGTCCGAATGGTGCGGGTAAAACTACATCCTTCTACATGGTTGTTGGATTGGTTAAGCCCGATGAGGGAGAGGTGACTATCGATGGAGAGGTAATCACCAAGGACCCTATGTACAAAAGAGCGCAGAAGGGCATTGGCTATCTAGCGCAGGAGGCATCTGTATTCAGAAAGCTGAGTGTTGAGGACAATATTATGGCTGTCCTCCAGATGACGAAGTACAATCGGAAAGAGCGTAAAGAACGACTCGAAGACTTGCTGGATGAATTCGGTTTGCAGCATATCCGCAAGAACAGAGGTGATCTTCTATCGGGAGGAGAACGACGAAGAACTGAGATTGCTCGCGCGTTGGCTACCGATCCTAAGTTCATTCTGTTGGATGAGCCGTTTGCTGGTGTCGATCCCATCGCCGTGGAAGATATTCAGGGCATTGTAGCACAGTTGAAGAAACGTAATATCGGTATTCTAATCACTGACCATAATGTTCAGGAAACCTTAGCTATTACCGATAGAACATATTTGATGTTCGAAGGGCGTATTCTCAAAAGCGGGTCAGCTGAAGAGTTGGCTGCAGATGAGCAAGTTCGACGCGTATACTTGGGGCAGAATTTTGAATTGCGCAAGCCTAAACCTCAGCAACCTACTGCTGATGAGTTGCGCGCGTTAGGCGATCGTTAATCGCCAATCCCAAACCTTCTTCAGGAGCAAACTCTACAGATACCACATCCCAATTGGTTTTGTCTAATTGACGTAAGCACATGAACAATCGCTGAGCTGCTTCGGTGATCGACCCTGATTCGCTCAATAGTATTTGAGCTTCATTAGGGAGTTCTTCAGAATAGGTAGAGAATCTAAGCGCTCCGATGCGTTTCTCTGGATACTGTTTCTTCAATTCAGCAATAGAAAGCTTCGAGAGTTGTACGCCGGGGGCGTAGTGACTGTGCAACATTCCGGGTGCATTGGGCTGGCTACTCGACAATCGAATGTCTTCTAACTTCTGCTCAAAAACCTTTTCAAGTTCAGCTAGTTCGAACCCTCCCAATCGCAATACAGCGGGGCGCTCGCTAGATAAGTCGATAATGGTAGATTCAATTCCCACCTCTGCATCCCCTCCGTCTAGGATGTACGGTAGTCGGCCATCCAGTTGATCTTTAACGTGCGAGGCTCGAGTTGGACTCACGTATCCAAATGGATTCGCACTGGGGGCGGCAAGCGGAAAATCAAGTGACTTTAGAAGCTCTAAGGTCATAGGATGTCTAGGAATCCTCAAGCCCACTGTGTCATGTCCAGATGTGACCAAGTCGGGGATTATTGTCTTCTTTTTGAGAATATAGGTGATGGGACCAGGACTGAGTTGATCAACCCAAGTCAAGATGCGTGGATCAAAATCAGCGTACTTCTCAAATTCTGATGAGGCATGCGTATGGATGATGAGCGGATCGAATTGTGGACGATTTTTGGCCTCAAAGATCTTGATCACAGATTCCCTCTCGAGAGCATTTCCAGCCAATCCATATACAGTTTCGGTTGGGATGGCCACGAGTTCGCCATTGCGAAGTTCATTCGCAGCTCGTAGTATGTCGGTTCCGATTTCGGTGCTCCGCTTCATAAGCGGCAAAGGTAATTCGCTCAGTTGAGTCTAGGTGTAGCGAAGAATTGAAAAGTGGGAATTTGCACTTGGAATGGCTCACCATCTGATAGTCGAACCATATTGTATACACCTCGCATTGCCCCAATGCTGGCTCTCAAATGACATCCTGATCGGTAAGTGTGTACTTCTCCGGGGGCAATCACGGGTTGCTTACCAACAACTCCAGTTCCTTCAACCTCGCTTGGTCCGTCTCCCGTATCGTAAATAAACCAGTGTCTGCCTAAGAGCTGAACAGTTTCATGACCTAGGTTCTCGATTTGTACATCGTAGGTAAAAACATATAGAGGACCGTGCTTACTGAAGAAGCGTCCTTCAAAACCCGTTTCGACGGAAATTTTAATGCCTGATGTGACGAGAGTAACCAATGGGCTAGTAAAGGATTACGGATACACTTGTTACTAAAAGTATGAAAATAATAGTTACGATAAACAGCAAAGCATTGAGCAGGAGAAATTTGATGATGGTCAGCCATGTTGACCCTCTGTAGTAGCGCTTAATAGCTAAGAAGGAATACACCAGCATACCCAAGGAGTATAAGGCCCAAAATACATCGGCATCTGTGAGCCAAAAAAGTAAACTGGTTATCAGCGCATAGGCAAATAGGGCGGTCTGAACATGGAGCGCAAACACGAAGTGATCTACATAATGAATGCGTCGATTGTAGAATATCAACTTCAATAAAAAGGCAATGATTGGAATGTGGAGCAGGAGGATGTAAAGCACATTTCTCCGCATATAATTGCCGAGCTCATTGCCTTCCATGAGCGAGATTTTCAGGCAGTTGGAGTAGAGAAGCAAGCGCCAGAATGTTCTTGGTTCAGCCATCTCTTCAAAGGCCTCGTCGACGGTCATTTCAGGGTGCGCCGTTGCGAAATTCAGATAACGATCTACGATTTCGATATCTGAATTGATGGTCAAGCTACCGGGCTCATCTTTTAGCTCATACTTATCGAGTTCTTCATTCCATTCTATGGTTCCTTGATTCACCAGCGAGTCGATTATTTCTCGAGAAGCCAAGGCGGTATCCGATGCCAAGGAATCAATTTGTACAGCGAAGGCCTCCATTCTTTGTTCTTGCAAAGACTTGGGAGTTTCTACATCATACCAATGGTCTTTATCCAATCGATTCTGGCAACTGGAAGCGGCGAGTAGAAGAATGGTTATCAATATGAACAAGCGAATCGGGAGAACATAGCTCGTTCGCTTTCCGCTGTTGTAGAGTAGTGTAAGCTTGCCAGGACGCCAAAGTAGTGGACCTAGGCTTCGGTAGAATTTGGAATCAAATGCGAAGAGATTCTCTACGGCGTCGCGGATGTATTCGAAGAAGTTGGGCTTGTGGCTATTGTTCTTCTGGCCACAATTCGGGCAAAAGTTTGCATCCCCTTGTTCGGCTCCGCAATTCGGGCAGATGTCGGTTTTAACAATTCGGCGTGTCATCGGGTAGTTTGTGGCTTACCCAATGTTACGAATTTTCTAGTCGCCGATATAGTTGGCGTTGGTTACCCCGATCACACGGTCGTATCGAATGCCGATTTCACGGTGATACACAATAATAGTATACTCATTCTCAGTCTGCCAGTGATTGCCTTCGAACTCAGTTGTACTCGGCGAACCGTCTGCATTCTGAGTAGCGTAGTGATAATTGTAGAAGCCTTGCTTGGCGTAGAATCGACCGCGGTAAGCACCTTCGTCGTAATCGTATTGAAGCGCCCAATTTGGATCGCAGGTCCAGTTGGAGAGTTCTCCATACACGTAAACACCACCGGGAATAGGGTTTGGGTATCTCAAGTAGAAATCCATCAATATATAATCCGCTTCCGTTCCCGAATCTTCTGCGTCGAGTTTTTGAACGTGATACGAACCATTCAAATCAGGCCAGGTAAGGTATTGCATAAAGCGTCGACTGTCTTCTTGTTGAATATAGGCCACCCAGGAAGTGTCGATTTCAATTTTGCGAATTCTCAGTGAATTCGACTGCATATTTCGAGTTTGGAATTCGCGGAACTCGTTGCTTCCGAGGAAATTGTTCTCGAAGTCATAATCGTAGTTCAACGTACCGTTGCTTAGGAATCGAGGCTTGAGGTCGGTGATGGCGTTATTCCAATTGTGGTTTTGGAGGACCACCACTTTTAAATCGCGGAATGGATCTGGAATGGGGTAGCTGCCGTGGAATATGTTGAAATCCACTTGCTGGTATTCCGCCATCATATCTGCTGTGTTGGCACGATGGGTATCTGTAGTGATATTGACAATGTCTTCGTACACCACAAGCTTCAAAGTGAATGAAGGCTCTTGCTCGTTGTCCTTATATACAATGAGTAAATAATTCCCACTTTTGGTGAGCTTCATGTATTCATTTGGGAAACTTACCGAGTAGTGAGTGTAAGGTACATAGGTGTTGAACGAGAAATTGTAATCTCGAATGATGTCTTGCTGATAGGTAGCGAGATATTCACTCTTCATTAAATCGGACGGAGTCCAATCTGCATTGCAATGAAGGAAAGTGTAGTTGTAGTTGGTGAAGTCGGCATGGAAGTCATCGAACGACAATTGCATGGTGTTCAATGCTCCGAGAGGGATATAGCGAATGGCCCCTAACTCTCCAGTTCGTCGGAGTTGAACCGTGTGTAGATTGTCGTCGTACACGCGATTTTCAATCGGTGGATTGTTGGCTAAAGTGGTTGCGGAAAGACCGAAACCGAGTAGAAGTGTGAAGAGGGTTTTATACATATCGCTCAGAGAACGTTCAATTCGCCTGCCAAAGTACCTATTTATTCATAAATTTGCCGACCTCTAAACCATGGGGGAGGAAGTGTTGTTTAGAAATCATATAAATAACCGAAAGGGTACATATGGATACGAACAATACGTACTTTTGCCCGTGTTTTTCTAAATGCTAATCGACTCGGTGACATGTCGAATGTGATCAAAATCCGCAAAGGATACGACATCAAGCTTATAGGGGCCGCAGAACAGAAGTTCGGCGACGCTCCTTCAGTAAGCCATTACGCGCTTATTCCCGACGATTTTACAGACGTAATTCCAAAACTCGAAGCACGCGAGGGCGACAAGGTCCTAGCTGGTGATCCTGTTTTCCACATTAAAGGAAAAGAGGCTATCAAGGTTTGCGCGCCAGTGAGTGGAGAGATTGCTGAAGTAGTTCGTGGAGCTAAGCGTAAAATTGAAGCTATCCGCATTTTGCCGGACAGCGAAGTAAAATACCGTGACTTCGGTGTGAGCAATCCTGCTGACTTATCTCGCGAAGACATCATCAAGCGCATGCTAGACAGCGGCGTTTGGGCGAATGTTGAGATGCGTCCTTATGGCAGAATTGCAGATCCTGAAGATCAGCCTAAGGCGGTTTTCATCTCAGGGATGAATACCAATCCATTGGCTCCGGATATGAACTTCGTTATGTCAGGTTTGGAAAGTGAATTCCAAACGGGCATCAATGCCTTGGCAAAATTGACAGAAGGAAAGATTCATCTCTCGCTTGAGGCAGGGGTGAAGGCTTGTCCAGCTTTCGAAAATGCGCAAGGAGTGACGAAGCACTTCTTCTCAGGTCCGCATCCTGCAGGTAATGTTGGAACTCAAATTCACCACATCGACCCAATCAACAAGGGCGAGGTAGTTTGGACCATGAAGCCTCAGGACGTTGTTGTACTTGGTCGTCTTTTCGCTGAAGGAAAGTACAGAGCTGAGCGCATCGTTGCATTGACGGGTTCGGAAGTAGAGCAGCCTATGTATTACCGCCTAACTTCAGGTGCGTCGTTAAAGGGTTTGTTCGAGTCGGGCATCAAAGGAACTAACAACCGTTACATCTCAGGAAACGTCCTCACTGGTCGTTCTGCTGGAGCCGAGGGCTACCTTGGTTTTAATGATGAGCAGTTGACTGTAATTCCTGAGGGTGATCAAACAGAGTTCTTGGGCTGGGTTCTTCCTGGTTTCGGCAAGTTCTCATTGTCACGCACCTTCTGGAGCTGGCTCACGCCAAATAAGAAGTTCAAACTCGACACTAACATGCACGGTGAAGAGAGAGCTTTTGTAGTTACAGGACAGTACGAGAAAGTTTTTCCATTTGATATCTATCCTCAGCAGTTGGTTAAGGCCATTATGGTTCGCGACCTCGAGTTGATGGAGAACTTGGGTATTTACGAAGTAACCGATGAAGACTTTGCGCTTGCTGAGGTGATTTGTACTTCCAAGATTCCATTGCAGGAGACTGTGCGTGAAGGATTGGATTTCATGTATCAAGAAATGAATTAAGAGAAGACCTATGAAATTTATTCAAGATCTACTCGATAAGGCTCGCCCAGCGGTTACTACCGGAAAGTTGAAGCCATTATATCCGCTACACAATGCCATCGAGACGATGATGTTTGTTCCGGATCACACTACTCACAGTGGAGCTCACGTACGTGACTCTATCGATTTGAAGCGTACCATGGTGACTGTTATTTTCGCCTTGGTTCCTGCTTTGTTGTTCGGAATGTGGAACATCGGTCACTGGCACTACATCGCCACCGGTGAATCTGAAACAATGGGCTTGATGGATAACGTGATTTACGGTGCCATCAAGTTGCTCCCAATGATCATTGTAACCTATGCTGCTGGTTTGGGTGTAGAGATTTTGTTCTCTTACCTCCGCAAGCACCCGGTGAATGAGGGGTTCTTGGTTTCAGGTATTTTGATTCCATTGATTATGCCAGCGGATATGCCACTTTGGATGGTGGCCGTATCAACCATCTTCGCCGTTCTTATCGGTAAAGAGGTATTCGGTGGAACGGGGATGAACATCCTCAACCCAGCACTTACTGCGCGTGCATTCGCATTCTTCGCTTATCCGAAGTCGATGTCTGGCGATAGCGCTTGGATCTCTGGTCTAGGTGGTGAAGGAATCGTTGACGGTTTCTCTGGTGCAACTGCACTTAGCCAGTTTGCTGCGGGAAACACTGCACCTGAAATTGCAGGTCACGCGTTGGATATGAAAAACGCATTCTTGGGAATTATCCCAGGTTCGATTGGTGAAACAAGCGTCCTCGCTATTTTGATTGGTGCCGCTATCCTTATCTACACAGGTATTGGTAGCTGGAAAATCATGTTCAGCGGTGTTATTGGCGCATTGTTCATGGGATTGGTATTTAACTGGGTTGCTCCTTACGCAGCTACTCCAGCGGTATCTGATTTCATGGCTATCCCACCACATTGGCACTTGCTCTACGGAGGTTTTGCTTTCGGTATTGTCTTTATGGCTACCGACCCAGTATCTGCATCGCAGACTGAAAAGGGTAAATGGATTTATGGATTCCTCACTGGATTCTTCTGTATTGCGATTCGTGTATTCAACCCAGGTTTCCCTGAAGGTGTGATGCTCGCTATCCTCTTCATGAATGTGATGGCTCCATTGATTGACCACTACGTTGTACAAGCAAACGTCAAGAAGCGTCAGAAGCGCGCACAACTAGCGAACGCAAACGCCTAAGATCATGGATAAAAACAGTAATACTTATACGTACATCTTCGCCTTGATCATGGTAACTGTAGTTGCCGCGTTGCTTTCAGGCGCATCCATCGCATTGAAGGATCGTCAGGAAATGAACGTTGAACAAGAGAAGCAACAGAGCATCCTCAAGTCGATTGGGGTAAACTTGGACCGCGCACAGTCTGCGGAGCAGTTCAGCAATTATATCACTGAGCAATTGGTTATTCAAAATGGTTCTGCGATTGAATCGGAAACTTCAGCTTTCGATATCAAAATGGACGAGGCAATCGATTTGTCGGTTGAAGAACGTCAGGTTCCACTTTATGTAGCCACCAAGAATGATACTACATTCTACGTAATTCCTCTTCGTGGAAAGGGATTATGGGGTCCGATTTGGGGCTACATTTCACTCCTCGATGATGGCAACACCGTTTATGGTACTACATTCGACCACAAGAGTGAAACTCCTGGTCTAGGTGCGGAAATCGTTGGTGATCAATTCCAAAATCAATTCTTTGGAAAAGAGATCATGAACAACGGTGAATTCGTTTCAGTATCGGTTGTAAAAACTGGGGCGAGCAACGAGCACGAAGTAGACGGCATCTCTGGAGGTACAATTACTTCTGTAGGTGTAGATAAGATGTTGGACGATTGTCTTCGTCCTTATGTAGGATATTTCAACAATCGCGCGACAGCGCTCAACGCAGAGTAATATGAGCACAGAAACGCAAGAAGTAGCAAAGAAAAGCGAGCCGCTATTCTCAAAGAAGAACCGTCGTTTGATGACGGATCCGTTAAATGAGAATAACCCGATTACCGTTCAGGTTTTGGGCATTTGTTCGGCCCTCGCTATTACTGTAAAGCTGGAACCAGCGATTGTAATGTCCCTTTCGGTATTCTTCGTATTGGGTGCGGGTAACGTTATCATTTCATTGATGCGTAACCTCATTCCTAACCGAATCCGTATCATCGTTCAATTGGTTGTGGTTGCCTCATTGGTAATCTTGGTTGACCAGACTTTGAAAGCATTCCTCTACGACGTCAGCAAGCAGCTTTCGGTATTCGTAGGTTTGATTATCACCAACTGTATCATCATGGGTCGTTTTGAGGCATTCGCTTTGGGTAACACCCCTTGGAAATCATTCCTCGATGCAGTAGGTAACGCTGCAGGATACGGTGCCATCTTGATTATGGTAGCATTCGTTCGTGAACTATTCGGTTCAGGAGCGTTGTTCGGTGTTGATGTGTTGAGCTGGACCGGTATCTACGAGATTGGATACGTTAACAACGGTATGATGTTGTTGCCTCCGATGGCCTTGATCATTGTAGCGATCATCATCTGGATTCAACGTAGCCGTACCAAGTCATTGATTGAAGAATAACCGGAAGTAAAGAGATATAACGATGCAAGAATTAGCAAGCATATTCGTAAAGAGCATCTTTACAGACAACATGATCTTCGCATACTTCCTTGGTATGTGTTCATACCTCGCGGTATCGAAAACGGTTAAGACCGGTGTTGGCTTGGGTGCAGCTGTAATTTTCGTTTTGGGCATTACTGTTCCGGTGAACTATTTGCTCGAAAACTATGTGCTCCAGAAAGGAGCATTGACATGGATTAGTGCCGATTTCGCAGAAGTTGATTTGAGCTTCTTGAGCTTTATCATGTTCATCGCGGTTATCGCATCTATCGTTCAGTTGGTTGAGATGATTGTTGAGCGTTTCGCTCCAGCTCTCTATTCAGCCTTGGGCATCTTCCTTCCATTGATCGCGGTAAACTGTTCGATCTTGGGTGGAGCACTCTTCATGCAAGAGCGTGGATACAACACGATTGGTGAAGCAACTACTTTCGGATTGGGTAGTGGTGTGGGTTGGTTCCTAGCCATCGTAGCCATTGCAGCTATCCGCGAAAAGATTCGTTACTCAGCTGTACCTGCGCCACTTCGTGGATTGGGTATCACCTTTATCATTACAGGTTTGATGGGTATCGCTTTCATGAGCTTCATGGGAATTAACTGGTAATTGAATTAGGAAAAAGAAAAGAATATGTTCTTAGCAAGCGCAACGACCGTTATCGGACTTAGCCTAGCTGCCTTCCTAGCAGTAATCGTACTTCTTGTTACGATTCTCCTTCAGGCAAAAGCGCGTTTGGCTCCATCCGGACCAGTGAAGCTCGATATCAACGGCGAAGAAAAAGAAGTAGAATCAGGAAGCACACTCCTTCAAGTGTTGAGCAACGAAAAGATTTTCTTGCCTTCAGCTTGTGGTGGCGGTGGTACTTGCGGTATGTGTAAGTGTCAGGTTACCGAAGGTGGTGGTGAAATCCTTCCTACTGAAACAGGGTTCTTCAACCGTAAGCAAATCCAAGACGATTGGCGTTTGGGTTGCCAGGTGAAGGTGAAGAACGATATGAAAATCAAGGTTCCTGAAGAAATCTTCGGAATTAAGAAGTGGGAGTGTGAAGTTGTTTCTAACTACAACGTTGCATCCTTCATTAAGGAGTTCGTGGTGAAGCTTCCTGAGGGAGAAACTCTCGACTTCGAAGCGGGTGGTTACATCCAGGTGGACGTTCCACCAATCGAAGTAGACTTCAAGGACATCGATATTACGGCCCACCCAGACCTTGGACGTGATCCAATGGACTTCAAGAGCGAATGGGATAAGTTCGGTCTTTGGGATCTTAAGATGAAGAATGACGAGGAAATTTTCCGCGCTTATTCTATGGCCAACCACCCTGCAGAAGGGAACATCATCATGTTGAATATTCGTATCGCTACTCCACCATGGGATCGCAAGAAGAACCAGTGGATGGACGTGAATCCGGGTATCTGTTCTTCTTTCGTATTCGGAAGCAAGCCAGGCGACAAGGTGACTATCTCTGGTCCTTACGGTGAATTCTTCATCAAGGAGACCAACGCAGAGATGTTGTACATCGGTGGTGGTGCAGGTATGGCTCCAATGCGTTCACACCTCTTCCACTTGTTCCACACGTTGAAGACCGACCGTAAGGTGAGCTTCTGGTACGGTGGGCGTTCGAAGCGTGAGCTCTTCTATTTGGAGGATTTCCGCGGTATCGAGCGTGAATTCCCTAACTTCAAGTTCCACGTTGTTCTTTCTGAGCCATTGCCAGAAGATAAGTGGAATGCGAAGGAATCTATGGAAGATGAAGGTGATGGATTCACTGGTTTCGTACACCAAGCAGTTATCGATAACTACTTGAGCAAGCACGACACTCCAGAAGAAATCGAGTTCTATTTCTGTGGACCTCCTTTGATGAACGCAGCGGTTATCAAAATGTGTGATGACTTCGGTGTTCCAGAAGAGAACGTATCATTTGACGACTTCGGAGGATAATCGATATTCCCGATTAGATATAAGAGCCCTGACGGTAAACGTCGGGGCTTTTTTTATGACTGGTGAGCTGGTGACCCAGTGAGATGGTGGGCTGGTGAGCTGGTAGGTTGGTGAGCTAGTGAGCTGGTGACCTAGAGACCTAGTGGGCTGGTTAGTTCAGTCCACTACACAGTACCCATGAATCACTTATCCTCATTCTGGGCCTGCTCGATTTCCTTTTTTAGTCTCAATGCATATTCGACAGGGAAGTACTTTAGCTCGTCGATGATATCGATTCTGGCGACGTTGCTTTTCTCCCAAGGTCCCCAACCATGAGCAAACTTGATGAGCTCATCTAGTCCGCGGTTGTCGTTGAGAATAGCAAGTGCTACTGCTGCTTCAAAAACTCGATCTTCATTGTCGCCATCCAATCGGTCAACCAGCCAGTTGATATCGAAATCGCGCATTCCCGCTTTTACAAAGAGGGTAACTAAGTATTCGGCACCAGGCGAATTGGAGGCGTATTTGAAAGCTTCGGCGTTGCTATATTGGCCAATTACCGTTCTTATTGCTGGAATAGTCTCCGTGTCCTCATCGAGGTCGACGTGAATACGAAGTATGTGATCTATGTCTGATTCAAATGTAGCCATCACTCTAATTCTTCATTCCGTTCTTAAATTCAGTCTCTTTCCCTCTGCTTGAGCAACCAATGCGCAATACGGCGAGCATTGCTGAAGATGAGAACTCCAAGGACAATCTTGAGTAAACTGAGAACAACAAACCCTGCCTGATTAAAATAGAATAAATTCGATACCGCGCTCTCTACAACGACGCACCCAATAATAATCACGGCAGCGTACAGGATGTGTATTTCCTTCAGATGCCCGAAGTCGATTATGGTAGAATCACTCAAGGTTGAGTCACCTTTTTGCACTTCAAGATCCTTAATGATGTCGACTACTTTTTCAGCGTAAAGGATAAGGACGATGGGCACACCGATGCTCAAAGCTAAAGTGCCAATAAGTTGGAACAAGTGTGAGAAGTTAAAGAGGGAATCATTCCAGACCAAAAAGGGAAGAGAAGATAAAGCACTGACACCATGGATAAGTAAGTATCCAAGTCCGACTAGTTTAATCAGAAGCACAGTAAGAGAGCGTATCGACATACGTTGAAGTTTGATTGAAGGAGGAAGATAGAAAAAAGGATAGCAATGACTCCGCGATAAAATTACCTTTGTCAAAACCCCAACGACATGCTCAGACTTCTAAGTTTCATTTCGGTGCTTTCGCTCTTGATTTCATGTGGTGGTCCTGATGAGTACATCGTAACCTTACAAGGAAACACGCAAGGGACAACGTATAAGATTCTCTATGTGGTGGATCAACCGATTCGATACAATGAGGCAGTAGATTCCATTCTATTTGCAGTGGATAGAAGCATGTCAGCATGGAATCCGCACAGCACACTGAGTAAGGTCAACCGAGGAATGGATTCACTGTTGGACCCACTCTTTCAGCAAGTCATCAAGAGGGGATTGCAAGTCTCGCAAATGACAAATGGCGCATTTGATATGACCGTTGCTCCTTTGGTCAATGCCTGGGGATTTGGTTCTATGGAGAAAGCGGATGTGGATTCCGCATATGTGGACAGCCTGCTGGGAATATCTGGCTACAAGCGACTTCACTTATTGTCGAGTGGCAGATTGCACCGCCCGGATGGAATGCAAATCGACGTCAATGCCATTGCCCAAGGCTATTCTGTGGATTTGGTTGCTGATTACCTTGAAAGCAAAGGCATCAATAATTACCTCATTGAAATTGGTGGGGAGATGCGTGCCAATGGGACCAAGTTCGGTAACAATTCGTGGGTGGTTGGGATTGATAAACCGATGGAGACCATTCAGGAAGAGCGCTTTCAGATTACCTTGAATCTCGACACGATGTCGCTTGCTACGAGCGGTAATTATCGAAAATTCATTGTCGATGAAGAAACCGGTATCAAGTATAGCCATACCATCGACCCGCACACAGGTTACCCTGTCAGTGACCGTTTGCTCAGCGCAACTATTCTATCGCCTGATTGTATGACTGCAGATGCAGTGGCCACCGCTTGCATGGTCATGGGCTTGGACAACGCCAAGGTTTGGGTTCAAGAACAACCCGAGTTTGAAGCTTACTTCATTTATTCTGACTTAACCGGCGACCTGCAAGAATGGTGGACGCCGGGGTTTGAGAAGAGGAAGAGGTAGGGGCTAGCAAGCTAGCAGCATATAGCATTTGGCTCTATTGTGGTGAGTTCACAAAAGGAGGATAGCAGCAAGTAACGAGTAACGGGTGACGAGTAACGAGTGTTGAGAGACCGGTGATCCATGGCTTAGGTTGCTCTAACGTGCTTGTGTGCCTACGCAGCTAGTAGATGTAGGCTCAATTTAATTAACCAATGGGCTGAACGAACTTGCGTTCCCGCGTTCCTAAGTACCTGCGCTCCTTCACAAAAAAAGGCGCCCCTTTCGGAGCGCCTCACCTCATGTTGCAAAAGTACACTTACACTTATTTCGCAATCATAATCTTTTCGGTATGTACACCTGCTTCGCTAGAAAGTCGAACCATGTACATGCCGTTGGTTACGTGGCTCAAGTCGATAGTCTCGTTGATAGAGCTACCCAATTCTGAGCTGTAAATTACTTGTCCCTGTAGGTTGAGAACCTCAAGATTAGCGTTTGCGTTGTTCAAAAGCTCTGCTGAGATTGAGATAACACCGTTGCTTGGGTTAGGATGAACTGTAAAGGTTTCGATCCATGCATTCTCTTCGATGCCAATGCTCTCACAGTCTACACACGCTTCCCAACAAACTACTGGAAGAGTAGTGTCGCCTGCTGGTACAGCCAAACGGTTGGTGAAAGTACCACCTGCGTCTGTTGTCGTGATAGTACATGGCATTCCTTGCATCAATTGCTCATCAACGGTCCATCCGTCTAGGGTGAACTTATATTCGATAGAGTCAGCTGGAACGGTTACAGTCAATTCGTAAATTGAATCGTTATCTGCGTCTGTCATTACCGCACATGATCCACACCAGTTGTTGAAAGAACCGTTGAGGTTTACTTCAGTGTATGAACCTGTGTACGTTGAAAGGTCAACTCGGAAAGTCACATCCACATTCTGTGGAGCGTTCGCACAAGTCACACAAGCTTCCCAACAAACTGGATCGAGCACGGTGTCTTTTGTAACGTACATGAAGCGGTTAGTGAAACCATTTGCTGTACGAGTACAGGCTGAACCTGGAGCTAGGTTTTCTTGACCAGCCCAGTTGTCGTGTGAGAATTTGTATTCAATTGAATCTTCGGCGATAGCAACAGTGATTTCCCAAATGCCATCGTTATCAGCATCGGTCATTGCAGCACAGTTGCCACACCAACCGTTGAATACTCCGTTTACTTCTGGTGTGGTGAAAGACCCGGTGTAGTTGTTCATGTCAACTTTAAATGTCACGTCGTATGTACCTGCTGGGTTGCCGGCGCCGAACATCACATTGTCACAATAGTACGTTTTTGCACTACCTACGGTAGCTCCATCTACTCCGAAGTTGTAGAAGATAGAGAGCATGTCATAAGTGTAGGCAAAGTTGATCGCTGCAGTTCCTGCTGCTTGATTCGAGAAGTCGAATGTCAATGTCTGCCATCCGCCTGCAACGGTAGTAGTAGCGACTGTCTCTACTGATTTAGTAGGGTCGGTGTGATCTTCTGCCTTAAGGCGAACTTCAATACCTGCGTCAGGCGACCATACGTCCAATGTAATAATGGTATTACCAGCACTGAATGGAATGGCTGATGCGAGGCCTTGTGAATTGCTCAGTGTTGTTCCTGCCCAAGTCTGAGCAGTGGCTGACTTCACCGACTCAAGAACCATATTGTTCAAGTTGCTTGGGTCAACTACAACTTGTGAAGCGTTGCCTCCAAAGTCTGCTACTGTAAAGTCTGTAGATGTGCCTTCCCATGAAATGGGTAAGTCGATTTGGCTCAATGTGGAACCTGCTCCCATACGCACACTGTCTGCATAATAGGTTTGCAGTGCTGCCGGAGAAACACCAAAGTTGTAGAAGATAGACAGCATGTCGTACGTGTTTGCTGTATTCAAAGCAGCAGTACCGGGCGCTTGATTTGCGAAATCGAAAGCAAGGGTTTGCCACTGACCAGCAACTGTAGTCATTGCCTCAGTCTCAACTGTAATAGTGTTATTCGTGTGGTCTTCTGCCTTGAGGCGAACCACAACACCTGAATCTGCTGCCCATACGTCTACCAAAATCACCGTGCTTGATGAGAATGGAATCGCAGTGGCCAAGCCATTAGAAGTACTCAAGGTAGTACCTGCCCAAGTTTGAGCACCAATGGTCTTGTCCGTTTTTAACACGGTGTCCATGGAGTTGGTTGGATTCGCTACTCTGGATGAGGCGGCACCACCAAAGTCTGTTACCGTGTAATCGGTAGTTTGACTATCCCAATCGATTGGGAGGTCGATCTGATTGAGTTGTGCGGAGGCGAATCCGAACGACAACAACAGAATGAAAGTGTAAATATTCTTCATGAGATTAGAATTTGAGATTCAAAGATAGAGACCTTTTGGTTTAAAAAACAATAAGTAGTGTATTATTTACACTTGAAACAATTTAAATGATTGATAATCAGTACAATAAAAATAAAATACTTATAGTCACTTGTACAATTACTTTCAATTCACATATATTTGAAACTCATCATTAGTACTTCACCCATGGATGATAAGCCGCTTTCTAAGGATCCCAATCAGCAGTTTTCGGTGCCTTATTATGAGATACCTTATGAGAAGTTCTTCCAATTCGGTATGTCAGTAGACTCCGTAGTCTTCGGGTACCATGACGGACAACTCAAAGTGCTTCTTATTAAAAGAGGTGCTGCTCCATTTAAAGGAGAGCTCGCACTTCCTGGTGACTTGGTTTATCCAAATGAAACCATTGAAGTAGCTGCTCATCGAATCCTTAAAGACCTAACTGGCATCGATGAGCATTTCATTCGTCAGACCAAAGTCTATTCGCAAGTCGACCGTCACCCTGTGGCGAGGGTCATTACAACTGGCGTTTATTCAGTTATAGATATTGCCAAGCACGATCCGCATGCATCGGCATGGGCGGAAGGTGTTTATTGGGTGCCCGTAGATGAAGTTCCGCATCTCGCATTCGATCACGATTGCATTTTCAGAGATGCACTCGAAATTCTCAGAGACCGCGTACGTAAAGAGCCGGTTGGATTTGAGCTCCTTCCAAGCAAGTTCGTATTGGCGGAGCTTCAAGGATTGTATGAAGCAGTGCTCAATGTAAAATTTGATAAGGCCAATTTCCGCAAGCGAATCCTCAGTGGAAAATTCCTTCGTGACCTCAATGAGTTTCAAGAAGGTGTGCCTCACCGTCCCGCTCGATTGTACTCTTTCGATGCAAATAAATATGAAGAGCTAACTTCAAGTGGATTCTCTATTCAAGTTTAAGCCTATGAAGAAGCTACTTACCCTATTCGTCCTTTGTTCATCCATTCTGGTTTCTGCGCAAGCCATTCCGGTTCGCGTGGTTCAGTCCGATCACGGATTTACTTTGATGCGTGGCGGAGAGCCCTATTACATTAGAGGTGCTGGTGGACATGATAACTTGGATGAGCTCTTAGTTTTAGGAGGAAATTCAATTCGGACATGGAGTGCAGAAGACGCTGGCGAGATTCTAGATGCTGCGGAAGCGCACGGTTTAACCGTTATGTTCGGACTTTGGGTGCAGCACGAACGTCATGGATTTAATTACAACGATGAAACGGCAGTTCAAGCGCAGCTCGATCACTTTCGAGAAATCGTGACCACCTACAAAGATCACCCTGCACTGCTTCTATGGGGGGTAGGGAATGAGGTGGATCTTTTCTATTCGAACACTAAGGTTTGGGATGCCGTTCAAGACATCGCCGCCATGATTCACGAAGTTGATCCCAATCATCCTACTTCAACGGTCACTGCCGGAATCGACTCAACGGAGATTTACCTTATTAAAACGAGAGCTCCAGACATCGACATCTTCGCATGTAATACGTATGGGGATCTCTATAAAACACCCAGCAACATCATCAAGTATGGATGGGAAGGCCCGTTCATCATTGCAGAATGGGGGCCGAATGGACACTGGGAAGTTGAAAAGACCGAATGGGGAGCTCCGATTGAGCAAACCAGCACAGAGAAGGCCGAGTCGTATGGTAGCAGATATGGCAATTACATCGCTTCTTATCGCGACCAATGCATTGGGTCGTATGTTTTCCTATGGGGACAGAAACAGGAGACCACCTCCACATGGTACGGGCTGTTTACAGAAGGAGGTAATCCCACAGAGCCATTAGATCGATTGTATGCCGCTTGGCAGGGAGAAGAGCCAATGAATGCTGCGCCGTCGATAGCGAGTCTCACCTTAGACAATAGAACGGCAAGCAATAGCATCTACTTGAAAGCCGAAGATGTATATGAAGCAGCTGTTGTCTTCTCTGATGACCGAAATGATGTGGATGTAGATTGGTTCGTGTATTCAGAAAGTACAGCCCAATCCGCTGGTGGTGATTTTGAGGATGCTATTCCCCCGGTGCTCGGCTTATTCAGCAGACGTGGTGACAATTCCGCCAGATTTAGAGCGCCAGAGGAAGAAGGAGCCTACCGTCTTTATGTGTTCATTACCGATGATGCAGGGAAGGTGGCTTACGCAAACATTCCATTTTATGTAAATCCGCGTTTAGAGTCCGATCCCCCTGCGCGCTCCATTCGACTCAAGCCTCAATCTTTAGACATCCCAGCGCCTTGATTTAGGCCATAACCTCATGTCATCCCTCACTTTACATAGCATCGATACTTGGGTCATCTTCGGATACTTCCTGCTAATTTTCATCGTGTCTGCAATCCTAATTGCTAAATCGAGAAGAGAAGAGGGTGCTGAAAATGCTCGAAGGTACTTCTTGGGAGGTAAAGGGTTTGGTTGGTTTGTGATTGGCGCTTCATTGTTCGCGTCAAATATTGGATCAGAGCACTTGGTAGGTTTAGCCGGAGCCGGAGCTTCTGGAGAATTCGTGGCCGCTCAGATTGAAATCATTGCGGCATTCATGCTATTGCTTTTGGGCTGGGTCTTTGTGCCATTCTATTTGAAAACAGGAGTGTACACTATGCCCGAGTTTCTCGAACTCCGATATAATTCTTGGGCGAGAGGATACCTTTCTTGGGCCAGTGTCATCGCGTATATCCTGACAAAGATCTCAATCACCCTTGTTGCTGGAGGGTTAGTACTAACTGCCTTGTTGGATATTGATTTTTGGTGGAGTACGCTCATCATTGTAGCGGTGACAGGATTGTACACGATCATAGGAGGACTGAAAGCTGTTTTATACACAGATATGATACAGCTTTTCGTCCTTCTGGGAGGAGCTGTCGCTTTGGTCTATTTCGGCTTAGATGCAGCAGGTGGTTGGAACAATGTCGTAGCATCCACGGAACCTAGTTATACCAGCCTATGGCGTACAATGAATGATGATGCTTTTCCATGGACAGGCATTTTGATTGGCGCTCCCATTCTTGGAGTTTGGTACTGGTGTACAGATCAGTTTATCGTTCAAAGGGTGTTGGCCGCAAAGAACATCAAAGTAGCACGCAGAGGGGCTATTTTCGCTGGATTCCTCAAGCTTACACCGATGTTCCTATTCGTTATCCCAGGACTTATCGCATTTGTACTCTCCCAAGGACTAAATCCTTTGATAGATTTCCCTGTCATTAATGGAGAAACAGCGTACGATTCAGCCCTACCACTATTGGCCATGTCGGTTTTACCCGAAGGGTTTAGAGGTCTCGTCATTGCCGGTTTGATTGCCGCTCTTATGAGCTCATTGTCCTCTGTTTTCAATTCGTGTTCAACTCTGTTCACGATGGATATCTATCGCAAATACAAGCCTGAAGCTGAAGAGGCGGAATTGGTTAAAGTAGGCCGTTGGGCAACCGTTTTAATAATAGGATTATCTCTCGCATGGATTCCAGTCCTTCAATCGCTAGAAGGAGGACTATTCCAGAAATTACAAAGTTTACAAGCTTATATCGCGCCGCCTATAGCTGCAGTCTTTCTATGGGGCGTCGCAACAAGACGGGTTGATGGGCGAGGTGCGAAAATCGCCCTCATTGTAGGCTCGCTTTTGGGTCTCGCCCGTCTCGTTTTAGAAAGTACAGGCGTTGAATTGCCAGGTGTTCTTTCCGTCTTTACGGAGATGAACTTCCTCCACTTCGCCATCTTCATTTTCGCAGTGAGCTCCGCGCTTCTCTTTTTCGTTCGCGACCGAAATCAGGTCGACTGGACAGTCGAAGCTGGGGCGTCAGATTTATCACTGCTCTCTATTAAAAGAATTACCGGAAATCGTACAAACGTGGTTCTTTCGGCCGTGCTTGTACTTTCCATCTTAATCATCTGGTATGCGTTTTCTTAAATCAACACAAAGGAAGGCCGTCGTACCACTCTTGCTTCTATCCACAGCAGGATGGAGCCAAGCTATCCCCGATTCCACGGTATTGGATTGGGGAAGAGGTTCCTTCCCGAAGGAGAAGACCGACGAGATTTATCAATTAAAACTCAATGGCTTCTACCGATTCTTCTCGACGCATCTACTCATGGATCAGCCGTACGGACTAGATCCTAATTCGGGTGCAGTTTTGGACAATCGGACACTGTTCATCGGAGACGATAGTCAGTTGCCGAACTTGTGGCTGAATGTGAGTGGTAGACCAACTCGTAAAGCTTCCTGGGGCTTCGACCTGTTCATGTTTCAGTTCATGGATGGAAATGTAAACTCCACCTATGGTTCGGGTCAAGTGGCCCAGACGGCTCGTCCTACAGTATGGGATCCGTTGCCAGGCGTTCGTCTCGGCAACAACATGAGCCTGAATCTCGGAATGAACTTGTATGGATCTTACTTAACCGAAGTAGGGACATTCAACGTCCGTATGGGAGGTATTCACTGGTATTCCATGAGTGATCTTACCATGGCGACATTCCAAGGGTACAATCGATTTACGCTTACTGAACGCAATCCGTGGGATCCCATCGGGAATCGCCTTGGAGTTCGCTATCAGCAAATGTTCCAGAATGGAGATGTATACCAAGATACACGTTGGGGTGAGCGCGCATTGCAAGGTATTATCGTCGACGGAATCAACCTTCCCGGGGATTTGAATGTGTCGGCATTCTTTGGAAAAACGGAACTCAATGGTGGGTTCCTAACTATCCCCAACAATACCTACGGTGGCATGATCACACACATGTATAATGATGAGGATGTGATCAAGTTCAATACTATCAACAATACAACTTGGCAAGATTCCCTCAATGAGATGCAACTTGGATTCAATGTTCACACTTTTGAGTGGGATGCGAATTACGAGTATTTCCGGGCACATGTTGAAGCAGGGATTGGGCGCTTCAGGAGAGATGGAGAAGATTACCCCTGGGGTGAAGCCATCAACGCGAAAATCACTACCAAGAGAAACGTATTACCCATTCCAATTGAGGTTCAATATTATCGCGTGAGCCCATATGTGGTAAACAACAACGCTATTTTCTGGAATGCATCCTTCGCAGAGTTTCAGAACGTGAATCAGACAAGCGTTTCGACTCAAGGCTCGGCTGTGCTCACACCTTTTGCGAGTTCGGTAACCATGCTCGGACAGATGACGAACAACCGAACCGGTGTCAATTTGAATACAGCTTTTAAGGTGGGCGACTTTAATATTGGTTTGGGATACGGAATTTCTAGGGAGATTCAAGCGATACAGAGCAGAGTTACTTTCTCTCATTTTGTAAATCAGCTCACCAGAAGTCGTTTTTGGCGTTGGACATTCCCGAGTAATGTAGGCCCATACGGCAACTACAGCAAGGTGTATCGTGATGCGTTCCAGTTGGTTAATCTTACCGACGATAGCTTAGGTGTAACCGTGACACCTAAGTATTTCAATCAATTTGAAGTACACGCCAAGTACAGGACCAAGCTGGCGTATCGCAATTTCTATGCGTTCTTCTTGGGAAGGTATTACACGGTTCAACCAGAGTTCTCTTTCCTTCCACAGTTCAATGGAGAACCGTACTTGAGGTTGTATAGCTCAGAATTGGAGATGTTCTACGAATTGTCTGAATCCTTCATTATCAACTCCTACTTGGGGTATGAAAGGAATATCGGCAATTATGATACGGAGCTCAATGGAAACACGCTACGTCCGCTCAATCAGAACGGATGGGGTGTAGGTGTTGGCTTCGATGTTAGTCTTGGAAGCAATGCGGGACTCTTTTTCCGCCATCGTTGGTTCTCGTTTGAGGACACAAGTTTTGAATTGGATGCCTTTAGCGGGCAGGAAAGCAGTCTCGAACTCAAAGTATTTTTCTGATGAAGAAGTTTAACTATATCACGCTGACTTTAGTCTTACTCGGACTTTCGTCATTTGATGCACTTGCCCAGCAAAAGGTTTGGGTTTCGGGTGCAGCCCGAGGTATCATGTATGCGGATGAATACGGCATGGAAGGCGACTCAACTACCGCGCGCCGTCAGGAATCTGGCCATACTATGGTTGACGTTGGGGTGAATATTCGTCCAAACGACAACATATACATTCTTGGGATGGTCCGTGTCCGTAACGACTACGGCGGATTCTGGGGAAGTGGTGTCACTTTCGATGTTCGTCAGCTTACGTTAAAAGGAATTCTAGGCGGATTCTTGAAGTATGAGCTTGGCGATATCGATTACCGAATGACTCCGTACACCATGTACAATAACGTATCCATGGCGAATCGTTTTGCCGGTGAAATCACCACTACACCCTTGGAGCAAATTCAATACGATTTATTCTTTACGGATGACAATACGTGGAGACAGCAAGGTGGGTCTGTGAATTTCGGATTGGAGTTCAGCTCTGTTTTGCAAGAGGCGCAGTTCGATTTCTTCACGACTCGCGTGCGAACCACCAACTTCACCAGTTTTGATGATCGCCTATTCAGTGGAGGTAGTATCGTTCTTCTTCAAAGCGATCGATTTAAAGTAGGTGGGCAGTATGCCAATTTGTGGGATTTGAGTGGGACAAGTGACGCAACGGTCTTCCTGAGAAACCCTGTAATGACCTTAACTTCTGAGTACACGCTTCCATTTGCGAATTCAAGCTTGTCGGTTGCCTTGGAAACAGGGCGCTCGACCATGCGATGGGAAGGGGATGCGGAGGCTCCGGAATTGAATGACTTCTTTTACGATGTTCGACTTCGTTGGAAAGAGAACTCATCTGGATTTTCGGCAGAATTGGGATACCGAGAAGTTGGACCGAACTTCCGAGCTCCTGGAGCGCAGACCTTGAGAATTAACTATGCGAGTCAGCCTCGAGCCTATGGTAGAATTGGAAACGACCAAACAGCCAGAGTGCTCAGCCTGCTCGACTTGAGTAGGGACGCATCGCTTTATCGCACGCAAATCAACTCTTCATTGATGAGTTATGATCCGCGTTATGACAATGCAACTCCATACGGTTTAGCAACTCCAAACCGCACGGGCTTCACAGCGAAAGTGGGATATGAAGATGCACAGAAGCGCTGGAAGGCAGGCGTTGAAGCCGATATGTTGAACGACCTAGTGGGATTGGGAACAACAGCGCTCACTTCGTACAACACGCTTTACGGAGATGTTGAACTACGAATCGATCGCATGATTGCCTCAATCGCTAACCTCGACAGAGAAATTGTGATTTCGGGAGGGTATGGAATGCAGGCATCGGCAAGAACTGGTGAAAACGCCTATGAAACCATTGACCTATCTAGTGCGTTCTATAATATGAACCTCTCAGCTACTCTTGTGGGTGACTTGTCACTCATCGGAGAATGGAGAAACTGGCAAACATCAGGATCGACGTTGGTCAGTGAGCGTAACATGTACACCGAGATTATTGATTTCACGGAGTATGATATTGATTACAACGAGAGCATTATGGGCATCGGTTTGAAGTATGCATTTGCAGAGGGAACCGCACTGCGTATCATGTATCAAAACTTCGACTGGAATGATAGTCAGTCGATGGAAGCATTTGACATTAGGACTTGGAACATCTACTTCACCATGAAGTTTTAAAACAGGAAGAGGATGAAGAAATTATTTTTAATCGGATTGGTTGCAAGCATCGCGATTTCATGTAATCGCGACACAGAACCTTTGGGGCCAGGCTTAGATGAAATCTATGGTCCATTTTCAGTCTTGGAAGATTTTCAAGTGTCCGACAATGCGGTAGACTTCAAATCGGGCGAGAACCTTGTTTTCTCCGTGAGATTCAGTAAAACGGTAGATTGGGAACTACACGTCATTGGCGAAACCTCTGGCGCAGAGAAGGTTCTTTCCGGAAAATCAAAGGTCGTGGATGAATCGAATGCTACTTGGGATGGCACGACGACTACACCACCTATGTTCAAAGAAGAGAGCTGTTGGGCCTATGTGACCGTTCCTGAAGAGGGATATGCGGATACCATTATGGGACTGACCATCGATAGTGCGCGTACCGTTTCAGGGTTTGTCGTGGCCGATTTCGAAAACGGTATCAATCCAGGATGGAACATTTTCGCTCAATCAGGAGCTAATATGAGCTTCAATATTGTTGAGGCGGACAGCGCGGCGCAAAGCGGACATTACTATGACATGGGTGGCGAGGTAAGTTGGGACTGGCTTATCGGTCTAATCGACTTCCCAGCAAGCGCCTATGGAGTACAAGCGTATCCACTCTCCGATAACTCCGGAGAGGTTTATTTCAACACTTTTCTTTATGTTCCAGAAGGGATTTCGAATGAGGTGATTTTATTTCAGTTCAGTGAGGATGAAGACGGCAACGGCTCTTTCCAATCTGCAAGTGAAGATATGTACTCTCTTGAGTTGAGAGGGCTAGAAACGGGTTGGCAACTGATATCAGTGCGCTACTCTGATTTGCAAGCGCTCGTGAATGGTCAGCCTTCAACACCTGCCGGAAATGAAGTACATGAGCCTCACAAGCTGTATCAAGTTTCCCTTCTTTTCTTGGCAAACCCCAGCTCAGGATACTCTCAAACATTCGTAGACTATATCGTCTTTACGGAGAATGGACCATTAGTACCATGAGTTCGGCTGGGAAACATATCGGTTTAATGGTGATGGCCTTAGTCGCTGTTTCGAGCTGTGTGAGCGTTCAAGAGAACAGCTTTTACATTGAAACACCGGAGGAGCCAAAGCCATTTCACACTTCGCAAGAGATTTATCACGATTACATGACCTCTGAGTTTTGGATGTCTCGTGAAGGAGGTTGCATCGAAGTGACTGCTGGAAAGGAGTATGCCAGAGCAGGTAATGCCGGATTAAATCTAAAATGGTCGAAGGTTTCCAATGGCTGCGATTGGGTGGGCTTTGGCTTCGGCTGGGACAATTGGAGTGGCAAAGACCTAAGCTCAATCTACTCCACAGGAAGCATCCAATTCTATGTGAGATTGAAGGAAGGGGAAAGAACAACACTGCCTTGGGCGGTGGGTATTGAGGACTTTTCCGGAGCACAAGCTTGGCTGGGTATGTCGAGCAACGCTGTTGAAGGAGATGCCATCACTACGGAATGGACAAAGATTCAGCTTCCACTTTCAGAATTCAATTGGGATGAGCAAGGAGCAGACCCATCCAATATCAAGCAAGTGATCATTGAAGTTCAAGGCGACGGTGAGATCGAGATTGATGAAATCAGCCTTGCCCCGTATGAAGGTGGGTACAGAAAACGTGCAGTCCTCCAAGTAGCAGAGAATAACCTCCAAATTGATGGAAGGTTGATAGAAGAGGTTTGGAGATCCGATGCTCTTCAGGTAGGTCAAAGTCAAATTCACATTGCTGCTTCGGCAGGTGGATTGATGATGGCCGGAAGAATAATGGATGAAACCCCATTAGTGAATGCACATGACGGTGCAGAGATTTACAACGGTGATGCTGTTGAGATTGCATTTTCAACCGACCAAGGCTCTTACACACGAAGGACCATGTATCGTTCTACCGATCGTCATTTTGGTATTCGCATGAGTAGGACTCCCCAGGTGTATGATTTCCGCGCTAAGCGTGTGGTAGAGAATGCTACGGTTGCAGTGTATGAAACGCAAAATGGGTATTCCTTCGAAGCATTTATTCCTGTGCCGAATTTTACAGATGAGATACTGAAAGCAGGGCAACTTTTCGGATTAGAAGTAGCCGTTGATCAAGGCGATAGTGAAGTAAGAGAGATTCAGCAGAGATGGAATAATCCAGAAGCTGCAGGATTTCACGAATACCCCAACTTGTGGGGCGAGATGATAGTTAAACGATAGCGCTATGAAATTGAGATATACATTCTTGTTCATCATTGGATTCATACTCCAAGGCTGCACGCAATCGAATCCCGTGTTCAATGCACGTGAAGGAGATACCTTGACTTTCTCAGGAAGAAAGTGGACTATTAAACACAGTGTGGGGCTACAAGGTCCCGGCCCCAATCTCTTTTCCAAGCATCCAAACGATGTTTTTGTAGATGAGAATGGGTACCTGCACCTAACGATATCATTGCGTGAAAATCAGTGGCAATCCACCGAGGTAATCTCCGAAGAGAACATGGGCTATGGAACCTACATCTGGACACTCGAAGGAGATCCTGTGAATATCGATGAACAGGCAGTTATTGGTCTATTTACCTGGGACAATAATACTTTTCAAGAACAGGCGAACAGCGAAGTGGACATTGAATTCTCAAAATGGGGAGATGCGAGTGAAACGCAGACACTTCAATATGGCGTTCAACCGATATTCTTTGGTCCTTACAACGAAGAGCGCGTGGACCAGCCTCAAGAGAACAGCGACAATTGGATCGGAGTGAGCACGCATGCCTTCACTTGGACAGATACATTGATTACCTGGCAGAGTTGGATTGGGTCGGAGTATGGGGCTGGCGAGCCAGATGCTAGCTGGTCGTTCGATTTAGATAATCCCGCAAAGATCAAGTACGAAGGGAACAATCAAAGCGACCCTATCATCATTCCTGCTCCTGGTGAAACTACCAATGCCAGGATGAACTATTGGTTGTTGAGCGGACTCGACGGTCCGAATTCGCAAACGCGACATGAGATTATCATTCGCAAGTTCGATTATATCCCACTATAACCTAACCTTACATCACTATGTCGACTTCCGTAAATTCTTCGGCGTTGATCCGTATTGCCCTCATCGTGGCACTTGGCGGATTGCTTATGGGCTTCGATGCTTCTGTTATTTCAGGAGTAAATAAGTTTATCAAACTTGAGTTTGAATTGACCGACTTCCAGCTTGGGTGGGCGGTGAGTTCTCTGACGCTGATTGCTGCCTTAGCTATGCTGGTTTCTGGACCTTTAAGCGATCGCTATGGTCGCCGTGCTGTACTTCGCGTGGCATCTGTTCTCTATGCAATTTCTGCATTGGGTTCGGCTTTAGCTCCAGATTTTACTTGGTTGGTAGTCTTCAGGATGATAGGCGGATTGGGCGTTGGCGCTTCATTGATCCTTGCACCAATGTACATCGCGGAGATTGCACCATCGGAAGAACGAGGCAAGCTCGTATCATTCAACCAGCTCAACATCGTAATCGGTATTACACTGGCTTACTTCACAAACTTACTGATTGTTGACCTTGGAGATTCCGATTTGGCCTGGGTGGAGAGTTTGGGAATCAAGGAGCACAATTGGCGCTGGATGTTGGGTCTTGAAGCTGTTCCAGCCGTTCTCTATTTCTTATGTCTATTCATGGTGCCGAGAAGTCCACGTTGGTTGCTAATGCAAGGCAAGAGTGAAGAGGCTACAAGAATCTTTGCTCGTTTCTTCGATCCAGCTCGAATCAAAGAAGAGGTGAGTTCTATTGTTGAGAGCTTAGACAATCCAGATAAGAATAAATCAAGGGTTAAAGATCTGTTTAACCCTGCCCTTAAACTCGTTCTCACCATTGGATTGGTGATGGCAGTACTCCAGCAGATCACCGGTATTAACGCGGTCTTCTTCTATGCACCTATGATATTTGAACAAACCGGAATTGGAACCGATGCGTCCTTGATGCAAGCTGTTCTCGTTGGATTGGTCAATCTCGTTTTCACCGTCATAGCGATGATCGTTATTGATCGTTTAGGACGAAAACCGCTCCTGATCATCGGTGTATTGGGTATCACTTTGAGCATGGCAACATTGAGCTATTCGTTCAGTCAGGCTACATATACCTACAACGAAGATTCATTCAAGAACATCGAGTGGGAGATGGGTACAGGTCAGCCTGAAACCATCAATGCTGCTTCTTTCGACAATCGTTCTGAATTTAGAGCACACCTGCAGGCTGAAGTCAGCGAAGTTACATGGGAGAAGCACAGAGCAGACATCACGAATCACAGCATCGGTGTCGACGGATGGGTGGTGCTTATTGCCATCCTGGTCTTTGTAGCCTCTTTCGCGGTTTCTGTAGGGCCCGTAATGTGGGTGCTCTTTTCTGAATTATTCCCAACCATGATTCGCGGGTTGGCCATCGCCGTAGTTGGACTGGTAAATTCATTGGTTAGTTTCGGAGTTCAATTGGTATTCCCGTGGGAGCTTGACGCACTCGGCAGTACAATCACATTTGCTCTTTATGGTGGATTTGCCTTCTTCGGACTCATATTCATCTTGAGAGTGGTTCCTGAAACTAAAGGCCGAACCCTCGAGCAAATCGAAGATGAACTTGTAACCAATAAATCATGATAATTAGATCAGCAATTCTCACACTGGCGGTTTTGCTTATTTCTTGCCAATCAGAGCAAGAATGGATCATTGATGATAATTCGTATATCCGATTTAAGGCAGAAGATCTGGTCCAAGTGGATAGCAACTCCTGGGAAATCCCTTTTACGGTTGATGTGACGACTTCCGGCAGATATATCGTTCGACCTTATCAAATGGACACAGATACTGTTGAGATGTGGTTGGAGGATTACGTGGATAACAAGGATGAAAGAACGTACAATGTGACAGGCACCATGCATGTCTTCAATACTCGTGAAACGAACCCTCGAGATGTAGAGCAAGTACATGGATCTCCGCTAGGAGAAGGACGCCATCACATGAAGCTTCACCTCAATCGTGGGGACATAGAGGACATTTTTCTTGAGTTTGAATTGATCCAGTCGCACAAAGCCTCGGAAGAGGTTCTGACGCAGTCGATGTCTGGAGAAGTATGGACACAAGTATGGGGAGATGAATTCAATGAAGATGGTTTGCCTGATACTACCAAATGGACCTACGATGTGGGTGATTGGGGCTGGGGAAACAATGAGCTTCAGTATTACACAGTCGCAGATGCTCGCAATGCACACGTCTCGGATGGAACTTTGAAAATCACCGCTCGACGAGATTGGGAGGGAAACTGGACTTCAGCTCGTTTGACGACTCGCGGCAAGACTGCGTTCACTCACGGACGAATCGAGTTCAGAGCAAAGGTGCCCACCCATCGTGGAACTTGGGCTGCTGGATGGCTGTTGGGCAACGAATACGTAGACGAGATTTCTTGGCCTTACTGCGGTGAAATCGATGTCCTAGAATGCGTGGGCTTTGAGATTGACGATACCATAGGGCAAGGACTCAATCACGCCACATGCCACACAAGGAAGTACTATTTCAAGCAAGGCAATCAGATTGGTGCCGAGATAGAGGTGGATAGTATGAATACGGTTTTTCACACGTATGCCATTGAGTGGGATGAGAAAGAGGTTCGAGCTTTTTTGGATGGTGAGCATTACTACACCTACGACAAGAATGCCGATGAACTAGAATGGCCGTTTAACGATCCTCAGAACATTATCATCAACCTCGCTATTGGCGGTGGTTGGGGAGGCGCTCAAGGCATGTCGGATTTCGACAATGCCGTGTATGAGCTCGACTATGTAAGAGTATATGAGCGTGCAACTTCAATCGTTCCATGAGAATCCTTGTACTCACCGTTTCATTACTTTTTTTAGTCTCCTGTTCGAATGAAAACAATTGGAGTTCTTCCGCCGTGGTCACCTCGGCTGAAGGTCACAAATGGACTCCAGTAGAGGAGGGGATAGAGGGAGAGGCCTCAACGACACTTGTTCTACAACCTGAACTCACCTATCAAGAAATTTTGGGTATTGGAGGCGCATTCACTGAGTCGAGTGCAGCTCTGCTCAATGCTATGCCTGAATCCATTTACGATTCCATCATTCAAGCTTATTTCAGTGAGGAAGGGTGCAACTACACCTTGACGCGCACCCACATGGCCAGTTGTGATTTTTCATTAGCGCCCTATTCCTATGATGAGGTTCCAGGAGATACAGCCTTGGAATACTTCACTATTGAGCCTGATCGAGACGATTTGATTCCCATGATAAAACGCGCTCAAGATGCTTCGCCGTCAGGGTTCAATATCATCGCTTCGCCGTGGACCGCTCCACCGTGGATGAAGGATAATGAAGCCTGGTTTGGAGGAAGTTTGAAGGAAAAATTTTATCCCGTTTGGGCCGACTTTTTTGCCAATTACATCGAGGCATATGCCGAGGAAGGTATTGACCTCTGGGGCGTGACTGTAGAGAATGAGCCTCTTGGAAACGATGCCCACTGGGAGAGTATGCATTACACTCCTGAGACGATGGGACAGTTCGTGTCCCAGCATTTAGGTCCGCGTTTAGCCGATGTAAATCCTGATTTGCAGATTCTCCTCTACGATCAAAACAGAGGCGAGGAACTTGTAGAGTGGGGCGAGCATTTGCTTCACGATGATGCCGTGTTGGAATACGCGGATGGCTTTGCGGTACACTGGTACAACAGCACTTATGACGTCTTCCCTGAATCATTGGATGCCATTCACGAAATGCAGCCCAATCTTCATTTGATTGAAACCGAGGGTTGTGTAGATGCTGAAAAGCCAGCTTGGCAAAATGATGCTTGGTATTGGGACACCACCGCCACCGACTGGGGATTTGATTGGGCGAAAGAAGAGGATAAATACTTACACAGGCCTTACGTACCGGCCTATCGATACGCAAGGGATATCATCGGTTGTCTGAACCATTGGGTAGAAGGCTGGATTGACTGGAATATGGTCCTTGATCAAGAAGGCGGTCCCAACCACGTTTCCAACTGGTGTGTTGCTCCCGTGCTAGTGGATACCACAAAACAAGAAGTGTATTTCACGCCCCTTTACTTTGTCATGGGGCAATTCAGTAAATACATCAAGCCGGGCGCTCACCGCATCGGGTTTGAAACAAGTAAGAGTGAATTGCAGATGACCGCCATCGAGAATCCACAAGGAGACTTGGTCGTCTTTGTCTTGAATGAAGGACCAGAGGAATCCTTGAGAATTGAAATCGGTGAACAGGGATTTGAGTACATTATTCCTGCTCGCAGCATTGAAACAATACATCTAACTCGAGAAATCGAAGAATGACGAAGATATTTTCCGGCAATCAAGAGTTGCACCACAGAACCGCTGAAGTTTCAGGTGAACTCGTTAACATCGACGGTGAAAGATTCTATAAGATTGAGCATGTAGATCACATGCGACATTTTTTCATGAGCGTTGTCAGTGCTTATGATCACTGGCTTTTTATATCCAGCAACGATGGAATCACGGCTGGACGAAACTCTGCGGAGAAAGCACTTTTCCCATATTACACAGCCGACCTGATCATCCATGATGCTTCGCGAACAGGTGGATATACCAGTGTTCGAGTGCACACGGATGAAGGACTCAAGCTTTGGCGTCCATTATCCAATCACTACCGAGGAATTTATCGGGTTTGGAAGAATGCGTACAAGAATGCTGCTGGAAACCGACTCATTCTTGAAGAGGTGAATGAAGACCTGGGATTGGTTTTCACTGTGGAGTGGACAAGTGCCAAGAAGGAGGGAATCATCCGCAGATGCGCATTGACGAATACATCTGACAAAGCGGTTAAGCTGGATATCCTTGATGGACTCTTGAATGTAATGCCAGCGGGGATTAGTCCGGAGATGCAGCAAATGAAAAGTGTGCTCGTGGATGGATATCGTCACACGGAACTCGACGAAGAAACGGGCTTGGCCATGTTCAATTTGGGCTCTAAAATTGTAGATAAAGCAGAACCGAGCGAGTCGCTTTCTTCCAACGTGGTTTGGAATGCCGGACTTAAAAGAGAAGCCGTTTTGCTCTCCTCTGCGCAGATTCCTGTGTTTGGAGCTGGAGGAAAAGTAGAAAACGAACCATACGTGAGAGGCCAGAAAGGTGCGTACCTGGTTCAATCTACATTAGCGCTAGAGCCAAAGGAAATCAAAGAATGGGTGGTGGTTGGAGATGTAGACCTGTCTACCGCTCAAGTGGCGAATACAATGGCCTCATTGAAATCGGGAGAGTTCTCATTCGAAGCGACCATCCGCGGAATTGATGAAGGAACCCTCGCTTTGCAGAAGCTCGTGGCCATGAATGATGGTCAGCAGCGCACAGGCGATGTGAGCACAGAGATGCGTCATCACAACAACGTACTTTTTAACGTCATGCGAGGCGGACTTTTCCGCAAAGGGTACGCGGTGCAAATTGCGCATTTACGTGATTTTGTTACCCACTATAACAAAGGGTATGCGTCGGTTTTCGATGCGCATTTCAAAGGTGATGTATTGACTTACCCGGAGCTTTTATCCAAGTTAGATTCTATTGAGCACTCAGGACTGAAGCGACTTTGCACCATGTATTTGCCATTGTCTTTCAGTAGGCGACATGGCGATCCATCCCGACCTTGGAATAAGTTTGACATCCAATCAGACGCCAATGAAGCCGGAACCTATGAAGGAAACTGGCGCGACATCTTCCAGAATTGGGAGGCGATGTCGTATTCCTATCCGCATTACATCTTTGGAATGATATACAAGTTCCTCAACTCTTCTACGATTGACGGGTACAATCCGTATCGAATCACGGAAGAGGGAATCGATTGGGAAGTCATTGAGCCTGATGATGAATGGTCTTATATCGGGTACTGGGGCGATCACCAGATTGTGTATTTACACCGTTTACTCGTGCATGCTGAGAAGCATTTCCCGGGTCGACTTTCGAAAGCCCTGCGTGAAAAGTCGTTCGCATACGCGAATGTGCCGTACCGTATCAAGGGATTTGATGCTATCAAGCTTAACCCTAAGGATACGATTGATTATGACTTTGATGTAGCGGACCAGGTAGAGAAGCGCAAAGAGAAAATCGGTGAAGATGGAGCTATGGTTCCTGACGATCAAGGCTATCTCCTAGAGGCTACATTGCTTGAAAAGCTCATGGTTCCACTCTTGGTGAAGCTCTCGAATTTTGTCCCGAATGGCGGTATTTGGCTCAACACTCAACGTCCCGAATGGAACGACGCGAACAATGCTTTGGTAGGCTATGGTATGTCTGTGGTTACAATCGGACAAATGGTACCCTTCATAGACACACTCATCGATTTGATCGAGCGTGATGCCAGTGCTGATTTTGAGGTCAATGAAAATGTTGCTCAACTCTTCAGTAGGGTCTATGAAGTGTTGAAGAATGCTGAACCTTCTGAATCCATGATGGGCGCACGTGTTCGAGCTGAGGTTGTTGAGTCGTTGGGTAGGGCTGGTGAGACTTATCGTCAGAACGTGTATGACTCTGTTAGCTCAAATCGATCAAAACTCAATCCGAAGGATATTCTGGAGGCTCTAAATACTTTCAAGGCACATCTTCAAGCTACTTTGGCAAGTAACCGAAGAGATGACAGTCTGTTCCACTCTTACAATTTGATGAATTGGGAAGGGGATGGTTTGGAGATCGAACGACTGCCGCTTATGTTGGAAGGTCAGGTAACGGCTTTGCCATCGCTAGCGAGTAACAAAGCGGAATTGAAGCGGACGTTAGAAGCGCTTTTCAAAAGTGCGTTGTATCGAAAGGATCAAGACAGTTTCATGCTGTATCCGAACCGCGATATGCCGAGAACACTTGCTAAGAATACCTTGTCGAAGGACGAGCTGAAGGGCAATGTGCTGATTGAGATGATGCATTTAAATGCGGATTTCAGGATAATCGAATTGGACAAAGCGGGAGGACTTCACTTCAATGCTTCCCTTCACAATGCGGATGCCTTGAGAGAGGTGTTGGAGTCCTTGAAAGCGGAAGGACTGGAGAAAGAAGTGGAGGCCAGTGCTTATCAGTTATTGGATGCTTATGAGCGTAAGTTCAATCACCGAGCGTTTACGGGAAGATCAACTACATTCTTTGCTTTTGAAGGACTGGGATCGATTTACTGGCACATGGTTTCAAAGCTCTATCTCGCATCTCTAGAAACAATATGCGATACGGATTTGGCTGAATCGAGGGACGAAGAGTTGCTTGACATTGCCGCTCATATGAAACGCGGCATTGGCGCTCAGAAATCCCCAGAGCAATATGGAGCCTTTCCAACCGATCCATATTCACATACCCCAGCTCATGCGGGAGCTCAACAGCCTGGAATGACGGGTCAGGTGAAGGAGGATGTTTTGTCGAGATGGATTGAATTGGGTGTTCGTGTAAACGACGGACAGTTGTCATTTGCTCCTATTCGTCTGAGCCGTCAAGAGCAACTCTCAGAAGCCATTGAGCTCAAATACATGGACGCCGCCTTTAATTGGAAATCGATTAATGTAGCTCCGGGCGAACTCGCCTTCACCTATTTAGGCATTCCTGTCATTTACTCCGAGGGCGAAAAAGACGAACTCAGAATCCAGTTTGCTTCAGGCAGCACGAAAGAGCTTTCCGGACTCAAGCTTTCTCCAGAATTAAGCGCGGAATGCTTCGAGAGGAAATCTGGCGTTGAGGTGGTGAGAGTTGTGTTGAGTAGCGGCAGATGGGGGTGAGGATGGAGGACTGGGTGAGGCTCGGTTGTTATATGACGCTGGACTGTACGAAACTGCGTTCCTGCCCACCTACGCACTTGCGCTCCTCCAGTGTCAATACCTCCTCCCAAGCAATATTCCACCAATAGCAGCCGATGCTCCGTAGTATATCGCAAAAATAGGCATGTAGCTTCCTGAAATAATAAAATTGGTGATGATTGCTCCGCTTACAGTTATTCCTATCAATATCCACTTTATGCTTTTCCATTGAACATTCCTAGCAGCGAAGTAGTGATAAGCTAGGAAGTAAACCAGGAAAGTTGGCATAGATAGGAAGCTGCTGAAGAGTATGGCAAGGACAAGAAACTCAATTGAATCGAGTACAGGGTTAAAAGAGAAAATGCCACCGACAACCAACATCAACACTGGCGCTAGAAGTTGAGTGCCAAGCCAATGAAACACCATGAAAAGCTTGTGGTTTCGTGGAAAATTGTACGGTGTGTGTGCCATGAGGAGAGCAAGTGTAAGATGCACTACAATTTACCTAGAATACCCTTGTTCCCAGACAAATTCTTGGAACATAAGCTCTTCGTACTGCCTTTCTGGATCAAGATCTTCTAGTCGTAAATCTGACATGCCCGTTGGAGAGTAGAAACTCCATTTCCAAATTGGGCGATGCTTGATGAAAAGATGCGTTCCGCCAAATTCGTCGTGACTGTAGACGCCGACAAGAAAACGAAAGCATATAAATAGCAAGCAAGTACTAAGAATAGAGAATAGCCGTACAGTTCTCATTGCGGTTGAATCATTTCTTTGTTCCGAATACGCTTTTTCAGAGTGTCCATCCTCTTTAACGCTTCAACACCGCCGAAGACATATCCTAAGTAAGTAACGATGTTGATGCCTACTCCGAATACCATGAGGGGGGCACCTATAGCTAATATGGTATTGGACCAGAATAAGAGAGCAATCAGCGCCACTGCAAGGGCTGCGTAAATAAGGTATAGGCCTGTTTTGCTGTATCTGATCAACTCGTAGTACAGAATTCTTTTCGCCCCAGAATCCTCAACCTTCAAACGAACTCCAGGGCGTACTCCCTTTATTTCAGGGTATTCCGGTTGTGTGTAGATCTTGAATGTATGCCCCTTCTTGCTGCCGAAGAACAATACCTCCTTCTTCCGTTGACCCTTCAAACTGGGAACAATTAGAGATTCTTCAATCGATCGATTGAGGACTTCGAGCACTTCATTCAATGAGAGAGACGTAGAGATTTGCATGAGAAGGAGGTGAGTGCTTATTTCTCTACCAAGGTATGAAAGCCACCGTACACCATTCTACTTGCATCGAATATTACACGTTCGCCTTGTGTAAGTGGTGCCACCAATTTCGCCATTCGAGGATCTTTGGGCACCTCAGCATTTGCTTTATCTCTAACTTCTTTCGAGGGAAATACTGCCCAGCCAAAAATCACCACTTCATCGGGTTGCGTATGCGTAATATCTACAAACGATTTCACCCCTTGTAGTGAGAAGTCATCACCCACACATTCGTAATAAGCTACTGCGCCGTACTCTTTCCATATCGCTCCTACTTGCTCAGCGACTTTCTGGTATTGCTCAATAGAATCGCTAGGAATAGGCAGAATGAAACCGTCGATGTACATGATGTGAGGTATTTGGGGAAGTTAGGAAGAATTAGAGGTTAAAATTAGGAAGAAAAGGACGGAGACAGAGGACCTAGTAAGGAGGACAGGGGAAGACTCGGTAGAGGCTCGGTAGTTCTGAAAAGGTGGGTAGGACGGTCACGCCATGGATGAAGTTAGAGCGATGGATGTCATTCCATCTAGCGTCGGGTGGGAACCCGACGGACAGGAATAAGTTTGGCACACGGAGGACTGGGATGGGCCCTTTTGATCTTGAACGGTTGGCTGAACAAACCTGCGCTCTTGCGCACCTGCGCACCTGCGTTCCTAGAGCATGACTAAGGTTGGGCAAACTTGCTTACTTGCTCAGTGCATTCGTCTCCCTGAGCCCTTTAATCACCCTAAATCCTTTACTACCTTTACCCCCATGTCAGATTCAACCCCTCCTTGCCCAGAGTGCAGCTCAGTTTATGCTTACCCAATGGATTCATTGCTCGTTTGTCCGGAATGTGGGCATGAGTGGAACCCAGATGAAGTAGAAGAAACAGGTTTGGTTGTCAAGGATGCCAATGGAAACGCCCTCCAAGATGGAGATACAGTGATTGTAGTGAAAAACCTCCCTGTCAAAGGAGCTTCAGGCCCAGTTAAAGCCGGCACCAAAGTGAAGAATATCCGTCTAACCGAAGGAGATCACAACATCGATTGTAAGATTGATGGTTTTGGTGCGATGGCGCTGAAGTCGGAGTTTGTGAAGAAAGGTTAGGAGGTGCGCAAGTGCTCAGGTGCGTAGGTAGGCTCGGCCGAACCTTAACGGTTACTTCAACAACCGTGCATCCGTGCTCACGTGCATGCCTGACCACTCACAAGGGCGAAATCTAGGGTTGTTATGGTCGTGCGCTGAGTGTGGCCTGAATGAACCTGAGCACCTGCGTTCCTGCCAACCTTTCCCTACCTTTACCCCAATGTCTGTTCGAATCAACAAATACCTCAGTGAAATTGGTCTTTGCTCTCGCAGGGAAGCCGATAAATGGATTGAACTTGGTCGGGTTACTATCAATGGTAGAAAGCCTGGGCCTGGAGCAAAAGTGACGAGCAGAGATGTGATTCGCGTAAATGGGGCTATTGTTGAAAGTCCTGATGACGACCACACCTACTTGCTCTTCAACAAACCAACTGGAATCGTCACTACCACCGAGTCGTCGGAGAAAGACAATATCATCTCGTATATCAATTATCCCAAGCGCATCTTCCCAGTTGGACGATTGGATAAGATGAGTGAGGGTTTGATCATTCTCACAAGTGATGGCGATATCGTTAACAAGATACTTCGCGCTGGTAATAACCATGAGAAGGAGTACGAGGTTACGGTGGACAAGCCCATGAGTCCAGATTTTGCTGAAAAGATGAGCTCAGGTGTGCCCATTCTTGGTCAGGTGACTAAGAAGTGCAAAGTTGAGGTAATCACCCCAACTGTTTTCAAGATAGTCCTTAAGCAGGGACTGAACCGACAGATTCGAAGAATGTGCGAGCACTTCGGATATGAAGTTTTGAAGCTCAAGCGCACGCGCATCATGCACGTTTCGCTCGACTTGCCTCCGGGGCAATTTCGCGATATGACTTCGCAGGAATTGGAGAAGCTATTTGAACTTATCAAGGACTCTAAGGGTACTGTAGAGAAGAAGCCTGCCAAGAAGAAGCCAACTCAGAATAAATCGAGTAATTCTAAGTCGGATAAACCAAAATCGGGACAAAGTGGCAAGACTCATTTCCGTCCGAAATCCAAGAGCGGAGGTGGGAAGAAGCATCCTTCAAGAGGAGGAAAGCCAGGAGGAAAACCTGTGAAGGGGAGAGGGAAGAGGAGGTAAGGTTTAAAGGGCTTAGGGTCTGAAGGGCTAAGCGTTCTTCTTTTTGTGTTTACGCTTCTTAATCAAGATAAGGACATCTACAGTGATGAATAATCCACAAAAAACCAGAGCTGATATTCCCGTAACCAGTTCACCTTCGGTTAGGGCGATAAAGCTGACCATGGAAATTATCAGGCACAATGAGTAGAGGCCGATTCTCCTGAAAATACTTCCGGCGGTCCATTCAGAAGAAGCCATGAATTCCTGTTCCTTTCGGTCTCTTTTTGATACCGCCGAGTCTATTAGGTTAGCTTCTTCTTGGGCTACAGTTTTGTAAGCCTCTCGCAAAGCATCCACATAGATTTTAGCACTCCTAAAAGCGAACGGATGGGCTCTACTACTTGGAGTAGGCATACAGTTGATGTGTACTGCATCCTTGGTATGAATAGCCGTAAGACGCAAGCCTTCCCACAAAGAAAGGTGTCCAATGTATGCTGTGAATTTCTTTTTAGAGTTTGATAAAATCTTCCAATCCCCTAAGATGGCAGTTGTCTTGTTTGCCTCTTTGAACTGCTCCGGTGTAATCTTAATCTCGAAGCTGGAAAAGGTTCGAAGTCCCCAATACTTGTAGGACGTCCATAGCGCAAATGCGGTGATGGCTATGCTTATGTAGGGCACATTGCCTTCCTCGAGTGCAGACAGAAACGCAGTTGCTGCTATGAAGTATAGTAGACCTGGAAGGGCTATCATCCCAAGCCAGTAATCGAAGCGTTCAGATTTTTTTAATTCAACTTTCACAGGAGATTTATTGATTGTGGAATTGTACGTCTGTGTTTTTCTCAAGAGCCTTCATGTAGAAATCAAAATCTTTCAACTGGGTTTCTTCTGTTTGGGTAATGGTAGTGTCGGATTCCGGAAGTTGGATGACGTCATTATAGAGATGAATCCCGTTGTACCAATAGGATTGCCAAACCGATACACTTGATTTACTTGCATCAAAGACCTGGGTGTCACTGTTGAGTTTCATCTCCGTTGAATCCCAGTGAACAGGACGATTGTATCGGGTGTCAACATTGTAAATGGAGGCTAAATCTCCTTTCATGAAATAATAATTCACGGTGGATTGCCCCGTGTGTCCGAAGGCTTCCACATGAATTTTTTGAAGTGTATCGTTCCAAAAGAAGTAGCGAGCTGATCCTTCCTCTGTTGAGGCTACATATTTTTCTATTACGGTGTCCCAATTTTCAATCTGATCGATCAGTTGAATCTGCGATTGGATGTCTTGGATGAGCAAGGCAGTATCTCCCGAAAATACAGGCATGGGCTCAGCAATGGCAATTGACGCTGTGTCCTCTGTTTCACTTGAGATAGGTTTCCCGTCGGTTGTGTGATCACAAGAGGCTGTAATTATTATCGAAGTGACTAGAACGGGGAAGAGAAAGTGGTGAGTCCGCATATCTGTAGGAGAGCATTAGGTGTGAAAAGGTACGGAAAAAGTGGAATGTGAGAGGAGGGGCTGTTGCTGGTGCCCGGGGCGCGTACCCGCTGCCCCGCTATCAAATTAAAAATTCTGCAATGGCTAGTCTGATGTTAAACGTGTACTTACGGCTCCAAAAAATAAAATAAGTGAATCACACATCTCCTCCTCGAGATTACGGAATTTAAAAATCTTGTTCCGAACTTGAGAGTGGGGTCGCGGGAAGCGGCCCCCGGGGGCGACGCTCTTCAGCTGACGAGTTTCAAATATCGTAGGCACGCATGCACGTGAGCACGGATGCACGTTCGTTGAGCTCACCGTTTCAGTGAAAATGTCCTTTTCGCCCCACGTCCATCTGTCCCCACTAAAATAAAATCCCCCTCCAATTTCTCGGAGAGGGACATTCTATATTTCAACTTGGCTCGGGTTTATGCTTGGGCCTTGTCTTCATTTTTGCACATTTGATCTGGAGTGGCGCCACAGAAGCTACACGATTCGCCCTCTTTGTTTAGGAATGGGCTCTGGCTCGCGCAAGTTCCAGCGAACTCACCGTCCTTCTTTGCCCAAATCTTGATGGCAATTCCCAAAAATCCAACGCCAATCAATCCAAAGGCGAGTAAAAAGAGTTTCAATTCAACAGACATGCTTTTTTCTTTTCTGTGTTCTTACTCCGTAAGACGTATGGTCGGGTGCAAAATTACAAAATGTTGACCTCTGGCGTGAGTTTTACCCCGAAACGTTTATCGATATCCTCAATGATGTCAAGAGCCAATTTATAGACTTCCTGACCACGCGCTTCTCCATAGTTAACAAGAACAAGGGCCTGACGTTCATGAACTCCAGCATCTCCCCTTCGAAAGCCTTTCCAGCCCGCCTCTTCAATCAACCATCCGGCAGCCAATTTCATGCGACCTTCACCGGCAGGGTAGGCCACCACTTCAGGATACTCTGCATGAATTCGCTCATATTCCGATATAGCAACCACAGGGTTCTTGAAGAAACTACCACTATTTCCGATTTCTTGCGGGTCGGGCAACTTACTCTGACGAATAGCTATCACCGCATCTGAAACTTCCTTGATAGAAGGAGATGAGATGCCGCGTTTCTCCAACTCGGCTTGAATGGCTCCGTATTCCGTACGAATAGTGTGATTCTTTTTGGAGAGTTTAAATCGAACATCTGTGATAATAAACTTGCCTTTCAACTCGTGCTTGAAGATGGAATCACGATAACCAAATTGGCAATCTTGTAATGTGTATGTCTTCTTTGCACCTGAACCCAATTCAATACCGTCGAGAGATACAAAGTGATCTTTCAATTCAACGCCATAGGCTCCAATGTTCTGTACAGGAGCGGTGCCAACCTGACCCGGAATCAAGCTCAAATTCTCCAAACCACCATAGCCTTCCTGAAGGGTCCATAGAACAGTTTGGTGCCAATTTTCACCGGCTTGAACTTCAACGATAACATAGTCGTCATTTTCCTCGATAACCTGATGTCCACGAAGAGCGATATTCACGACTAATCCATCAATAGGTCCCGTGAGAAGCAAGTTAGACCCTCCTCCAAGAATCAGTTTCAGGTTCGAAACGGCCGCTTCATCTGTAGCGAATTCAACCACATCCTCTTCATCTTGAAGAACCCACACTTCGCGTGCCGATTCGTCCAAGCCAAAGGTGTTAAACCGTTGTAACGATGGATTCTGGTACTTTCTCATTAAACGTAGCGTCCAGGGTATTCTTCGAGTGCGCGGCGAATGATTTCAACCGACTTCTTCAATGTCTCTTTGTTGAGCACATAGGCCAGTCGAGCCTGGCGCTTACCCAATCGAGGTTGGGCGTAGAAACCAGAAGCCGGTGCAATCATAACAGTTTCACCTTCGTAGTCGAACGACTGAAGTAACCATTGTGCAAAGCGATCGGCATCATCAACAGGGAGTTGTGCAACGGCATAAAATGCTCCTTTCGGCATCGGGCAGAATACACCTTCGATGCTATTCAATCCTTCAACCAAGATGTTTCTGCGCTCAACATATTCATCGTTCACTTCTGTGAAGTAGGTGTCAGGTGTGTCGAGGGCAGCTTCCACTGCAATTTGAGCATAGGTAGGAGGACTCAATCGAGCTTGGGCGAACTTCAATGCGGTACGCATGAAGATGGTATTTCGAGATACGAGCATCCCAATACGAGCACCACACATAGAGTATCGCTTAGATACGGAGTCAATCATGATGGCGTGATCCTTCAATTGGGGAATGCTCATGATGCTGTAGTGCTTCACCCCGTCGTAAACAAACTCGCGATAGACTTCATCTGCGATGAGGAAGAGGTTGTATCGAACCACTAATTCCGCAAGCTTTGCAATCTCCTCAGGAGAATAGAGGTACCCCGTTGGGTTTCCTGGATTGCAAATGAGAATGGCTTTGGTTTGCTCAGTAATGAGGTCTTCAAATCGCTCAATAGGAGGAAGGGCAAATCCATTTTGAATAGTTGCCTCAACCGGAACCACTTTTACTCCATTCTGAATGGCGAATCCATTGTAGTTCGCATAAAATGGTTCTGGAACGATCACTTCATCACCCTCGTCCATGATGGCGCCGAAAGCGAATGTAAGTGCTTCTGAACCACCAGTGGTGACCATTACATCGGATGCCTCAACATCAATGTTATTCTTTCTGTAGTAGTCGGCTAGGCCTTCACGAAGTGATTCGTTTCCGGCAGAGTGACTGTAGGCCAAGATATCGACGTTTGCTTTTTTCACGGCGTCACGAGCTCCTTTTGGAGTCTCAATATCAGGCTGACCAATATTTAGATAGTGTACCTTTTTTCCTTCAGCTTCCGCAGCTTCCGCGAATGGAACTAACTTTCGAATAGGAGATTCTGGCATGGCCATCCCTTTGCTAGAGATCTTCGGCATGTCATGGTGTATTAGATTGCTACAAATAAAAAACCCCGACGTTCAATGTGAGCGTCGGGGCAAATTTAATCTGAAAATCTAGCTTAGCGAGAAACGCGAGAAGATTCTCCTCCTTCGTTAGTTGGAGTTGTTTGTGGTCTGGTAACTTCACCTTTGATGGTTACACGCATTGAAGGGCGTGAAGCATTAGAAGTTACAGTAACAGTTTTTTGGAATCGACCGATACGGTGAGTGTCGTAACGAACTTTCAATTGTCCAGACTCACCTGGAGCAAATGGTCGGTTTACGATGCTGCGATCAGGAACGGTGCAACCGCATGAACCCTGAACGTTATTGATAATCAACGGCTCCTGGCCTTCGTTCGTAAACTGGAAGTAACGAACGCCATCAGCGTCTTGGTCAATTGTACCGTAATCAATCACATTTTGCTCGAATGTCAAAACCGGAGCGTTTGGATTCGTCTCTTGTGCAGTTGCATAAGTGAAGCCGAACACAGCTACGGCTAGGGTCATCAGCATTTTTTTCATTGTTCTCGTCCTTTAGTTAAACACGAATTGTAAAGTTAAGATGATTCGATGAAATATTCGACATCTCTGAAACATTATCAATAACCGTTCAAACATCATGCCCCGTCGGTGAATTGCATTTTCTAAATTTGCGGCTCATAGAAAACCAAAGCATGGAAATTCCCGCGAAGTACAACCCGAGTACGACAGAAGATAAGTGGTATAGCTACTGGATGGAAAACGGATTCTTCCGTTCGGTTCCCGATGAGCGCGAACCGTACACTATCGTTATTCCGCCACCAAACGTCACCGGTGTCTTGCACATGGGGCACATGCTCAATAATACAATCCAAGACGTACTCGTTCGTCGCGCTCGCATGCGTGGCTTGAATGCGTGTTGGGTACCTGGAACCGACCATGCTTCTATCGCTACTGAAGCAAAAGTGGTTCAGAAACTTCGCGCAGAAGGTGTCAAGAAGTCAGACTTGTCACGTGACGAGTTCCTCAATCATGCATGGGACTGGACACACAAGCATGGCGGAATCATTCTACAACAGCTCAAGAAGTTGGGTGCTTCTTGTGACTGGGATCGCGAGGCGTTCACTATGGATGAGCCGCGTAGCGAAAGCGTACTTCAAGTATTCGTCGACCTTCACGAGAAAGGGCACATCTATCGTGGTAACCGAATGGTGAACTGGGATCCAGAGGCTAAAACCACTGTATCCGACGAAGAAGTAATTCACAAAGATGTAAACGCAAAACTCTACTATCTCAAATACTTCATTGAAGGAACAGAGGAGTACGTAGTTGTTGCAACCACTCGTCCTGAGACCATCATGGGCGATACCGCCGTGTGTGTGAATCCAAAGGATGAGCGATACACGAAACTCAAAGGCAAGAAGTTAATCGTTCCTGTTGTTGGTCGCGCTGTACCAGTTATTGAAGATGATTATGTAGATCTTGAGTTCGGTACAGGCTGTTTGAAAGTGACACCAGCTCACGACGTGAACGACTATGAAATTGGTCAGCGCCACAATTTGGAGAGCATTGATATCTTCAATGAAGACGGCACGTTGAATGATCACGGACTTCACTTTGCTGGAAAGGATCGATTCGCTGTTCGAAAAGAAATCTCCAAAGAGCTCGAAGGGAAAGGACTTCTCGAAAAAGTAGAAGACTATCAAACTTCAGTGGGTACTTCTGAAAGAACTGGCGCTGTAATCGAACCAAGACTTAGTCTTCAATGGTTCCTCCGCATGTCTCAGATTTCAGAGCCAGCGCTCAAAGCGGTGATGGAAGACGAAGTTCGCCTAATCCCTGAAAAGTTCAAGAACACCTACCGTCATTGGATGGAGAACGTTCGCGATTGGAATATTAGTCGCCAGCTTTGGTGGGGACATAGAATTCCTGCTTTCTATTATGGAAAGGGAGAAGACGATTTCGTCGTGGCCATGACGGCCGAAGAAGCGCTAGAAAAGGCTAAATCGAAGTCGGGCAAAGACCTATCAGCTTCTGACCTTCGTCAGGATGAGGATGTACTTGATACATGGTTCAGCTCATGGTTGTGGCCTATTTCAGTATTCGACGGTGTCCGTAATCCGGAGAATGAAGAGATTCAATATTATTATCCTACAAACGACCTAGTTACAGCTCCGGAGATTCTGTTCTTCTGGGTGGCTAGAATGATTTTGGCGGGTTACGAATACAGAGACCAGAAGCCTTTCCAGAATGTATACCTCACAGGTATCGTTCGTGATAAGCTCGGTCGTAAGATGTCGAAGTCATTGGGTAATTCACCTGATCCGCTCGACCTTATCGATAACTATAGCGCAGATGGAGTTCGTGTAGGTATGCTGCTGACCTCGCCTGCCGGGAACGACCTTCCATTCGATGAAGAACTCTGCGTTCAAGGACGAAATTTCGCCAACAAGATTTGGAATGCATTCCGTTTGGTGAAAGGCTGGGAGGTTGTAGATCAAGAACCAGATGCGGCGAGTAGAAATGCAATGGCATGGTTTGAAGCCCGCTTCAACGCTACTTTGAAAGATATCAATGAGAACTTCGAGAAGTACCGCATTTCTGATGCGTTGATGTCGACGTACAAATTGGTGTGGGATGACTTTTGTTCTTGGTATCTAGAGATGGTGAAGCCAGCCTATCAGCATCCAATTTCAAAAGAGACTTACGAGGCTACGATTGGCTATTTTGAAAAGCTCTTGAAAGTCCTTCATCCTTTCATGCCATTCCTCACAGAAGAGATTTGGCATCTCATTGAAGAGAGAGGAGAGAAGGAAACCATCATGTACGCAGAGTGGCCACAAATTGGTGAACCATCGAGCGAAGCCCTTGCTTCATTCGATCATGCACAAGAAGTGATTTCAGCCATTCGCAACCTCAGAAAGGAGAAGAATATCGCACCCAAGGAGCCATTAGAGCTCATCGGAATGGGGACAAACTCTCCAGAATTCCTACCGGTTATCATGAAGCTCGGATTCATTTCTGAATTCACTAATCAAGACGAGAAACCTGAGCAAGCCTTTGCATTCAGAGCGGGTACAGAGGAGTATCATGTTCCAGTGTCAGACGCTATCGACGTTGAGGCAGAACTCGAGAAACTGAAGAAGGAGCTCGAGTATCAGAAAGGCTTCTTGAACTCCGTATCCAAGAAACTCAGCAATGAACGCTTCGTCAACAATGCACCTGAGCAAGTTGTAGCTAATGAGCGCAAGAAAATGGCCGATGCAGAAGCGAAGATTAAGTTGATGGAGGATAGGATAGCATCCTTGAAATAGGTACTGAGTACTAGGTACTGGGTACTAGGTACTGGGTACTGGGTGAGATTTAAAGAGAGTTGTTCTATTGGGTGTTAAGTGTGCGGGGGATACTGGATACTTAATACTCGATACTGGGAACTGTAGGGTGAGTTCTTCTGATGGGGTCGTCTTTAATCGCTTGGCGAGCGATACTGCTAAACTGTGCGTACGGACCTACGAAACGTGATATATGGCTGATTAACCAAGGTTGTAAAGGGTTCGGATTTCTTCGTTCCAGGTAACCCCATTAGCTGAGATCGTCAGGATGATTGGGTCTTTCAGATTTTTTAGGGTGCTATTGTTATTGCCATAATCAATAATTCGATATTGCCTTTCGCAATTCATCCAACTTGTACAAGGACATGCATTGGGCGCTTGATCATACGGGATTTCGGCTCTTACTTTTAAGGCTTGGAGCGCTTGTTCGAATGTCTCGAAATGTCCTTCTTGGAGTTCGGCATGGATATCATCTTCTATTCTAAACATAGCCTCGCTAGTTACCAATTTGTCCGTGAATGAATTGCCCTAGTATTAGAAATAGGGTAATGCTGAAAGTTATGATAGTCCACTTTTTCTGTCCTTTTATGATTAGGAAAGTGGAGATGAGTAATACCGATAGAAACACTATTCCCCATATCAAGCTTACAGTTGAGTACAGCTCAGCCGATTTGTAGTGGTAGGGCGTTGACCCCTCTCCGCCGAATGGATACTCTGCTATTCTACCTTGGACTTTCACCGTATACCACTCCGAGAAATTCACAAGAGCTAAGCATCCGCTAAGTATGAAGGTGGATAAGCTCAGAATTAAATATGTCGACCTGTTCATTTAAGAGGAGCTCTGGCTTAATTGTCTACCACAAGGAAGAACCTGCTTCACAATATCAGTCCAATAATCTAAAAGTCTATCAGTCTAACAGCCTATCTATCTCGTAAGTACGACCCTCTCTTCTCCAGCCGTCGTCTTGATGATGTACGTCCCGTCTGGGAGTGATACAGTGGGAACACGGTATTGATTCCAACCAATGTTCAGTGCCCATTGAGTGGCAAAAATAGACTTGCCGTTGAGGTCGTATACTTCGAGTAATGAAGTGTCAACTGAGTTGGAATATTGATCTACGATGACTTCGCCGCTGCTTGGATTTGGATAAACTTTGAACCCTTCGTTTTGAGCCTCATTTTCTTCCATCCCGATGTCTTCTGGCGCGTTTGCGAATACATAGTCGCCTGGAAGGATGTCGGTAAGGGTTACGTAACCGAAGGCATTGCTGCTAGAACCCATGGTGTTCTTTGTAAAATGAGGATAGAGTTGCCAATCATAAGAGGCATCCGGTCTCCATAATACAACGAGGCTGTCTTCTGTCACCCCCACTAGGTCAGCATCCAAGGCGCCACTGGCAGGACGTCCATCGTAGAAAATACGCATCTCAGCGTCGAAGTCACCCGACCAAGTTCCGCGGATGGTCCAAAAACGACCTGTAGAAAGTCGAGCAATTGAGCTGCCGTTTTCAGGACCTGCCCAATGCTGTTCCATGTAAATCTCATGGTCGTCGGTAGAGGTGTTGACTGTCAATCTTGCCAGGCAAGCATCCAGGTTGTAGATATTGAAACCATTCCCGCGAACCAATTCATATGTGCTTCCAACTAAATATTCTTCGCCTTCATTCACTGTTACATAAGCAGGTGCAAACGGAATATTGCTCACATTGAATGCTTGAGAAGGCTGATTCACCCGAACAGCCACGCTAAAGGTTGAAGTTTGATCCGCACTGTGGAAAGTGAGCACCATTGGCGCGTCAGAGAGGTAATTGGATCTCTCTTTTCTATGCTGAGATACCCCAACAACGGCAGTATAGTTTGAACCTGAGCCGCTGTAGGATACACTATCAACACTGATAGCTACTTGTCCGGCAGATGTAATCCAATCCGTAAAGAAGCCGCTCATGTTTACCCCAGATTCTTGCGTTAGCCATTGCTCAAAGGTCGAAGTTGTAGCATTTTCATGTGCATGATTTGTGAAAATGCTGGCGATGGTTGATTTGTAGAGCGCATCGCCTAAGTATCCTCTCAAATTATGTCCAATCCAAGCTCCTTTGTTATAAACGTGCATTCCATAAGTAGTTCCGTGGTCAACACCGTTCAAGGCCAAATATCCTCCATCTTGAGCATGCGCATAATGCAATACTTGAAGTTGGTTACCTCGAACTGAAGTCATGTATCGCTCGCGATCATACACATCTTCAAGAAAGAGGTGAGAAGAGAATTCGGCCATGCCTTCATTGATCCACATGTCCTCCGCCTTTTCACAAGTGATGAGATTCCCCCACCAGTGATGCGCGTGCTCGTGTGCAATGATACGCTCACCATTGTATGTTCCATCGGCAAGAGTGCGTGGAAGATGAATGCTCGTCGCATGTTCCATCGCTCCTTGAGTGGTCAGTGCATACCCGACTTTATCCCAAACGTAATCGCCGAAGAACTCCTCATACGAATCCATGATCCCCTGCATGTGGGTGAAAGACGATTTTGCGTTGGTCGTGTCATTTGCGCGCGCAAGAATCAGATATGGGATTGTACCGTTATTCGTTTGAATCGTACGTTCCAACTCTTGGTAGTCGGATACAGCAACGCTCACCAAATAGGCTGAAATAGGGGTAGAGCAAGACCACTCCTGCATTATCGTGTCGCCGTTGACGCTGTACATATTCGTACGAAGACCATTTGCATAGGCTCTCCTCGGCAGCTCTGTAATGATTTCAAAGCTGTATGTGCTGTGTTCTACAAAATTGTCGAATGCTGGAAACATTGAACGACCGTAGGAATGCGGATTCACACCAAAGCCAACACCCAAGTTGAAAAAGTAAGGTGCGTTGTGATGCCATCCTCCCCATCCAGACGGATCGGCGGGCATGCTGCCATGATACCAGATCTCAACCATTGCATTGTTGCCTACAGCCCAGGAACCTGGAAGTCCGCTCGCAACTCTGAAATCGCCCATCGTCGCGACAGGCACATTGGATTGATTGACATGAATTGAATCGATGGTGAAATTGTCGAGCTCAAATCGAAAAGCCGAAGTAGCTTGAAGCATTTTCACATTCAAACTCGCTTTAGCAGTGAGTTGATTCGAGGGAAGCTGAGTGAAATCGTACTCTAAATGCGTGTGCTCAATATCGAACGTGTCGCTCAATGCCGAGTGGTCCTTGTTGGGAACAGCTGCTGCAACGAATGAGTTCTTAAAATCGTAGCATGCATGCTGTGCAAATCCCGAAAGTGAAATTCCGAGAAGTAATATGGATAAGTGCGATTTCCTCATAATGCTAAAATAGTAGAACCAGCGAATTATTCGTTTGTTCTACGCTGTCGTACGCTCTCCCACAGAATTACGCCCGTTGCAACACTCACATTCAGCGAGCCAATGTTGCCCATCATAGGGATTTGAGCTCGGTGCTTACACAAACGCATCACAGCAGGTGAAATGCCGTCTTCTTCAGATCCCATCACAATTGCCATTGGCTTGGTAAAGTCCACCTCATACATTGCTCCATCTGTCTTTTCTGTACACGCAACCGTTTCAACTCCAGAGTCGTGCAGAATATGAATGGCATCTTGCAAGTTTTTAACGCGGCAAACCGGCATTCTCAAAAGTGCACCCGCAGAACTCTTCACTGCATCTTCGTGCATTGGAGCAGAGTGGTTTTCAGGAATCACAATGGCTTGAACACCAGCACACTCTGCACTTCGGGCGATGGCGCCAACGTTGCGAACGTCGGTGAGGCGATCGAGTAGGAGTAGAAGAGGTGTCTCTCCTTTCTCATAAATTCCAGGTAGGATATCTTCCAAATCACCGAATGGAACAGCGCTGATGTAAGCAACTACACCTTGATGATTCTTTCTTGTCAGCTTATTAAGCTTATCTACTGGCACGTGTTTGAATGGGAGGCCACGTTCTTTGATGTAAGGCCAAAGCTCTTGAAAAACAGTGCTTCGTGCTCCTTTTTGAACGTAAATGCGATCAATATCAAGACCTTCTTCAATCGCCTCAATTACCGGTCTAATACCATATATAAGGCGGGGCTGTTTGCCGGAGTTGTTGGTCTCGCTCATCTTGTGCTCTTTTGATGTCTTCAATGTCGTAAATCCTACCGTGACGCCAGGCCTCAATGGCCAAGCCCCATCCATAGCGATAATCGGCTTTTCGTTGAAGCTGATAATCGTTGTCTGTGAATGGGTTAATCATTCTATCGAAGACAAAGGTATAGTTAAGTGAGCTAGCTTCTTCTCCATACACCCAGGTTTCGGTATCTAGGGTGCGATATATTCCAGTTGGTGGTCCGTAGACCACATACAGTACACCTCTATCTGTACGCCATCCTTGTTTGTAAGAGCTGAAGAGTTGATTGGCAACCTCCACGCGCTGGTAGTATTCTTCAATCTGATCACGAGCCCGCTCTTGGGTGCCTGCATGGCGGAGCCAGAATTCATCGATGACCATCTTAGCTGAATCGGCAGATTTCAAATCCATGCCCACAAATTCAAGATTGGAAGTGACGAATCGCATTGGACCAACCAAATGCCGCTTTTGCGTGATGAATGGGAAAGATGAATAGTGATGATAAACGGTGTACCCTTCGTGTGTGGATGCATCCGTTTGAAAATGATAGAACCCTCTATCGTGCATCTTAAATGTACCACCATTTGGAATTGAAAATGCACTGTCCGCCCGGTAGTTGAACTGAAGGGGAGGAGCATCGACAAATGGAGGTGTGGCCAAATCAAACTCTCGTTGGTAATACCTTACGTTCAGTGTCTCGACATCTGAATTGGCGAAAATTCGATAGGTCGCACTCGTGTCGAGATGATTACTGAGTACCACGTTGCTGTCCGCATCGGTAAGCAAGAAGTTTTGGCGATGTAAAGGATCGGATCTGTGAAGTAATTGCACCTTGTCGAAATACAAACGGCGTTTCACATCATAGAAGCGAACTACCACTACATAGGTTTCACGAGGAGTAGCATCCGGAACTTCAATTTCAAGTGCTCCAGATAGTATTTCAGGGCGCAATGACACTTGCGTATCTCGAACAGTGATGCTCGTAGAATCCAAAATCTCCGAGTCGTCGAATGATTTATAAAGAAAGACCGAAACTTCTAGCTCAGCCGTGAAATTCGAAATGGGATAATCACGGACGTAGAGAAGCTGGTCGGATTCAATTTCGAAAAAGACCTTTGAGGTAAAATCAGTAGTGTGATAGAACGAGATTTGTGGACGAAGAGCAACCCCACTCATCTGGTACGAGGAAGCCATATTCACCGCGGTTAAGCCTTTGCGGCTCACGCAGCTTGTTAGAGCGAACGTCAATATGCCAATAAGAACTAAAGCTCTTCTCATTTTCATTCTGTATCGTCTTCATCCAACAACTTGGTCGGGAGGCTTTTTGTTGTCTGCAGACCCAGTTTCTTCATTTTCTCTGCACGTGTCACCAAATTGCCTCGGCCTGTATAGAGCTTGTTCCAAGCATCTTCGTATGTGCTTTGAGCCGTTTTCATTTGCTTGCCGAGCTTTTCCATTTCATCGACAAAGCCCACAAATTTATCGTACAACTTAGCGCCTTCGTTGGCTATGGCTTCGATATTTCTGCTTCGATTCTCTTGTTTCCATATCGAAGAAATAGTGCGAAGAGTTGCCAGTAGAGTGGTGGTGCTCACAATGACGATGTTCTTTTCCATCGCTTTCTGGTACAAGTTATTGTCGTTCTGCAAAGCTGCGTTGAATGCCCCTTCAATTGGTATGAAGAGAAGGACGAAGTCTGGGCTCTTATCTCCGTGCAAGTTTTGATACTCCTTCTTGCTAAGGCCGTCGATGTGTGCATACATTGCCAACAAGTGGTCCTTCAATGCCTTGTCTCTGTCTTCATCTGTTTCTGCGGAAACCAGACGTTCGTACGCTGTGAGGGTAACTTTGGAATCTACAATGACATACTTTTCATCCGGGAGGTGAATCACTACATCGGGTTGCAATCTTCGACCATCCTCTGTGGTGTGACTCGACTGAGTTTCGAATTCTTTGCCCTCGGTCAATCCGGAAATCTCAAGTAGGCGTTTCAAGACAACTTCTCCCCAGTTCCCTTGCTTCTTCACATCACCTTTCAACGCTCTCGTAAGGTTGTTGGCCTCCTCCTGCAAACTTTGATTCTGCTCAACCAGCTTTTTAATCTCGGTACTCAAGGTGGTGCGTTCCGCGAGCCCTTTTTCATAGGTGTCTTGAACCTTCTTTTCAAAAGACTGAAGCTTTTCTTTGAGCGGGTTTAGCAAGTTACCGACTTCCACCTTGCTTTTTTCTTGAAAGCTCGCCGTGTTCTTTTCAAGGATCTCAGTGGCGGTGAGTTTGAATTGTTTGTAGAATTCATCTCTCAACTTTTCCATTTCCGATCCGTGCTCATCGATTCGTCTTTCAAAGTCTTTTCGCTCTTGCTCAAATGCCGAAATCTGACGATTGAGTTGTACGACTTCAGATCTCAATTTCTCGGCTTCTGCTTTTGCATCAGCAGCTTCCTTTACTTCTCGTTCGTACAATGCGGTACTCACCGTTGAAGATGAGACGGATTGAGCACCTTTCTTACCTATTCTATATCCAAACCAAACACCAAGAAGGGCGGCTACAGGAATCATTATAGACAAAATGAGAAGCGCAACGTCGTTCATGAAATTCTAAATCTTTGAGAATAAGTCGGGTTGAGAGGGAAGGCACCAGTCAATAGGTTTTCTTCCGGATTGTTGAAGGTACGCATTCGCTTCCACGAAATGGTCACATCCAATAAATCCTTTATGTGCCGATAATGGCGAAGGATGTGGAGCGCTGAGGATGAGGTTAGACTCCGGTTGAATCAAAGCTCTTTTAGCTTCTGCATGGTTTCCCCACAACAAATACACGACGTGCTCGACATCTTGCAAGCAATCCAAGACGGCGTCAGTGTAATCTTGCCATCCTATTTTCGCATGACTCCCAGCTTTCCCAGCCTCGACGGTAAGACTTGTATTGAGAAGCAGCACGCCTTGTTCAGCCCAAGATGTGAGATTGCCATGGACGGGGATGGGGCAGTTTAACGATCTGTTTAACTCCTTGAAGATGTTTCTCAGGGAGGGTGGGGTTTTTACGCCCATGGGAACAGAAAAGCTCAACCCATGTGCTTGCCCTGGACCGTGATACGGATCTTGTCCGACGATGACCACCTTAACATCTTGTGGAGATACAAATTCAAGCGCCTTGAATACGTCTTCCTTTCGTGGATAAACCTTTGACTCATTGTAAACGTTATCAATGGAAGAGAACAATGTGGACCAATCTACCTCCGGATGTTTTGTAAGGATGGCATCCTTCCAGCGTTTTGGTTCGTATATGTAGAGTGGAGCTTGATGAGTTTGCATCATCGATGAATGATTCGGACTACTATGGCTTATGCTATTTTAGCTACATTTGTCGTTGATACAAAAGAACAATTAAAAACACCATTATGAAGCGTTTCGGAATTGTATTGATTGCTGTATTGGGATTGATTGCTGCTTCTTGTGCCTCGCACGAGCCATGCCCGGCTTTTAGTGACGCAGAACCAACCACACTAGATCAGAACGTTTAATGAAGTTTGCAGCTTCTCTCACCTCGCTTGAGGAGCTTGATAAATTGGACGCCCACTCGTCAAACGGAGAGGGTGTTCTCATTTATAAGCACAGCACGAGGTGTTTCATTTCCACGATGGCTCAACGCCGCTTAGCTGAGTGGGATCAGGAGAAGATGCCGATATATTATTTGGACCTACTTCGGTATCGAGAGGTTTCAAATGAAGTGGCAAAAAGATACCATGTGATTCATCAATCGCCACAGCTCATCCTCGTAAAAGACGGTAAAAGAGTGGTAGATGCATCGCACGAAGGAATAAGCGCCGATGTGATTAGTAGTTGGTTGAATAATGATTAGAAGGTTCGTCATCGCTTTACTTTTCTTCTCGACAAGCCTCATGGCTCAGTACGAGACGGAACAGGATGTGGCGAGATTCGTCTACCGAGATCAATATTCAATCGGTGTAATGCTCCACACGGGAAGCTTGTGGCCAGGAGTTAATTTCCGCAGACTCTACTGGGCCGATGGATTTAGAAAGTGGGGATATGAAATCGATTACACTGCGTATCGACATCCACGAGAAATCAAATTCCCTGCTCAGAGTTTCTTGGGTTCTTCAAGAAGCTTTACTTACGGTAAAATCAATGACTTCTTCGCCTTTCGCGGAGGATATGGTAGAGAACGTGTTTTGTATGATAAACGCGATCAAGGCAGTATCTCTATCTCGCTTGAAACCTTTGGGGGAGTTTCCTTAGGATTCTTGAAACCGATATATGTGGAGACGAGAAGAACTTCAGATGACGGCGCTTACATCGAGCAAACCGAGCGATACGATCCAGACATACACGACAATGTGACAATTTTCGGAGAGGCTCCTTACTTCACTGGGTTCAATGAAACACAGCTCCGCCCCGGAGTTTATGGAAAAGTGGGAGTCAGCTTCGATTACAATTTCTTAGATCAAAGAATCACCAGTATGGAAGTGGGAAGCATCTTCGATTTCTATCCAGATTGGTCGAACCTTACCAGTGGTGAAGGTGTTCCCGTTCTAGCGAGGGTGGACAACCCCACACTTTGGTGGCAGATCTATGTGAGCTTCAATTTTGGAAATAAGTGGTAAGAGAATAAATGGAAACGAAGGCGAATACAGCAGAGAAAACCACTCGTACAGCAAAGCCGAAATGGCTGAGAGTAAAACTCCCAACAGGAGGAGAATACAAGAGTGTTCGAAAGCTTGTAGATAACTACGACCTACACACAATTTGCGAAAGCGGTCACTGTCCGAACATGGGAGAATGTTGGGGCGCAGGTACTGCTACTTTTATGATTGCTGGAAACACATGCACACGTTCATGTGGATTCTGTAACGTGGCAACTGGTCGGCCAGACTCTATTGACTGGGACGAGCCGGAGCGCGTGGCGCGAAGTGTAAGGTTGATGAAAGTGAAGCACTGTGTACTTACTTCAGTAGACCGTGATGACTTGGCAGATGGTGGTTCTATCTTGTGGGCAGAGACCGTTAAGGCGGTGAGAAGAATGAGCCCAGGAACAACCATGGAAACCCTAATTCCGGATTTTCAGGGTATCACGAGAAACATCGATCGCATTGTGGAAGCGAATCCAGAAATCGTTTCTCACAACATCGAAACCGTACGTCGATTGACTCGAAAAGTGCGTATTCAGGCCAAATACGACCGTAGTATTGAGGTTCTACGCTACTTAAAAGAGCAGGGAATCCACAGAACGAAGTCGGGAATTATGCTCGGACTCGGAGAAACTGAAGATGAGGTAATTGAGGCTTTACGGGACTTGAGAGCGGCAAATGTAGATATTGTTACACTTGGGCAGTACCTACAGCCAACCCCAAAGCACCTTCCTGTCGTAAGCTTTATAGAACCTGAAATGTTCGACAAGTACAAAGAAATTGGCTTGGAGATGGGATTTAAATATGTGGAGAGTGGCCCATTAGTGCGCTCTTCTTACCACGCTGAAAAACATCTTGTGTAAATCAGCTGTTAAGATTGCTGTATGCAACGTACATTTTTAACTATTTTTAACGCCTCAGAATCGCGATAACAAGAATTTGTCTATGAAAAAAGGACGTTTACTCACTGGTATTGTTGCAGTTGGAGTTGTTGGGACGGCCGCTATCCTCGCTAATGGGGAAGAGGCACGTTACACGCCACTCTCAACTTCAGATAATGTTGAGGCCATTGCTGGCGCTGCTGAATACCTGCACATGTTGAGAGCAAACCCTGAAACTGGTGAAGTTTCCCTCGCAGAGGTTATGGCTGCTCGTACTCAGGCACAGAACATGCCTTCTTCTAAAACTCTTAACCTTCAATGGGAGAGCCTCGGACCAGCTAACGCAGGTGGTCGTGCAAGAGCACTGCTCATTGATAAGGACTCATCAAATATTGTTTACGCAGGTTCTGTGAGTGGCGGTTTGTTCCGTTCACGCACAGGTGGTTCTTCTTGGGAAGTGGTTAGCGACCCAACGAGTAACCTAGCTGTTGTATCCATCACTCAAGCTGCCAATGGTGATATCTATTACGGCACAGGCGAGTGGCCATTCATCTCTTACGGAGGTGGTGGTGCTGCATCTACACCAGCATTCATTGGTGGTGGTATTTACAAGAGTACAGACAATGGAAAGACTTTCTCAGTTCTTCAAAGTACTCAGCCTTCTAGCAATACACCAAACGATAACTGGTCTGCTGTAGGTGATATGGGTGCAGATCCAACGGATGGGGACGTAATTTATGCTGCAACTCCAGCTGGGGTTCGCAAAACAACTGACGGTGGTGACAGTTGGACCGTTGTAATGTCGGGCTTCTGTCGCGATCTCTTCGTAGACCAAAACGGTGCAGTTTATGCAGACGTTGGAAACCGCTTGATGTTCTCTGCTTCAGGTGATGCAGGAACATTTAACGAATTGTCAACTGGTGCAGGTGGTGCTGGTACACTTCCACGTTCAGGTGGTCGTATGCGTATCGCCGTTTCACCACAAGATGCAAATTATATCTATGTAGTTCAGCTTCAAGGTAGCGCCCTCAAGGCGGTTTACCGTTCAATTGATGGCGGTTCAACATGGACTCAAATTGGACAGAAAGGTCAGCAGTTCGACCCAATGTGTAGCGGTACGCGTTGCCAAGGTACTTACGACTTACTCTTCGCGGTCAGTGCGAAAGACAAAGACCGTATCTGGATGGGAGGTATCACTGTGTGGACTTGGAAAGCGGGTCAGTGGAGCCAGGTGAATACCACAGGTTCTGCTCCAGGTAATCCGTTCTACATTCACTCGGATGTTCACGAATTGATTAGTGATCCAAAGAACCCTGATGTTCTATGGTGTGCTACTGACGGTGGATTGTTTAAGTCGAACGACCACGGCGTAACTTGGGTTGAGAGAAACCTCGAGTTCCGTACACTTCAATTCTACAAGTTTGGTGTTGGTGAAGACCGTAGCCTTATCGGTGGTACCCAAGATAATGGTACTCAGTTGATGGACGGTTCACAGAACTTTTCAAACTACGCTACTCGCGTGCTCATCAACGGCGCTGTTGCCGATGGCGGTGAAGCAGACATTTCTTGGTTGTCTCCTAAAGTGATGTTCGGTGAAAACCAGAATGGTGATTTGGGTAGATCTGAAAATAACGGTGAGAGCTTCTCACGATTCTTTGAAGGAAACATGTTGGCAGGTGCACAACCTTTCAACGGAGCATTCTCTAACTGGATTATGCCTTACGAGTTGTACGAGACTACAAACGATCCTTTGTCAACCGACAGTGTATTGTTCTATGCATTCCCTGCTTCTCAAAGTTTAGGATTCGGTAACGGTACAGATGTATCGTTCTCATCAACTCTTGCTCGTCCTTATGCTCCAGCAGTATTCCAGGCAGGTTCATTCCGCATCGTGAGTGGTGGCCTAACGGTTACTTCTGATGCAGCAGGTAACCTTTCTGGTGACGGAACAGGTACTTTTGATGCGTCTACTGGTGCTTACAGTGTGACCTTCAACCAAGCTCCTTTGGCTGAAATCGTAATTAGCTGTGATGTTTCTTACCCAGCAGGTTCAGAAATCAGCTTGGCTAGTAATATCGCTGCACTTCCATACAATTACACGCTTCCTGTAACGGTGAATCCTGATGATTCATTGATGGTTCAGGACCCTGTACAGAGTATGCTTATCACTGGTTTGACATCTTATGACAGCTTCGGCGGTAGAGTTACTGGTGGTATCTGGATGACGCGTGAAGCACACGACTTCTCTAAGACTCCAAACTGGTTCAAGATTGGTCAGTTGAATAACGGCGAAACGCCACTTAGCATGACTATCTCTGCTGATGGCGATATTTGCTATATCGGTACAACAAGCGGTAACGTTTGGAGATTGTCGAATATCAACGCTGCTCGTTCTGATTCAGACGATATTCTTCTCAATCCGAATTCAAACCCAACGGTTGATGTGGATATGATTCGCAGCTTCGGTGGTACCGTAACAGATGTGGCCGTTGATCCAAACAACAACGACCGTGTTCTTGTAACTCTTGGTGGTTACGGTAACGGTTCACGTGTTTACTATTCAACGAATGCAACTGGAGCTTCTCCAACCTTCGTAGCTAAGCACTCTAACTTGCCACAAATGCCAGTTTATTGTGGATTGTTCGACAAGAACAACCCGAGCGCTGTGATTGTGGGTACAGAACTAGGTGTTTATTCTTTGGATAACATCGACGGAGCTTCACCTCAGTGGGCTGACGAAAACAACGGACTTCCACAAGTGGCTGTCTTCGAAATGGAGCAGTACCGTACAGACAAGTTGAGCCCAGACACTGCTAATACAGTGGTTGATGGTGACATCTACTTGGCTACTCACGGTCGTGGATTCTTCCGTACTGGTTCTACTACAGTGAACCGTCCAGTATCTGTTGAAGAGAATGAATTGGAGTTCGCAACTCGCGAAGACCTTAACGTATTCCCGAACCCAACTCGTGGAAATACCAACATTCAAATCGACTTGACTGAAACAGTTGACGTGAACGTGATTGTACGCGACCTCAACGGTAAGACGGTAATCAATAGAAACATGGGTCGCATGAGCGCAGGTAACCACGACATTCCAATGTCTATGGGTTGGTTGAACTCTGGCGTATATATCATCTCTGTTGAGATGGGTGACCGTGTTCAAACCGGAAAAGTTGTTCTACAGCGATAAGCTGACGCGATAACTGAATATGAGAAGAGCTGTCCACTTGGGCAGCTCTTTTTTTATTCCCGAACTGCCTATTCCTTACTTTTGTTTACTCGCAAACACAGGCTATGATTAGAGTTGGTATCAACGGTTTCGGTCGGATTGGACGAATGTTCTATCGCATTGCATCGCAAACCCCAGGAGTCGAAGTAGTTCAGGTCAATGATTTGGCCGATACACACGTTTTAGCGCACTTGCTCAAGTACGATAGTGTACATGGACATTTCCCACTCGAAGTGAGCTCAGAGGGCGAAATTATTCGCGCTGGAGACTCGATAACTCGAGTGACCCACGAGGCAAGTCCAACTGATATCACTTGGTCCGAGGTAGATGTCGTTTTAGAATCTACGGGCAAGTTCAAAACGGAAGCAGAATTAAACGGCCACCGTCAGAATGGCGTGAAGCGGGTGGTGCTTAGCGCGCCGTCGAATGATCCCAATATTCCAATGGTGGTACTCGGTGTGAATGATGCAGTCCTTGATTCCAATCCAGTCATCATTTCGAACGCCTCTTGTACGACCAATTGTGCCGCACCAATGATCAAGCTGATGTTAGAGAACTTTGGGGTAGAGCACGCTTACATTACCACTGTTCACAGCTTTACCAGCGATCAGCGATTGCATGATGCTCCGCATTCTGATTTGCGGAGAGCGCGTGCAGCAACTTTGTCGATGGTTCCAACTACCACGGGAGCAGCGAAGGCACTGGGAACTATCTTCCCTACGCTTGAAGGTAAAATGGGAGGTTGCGGAATACGCGTTCCTGTACCCGACGGATCATTGACGGATATTACACTAACCGTTCAGAAGGACACCACGATTCAGGAGGTCAATCAGATATTTAAAGAAGCAGCCGAGGTTGAGCTGAAAGGTATTCTTGGCTATACAGAAGACCCATTGGTTTCCGCTGATATCGTCGGATTGAAGAACAGTTGTCTGTTCGACGAGCAACTCACTAGCGTACTTGGCCGACAAGTTAAAATTGTGGGTTGGTACGACAATGAGGTCGGCTACAGCAACCGATTGATGGATCTAATTCAGAGAATCCTTCCTTAAAGGATTTGCGATAGCTTTCGGTCAAGACCTTCTCCATGTAGGTCAATCCCCAGAATAACACCTCTTGGGTCGATGAGAATGGTTCTAGGAATGTTCTCTACGCCATAGTCGAGTACGATCTGTGAATCCCATCCATTCATGTCAGATACATGATTTGGCCACGTCATACCGTCTTCTTCAATGGCTGCTCGCCAAGCCGTTTTCAAAAGCATTTCGCTTTGTCCATCGCCACCGTCTAAGTTCACGCTGAACACCTCAAAGTTGCGATCGCCATACTTCTCATACATCTCTGCGAGGTGCAAATGGTTCTGACGGCAGGGTCCACAATCGAGTTTCCAGAACTCAATCAACACGACATTTCCACGAAGACTTTTCAAAGTCATTTCTTCACCCGATGGGTTTGTAGAAGTTATCGATGGCGCCAACTCACCTGGCTCCATATTTCTAGAGGCTTGAAGGATAAGTCGACGACGCTCCACTGTGCGTCTGAGATTCACCACATCCTTATGAAACCAGTCGAATAGTGGATGGTTGGCCTTGTCTGTGCTACCAATTCCATTGTCAAGCGCCAAGTAATATGGATACTCTTGTTCAACAGGTAATACTCTATGTTGACCGATGTAATGCATGAAAGCAAAGACGTTCACCAATTGTGTGGTGTCCGCTTTAATCATGCTTTTCAATGAATCTTGATGATAGAGGAAGGTCTCAATATCACTCTCGTGATAATGCTGAAGCAGGGAATCCTTCCGAGGATCAACCGTTCTGAGATTTACGATGCGCTGACGCAGCATGTCAATCGAATCCAAATGCGCAATGGTTCTAGCCATCAACATGTGCATTCCTCTGAGCTTCTTTGAATCTTTGTTTCCTTCCACTTGATAGTGAAGCGGACTTGCATTCAAATCAACATTGGAAATGGAGATCTCATCACCCACGCTGGCTTGGAAGCGGAGGATTTGCTCTCCTGGGAATTTGATTTGATAGAAACCGTAGGGAAGAGCCGCTGAAATATCACCAGATGCCTTTCCGCCTTCGAAACGAAGAGTGTCTACAATATTGAGACTGTCACCCGTAAAGTGCTGCACAAAGGCAATATCGTCGTATTCAGCTGAAACCTCAACGTGAAAGGTCTCACCTGTTTTTTCAGAATTGTCGCAAGCAGTAAGTAGTAGTCCTGTGGAAAAAGCGAGTAGAAGTCCTTTTCTCATTTTTCTAGAGTCTGTCTTAGCATTTGATTGGCCACTTTTGGGTCGGCTTTGCCTTGTGATCTCTTCATCACTTCACCCATGAACAGTCCAATAACGCCTTTCTTACCGTTTTTGTATTCTTCCACTTTGTCAGGATACATGGCCAATGCGGCATTGATGTGCTCTTGTAACGCGCCTTCGTCACTTTCTTGAATCCAGTCGTTCTCCGTCGCAATACCTGCTGGAGAAGCTTCTGGGTTCTCTAAAAGAAGTGGGAAGATCTTTTGGTTGGCCACAGTGTTGCTGACCTTTCCTTCTTCTACAAGCTCAATCAATTCAGCGATAGTAGCTGCCGAAATAGGAAATGCTTCAATCGGTTCAGCTCGGTCGTTAAGCCATGCTTTAATCGGACCTTGAATCCAGTTTGCAGCTGCTTTTGCCTTGGCTTTTGCCGATAGACATTCTTCGAAGTACATGGCGATGCCCTTGTCTTCTGTGAGTACGCGTGCATCGTAATCCGACAATCCCAGCTCCTTAGTGTACTTCAAATACAGTTCATAAGGAAGGGGCGGAAGGGTGCTCTTCACTTTGTTGATGTACTCCTCAGTAACTACAACAGGCTGTAGGTCTGGTTCGGTGAAGTATCTGTAGTCGTGTGCATCTTCCTTGGTTCTCAATACCGCAGTAGTGCCTGTAGATGCATCGAATGTTTTGGTTTCTTGATAAATGGTCTCTCCCGCATTGATAGCATCAATCTGACGTTTGATTTCAAAATCAATGGCCTTCTGCACATTGCGGAACGAGTTCAGGTTTTTCACCTCGACTTTAGTGCCGAACTCCTTTTGACCCTTTGGACGAACAGAAACGTTTACATCACAACGAAGTGAGCCTTCCTCCATGTTTCCATCACTGATATCAAGATAGCGAACCAGCTTTCTGATTTCACTTAAATAGGCATACGCTTCATCACCGTTTCTGAACTCGGGTTCCGAAACGATTTCGAGAAGAGGAACCCCAGCACGGTTCAAGTCGATAAGCGAGTGGAATGGATCGAGGTCGTGAATACTCTTTCCAGAATCCTCCTCCATGTGAATACGGGTGAGGTTAATGTGTTTCACACCACCACTCGTTTCTATTCGTACCGCACCACCTGTACAAATTGGCGTCTTATCTTGCGTAATCTGATACCCTTTCGGCAAATCGGCGTAGAAGTAATTCTTGCGAGCGTATTCGTTCCATTCACGGATATCACATCCGCAGGCAATACCTAGACGAACGGCATATTCGATAACTGCTGTGTTAGCGACGGGCAGCGTACCAGGATGGCCGAGTGAAATCGGGCTCACCTGAGTATTGGGTGAAGCGCCATATTCCGTTGCATCGGAAGAGTATGCCTTGCTGTTGGTGCTCAGCTGTGTGTGGACTTCGAGGCCAATAACCGCCTCCCAATTATCATAATTCGAATCACTCATGAAGTGCCTTTTTTGCGAAGATGCAAAGTAAGTAAATCCACAGGAATTATGGGCGCTACGACTGAGGTCTTAGTCGTGGAAATCGGAGATAAAACGCTCAATTATGCGGGTGAAGACACCACCGTCGTCATCCATCACAATTTCGATATCCTGAATGTAGGTTGGAATAGCTGAGAGGTCGTCGGATGTAGGCCATCGCACAAAGTCCTTCCGAGTGGTAATAACGACTGGCTTTTCAAGACTTTCGGTGGCATTCAAAATGCGTTGTCCGTCCGCATAAGTAAACTGTCTATGATCTGGAAAACTCAAGTGGATACATTCTATACCCATCGATTCCAAGTGATGAAGCAGTGGACTAGGGTTGGCAATCCCAGTAACTACGACAGCCCGCTCGGGCCTCTCAACTTCGTTGTTCATAGCATCAACAAGAGGAGTGTAGCTCATTCTACTGAATCCCAAAGTTTGGATATCTGTGGGTCCTATTTCTTTTCTCAAGTCAGCCCGCTCAAAAGGAGTTGGCTTTGCAGGGCATTTTGTTACTGTGATTAAGTCGGCTCTCTCTGCCCCTCTAATATCCTCACGAAGATTACCTAGTGGAATAATGTAGTCTTTGGTGTAAAGATCATCCCAAGGTGTAAGGAGCCATTTAAGGCCTGCATTGACATATCGGTGTTGGAAGGCGTCATCGAGAATGATGAATTCTGGAGCGTCGTCTTTACTTAATAGCATTTCAATTCCGAATACTCGATTCTCGCAGACCACGACCTTCACTTCTGGAAACTTTTGGTGAATCTGAAGGGGTTCGTCGCCTATATCTCTCGCTGTTGAAGTCGAGTCGGCTTCAATGTAACCTTTAGTGACTCGACCGTAGCCTCTGCTCAAAACGGCGATTCTGTATTTATCCTTGAATTGTTGAATGACCCATTCTGTGTGTGGGGTTTTGCCCGTTCCACCAGCACTCAGGTTTCCAATACACAAAATGGGCACGTCAAATGCATGCGAGCGCAGTATCCCCAAGTCGAATAATGAGTTCCTAGCCGAAGTAATCAGCCAGTAAATTGGAGCAAATGGAATTAACCACGGTCTACGCATATACCGAAGTTACTTCAATTTGGAATGAAGTTCGTCAAGGAGCGCGTCAAAATCATCAGGAGAATAGAGTAATAGATCTTTCTCTTTTCGATTCCAAGTCAGTTGACGCTTTGCGTAATTCCGGCTGTTCTGTTTGATTTTTTCAATGGCTTCATCACGGGACCATTCGCCGTCGAAATATTGAAACCACTCTCTATAGCCCACTGTCTGCAAGGCTGCCAATTCCCGGTAGGCATAGACAGATTTCGCTTCCTGTTCGAGGCCTTCCGACACCATGATGTCTACACGCCTATTGATTCGGTCATACAGAGCTTCGCGTTCCCAATCTGGTGCTACCTTGATGATATCGAATGGGCGTTTTGCTTTTCCGCCTGTTCTAAAGTTGGAGTAGGGTTGGCCGGTTTGTCGGTAGATCTCCAGCGCACGAATAACACGTTGGTGATTGTTTTGGTCTACACGCTTGGCATGGTCAGGGTCGACCTTTTCAAGCTCTTTGATTAGCGGTTCAATTCCATTCTGAGAGAATTCCTCATTGAGCTCGAGTCGGATTTCTTCGTCCACTTCTGGAATGTCATCAAATCCTTCAAACAATGCACGAGCAAAAAGACCAGAACCTCCAACGACTACTTGAATCGGGTTTTTCAGAAATAATTCATCGAGTAAGCTCAGAGCTTCCCTTTCGTATTCTCCTGCATTTAAGGGCTCATGGATGGATCTATCCGCGATGAAGTGGTGCTTAACCTGGCCTAATTCATCTTCTGTGGGACGAGCGACACCAATCTCTAGCTCTTTGTAAAACTGCCTTGAATCGCAGCTGAGGATTTCAGCTCCAAAATGTCGAGCAATCTGGATGGCCCATTCGGTTTTACCCGAGGCGGTCGGACCGAGAACTGCGATGAGAGTGTTGGACATGGGGTAAAGGTAGGCAAAGGGCTTAGGGATTTAAAGGGCTCAGGGAAATACGTCCGTTCGTTCGTAAAAACTCCCCATCCCGAGAGTAATAGGATGGGGAGAAACACTACACACGACTCACCCTTAATCGTTTTGGGCCGTCAGGTCCCGATAGAGTTGTGCGAGCTGAATAAAGTCGGAGCGCATACCGTCTAGATCTTCACCTTTGGTCTCTTGTGCTTGAATGATGATATCCTCCACATCCATTCGCATGCTTACGTCGTTGCGAAGTGTGCCGGCAAATGAGGCAACTGCCATAGCGAATGTTTGATCTTGCGAAGGTTCATCTACAACTGTATTGCTGATAATGTGATTGAATTCGCTGCTTTCATCGCCGTCTGGTTCTTTATATCGAATGGACAAGAAGGCAATTTCATCGGTTTGAATGTTGGTGTTCATCGCCGATTGATAGCGCAGGTCGCGCTCTGATTCAGCTTCTCCTAAAGTGATTTCATAGATAGCAGTGACTTGATGTCCCATGCCCACTTCACCACCATCGATACTGTCATTGTCGAAGTCCTGAGCAGCTATCAATCTATTTTCATATCCAATGAGACGATACTCTGAAACAACATTAGGATTGAATTCAACTTGAATCTTAGCGTCTTTTGCCACTGTGAAGAGCGTTGAAATGAACTCACTTTGCATAATTCGACGAGCATCGTAAAGGTCTTTGATGTAGTTCATGTTACCGTTGCCTTTATTGGCCAATTGCTCCATCGTTCCTTCGCGGTAGTTCCCTTGTCCGTATCCAATCACACTCAAGAATACACCGGTCTCGCGCTTTTCTTCAATCATTTCAATGAGCTCACTTTGAGAGGATACCCCCACGTTGAAATCCCCATCTGTGCAGAGAATTACTCTGTTGTTTCCTCTGCGGATAAAGTTCTCTTCAGCTTCGCGATAAGCCAATTGAATTCCACCGGCACCGTTCGTGCTGCCACCAGAATGGAGGCGTTCAATGGCAGCTAAAATTTCAGCCTTATTCTCACCTGATGTAGAAGGTAGAACCAGTCGTACGCTACCCGCATAGGTGACAATCGACACTCTATCCTCATCTCTCAAATTGTTAGTAAGGATTCGAAGGGTCTCCTTTACCAGCGGCAGCTTGTCCGAACTGTTCATCGATCCGGATACGTCTACTAGGAACACATAGCTTGAAGGAGGGAGGTCGGCTAGGTCGACTTGGTCGGTGTTCAAGGTAAGGCGCAAGACGTGGTGGTCATCGTTCCATGAACACTCGGATAGCTCAGAAGTGACGCCGAAAACCTCCCCGTCTTCAGGCTGAGCAGCTTCATATTGAAAGCTGTTGATGAACTCTTCAACGCGGACTGCATTTCTCGGAATGTACTGTCCGTACTCTATCATTCGCTTAACGTTGAAGTAGGATGCTCTATCGACATCCATTCCAAACGTGGATTGTGGCTCGTCGGCTGGAGAAACTCTGGGATTGGTTTCAATAGAATTGTATTCTTCAGTCTGAGTCGGTAGGGATGAATTGCCACTCACCTTGACTCCATCAATGAACACGACATTGGCGTCGGAGCGAGTTCCTCGTACAACGGGAGCGCCAGCATCTTGGACGGCAACACCAGAGGCCAGAGACGACAGCGAACCAGTTCCGCGTGTAGCCACACGAGCTAAATTTTCTGAACCGATCGTTGTTGTATTACCCGTTCTCTCCTCATCTACAAGGGGAGCTTCCCATGTTATTGCTACTTCTTGGATTTCAACTGCTTTAGCGTGTAATTCCATGTTCACTTCTATCGTTCTATCGGTGGTGAGAGATATTCCATGAATTTCTACATCCCGAAATGCTAGACCTCCCATAGCTCGAACGCTATAAACTTTCGCCTCAAGTGAAGTAAACTGATACTCTCCATCGAAGTCAGTACTGACTCGTTGAACTACCGTGGAATCTGAAATGAGTTCTAATACGATTTGGAACAGAGGTTCGCCTGTTTCAGCATCGGTTACAGTTCCGCGAATAGAACCTTGAGATTGCTGAGCATCTACGTTTAAGGATACCATCAATAATACAGGAAGGAGAATCCCTTTGATGGCGGTTGCAATGTTTTTCATAATACAAGGCATTTGATGGTTACGTCGTCTTCAATCGACTTAAATCAAGCCTTGCTCAAAAGTCCCGGGAAAGAGCGTGCTTCGAAAAGGATAACGCGGGGAGAGGAGAAAGGGTTGGTAGAGGTGGGGACGTGCGGAGGTGTGGAGGTGTGGAGGTGTGGAGGTGTGGAGGTGTGGGGATAGCTCTAGATGGTCTAACGTCCTTGGATTTTCGAAGATGAAGAATAGCTATTCTTTTCCAAGATTGCGGAGAACTTTCAACATCAATGGTTCACGGTCTGTTTTATTCCGAGAACTTCACCAGCTCACCAGCTCACATTTTTCTCATCTCTCAACTTCCATGTTTCGAAGGA
>JABXHW010000007.1 GCA_013373425.1 Flavobacteriia bacterium
TCATCCGTACCAAATTTCTTCTTCAATTGGTTGCGGAATGACTCCTCGATAAAAGCCATAAGGGTTACCCGATCGATGTTCTTCTCATCCTTGAATTCCGAGAAGGATTCGATGATCGCGTGATTTTCCATTTCTTGACCCGATTAAAACTTAAATTCCAACTTCGTTTGGGCGATCTGATCAAAAGTGAGCTCAGTTCGCTCCGTCACGGTTACTTTACCTTTACCTTTTTCCTTCGGCACGCGCTTCTTGTTTTCAAGTGTAATGCCCTTTTCAGACACTTCTACCATCATTCCAGAATGCTTCGTTCCGTCCTGTAGCTTCACCGATACAGATCTCCCCTTGTTCTTGAGGTACTGTCGATGTACTTTGAATGGATTCGACATGCCCGGTGAAGAAACTTCTAACTCGAAATCCTCTACCTCTCGGTCGAGTTCACTTTCAACATGACGACTAATCATCTTCAAATCTCCGATGCCAATGCCATCGTCTTTGTCGGCATAAACCATGATTTTTCCTCCTGGACTCACAATGAGTTCCACTAAGAATGCATCACGTTCTTCTAATGCTTGCTCAACAAGTGGGCGAATCTGATCTTCCGTCATAGGGCAATAAAAGAGGGGACCATTGTCCCCTCCACTGTCTTCCATTTCGCGGCAAATATACAAATTTATTGGCATCACACCATGCCTCTATCTAGCCATTTTTCAATGAGTTCGGGCAATGCGCTTGCCGCAGATTTACGAATGTGATTCGCCCCGCGAATCGGACTATCTTCCATTTCTCCGGGGTCGACAACTGTAACGTTCACTCCGGGGGCAATTTCATGGACAAGTCCGGCGGCAGGATATACGGCCAGAGAAGTGCCAACTACGAGCAGATGGTCCGCTGTTTGGCAAATTTTAGCCGCTTTGGAAATGCCAGGAACGGGCTCGCCAAACCAGACTACATGCGGTCTCCATTGACTCCCGTCTGGCGCTTTGTCACCAATTTCTACAGGATGATATCCCCAATGTTCAACCAGATTTGGGTTTCGGGTACTTTGAACTTTTACAAGCTCACCATGCAAATGATGAATGTCGCTTGAACCTGCTCGCTCGTGTAAGTCGTCGATGTTTTGAGTGATGATGCTCACCTTGAATTTGTCTTCGAGTTTTTGAAGTGCAAGGTGTCCAGCATTGGGTTTCACTTCTGTGAGCTGTGCTCTCCGCTGATTGTAGAATCGCAAAACTAACTCGCGATCCTTGGAATAGGCCTCAGGTGTTGCAACTTCATAGACGTTGTAGTTTTCCCAGAGGCCGTCGTTGTCTCGAAAAGTCTTCAATCCACTCTCGGCAGATATGCCTGCGCCGGTGAGAACCACTATGTGTTGTTTTGCCATGCCCCTAAGATAGGACTAGGCTTCGATTTGCTCAATTCTTCCCAAAATGCAGCTCAGCTCAACTTCTAGTTGAATCAATTCAGCATCGGTGATTTTTCCAGGGTTCATCCATTCATCCAACTTGAACATTGATGCTTTTAGATAGAGTTCCATGCAAATGAGCATCAACTTATGATGCTTCTTTGATTTTTGGGAAGACTCTAGCGTGAGTACGAATTCACAAATTGCCAATGCGTCGAATAATGATTCCAATACCGATGAGTGCTTGTCGGAATGAATACGCCTGTATTGATCTCCCGCATGAAAAATGGCATCACACATAGTGCATTCTTCCAAGGTGCTGTCGTTTAGAATCTCTTCGACGGTTTTGAACATGGGTCCAACACCTCGTTGATCGTATAACCATGTCGCTCTGTAGGAGAAGTCGGGATTAATCATAACGTAAACGTTTGTATTCGTTTGCAAACGCCTATGGTCAACTCCAAGTCTTAACTTTGGCTCAATAGGAGCTTGCTGCTATACTATTTAGCGACAAGCACTTAGGAAGTCCGCATTTTCACCGTAATTCTTTTACCGATGAATTCACTCAAATTCATGGCGGTCGGCTTATGCGCATCTTCTGTTCTTCATGCTCAGCTCTGCGATTTCGACTCCGGAACATGGCCTTATTCTATTGCTTCAACAAGTACAGGCACCCATCTAATTTCTTCTGGCTCCCCAGATGCGCCAATGGGTACAACCTATGGTGTCAATGGTTCGAACGCACTCGTCTGCTCTGGTGGTACTATTATTCTCGAGCTTGGAGCCATCAACACGCTGGCCTTTCCGAAGGCATCGTTCTCCTTCCGTATTGCTGCCAATGCTGAGCCTGGTTCCGGACAAGGAATGGATGGTGGAACCGATTACGTGAAAGTGCAGTGGCGTACGGGCCAATCTTCTTCCTTTACTGATGTTCTCAAATTGAAAGGATACCGAAATGCACTGTGGGGGATGAGCGATTGGGTCTCCCAAGTTGAGCTTCCGTGTTCGAATTACGAAGAAGTTACTCCATTTGATCGAGGCTACCTTCCCTTTGGAGCGCCCGGTCATATCACGATAAGTGACCTCCCTCAGGATACGGCTCTTGAGTTTCGGATAGAAATCCACTCCGATCGAAGCAATGAAACTTGGTCAATCGACAATATCAAATGTACCCTCCCCACCCAATGGACGAATGCCTCAGGCGATGGAGATCCCAACAACCCTCTGAATTGGACTGCTGGCTTAGTTCCAAATGCTGAATCTGCCTTGTTATTAACGGATACGCTTGCTTCTCCTCCTCCTTCAGATACATTGGAAGTTGCCAGTCTCATTACTTGGGCCTCTGATTCTGTTTCCACTGTAGGATGGAAACTAAAAGTTGGACAGTGGTTCCATGAGGATGGTGTGGCCATCGCAGATACACATCTCATCATTTCAAATCAGCTTGGTATAGGTGAACTCACTGTTCGAGCAGGAGAGGTGATTGGAGAGATTAGTCTTGAGCAAATTCCTCACTCATACAGCGGTTGGCGAAATATGTGTATTCCTGTCAACACAGTATGGGGAGATTTGATAGAGGATGTCTCTAACGCTCCACTCGGTCCGAATGGTTCCGTTTATGGATGGGACGCAGGGAATGCGGCTTGGTTTTCAATGGGCTCTTCGAACTATTCTTCCCGTTATCCAATGACCATCTACGGCGGGCCCAATTGGATGGATTCCTCGAATGCGATTGTCGTGAAAGGTGCACTGCGCGGTCTCACAGATACTGCTTTTCTTCAATACGGTGTTCCCGGCCCAACTTCTCCGTTCGGTGTTGCCGCCGGAAATGAAGGTTGGAATCTCATTGCTAATCCTTATCCATTCCCGATAGCCTTAGATAAGTTGTTTGCCGACCTAGATTATCCAGTTGATTTGGCGCCAACGGCCTATCTGTGGTCGACAAAAGATCAGCAGTATCGATCGTACAATCTAACGACAGGTCCAGTGTCGGGCGCGACGAATGTTATTGCGCCATGGCAAGCGTTTTGGGTACAGCTAAATGCCAATCCAGGGGGGATGATTCCGCTTGTTTTGAAGGCCGAGCATCGCGCAATGCCAGGTGGAGATGTTCTTCGGAAATCTTCAGCTGCGCTTTCGGTGTTCAACATCAAGGGCCCGGGGATACATCGTGATTTGAGGATAGCAGACATCTCCAATACCAATCTTCAATTCGAAGGTCGCTATGACCATAAGCAGCGTAACCGTGAGGGTGTGCACGCCTTTTTCGAAACAACAGATATCCTTCCCATGCGCCTCTCTCTCAAGTCGCTTGACCCTTCGAAAGTGGGTGGAGTGACCCTAGCCATAGTGAGCGATGAAATAAGATCGCTACAAATTACTCTGGAGGAATACCCGAACGCTTGGTGGCTGGAGAATACCCAAACAGGTGAATGGGTTAATCTAGCTGCTATGCCGTACAAGTTTGAAGTAATGTCTGGAGATACGCTCCGCTTTCGCTTATGGCGGACGAACAAGTTGGATGTGACCGAAGCTGAGAACGCACTGAATTGCCATGTACCGAGATTGTCAGATCGTGAGGTTCACAATTCAAGCGACGAAACTTGGTACCTATACGACAAGGAGGGAAGGGTGATATTGAAATTGCTACCTCAGGCCACTGCCTTAATCCCTGATTTATTCGGGGTTTATATCTGGCGTACTTCAGAGTGTTTTGAAAAGGTGTTTATCGACTCATCCAATCCATGACGCAATACCATACGCACTTGCGGAAGCGATTACCCCGACCAAGGTGGTTTTCAATGCTCCTTTGAATGCAGGTTGGCCAGTGAGTTTACTCTTGCCATATCCAAATGCAAAAAGTGCTAGAATGGTGAACACGACAGAGTATTTAAGTCCTTCGGCGGGAGTGTCGGTAAAGAAGTAGGCAGCTAAGGGAACCAGTCCACCTACGATGTAGGCACCCGCAATGTTTCCAGCACTTCGCTTGGCTTGGTGCAGATGGGGTTCGTCGAGTTCAAGCTCGAAGCGCATCATGAAATCGACCCATTTGTCTTTGTCCTTGGCGAGGTCTTCTGCCACTTGGTGACTAAGCTTAGAGGAAATCCCGTATTCTTCCATGATTTCGCGGATTTCCTCTTTTTCTTTTTCAGGGAGGTGGTCAACTTCCCAGTACTCGCGTTTTCGTTCGGCGTGGTAGTGCTCGTATTCCGTGGTGCCTGCTAGATATCCGCCGAGTCCCATAGCTATGCTACCCGCTACGATTTCTGCCAGACCAGCTGTTATGATGATGGTATTTGAATCTAGAGCACCACTGAGTCCAGCCGTGAGTGCAAAGGGCACAGTTAGGCCGTCTGCCATTCCGATAACGATGTCGCGTACGGCCTGTGACCCTTGGAAATGCTCTTCTTTGTGTTCGTGATGTGACATGCTTCAATATCGGATTTTTGAAGCACTTCTTTAGTTACTCATTGGAGTGATGCCAGGCAAAGGGTCTGGCTTTGGGAAGTAGGGAACCGTCACCGAAGGCATCAAGGAGGCGTCGATCGAACATCCATTGGCATCGGTCAACGAAATGAAACTGAATGTGTCGGCCGTGCCTGGCAAGTTCAATCCGTAAGAGCTCGTTGATATCACTTGAGTTTGAGTTCCGCTGCCGGTGTACTGATATTCCAATGTCCAAGGCCCGGTGCCCGTAAGCGTCAAATCCATAGTGTAGGCTTCTTCTAAGCATACAGAATCAATGGAGTAACTGACTGAAGGCAAAGGATTGACATGTATAGCCCAAACTACTTGGTTTCCCGTTCCAGCTTCTGTGGCAACAAGAGAATAATCTCCTGAAATAGTATCGAAGGTCACTTCAACGATAGAGTCATTGGACGTGAGATTATCATCGATGGTTCCTGCTGAGCCTCCTGAGAATGCCCAAGTGTAGGTCTCTGAAGAAATGTTGTATTCCGCCGTGTACAAGACTGCTTGATCGCCTGAACATACTGTGTCTTGAAAAGTGAAAGTGGCTTCACACACTCCAGCGGAGCTTGTGCTTTCGTCGGCTACTTCTGTTCCATCGATTGAGATGTCATCAATAAGTGCGTCGGTATTTGTTCCTGTGGCACTCCAAGAAAATACCACCTGACCATATCCTGTGTAGGTGATATTGATGTTCTCGTTGATTGTAGTCGTTGGGTTACCGTTTGCATTGGCGTTTCCAGAGCGATAGTCGTGATCTAGAATGGTTTGGCGCACAGTTCCAGATGGATCGATAATTTGGACCGTGATATTGGAATAGGAGCCCGAAGCATTTCTCAACTTGTGATTGAAGGAAATCTGATTTGCAGCGCTGAAGTCCATGTACGGCCCTGTCAGGCTCGCAGTATTTGAACCCCCGGTAAATTCAACCAGACCCAGTTCAAAATCAGTCCCCGTGTTGATGGACTGTGAGCCAGGTATTTTATCAATTACAATGTTATTGAACTGCCAACAGTTTCCTTCTGACACGCTTTGGTCATCGTGATTGAAGTTCTCCGTAACCTGCGCGAGGCTAGAAAAACTGAATAACAAAAGCAGAACAACGTAACCTAAGTTTCGCATTCGTAGGAATTTCAGTCTGCTCCGGGGGAAGAGTGGACAAAGGTTAGACTTTAACAAATCTCTTCAATTTAATTGAAAGACACACGGAAAGTGGTGTCATAAGATTCTGACATCTATGTACCTACGAAAGAAGATGGAATGCGGTTTTCCGGCTTATTTGGCAACGACGAATTCGCGAACTGACTCGCTGTAGATGGTTGCGTTCAGAAGTTGATCTAGATGATCGAAACGTACAGGCTTTTCGAGCTTTTCTCTAAAGCCGCTCTCTTCCCAGTTGAAGGTGTAAGTGGTATGCGTGCCGTCGGTGAGGGCTACTGTGTGCGTGTTGAGGTTGTGAAGTGTCTCGTTCATCTCACCCATGAAACTTGCTTCTTGAACCTCAGCAAGGCGAGTATCGAACATCACCATTTTAAAGTCGTGGCGTTGGAGTTCGTAAACCGCTGCATCAAAGTTGGATACGGTAATCACAGATATGCCGCGTTTCGACAACATCTTTTCAATGATGAATCTGGAAAGATCGTTGCTCTCAGCGACGAGGACTTTGATAGTGTGGTCTTTCATTCTACTCGTTTACTCAATGCAGTGGCTGCGCTTTGAAAGTGTAAAGAAGGACGCAGGGAGCGCCCTTCTTGTACTTGTGAATCATCTTGACAACGTAATAATCTCTCTCTCGCTCTCTCAATTGCGTTGTCATGCTCTCTCAAACAGTGATGATTGCACGGCAGATTAACTCTGCAACCTCTCAATTTGCTGAACAAACATCGGGTGTATAACTGAAGTAGAATGGAACATTTCGACGAATGGTTCAGAATCTACGATAAATGGGTAAAATCAATAAGCAAACACCATCTTCTTGGTATCAATTACCTCTTCGTTGATAATGAGTGTGTAGAAGAATACACCCTCCACGCCAAAGCCATGTTGGTATAGAATCTCATTGATCCCACTCTCAACTGCTTTTGGTATTTCACTCAGTACTTTCCCATTGACATCGGTGATTCGAATGATGGCTCCCTTGCCAGTATATCTTTCCGGTGCATTGAATCCAATGATGGTGGCATCGTCGAATGGATTAGGTCGATTTTGTAAAAGTGTCGGCATACTCGGGCCATCACTTTCCTCCTCTATACCCACGGACAAAAGAGAAATCTCCTCATTCGGTAAGCTCTCAAGTTGATTGCCGTCCACTGCGGCTAGAGAAACAAACATGGCACCACCAACCCCTGGGTCAATAGTGGCTTGCGTTCCTTGGAATATTATAAGCGTGTCGTAATCCGGACTGTTGGTTCTTACGACAAGACGGTAAGTGCCGTAATTATTTGGGTCTGTAACTTGCACTTGAATACCATTCGGTACAGGGGCAGCGGTGAAGCTCGGTTGCTCCGGTCCAAGGGCTAAGACCGCGGCTGCAGTGCCATTGATCACGGCATTGCGAGACAAGTAGTTGAAATCAACATAGAAACTGTCAATCTGGTTATCTCCATCGGTATCGACCCCTAGAATGTCTGCGGTTGTGTGCTGTCTGTCGTGATAGTTCGGGTCGGTTACCCCGGCATCGCCATGCTCATTCGCTGAGGTGAAACGCATTGCTGGGTATCCGCGGAATCGAAATGGAATATGGTCTCCACCTCGTCCTGTTCTGTCCTCTGCACTCATGATGGACAGGTTCATTGGAACTGCTGCGTTTGGCAACACTTCATCCTCGTACTCCATCTTGATGAAACGAGCTAACATCTTACTCACACTGTTGAATCCTCCATGTGAGTAGAGACGGGTTTGGGTAGAGTCGATATGATCTGGGAACGGACAACCAGGAGGCGATGCTGTATTTCCACAAATGATACCTCCAATCACGTCATTGTTTAATACGGCCTCAATTTGAAGATTGTTTTGCTGTGCAAAGATGGCAAAGGACAGGGCGCCGTAAAGTCCTTGTTCCTCACCGGTTGTTGGCATGAACACTATCGTTTGAGGAAAGCTGTACTGACTCATTACTCTGGCGAGTTCCATAACTAAAGCTGTGCCTGATGCATTGTCTTCCATGCCTGGAGCATCACACAGTACATCACAAGCCGTTTCACACCTAGAGTCGAAGTGACCTTCAATAATGATGAACGATTTATTGGATGTGTCTGTGCCCGGAAGAATTGCCATCACGTTTTTGTGACGTGTCATGTTGCACACGTTGATGTCGAATTGGAAGAATCCGGTTTGAAGACGGTTTTCATTCCTCGCGCTGTAATCTTGAAATTTGGATTCAATCCAGTTTCTCGCAGCGCCGATTCCCGTTGTAGCCGAAAGCGTATCTGATCCGGTGTTTCGATTTTCAAACGACTCAAGTTTGAGCAGAATCTGAAACAAACTGTCAGCCTGGACACCATTCTGAATTCCTGTTAGAATGGCCGAAGGTGCCGTTATGGGGGAGTTCTGTGTATAATCGGCTGGATTGTAGTTGCCCATCAGGAGATTCATCCCATTCGGAACTTGAACTTTGAAGTTGGTTTGACCAAAGCTGAACGCGCTGATCAAAGTGAGCAGTAGGAGTAGACGTGTTCTCATGACATCTTGGTTTAGGACAGATAACCACAAGTTACACGATTGGTTTAGATTGAAACCATTCAGGATAAATCCTAACTTAGGTACGTATATTCCTACAACCTAACCTATCGCCGAAAAAATGACCCCACTCAAGAAGTCTATTTTTCTCCTTTTCTCAATTGCTCTCTTCAGCTCTGTCCGGGCCCAAACACTAGATTCCACTGCGATTTGGGACACACTCAACTACTCGCTTCGAATCGTTTATTCCACTCCAGATGATGCCATGGAGTTGGTTGAACTTGCTCAGAGTTCAGCCCAAACTTTGCGTAATGAAAGCTTGATTGCACGTTCCTACAACTTCTTGGGAATTGTGTACGACGTCAAGGGGATGCGACTTGAAGCATTGGGAGCTTATGGGATTGCACGAGCAAAGGCAGACTCCTTGAACGATACACGACTTTATGCCAGTGCTGTAAACAATATTGGATTGATTCAATGGCAGCAGGGAGACTATCGAAATGCAGTCATCAATTTTCAAGAAAGCCTCACATTGTTTGAAGAGATCGATGCGCCCAAAGGTGTGGCCAATACGCTCAATAATATCGGACTCATATATACGGAGCAAGATCGATTGGAAGAAGCGCTAGAGTACTTCATGCGCGCATTTAAGGCCTATCAAAACATAGACGATATGTATGGTGAAAGTGCCGCATTGATGAATATCGGTCGAGCGTACGAGCAAGGCGATGTTCTCGACAGTGCGCGGAAATATATGTACCTCACATTAAACTTGAAACGAGAACTCAACGATCCACGCGGCATATCCATGAGCTATGCAAACTTGGGGGTGATTGCCGAAAAGGCAGGGTCGCTTGATTCGGGCATTTTCTATTTCGAAAAGGCCTTGGAGTTGGATGAGCAGAATGAGTTCACTTCAATTATGGCGCAGCATATGTCGGCCTTGGGTAACATGTACTTAAAGCAAGGTCGAGAAGAGGAAGCCGAAGCTATATTATTAGATGGACTCTACTATGCTGAGGAGCTTGGGGATTTGAAAACACTGTGGGGAATACACTATCGCCTGAGCGAGCTGTATGCAGGTCAAGAACAATGGCAGAAGGCTTATTATCACTCAGGTCAATATACCGCTGAATATCAAAATTGGCGGGATGAGGAAAAGGAACAGGAAATCATCAATTTGCAAGAGCGATTTGATGTGGCGATGAAGGACGCTGAATTGGCGGAAGAGCGCAGAGATTCCGCAATTGCCGCAGCGAAGCTCAGAGAACAAAATGCAACGATTGTCATAATCAGCGGGGTGGCAGTACTCATTCTGATTTTGGCCCTTTTCTTAGTCAGACGACTTCGCGCGCGTCAGCGTCGCTTGGCGGAAGAGCACGCACTGAAGGAGCAGTTGAGCGCCACTTCTCACGAGGCGGAAATGGATGAGCAACGAAAAGGGATATCTCGAGATCTACACGATTCCATTGGATCGCAACTCACTTTCCTCTCGAGTACACTCAAGAATTTGACTTGGGCCTTGCGGAATCAAAGTAGGCCTACAGAACAAACGCTAGATCGACTAGAAGAGGTTTCGGGGTATGCTCAGAAAACCGTAAGCGATTTGCGCGATACTGTTTGGGCGATGAACCGTGATGAAATGACTGTGGGTGAAATAATGCTGCGAACGGAGAACTCCGTAAATCAATATCGAGAGGCATTCGAAGGTATTCGGGTCGACTTTGAGACGAAAGGGGATGAGTTCGAACTTCTTCCAGCGAAGAAAGCCATGGCCGTCTATCGAATCCTACAGGAATCGTTGAGCAATATTCGCAAGCATTCCGCTGCCAATCAGGTTGTTATTGTTGCTGAAAGAGCCGATGATTCATGGAAATGGACCGTATCTGACAATGGGCGAGGGTTTGATGCGTCCAAGGTTGCTAAGGGCAGCGGGTTAGAAAATCTAAAGGAAAGGGCGGCAAATGCCGACATGATTTGTACTATTGAATCAAGCATTGGAAAGGGAACTCAAATCCACTTGACTTCTGCATGAACACAACTTCGAACATCCGCTTAGTCATTGTTGAAGACCGGGCCGACATGCGCGCGGCACTTGAAGAGAAGATTTCATTCTTCTCCGATTTGCAATGCGTGGGTGTTGCAGAAGATGGTGTGGACGGTGTTGGGCTCGTCAAAGAGGTTAAACCCGACTTAGTGCTGATGGACATTCAAATGCCCCACATGGATGGCATTGATGCTACTCTAGCGATTAAGTCTGAGCTTCCAAATGTAAAGGTGCTCATCATGACAGTGCTCGATGACAATGAACACATTTTCCACGCCATCAAGGCGGGAGCGGATGGTTATCTTCTAAAAGATGCTGATCCAAGCATGTTCATATCTGCGGTAAACGAAGTGTTGAGTGGCGGTGCGCCAATGAGTCCAAATGTGGCTCGTAAGGCTTTGAACTTACTTCGCTCTGGTTCCGAGCCAGAGCGCGAACAAGCCAATCCACTTTCAGAGCGTGAACTCGAAATACTCATGGAGTTAAGTCGTGGACACGTGTATACTCAAGTGGCCGAAACCCTCACAATTGCTCCTTCTACTGTTCGAAAGCACGTAGAAAACATCTACAAGAAGCTTCAGGTCCACTCGAAGATTGAGGCGATTGATCTAGCTCGAAAACGAGGTCTTTTCTAAATCCCAATTTCAGAAATACGGCATCTGACGTATTTACTCGCGACCGCTCTTATTCAATATTGCAGGAACAATTCCTACCGATTATGAAAAAGAGATACGCCTTACTATTCATAGCCAGCTTGATAGCTAGTGCGCTCACCGCACAATGGACTCCTCTTGGAATCACCGACTCGATTCAAAATCAATCTATAGAATCCATTGAGGGAGTTGTGTATCACAATGGCAAGCTCTACGCGAATACCTTCCTGAATGGAATGATGGTCTCCAATGATTTAGGCGATTCATGGGACAGCCTTCAAGCGGTTGGTATCAATCACTATGTAGTGGAGATGAAATCTTACCGCGGCAGACTGCATGCATTTTGCCATATCAACGGACTCGTGGCGGGGATGTATTATCACTCTGACGACGACGGTCTGACTTGGACCCTCGACACAGCGGGAATGCCTGAAAGCGCAATTACGGCGGGGTATCCTGCGAATTTTATCAATGTGGAATTTGTAGGAGATTACATGCTGGCTCAAATGGGAACGCCGCTTCAACCATACTATCGTAAACACATTGATTCCACAACTTGGCATCGAATTCCCCTCTTTGATAATCAAGGCGCAACCACCTGGTACGTCAAGAATGACACGGTGTGGACTTACAACATCTTCAATGTTTGGTACTCCGTTGATGATGGAAAAACATGGACTCAAACCCCTCATAATATTCCAAGTTTCGCTCCACGAGCCATGGCGAAAGAGGGAAGTACAATCTATCTCATTGGAGGTGGAGGATGGGGAAACCCAGGGAAATTGATGAAGAGTACGGACAACGGTGCAACTTGGAATCAAATGACTCAAATATCCACGCTCATTGATACGAGTTGGCTCAATCAACCGGCCGATATTCTAACCATGCATGTTTCAGGAGATGAGATTTACCTCTGCTCAACCAACGATGCTACCAATTCGGTTTTCAATGTTTGGTATAGTAACGATGGCGGAAATACGTTTGCCCCAGATACAGCCGGCCTTCACGTAGATCCGCACGGAACTGCGGCTATTGAGAATTGGTTTGAAGCCGAGGGATATCTATTCGCCGTGGCAAATTTTAAAGATGTGTATCGTAAAGGTGTGAGCATTGGAATCTTCGAGAATCAACAAACGGTTCATGCCTATCCCAACCCAGCTAACGAATGGATAGAGACTCCAGAAATGGAGGTTGGAACTCCATACGTAATTGTAGGCTTGAATGGTAGAGTGCACCAGGAAGGAAAGCTTCAAGAGAGTCACCGCATCTCGACGAGTGAACTCCAAGACGGTATTTATGTGATTAGTTTTCAGACAGGTACTAGTGTGACGTCGTTGAAAGTGGTCGTCTCCCACTAAAAGAGTCGCGTTGAATCGACAGGTCTTGTCGTCTACTCATCAGGTTTAGGAATTACAGAGAGTAGTTGTGATATTCAACACTATCAACGACCATTTTTTTCAACGGAAAAGCCCCATTGTCCTCCAGCAATGGGGTTTTTTATTTGTCTGAAGTTGAAATTCATACGGCTCATTCGTCATTCACTCCTCGATTTGAGACGTTCATTCCCTTTTCCCTGGTTCTATCGTGTCAGACTGTTGTGTTTCCCCTATTTTTGGGTTGTTCTCTACAGTCAAACTGATATTCATCGAACTATAACATACGACTATGTCATCATTTGAAAAGGTGAAATCCTTCCTCCTAGAATTGGAGTATACAATTGTCGACGAGATTGAATCGGAAGGCATTGTTATCATAGAAAACGAAAACGCTGGAATCAGTCGCCTTATCTGCGATTGCGAAGACCCAATTTTGATTATTGAGTGTCCTCTTTTCCAGATCAACAATCCATCGGTTGAGTTGCTCACAGAGCTTCTTGCAAAGAACCGCGACATCGTTCACGGAGCATTTGCACTTACAGAAACCAACCTATTGATCTATCGCGACACACTTCAATTGGAGAACCTCGACTTGAACGAGTTGGAGGGAACATTGGATTCGTTCGAGCTTTTGCTCGCCGAGTACGCAAGTCGTCTAATCGAAATTTCAAAAATTTAAAATATGAGTCTGTTTCAAAGAATTTTCAAAATCGGTCAGTCTGAGGCCAACGCCTTAGTCGACAAACTTGAGGATCCTATCAAACTCACCGAACAAGGTATCCGTGATTTGAAAAAGGACCTCGACAATAGCCTCAAAGCTCTTGCTGAAGTGAAGGCCATCGCCATCCGCAGCAAGCGCGACATGGAGGAAAACAACAACAAAGCGCGTTCGTACGAAGCGAAAGCCATTCAACTACTTCAGTCTGCCAAAGAAGGCAAGATGGATAGTGCTGAGGCCGATCGCCTAGCAACAGAAGCGCTCAACCGCAAGGAAGAAGTTTCTCGCGCAGCCACAGTGAATCAAGAGAATTACACGAAGCTGCAAACACAAATCGACTCTCTCAATACGAACGTTGAGAAAATCAAGTCGAACATTGCCAAGTACGAGAACGAGCTCAAAATCTTGAAAGCTCGCGCAAAGGTGAGCTCTGCTACTAAAAAGCTGAACAAGTCGATGACCAACATTGATAGCAACAGTACGGTTTCTATGCTCGAGCGCATGAAGGACAAAGTAGCTGAAGACGAGGCTTTGGCCGACGCTTACGGCGAAATGGCTCTTCAGAGCCGTAGCATCGATGAAGAAATCGACGAGGCTTTGGATTCATCTTCATCTGCTGGCAGCGATGCCTTGGCAGAATTGAAGGCCAAGCTGAACAAGTAAGCCATGGTATTCGGCTTCTTCAAGAAGAAAAAACTGGAGTACGATCCAACGGATCTCTCCGTCAGAGACCTAAAGCCTGGCTTTATTTTCGACTACGACCTCCGCGATTGGGAGGTGAAAGAAACCAACACCTACGATTGGGGTGGAGAGTGTTTCTCGTGGGACCACAAGATTACCGATGGGAAGGATACGTTCTTCCTCGGAGTGGAAGAAGATGACGGACTGGACATTTGTCTCATGAAACCTATTTCTATTCGCATGCTCAACATCAATCCGATGGATGAGTATGCGTCTAGAGGGACATTACCCAATCAGCTGATTGTAGATGGAGAACTCTTCGAACTCGATGAGGAAGCTCCTGGATATTTCGGTAGTGGAGTAGAACCCAAAGAATGGACGGAAATGATCAATTACGATTATGTTTCGGCCAAAGATTCATCGCGCTACCTCTGCATTGAACAATACGGAGGACGCGAATTTGAAGCGAGCATAGGTCATGAAATACAGTCCTATGAAATCTCAAGAATAAACCCTTCCTAACTATGTTCCAAGGCGAGAAATTCTTCTCTGTCCTGCTCTTTGTGGGATTCGTAGGAGTCATCGTTTACGTAATCAATCTCAATTCGAGTGCCGTAAGCGAAGAAGGCTTAGAAGTCTTCCAAAAACAACATCAAGACGAAAGTGAATACACCATTCTGCTCACAGACATGGATTATCACGACGACAAGTACTGGCACAAGTACAAAATGCTCATCGATCGTGGTATTGGCGATGACGGTGAGGTTCGTTTCGATTCAATAGAGACAGCAGACTGGATGAGAGTCTCTCCACCGTTTTTCAAGAAGTATGAAAATGCGCTTGGAATGGAAATCTCAAGAAGCACCAATGGAATTGTAACGAATTCTGTTGCTCCTCCGGGTTACTCAGGATATGTAGGGAATGATCGATATGGAGAATGGAGAACCGATTCACACGGCCACTCCTTCTGGCATTTCTACGGACAATACATGTTCATGCGTCATTTCTTTATGACCAGCTATTACGGTCCAACTCGCACCAGTTGGAGAAACTACGACGAGGGCTATCGACGAAACCGAAGGGACTATTATGGTCCGACGGGCACTTTTGGAACCGGGAGATACACAACCCAGGGTCCAGGGAAGCGATCCACTTGGGGCAATCGCTCTGAGTCGTTTAAGAGCAATGTGCGCTCAAGAGTTACACGCTCTTCGAGTAGGTACTCTGGCTCTTCGTCGCGTTCAAGAAGTGGTGGATTTGGTAAATAAGAAGCAGTATGGGAGATTCTATTTGGTTGACAAACACTTGGCAAACCGCAGTTTATATTCTCGCTGCCTTTGCCCTCATTTTTATAGCTCGCCACTTTTTCATGTTCTTCAAAAAAGGACTTGATTTCAAGCACGAGCTTCTCGAAGAAGATAATTTCGCCTTTTCCATTTCGGTGGTGGGCTATTTTGTTGCGGTACTTATCTCTGTAGGTAGCGCAATTGTTGGTCCTACGCACGGTTTCGGATTGGACCTCATGTTCCTCATGGTGTATGGGTTGTTCTCCATCATCCTTCTCACGCTATCTGCGGGTATCAACGACAAGTTTATTTTGAGAAGATTTTCGGTTCGCAAAGAGATTCATAAAGATCACAATGCCGGCACCGGTGTGATTGTAGGAGCGAATTACATAGCATCCGCGTTGATCATTTTTGGTGCTATGACTGGCGCTGGAAAAGACTTCTTTCCTGATGTAACCCTAGGCTTCTTGTATTCCGGAATGATCACCGCTGGTGTGTTCTGGTTGGCTGGTCAACTGCTCATGGTGATTTTTACATGGGTTTACGATTTAGTTACCCCGTACAATCTTCACGATGAAGTAGAGAAGGACAATGTAGCCGTGAGTTTAGCTTATGCAGGTATGATCATCGGCGTAGGTCTGCTCATCTTCAACGGTGTAAGTGGCGACTTTTATTCTTGGGAAGATCACTTCATGTGGCTCGGAATTGAAGTAGCCATTGGATTGGTCCTTCTTCCAATCATCCGCATGATTGTAGACAAGATTCTACTGCCAGGCAGGAATATTACCGATGAGCTCGTCAATCAAGATAAACCTAACCTAGGCGTTGGATTGATTGAAGGGTTTGCCTACTTCGGAGGTGCGTTGCTCATCATTCTGAGCATCTAAAAAGCACAGATGAAAACGAGGTCGACACTCTTAAAGGCGGCGCTTTTTGCTACCGGTTTCTCGGGCATTGTTGCGGAGTATGTGCTGGCCACTTTGGCGAGTTACTTCCTCGGCGATAGTATCGTCCAATGGGCAGTGGTGATTTCGCTTATGCTCTTCTTCATGGGTGTGGGTGCAAGATCTACGCGTAGCATTGAGAAGAACGTCTTTGGCTGGTTGATGGGTACAGAGTTTATGCTGTCCATCATTGTATCGACCTCCGCATTGCTGACCTATGCCTTTGCGGCGTACAGCGACTATACCGGAATTCTGATTTATGGAATTTCAGCATTAACGGGTTTGATGATTGGTATGGAATTGCCCTTGGCGATCCGACTGAACAATCGGTATGAAGTGCTGCAAGTCAATGTTTCCAATATTCTAGAAAAGGACTACTACGGCAGTTTGCTCGGTGGTGTGTTCTTTGTCTTCGTAGGGCTTCCTTACCTCGGATTGAGCTATACTCCCATCGTCTTAGGGATTATCAATTTGATGGTAGGTGTGGCCTTGTTGAACGTGTTCCCGGCCTTTGGCAAGTGGAGCAAGTTGAGGTGGAACGCGCTAGCTGGAGTATTGCTCATTGGGGTGAGTTCCACTTTTTGGTTCGCCGATGACGTGATTCTCTTCGGAGAGCAGCGCAACTATCGAGATAAAATCGTTCTGGATTTGCAAACGCGCTATCAAAAGATTGTGATGACACAATGGAAGAACGATTACTGGTTGTACCTTAATAAGAATCTCCAATTTTCCACATACGATGAGCCGCTCTATCACGAAGTGCTCGTCCACCCCGCGATGAGCTTGCATCCGAATCCAATGCATGTTGGCGTACTCGGTGGAGGTGATGGGTGCGCCGTTCGTGAGATTTTAAAGCACGAAGATGTTCGTCAAATAAGCTTGATAGACTTGGATCCGGAGATGGTCCGTTTGGGCAGGACGAATGATGTTCTGCTTCGAACCAACGACTCGTCCTTCTACGACTCCAAAGTGAGTACTTACTCGGATGATGCCTTCCATTTTATGGATACCACAAGGGCGATGTTCGATGTGTTGATAATCGACTTACCCGACCCGCGGAATGTGGAGTTGAGCAGATTGTATAGCTACGAGTTCTACGAGATGTGCAAACGTCACCTTCGTCCGGGTGGATTGCTAGTCACACAAGCAGGTAGTCCTTACTTTGCTCCAAAGAGCTTCGCTTGTATTGACACCACATTGAAGAAGGCCGGTTACAGCACACTTTCCATGCACAACAACATCGTCACCATGGGCGAATGGGGTTGGGTGATTGGAGCCACAGATTCAATCGGTTCCGACCAGATGATTGATAGAATGGAGCAGTTTGATTACGATGAACTGGAGTTGCGCTGGTTGAATGGTTCGGCCATTCGTCAGATTACTTCATTTGGTAAACAGTACTTCCAAACCTTTGGCGAGGAATTGAAACCAAACCACATACACGACCCGGTTTTGTACCGCTATTATTTGAACGGAACGTGGGATTTATATTGATATGAAAGCAGCGATTTATAACTATACCGCCTGGATTGAGGAGTGTGAGCCATTTCGCATTGCACGGGCTATGGATGTGTTGCTTGATGAAGCTGGCTTTCATGTGCTCCAATTCACCGATCATCATTTTGAACCGCAAGGTTACACGGCTATTTGGCTGTTGAGTGAAAGTCATTTAGCCGTTCACACCTTCCCAGAAGAAGGGAAGACGTACATTGAATTGAGCAGTTGTAACTTTGAGAAGAACGAGACCTTCGAGAAGGAACTTAGTCGTGCTGAATTCACACTAACTACAGCTAGCGAATGAATTTTGGGAAGCGCAAATATTGGATATGGGGCGTGTTGACCGCGCTGTTTTTCCTGTTGCTCTATCTCATTCAAGCTGTAGAATCTCAGGACCCTAATAGCAGCATTAAAAACATGTGGGATGCCTTCTGGTATTCTATTGTTACGCTGACAACTGTTGGTTATGGGGATAGCTTCCCGGTTACTGTTACCGGGAAGATTTTGGGCCTCATACTCATCTTTATGAGTTTAGGTCTGCTCAGTGTACTCATCGGAAACATCGCATCGCAAATCAATCGTTATATGGAACGCAAACGCTTGGGTTTCTTCGGAACCAATGAAACCAATCACATTGTGATCATCGGGTGGAACGACATCGGCCGATTGATTGTGGAGCAGGTGATTCAAGCCGGGCAATCGGTGGTGGTTGTATCTGAAAAGAAAGAAGCCATTGAGCGCTTAAATGAGGATTATCCCGAGCGCGTCTTCGGCGTTCATGGTGAGAAAGTATGGAGTGCCGAATCGGTGGAACGCGCGAAGATGAACGAAGCCTCTTCCATTTACATCAACGTTTCCGACGACAGCGCAGCCTTGGTTACTTTGATCAACATCCGCCAGCATTGCGCCAACGCTCAGATTGTTGTCCGCCTCACCAATACCGATTTGAAGAGCACATTCTTGAACGCTGGTGCTACCTATATCATCCCTGAGCAGGAAATCAGTTCCAAGCTTGCCGCGAGTTTCCTCTTTGAACCCGAAGTGGCTTTATTTACTGAGGATCTCATTACAACGGCAGGGGACGACAATGAGAACTTCGATTTGCAGCAGTACCGCGTTACGGAAAGCAGCCCGGTTGCTGGCTGGGATTACGGTCGCGCTTTCACGGAAATCAAGAAAGACTACAACGCTATTCTCGTTGGTCTATCCAAAGGCCAGAAGCTTCACAAGAACCCGGCAGATGATACCCGAATTGACAATGGGGATTACTTGCTTTTGATTGCCAACGGCGCTAGCCAGGGGCAGTTGGAGAAGGCGTTTGGAGTGAAGCAGGGGAGGTGAGTATACAAAACAGCCACACATAGGTGTGGCTGCTTGTTTAATGGCTCTAGCTTTTAGTTGATTTAGAGACCTTTTGAACTAGCTTTTGTTGCGATGGTGAACAAGACGTTTTTCCCACTAAAGGGATCGTCTCCCAGTACGATGTCATCTTCGAATTCGACATCTCCAAATGAACTCGTGCTAAGAATGTCTTGGATAGAGTTTTCATCGTAGAAGTGATTCCAGAATCGATAGGTTTTGACACCACCGCTCTCCTCACATATGATGTGTTGATAGAGTATTACATCAGCTTCAGGATAATGAAAACTACTGGAAAGAGTTAGATGGGCCTCATTACTCCAAAATCCAGAAGAAGCACAGCCCCAATTTATTGGACTCACTTTAGACGCAATCTCATTTTTTCTGAGAACATCAAAGATGAACTTTCCACCATCATTCAGAGATTTCGCCACTTTTTCAATTAGAAGTAATCTCTCTTTTGGAAGCAACGGCCCAAAATCGGTGTATATCAATAGCACCAAATCATACTCTTCAGTGCCTAGGTCAAGATCTAGATAGCTTCCGTGACGGTAATCTATATCTAGCCCTTGTTCAATACTACTTTGCTTTGCGTATTCTATGGAATTTAAGGAGATGTCCATCCCCGTTACAGAATGCCCAGCATTGGCAAGTATTTCTGAATATAAACCTGGTCCACAGCCTAAGTCTAGAATTTTCAACTTACGATCTGGTGCGTGTTCATCGAGTATCCAATTGATGGTTGCATGAATTGACTCTGGCTTTCTGCTCGCCAGGTCAATTTCAGGGTTTAGGTGTACTTCTAGTAGTTGTTTTGCGATATGTGGGTCAGTCCACATGAATGCGTTGCCCGCTTCATAAAGTGCAGGTTGACTTGATGACTTCAGAATCTCTGATATCATGATTGTATAGATTTAGCCCAATACTAGGAATAGCAAAGGGTCATTTGATGTAAATGGAAATACAAGGGAGGCTAATTATTGAAGTCTTTCAACAATCTGCCAAGTGTCTCGGAAGAGACTAAATGATATGGAGTCTAAAGTGCCATCGATGCAAATTTAATATATCTGCACCAACCTACAAGGAAGTAATTGACCGTGATTCCGATAGCACGCTTGGCTCGATGGCTATAAACAAAAACAGCCACACGCAAGTGTGGCTGCTCTTTCTTGTTGCCCGACTAGGATTGACCTCCTAACGTCGGTCCGTCCTTCTAAGGGGGGCTTTGTACCCAAGTTTTAGAACGTCACTATTCCGCTGCGCTTCATAGTTCGTTTTGCATTTACAACCGTTTCGTTCAAGCAAGCTTGGCTCACAGTCCTAAAAGCAAAACGGCCGCTACACTTTGTGTAACGGCCGTTCTAAAACTTGTTGCCCGACTAGGACTCGAACCTAGACTGACTGAACCAAAATCAGCTGTCCTGCCAATTAGACGATCGGGCATCCTCGATTGGGACGGCAAATATATAACAAACCGTCAATTCCAAAAAAGTTTGTGCTGGGGTTTTTTTAGGGTGTGCGCCATGCGATGATGCAACGCGCGAAAACCCAGAGGAATAAAGGGTAGGCGAAGAGAAGAACGACAGGTAGCCACGGTTGGATGAGGAATGCCAAAGGTAACGTGAGCACTAGCCAGAAGGGTGTACCCAAAATGATGAAGCCAATTTGAAGTGTACTCTTAAAATCGGTTCTGGAGTGCGATCGTACACGATAACGCGCTAAGAGTAGAATTGGACCGAGTAAGACATACCCGATGGGAAGCGCTACAAAGCTGAGAATCTTCCAGAGCGCCATGCGACCCACAAGCTTCTTAGTGTTCTGACAATTCCAAATTGCAATTTCGTTGTCGTCATGGACCATCTCAGATAGCTTTTCGTGAGCAAGGTCGGTGAGCTGCTTTACTTTTTGTGCGTCGGATGTATCGGCACTTTCTGGGAGTACGAGCTCCTCACCAAAATTTACCCGTACATCAGGACCCCAATTCTGCCAGTCGCTGTACTCGATTACGGCAGGAATAACGTGCACTTCTTCTCGAGCGGCTTGATGCGCCACGGCCAGCCGAGCCCAGCTCTTTTTCAGTGGACGAATGTCACGTCTGGGCGCCGAGCTTCCTTCAGCCATCACGGCTATCGTCCCATCAGAACTTAGGTGCTCCGAAAGCTCTTGCATGGTAGCGGGCAAGTCTTTTTTCAATGACTCACGGCCGTGATCACCGCGATACATGGGTAGGATGCGTAAGAAGCGCAATAGTCGATTCGAAGTAGGGGTGTTGAAGAAATCCGCACGGGCCACAAACACGGGTTTACGCCTTGTGGCGAACAGAATAGAAAGTGCGTCGGGAAGATTGTTTTGATGGTTGGTTACTAGGATGGTCGCGCCAGTCTCAGGAACATTCTCTACTCCGCGAACTTCAAAAAGCCGACAATAGCACTTTGTATACGCCCAACGAGCATAGTGGAACAAGAGTCGATATGCGAAACCGGGGTTATTCAACCTTCAGCTTTCTATTTCTCCAATAGGTCGCTACTGTCAATCCTGATGGGATGTGCCAAATACCCCACCAAGCAGTGATTGCTGCCATTCCCCCAATCGTAAGTTCCGAAGGAAAGATGCTCGGATTCAACAGTAGAACCAATCCCAATCCTGTGTTCTGAATGCCCATTTCGATGGAGATAGAACGTCGATCGCGTTGAGGAACGCCCCACAGTCTTCCCCAATTATAGCCAGCCAAGAGCACCATTGAATTGTGCGCCAATACAATAAAGAAGATGGCTCCGATGAACTGCAAGAACAAATCAATATTCTTACTAAAAGCCACTCCGAGAATGGTCAGAAAGGCGAGTATACTCAACCAGCGCATGGGGGCATGCAGCTTGGCGACAAGCTTGGGTTGGTATTTCCTCAAGGCCATTCCCAGAAGTAGTGGAAGACCAAGTAGGAGGAATACAGATTTTCCGACCTCAATCGGGTCCATGGACAATTGTTGCAACAGCGGATTGTCGGCATTGCTCGTGAAGTGGGTATACAAACTTCCCCATCCCCAAAAAGTGAGCGGGGTGAGGAAGATCGATCCCAAGGTGCTGAAGGCGGTTAAGCCCACGCTCAGGGCGGAATTCCCTTTCGCCAAATGCACCATAAAGTTGGAGATGTTTCCACCTGGGCAACTGGCTACGAGTATCAACCCCATGGCCACACCGGCGGTAATGTATTGGTCGAGCGCCAGGATCATCAATAACGTAAGCGCAGGCAGGACAAGCCACTGTCCGGTAAGTCCAACCCAAACGGATTTAGGACGTTTCACGATGGCTTTGAAATCCTCGGTGTCGATACCTATGGCGACGCCAAACATGACGAAACCAAGGGTGAAATTGACAGCCGTTAAGCTCCCGGTGCTGAGGTTTAGGTCTACTGCATCGAGTGCTTCTAGAGCAGCGTTGGGCATAGGGTTGCCGATTGGTTAAACAACCAAGTAAGCAACTTTCTGCTTTAACCGCAACTTTGAATTACAATGGAATGTTGCCGTGCTTCTTCTTAGGGAGCTTTACTGCTTTGTTCTCGAGCATCTTAAATGCCTTGATGAGTTTTTCACGCGTTTGCTCTGGGATGATCACTTCATCCACATAACCGCGTGCAGCAGCGCGATAAGGGTTGGCGAAATTATCCGCGTACTCCTTCTCCTTCTCAGCTAGCTTTGCTTCAGGATCCTCAGCGTTGGCGATCTCTTTTCTAAAGATGATTTCCGCCGCGCCTTTGGCACCCATCACGGCAATCTCAGCGCTTGGCCAAGCAAAGTTCATGTCGGCTCCAATGTGCTTGGAGTTCATTACGTCATATGCTCCACCGTAAGCCTTACGGGTAATTACAGTGATGCGTGGAACGGTTGCTTCGCTGAATGCATAGAGAAGTTTCGCACCGTTCGTGATAATCGCATTCCATTCTTGATCGGTTCCTGGAAGGAATCCTGGAACGTCTTCGAATACCAAAAGTGGAATGTTGAAGCTATCGCAGAAGCGCACAAAGCGTGCACCTTTTTGAGACGATTTGATATCGAGTACACCGGCCAAGAAAGCAGGCTGATTCGCAACAACACCGATAGACTTACCGCCGAGGCGAGCAAATCCAACTACAATGTTTTCGGCGAAATCTCTGTGAACTTCGTTGAAGGTTCCCTCATCAACAACCTCAGAAATCACCTCACGCATATCGTACGGTTGGTTGCTGTTGTCTGGAACGATGTCGTTCAACTTCGGACGCGACTCATCTCCACCTTCATAAGGAAGGGCAGGAGCGTCCTCTTCGCAGTTTTGAGGAACGTAAGAAAGAAGAGTTTTGATGCCTTCGATACAGGCTACTTCATTCTGGTATGTGAAGTGCGTAACTCCTGATTTAGAAGCATGAGCGCTAGCTCCACCGAGTTCCTCACTTGTCACTTCCTCGTGAGTAACGGTCTTAACAACGTTTGGTCCCGTTACGAACATGTAGCTCGTATTCTCGACCATCATGATGAAGTCTGTGAGGGCAGGCGAGTAAACCGCTCCACCCGCGCAAGGTCCCATAATCGCACTGATTTGTGGAACCACACCTGAAGCTTGTGTATTTCTGTAGAAGATGTCGGCATAGCCACCAAGAGAAACAACGCCCTCTTGGATACGCGCGCCACCTGAATCATTCAAACCAATCACAGGAGCACCATTGTCCATAGCGAGGTCCATAATGCGACAAATCTTTTCAGCGTGCGCTTCTGCAAGTGATCCACCAAGAACGGTGAAATCCTGAGCAAACACATAGATCAATCGGCCATTTACGGTTCCGTATCCTGTTACAACTCCATCGCCGTAGAACTTCATTTTGTCCAATCCAAACAAGTTGGAACGGTGAGTTACAAGGGCGCCAATTTCTTCAAAAGAGCCTTTATCAAGTAGCAATTCAATTCGCTCTCTGGCGGTTAGCTTGCCTTTCTCGTGTTGGGCGGCAATTCGCTTTTCACCTCCGCCAAGTTTTGACTCTGCTTGAATCTTTCTCAGTTCGTTGAACTTCTCACTCATGGTAATAGAATTGTGGGGCGTGAAGATACGAAAAGGTGTTGAGGTTGGAAGGTTGTAGGTGCTCGGGTTGGTGGTGCTTACGTGCTAAGGTTGGTATGTGCTCAGGTGCTAAGGTTTTGAAGATTGTTGATCGAGATTGGGAGGTGTAGAATTTGGTTCGCTTAACTTGATTGAAAAGTGAAAACCATGGCGACCGTAAAGAATTATACGGAGTTGAATTGCTGGAAAGAGTCAAGACTACTAGTTCAATTGGTCTATTCTTATTCGAACAGGTTAGCTGAATTCAAACAGTTTAATTTGATTAATCAATTTGAAAGGGCCGCGGTTTCCGTAATGAACAATATTGCCGAAGGATTTGATCGATTGAGTCTAAAGGAAAAGATCAGGTTTCTCAATATTTCGGTATCAAGCGCTAATGAAGTCGATAGTATGACTTACATATTGCAAGACTTACAACTTCTCTCAGAATCTGAAGTAATGACCATACGAGAACAAGTGCGAATTACAAAGGCGAGAACATTGGCCTTCATCGTATACTTAAGGTCAAAGCTGAACACACGATAGTTAGCTCAACAAGAACTCACACGGCCCGGTCAACTTGCTCATTTACTTGAGAGCGTTCCAACCTGAGCACCTGAGCACCCGAGCACCTCCCAACCTTACTCATTCAACTTCAACACCGCCAAGAACGCCTGCTGTGGGATTTCCACGTTGCCGAGTTGACGCATGCGCTTCTTACCAGCTTTTTGCTTTTCGAGGAGTTTGCGCTTACGAGAGATGTCGCCACCGTAACACTTGGCGGTAACGTCTTTTCGGAGGGCAGATAGGGTTTCGCGGGCAACGATCTTCGCGCCGATGGCTGCCTGGATGGCAATCATAAATTGCTGACGCGGGATGAGCTCCTTTAGCTTGTTACAGAGCTTTCTACCAATGTCTTGAGCTTTGCTCTTGTGGATGAGCGCGCTGAGGGCATCAACAGGCTCTGAGTTTAGAAGGATGTCCACTTTTACCAAATCCGACTGACGGTAACCAACAGGGTGATAGTCGAATGAAGCGTATCCCTTTGAAATAGTTTTCAATCGGTCGTAGAAGTCGAAAACGATTTCCGCCAAAGGCATATCGAATGTGAGTTCAACGCGATCTGCAGTGAGGTACGTCTGACCCACAATTTCTCCGCGCTTTTCAATACACAAGGTCATTACGGCACCGACGTAATCAGATTTAGTAATGATCTGAGCTTTGATATAAGGTTCCTCGATGTGACTCAAGATAGCCGGATCCGGGTAGTCACTCGGGTTGTTTACAATGAGTCGCTCATCTGGATTCTTCTTGGTATACGCATAGTACGATACGTTCGGAACCGTAGTAATCACGGTCATGTTGAACTCGCGCTCTAGACGTTCTTGGATGATCTCCATGTGAAGCATTCCCAAGAATCCACATCGGAAACCGAAGCCCAATGCAGCAGAAGTTTCTGCTTCAAATGTAAGGGAAGCGTCGTTCAATTGAAGCTTCTCCAGTGAAGCGCGAAGTTCTTCGAACTCCTCGGTGTCAACAGGATAAATACCTGCGTAAACCATCGGCTTCACTTCTTCAAAACCAGCAATAGCGGTAGTCGCAGGATTTTCTTTTGAGGTGATGGTATCACCCACCTTTACTTCTTTGGCTTCTTTGATACCTGAAATGATGTACCCTACATCGCCTGCAGAAATCTCCTTCTTAGGATCTTTCACGAGTTTCAAGGTTCCAATTTCATCGGCATCGTATTCCTTGCCCGTGTTCATGAACTTTACACGCTGACCTTTCTTGATGGTACCGTTCTTCACACGGAAAATCGCCTCAATGCCGCGGAAAGAGTTGAATACACTGTCGAAGATAAGTGCTTGTAAAGGTGCGTGTACGTCACCTTCTGGAGCTGGAATACGATCTACAATCGCATCGAGGATATCACCTACACCTTCACCCGTTTTGGCTGAGGCAAGTAGGATGTCTTCGCGAGTACAGCCGATGAGGTCGATGATCTGATCACCTACTTCTTCAGGGTTCGAACTTGGAAGGTCGATTTTATTCAAGATTGGAATAATCTCCAAATCGTGCTCAAGTGCCAAGTACAGGTTAGAAATCGTCTGTGCTTGGATGCCTTGAGTAGCATCTACGATGAGAAGTGCTCCTTCGCATGCGGCGATGGAGCGAGAAACTTCATAGCTGAAGTCAACGTGACCTGGAGTATCAATCAAGTTGAACTTGTAGGTCTCGTTGTTGTATTTGTGCTCCATTTGAATGGCGTGGCTCTTAATGGTGATACCACGCTCGCGCTCCAAATCCATGTTGTCGAGAAGCTGGTTTTGCTTTTCTCGTTCAGTCACGGTTTGAGTCAAATCGAGCATTCGGTCGGCCAGGGTGCTTTTACCGTGGTCGATGTGTGCAATGATGCAAAAGTTGCGAATATTCTTCATCGTAATCCTTCAGCGTATCTAAGTGCGCAAAAGTACATTTTTTAAAGGCTTAACGAAGAAATTACTTCGATGGTTCGGCACGAAGATTGAGTCAAATTACTCAAAATCAATTGCCATGATTAAACCTATATGCTACTTGCTCTCCATTGGACTCCTCTTCCAATCTTGTGCATCCTCAACAAATCATGCTGTCGATAGCCGATGGCGAGCCATCCCAAACGAAGAGTCGCAACTCTCAAGTCCGTTCCACCGCGGAATTTCCTACGCTACTACCGAAGATTATATGCTTACTCTGCAAGTCTACAGTGTAACTTCTGCGAGCGAACAATTCACCGTAAACTTCATCAATAAGACCAATCATTGGGTGGATGTCAATCCCACTGATTTTTCAATGACCGTGGTAGGAGGAACGACCTCAAATAAATACTATCCGTTATCCGCTCAGCAATTGAATACCATCAACGAGAACCAGCGCGCAAACAGTGGCGCTCAAGGTTTCTTCTGGACATTGTTGATTGGCGGCGGACTCATTTGGCTAATGTCCACGGCAGATGGAGACCCATACGCCCTTCAAACCGGTCAGCTCGGAATGCCCGCTCCAGAGAGTATTTTAGGTCGACCTGGCCAAATGCTATCCCCAAGTACGATTGCGCCCGGAGACACGCTTCAAGGGTCTCTCTATTTCAAAGCCATGCCGGCCAGCATGCGCACGATACATTTTGAAGCACCTGGATTAGAGCCGTCTGAGCTCCAGCTGGAACGAGTGAATTAGTTTACCTTCAAGGCATGGTTGAACCGTCCTCTCGAAACACTTACTTAGCTGCCATCGAGCAATCTGGAATCTTACGTGATGTAGAAACACACCCGAGGGGCTATCGATTAATTCATCCCGGAGAAACGGAGCGGTATGTGTACTTCATTGAGAGCGGTGCGTTCCGCGTTTTCTTCGAACATGAGGATGAAGAGTACATTACCCGATTGGCTTATTCCGGAGATTTGATTACCGCACTCGACAGTTTTCTCAAAGGTGGTCCGACCACTTTTTATATCGAAGCCCTGCGCTCTTCTAAAATCAAAAGGGCTCTCAAATCTGATTATCTCGAGTTGATTCATTCTAACCCAAAACTCCAAGACATTTGGGAGGAGCTGCTCAATGATCTTGTATTCCAGCAATTGGAACGAGAGCGTGATTTGTTGATTCCATCGCCACAGGAGCGATTCGATAGAGTCATGAGACGCAGTCCGAAACTTTTTGCCGAAGTGCCCCTGAAATACATCGCGGCGTATCTCCGAATGACCCCCGAAACACTTTCCCGGATCATAAATTCTTGATTTCAATCAAGAACAGGTTGAAGGCCATGGTCCAATTTTGTCGGTATCAAACATCAAGCATATGAAAGTTAAGTCTGATATCCTTTTAACCGAATTGGAGAGGATGGTGAAAAGCCACATTGCAAGGGTCCAGTCGTATTTAGACATGAATGCTTCCACCCTCAACAAGAAGCCTTCACCTGAATCTTGGAGTGCCCTGGAGTGTTTCGAACACCTCAATAGATATGGCCGATTCTATTTACCAGAAATTGAGAATCGAATTCAGTCGGCCACTCCGGCAAAGGGAACTCAATTCAAGAGTTCTTGGCTAGGGGAGTACTTCGCTCAGAGCATGCTTCCAAAAGAGAAGCTAAACAAGATGAATACCTTCAAGAACATGAACCCAGCAGGGAGTAACTTGAGTGTATCAGCGGTAGAAGAGTTTATCGAACAGCAGAACAGAATGCTTCGACTACTTCACAATGCACGTCAAGTGGATTTGAAGAAGGTCAAGACGAGCATATCTATTTCAAAGTGGATTAAACTGCGACTAGGAGATACGTTTAGAGTAGTTATCTATCACAACTTGCGTCACCTTGAACAGGCCAAACGCGCCATTCAATAAAAAGAAAACCCCGCTCGAATCCGAACGGGGTTTATCATTTGATATAGGTTGTCGTTAGAAGATTCCGAGGAACTTCTTACGTGGGTAAACCAAGTCCATTTCATCCACCAAGTGACCTGCACCTGCGTACTTGTCAACGATGAAGAGAACGTAGCGAATATCAACTGAGATAGTTCTCTGAAGATCTTGTTCAAAGAAGATATCACCGCTCATTGCTTCCCAGTTTCCGTCGAACGCACAGCCAATTAATTCGCCGTCGCCGTTGATCACAGGGCTACCAGAGTTACCTCCAGTAATATCGTTGTTGCTGATGAATCCTACTGGCAATTCGCCGTTTGCGTTGGCATACTGACCGTAGTCTTTGTTGTTGTAAAGCTCAACTAGGCGAGCTGGAACGATGAATTCACGGTCGGTGTTGTCCATCTTCTCCATCACACCTTCAAGAGTAGTGTAGTGGTTGTACATCACACCATCGCGTGGCTCATAAGCGAGTACGTTACCGTAAGTAACACGCATAGTAGAGTTCGCATCAGGAGCGAAGTCGCGCTCTGGGTGCATCTCACGAATACCGGCAGTCCATAGACGGTAGCCTTCAGCGAGTTTAGCTTCAGCACTAGCCGTTGCTCGAAGGGTGCCGATGTATGCGCCCAAAAGACCGTTGGCAACAGTCATCATTGGATCTTCAGCGAGAGGAGACTGCTCTTCAGCGTTGATCCAAGCTTCCAAACGCTTCTCGTCGGTAAGTGCAGAATTGTCGAATACATAATCTGCATACGCGTTGAAGTCACCACCAAATGCAGTGTCTACAGTTGTGAAGAAGTCAGGGTGAAGCTCTGAGTCGATGTTCTCGTTGAACAGTGCGAGCAACGCTCCCATCAAACGACGGTCTGTTGGCAAGTGCGACTCTTCAAAGTGACCATCTGCCATTGCTGAAAGTTCCTCATTGTCGTTGCCTCTGTTGACTGCATTGTTGAATTGGTAAGCGAACAATGCGCTGCTGATACCCGTCAATCCTGCTTCCAAAGAGTATACTTCTAGCTCAACGAAACGAGCTCTTTCCGCATATCCTTCTTCCAAAAGTGTAAGCGTCTGTCCGTATTTTTCGCGGCGTGCAGGGTCAGCTGCAACCCACTCGCTGAATTCAGCTTCCATGGCTTGCTTCTTAGCCAATACATCGTTGTTGATCAACTGCTCAGTTTGACCCAAAAAGTACTTCCAATAGTTTGCTACTGAAGCGTAATCTGAAGCGAGAAGGAGGTCTACTGCCTCGTCTGCGTCCATTGCTTCACGCATGATAGAAAGACGCAAGTCGCGTACTTCTACAATAGCTGGGTGGTGAAGGTCGATGGCTTCTTGAACACCGAAAGATGAAAGGTATCGGTCGGTTGATCCAGGGTAGCCGAAGATCATCGCGTAGTCGCCTTCGTTGCGCTCCTTCATAGAAATAGGGAGGTGGTGACGTGGCTCCAATGGAACGTTAGCTGCGTCGTATTCAGCAGGCTCACCATTAGCACCCATGTAAACACGGAACATGGTGAAGTCACCAGTGTGACGTGGCCACATCCAGTTGTCGGTATCGCCACCGAACTTACCTACACTGCTTGGAGGAGCTCCTACCAAACGAATGTCACGGTATACTTGATAGTTGAAAAGGTAGAACTCGTTTCCGTGATAGAAGCTTTCAACAGCTGCTTCGTAGAAACGGTCGTTTTTACCTTCCATCGCTTCGTCTTGAATCTTTTGGATTTCAGCAGCGATTGCTTCTTCTCTTTCACCTTCAGACATCTCGTCGTTTACAACCGCAAGTACACGATCGGTTACGTCCGACATGTTGAGGAGGAAGCGAACATAAAGACCTTCATTTGGAAGTTCTTGTGTTTTGTCCATTGCCCAGAAGCCATCACGTAGATAGTTGTCATCTACGGTAGAGTGACCACGAACATAGTCGTAACCACAGTGGTGGTTGGTCAATAGTAGACCTTGAGATGAGATAATCTCACCTGTACAGAAACCGCCACCCATAGATACAATCGCGTCCTTAAGACTCGCATTGTTGATGTCGTACAATTGCTCTTCTGTAAGATTGAGGCCGTGCTCCTTCATGTCTTCATAGGTGCGGCCTAGATACATTGGCAACCACATGCCTTCTCCTGCGATAGAAACAAGAGATACCATGATTGCACCAATGGTAAGTATGAACTTCTTCATAATAGAATTTTCCTTGATTTTACTCGTGCGAGCAAATATAAAGAACAGAGGCTTTCAAAAAGGTGTTTGATGTTGCGAGTTTGAGATACGTGAACACGGATGCACGTGAGCACGTAGGCACTTCAGCCCACATACCTCTTGGTGATAACAGCCCGTGCAAGTGAACATATCGTTTGCAGCCCAAGTATCCAGTATCCAGTATCCAGTATTGAGTATCAGTATCCAGTATTACTAGCTATCTTCTTGGTCCCAACTTTATATATCGAGTCCCAAAGCTGAAGTCGAGCTTCTAACGCTTCAACGCATGCTTCCTCAGCCTCAAGCCATTTGCTTTCGTCGTTACCGCAGAGCTCGGTGATCATCTTCAGAGCCATAGGACCGTGCTCGTCGCCATCGAGTTCAATGTGACGATCGAGGTAATAGACGAAGGCATCTAATTGTCCAGGGAATTTGGCGTGGAGCTCTTTCACGATTTCAGTGAACATGTCCGGAATCAAGTCTTCTCTCCCAAAGGTAAAAGCCGCCGCCATCTCGTGGGTTTTGCCACGTTTGATGATGGTGTGATTGGCACGAAGGAATTCGAGAACTCCCTCTTCAATTTCAGCCAAATTGTACTTGAGAATATCCTTCAACTTGAAGCGACGATTTACCGTCTTCAAAAAGTGAATGATAGGTCGTGTATTCGCCCCAGCCTGACGCATGGCATCCATGTACAGCTCATAATGACTTGCTGGGTTTCCCGCCGCATCTTCATCGCTTTCCTCGGCTAAGACAATTTCGTTGATCAACCGGCGAGCCAACTTGCTCTCGGTTGGAACCCAGGCTTCGTCAACTGAAGTGAGTCGAATTTGAAGTGCCTTCAACAAACTCATAAAATCCCAAACTGCGAAAATGTGGTACTCCATGAAGCGCTTGAGGTCTTCAATGTCATTTAGGGCCTCGTATAGAGGGTGCTCTAGGATTTGTTTTCTGAGAGGTTCAATTCTTCGCTCAATGGCGATGATGTGTGAATCTTTCATGGGGATTAAAGGACTTGGGGGAATCTAAAGGCTCAGGTAGGGGCGAGTCTCGTTACTCGAAACCAGTTACCCGTCACTCGCAACTCGTTACTCGCTACTCTTTTGGCTTCTTATAAATAGGAACGGTGGAACACGCCTCTCCATACATTAAACTCTGAACCACTGGCGTGAGCCGTTCCGTGAGTTTTATATACGCTTGAATAGGCACAGGTAGATTTGAACAACCCTTAACAATCACCTTTTTGCCATGGTATTCGTAGATGTCAATCTGGTCGATTACACTTTCAAAAACCATTGCCTCCAGCGCTTCACGGTCGCCAAATACGGTGCGTACAGCGCGGCCATTGAGTGCGCGGGCGACTAGTATCCACGCCCATTGTGGGATGATGGCATCTTCAGAGCAAAAGACGTGAACGTAGGCGTCGTTGTATTGCGACCAATCGTGATTTTTAATGTGCTCGCGAAAGTCTTTTTCGCGAAGCATCACACCTTCGAAAAGCCAAGGTGAAATGTCGAGTGACATTCTCTTGGTCCTGGGATAAAGCTGCTCGAGGTCGATGGTGACCAAGCCGCTTTTCTCGACTTTATTGATGATTTCGTCTGCCATAATTCAGAGCAAGTCTTAGAACATACCGAGCTCGAGACGTGCCTCTTCACTCATCATGTCTTTTGTCCAAGGTGGGTCGAATGTAATTTCGACTTCGGCTGTAGTCACGATGTCGATGGTTTTCACCTTTTCCTCTACTTCTACGGGAAGCGATTCAGCCACCGGGCAGTTCGGCGAAGTGAGTGTCATCAAAACATGCACATCTCCTTGGTCGCTTACATTAACATCGTAAACGAGACCGAGTTCGTAAATATCTACTGGAATCTCAGGGTCGTAAATCGTGCGTAGCACATCCACGACATCTTCTCCGAGCTTCTGCATCTGTTCTTCATTCAATGCCATAGCTGTACTCATGCTTGTTTAGATTGAAAAGCGAGGGCGTAAAACTTCATTTGTTTGATCATGGAAACGAGACCATTGGCGCGGGTAGGCGACAAGTGCTCTTTCAATCCAATCTGATCTACAAACGATAAGTCGGCATCCACTATAGCCTGAGGGGTTTGATCACTCAAAGCGCGAATCATCAATGCGATGATGCCCTTCGTGATGATTGCATCGCTGTCGGCCGTAAACTGAACTTTTTCACCATCGTAATCTGCGTGCAGCCAAACGCGACTTTGGCAACCCTTGATTAGGTTATCCTCTACCTTGTACTGCTCATCGATGAGTGGAAGCTCTTTGCCCAAAGAAATGATGTGATCGTACTTATCCATCCAATCCTCGAACATGTCGAATTCGTCGACAATGTCATCTGTTCTCTCTGCTATACTCTCGCTCATATCCTTATTTCAACATTGGGATTACACGGTTCAATCCCGCTACCAAAGTGTCGATTTCTTCTTTTGTGTTGTATAAACCCATGGATGCACGAATGGTTCCTGGAACTTCCATTCGGTTCATCAAGGGTTGCGTACAGTGGTGTCCTGTTCTAACGGCGATTCCTAATTGATCGAGTAGGGTGCCAATGTCGTAGTGATGCAAGCCATCAATATTGAAACTGAACAATGCTGATTTGTTCGGAGCGGTGCCGTGAATTTTCAAACCTTCCACGGACAAGAGGGCTTCAGTTCCGTACTCGAGGAGCTCTTGTTCATAGGCAGAGATGTTCTCCATGCCGAGCTCGTTCAGCCAGTCGATAGATGCGGCCCAGGCGATTACGCCTTCGATGTGTGGTGTTCCCGCTTCGAACTTATGAGGAAGTCCTGCGTAGGTGGTTTTCTCAAAAGTGACGGTGTCAATCATTTCTCCACCACCTTGATAAGGAGGGAGCTTGTTGAGCCACTCTTCTTTGCCGTACAATGCGCCAATGCCGGTCGGACCGTACATTTTGTGTGCACTGATGGCGTAAAAATCAACATCCAAATCACGGACATCCACATTTAAGTGAGGCATGCTTTGCGCGCCGTCGATTACAACTGCGGCATCGACTTCATGCGCTAGAGCCGTCATTTCTTTCACCGGGTTGATGGTGCCAAGTGCGTTGGAGATATGGTTGAAAGCGACCAAGACCGTCTTTTCATTCAGCAGAGCTTTGAAAGCTTCCATATCGAGTACGCCGTGATCATCCATCGGAATCACCTTCAACGTGGCGCCCTTTCGTTCACATAGCATTTGCCATGGAACGATGTTGCTGTGATGCTCAAGAGTTGAGATGATGATTTCATCCCCAGGCTTCACCAATTCGCCAAAACTCCAAGCAACCGTATTGATGCTATCCGTAGTTCCCTTCGTGAAAATGACTTCATAACTATGCTCAGCATTGATGTGAGCACGAAGCTTTTCACGTGTGAGCTCAAAAGCATCTGTAGCACGCTGACTTAGGTGGTGTACACCTCTGTGAACGTTGCTGTTGATGGTCTCGTAGTACGAAGTGATAGCGTTGGTCATGGCTTTCGGCTTGTGCGTCGTCGCGCCGTTATCCATGTAAACCAATTTGCGTCCGTTTACCTCGCGTTCCAAGACTGGAAACTGCGAGCGAATCGCTTCTATATCAAATGGTGAAGTTGAAGTATTGCTCATTGCGGTGCAAAGTTCGTAAATGATTCTTACAAATTAGAATGAGTCTAGACAAGGTTTGGGAAATAGTACTAAGTACTGGGTACTTAGTACTGAGTACTGAGTACTGGGTACTGGGTACTGGATACTGGGGCTGCAAATGATAATTTCACGACAGTGGACTGTTAGCATTAGAAGAACGGCCCAGTCACCGTGCCCACGTGCAGTCGTGCCTACTTGCCTGCCTACTCAATCTTTCTAGGATGTCCTAGTATTTCCGTGAACATGTGATGCAGTTCGAAAGTTTGCTCGGCACCTATTTTTTGACCGAATTGGGCGATGATGTAGAGGATGAGGGCTATAATTCCGCAAGCGCCCATCGCGAAGAATGCCCAGTACTGCTCTTGAACCATCGCCTGCGACATGCCGATGATCGCCAAGAAGGTGCCCAGTACGCCCATTGCGGCGTAGCCGTAGAAGAAGATTGACCAGACATTGGGATGTGGTCCGTATAAGCCGCGCACAATCGTGCCGTCTTCGGTTTCTTCTGCTGAAAGTTGAAGTTGTGGCGACCAGTAATGGCGCAAGGGTTCGTTGAACTCCACGATGAGTAGATGTCGCCTTTCAATGAGGTGTACCTTATCGGAGTGCTGCTTGAATCCATCTACTAACTTTTGATGAATCTCTTTAGCGGAGCCTTCCACTTCATGCTTGAATCGGGGTCTTACTCGTACGCTGGTCATGGTGGTAAGATAATGAGTTTCGAGTTTCGAGTGGCGGGTTTTGGGTGGCCGGCAATAGGGTTTTTGTTCGCGGTCACTTGCTTGCATATCGCTACTTTTGCCCCATGGAACACCACAAGCCCTTTATTCAGAAGTGTATCGAGTTATCTCAATCGAGTTTAGATAATGGTGATGCGCCTTTTGGATCTATCGTTGTAAAGGACGGGGAGATTATCGCCGAATCGACCAACTATGCCGCTTCTAGAGTGAGCGATCACGCTGAGGTGGTAGCATTGCACATGGCACATGAAAAGTTGGGAACCTCCAATTTAGAGGGAGCCATTCTCTATTCGAATTGCGAACCTTGTCCGATGTGCTCCTTCATGGCACGCGAATACAAAGTAACCGAAGTAGTTTATGCCCTGCCATCACCGTACATGGGTGGACACAGCAAGTGGAACATTATGGAGGATGATGAACTGGAGCAATTCCCTCCTTTTTTTGGCAAGCCACCCAAGGTCACCCGTGGTGTTCTGGAGGCAGAAGCAAAAGCTGTTTTCGACCAAACGCCACTCTGGATGTTTGGGTCGAATGCCAGAAGATAAACGGAGTCTATGAGCCGCCTAGGAAGTGCGTAATGAACTATCTCATGTCCTCGATAGTTTGTACTTTTGCACAGAATTAGACTGATTCCAAATAGTAGTATGATCAACGTATCCGAAACAGCATTAGTAAAGCTGCAGAGCCTGATGGCGGAGGAGGGGAAGACTATCGATACTTCCTACATCCGCGTTGGCGTAACAAGTGGTGGTTGTTCAGGGCTTTCATACAAGATGGAAATCGTGAACGAACAAGTTGAAGGCGACAAGGTTTTTGAAGATAAAGGAGTCAAGATCCTCGTCGATAAAAAGAGCCTACTTTATCTATTGGGAACCACATTGGAGTACAGTGGTGGTCTCAATGGCAAAGGCTTCGCGTTCAACAACCCGAATGCATCCCGTACCTGTGGATGTGGCGAGAGCTTCGCCGTTTAATTTGAAGGATAGATATTCCCATGAGCAATAGCGATCAGATATTAGATGACGTAACCAAGAAGGAGTACGAATACGGTTTCTACACAGAAGTAGAATCGGATCGCGCTCCCAAAGGGTTGAACGAAGACATCATCCGACTCATTTCTACTAAAAAGAATGAGCCGGAATGGATGCTCGAATGGAGATTGGACGCTTATCGCAAGTGGCTTGAAATGACTGAGCCGACTTGGTTGAAGCCGAAATACGAGAAGCCGAATTTTCAGGATATCACGTATTACGCAGCACCAAAAAAGAAGAAAGGTCCAGATAGCCTAGATGAGGTAGACCCTGAGCTATTAAAGACATTCGAGAAACTAGGAATTTCTCTGGATGAGCAAAAGCGACTCACAGGAGTGGCTATGGACGTCGTGGTCGATTCAGTTTCGGTTGCGACTACTTTCAAAAAGACACTTCGTGAGTTGGGAATTATTTTCTGCTCAATGTCTGAAGCCATTCAAGAGCACCCAGAATTGGTGAAGAAGTACTTGGGCACTGTTGTTCCTAAATCTGACAACTTCTACGCAGCATTGAACTCTGCAGTATTCACAGATGGTTCTTTCTGCTACATTCCGAAAGGCGTGAAATGTCCAATGGAGCTTTCAACCTACTTCCGAATCAACGAAGCAGGAACAGGTCAGTTTGAAAGAACACTTGTTGTAGCCGACGCTGGAAGTTACGTGAGCTACCTCGAGGGGTGTACAGCACCGCAACGTGACGAGAACCAGCTACACGCAGCTGTGGTAGAATTGGTTGCCCTCGACGATGCGGAGATTAAGTACAGTACAGTTCAGAACTGGTACCCTGGCGATGCGAATGGCAAGGGTGGGGTTTACAACTTCGTAACTAAGCGCGGTATTTGCGAGAAGAATGCAAAGATTAGCTGGACTCAAGTTGAGACTGGTTCAGCGGTTACTTGGAAGTACCCGAGCTGTATCTTGAAAGGAGATAATTCTATCGGTGAGTTCTACAGTGTTGCTGTAACGAACAATCATCAGCAAGCCGATACGGGAACCAAGATGATTCACTTGGGTAAGAACACCAAGAGTACCATCATTTCTAAAGGTATTTGTGCCGGATCATCCGACGGCAGCTATCGCGGATTGGTGAAAATTGGTCCGCGTGCGCACAACGCCCGAAACTTCTCGCAATGTGATTCGCTTTTAATGGGCGACGGCTGTGGAAGTCACACTTTCCCGTATATCGAGACTCAAAATAAGACGGCCAAAATCGAGCACGAAGCAACGACTTCGAAAATTGGCGAGGATCAAATTTTCTATTGTAACCAGCGCGGTATCGGAACAGAAGAAGCTGTTGCCCTCATCGTGAACGGTTACGCGAAAGAAGTCCTCAACAAGCTCCCAATGGAGTTTGCAGTAGAAGCTCAAAAACTACTTGCCATCTCACTCGAGGGTTCAGTCGGATAATTCAATTGTATCAATTAAAGCCACACGGGCTAAAGAAGCACATCAATGCTGGATATTAAAAATCTACATGCAAGCATCGAGGAGAAAGACATCCTCAAAGGCATCAATTTGCAAGTAAAACCTGGTGAAGTTCACGCCATCATGGGACCAAACGGTTCGGGTAAATCTACACTTTCAAGTGTGATTGCGGGTCGTGAAGACTACGAGGTAACCGACGGATCTATCGATTTCTTAGGTGAGAATGTTCTCGACTTAAGCCCAGAGGAAAGAGCACAGCTCGGCATCTTCCTTTCATTCCAATATCCAATCGAGATTCCTGGCGTAAGCGTTTCAAATTTCTTGAAGACTTCTATCAATGAGATTCGCAAAGCGAAGGGGGAAGAGCCTATGGGTGCAGCAGACTTGCTGAAGAAGATGCGTGAGAAGTTGAAAGTCTTAGAGATGGACAAGGCTTTCCTTAGCCGCTCATTAAATGAAGGTTTTTCAGGCGGAGAGAAGAAGAGAAATGAGATCTTCCAGATGGCGATGCTCGAGCCGAAATTGGCCATCCTTGATGAAACCGATTCAGGTTTGGATATCGATGCACTTCGCATCGTTGCACAAGGGGTGAACAAGTTCCGCAATAAGGACAATGCCGTTGTTGTGATCACACACTACCAGCGCTTGTTGGACTACATCGTTCCAGATGTAGTTCACGTGTTGATGGACGGTAAGATTGTGAAGACAGGCGACAAGAACTTGGCGCTTGAGCTAGAAGACAAAGGATACGATTGGATCAAGAAGGAAGTAGCTTCCCTCTAAAAGACCATTTCTGTGGAAGAATTCAAAGATAAACTGGAGTCTAACTACATCGTTTTTGAGAACGAACTCAATGGCGAGGCAGATACTGCTGTGCATGGAATGCGCCGCGATGCCTTTCGCAACTTTGAGAAGTTAGGATTCCCTACGAAGCGCAATGAGGAGTGGAAGTACACCAACTTGAAGCCTATCCTCAAAGCCGATTATAAACTCTTTCCAAAGCGTGAAGATCATATCGAGTTTAAAGATGTGAAGCGCTTTTTCTTGAATGAAATCGATAGCTATAAGGTCGTTTTCATCAATGGAGTATACAGCAGCTGGTTGAGCGAAACCACGCATCAAGGTTATGACGTTTGCACTTTTGGCAATGCGTTGAGAAAGTATCCCGAGGCGATTGATGGTTACTTCAACAAAGTGGCTAAAACCGATGAGCAAGCGATGGTTTCATTGAACACCGCGTTTGCATCAGAGGGTGCATTTATTCGCGTTCCGAAGAACAAGGTGGTGGATAAGCCTATCCAAATCATCTTCTTCAATACTTCGGATGACCGTGAAATCATGGTGCAGCCGCGAAACTTGATCATCTTGGAACAAGGCGCGAAGGCTGAAATCATCGAGCGTCACCAATCGCTAACGGATACACCGGTTTTGACGAACTCCGTATCTGAAGTGTCGGTTGGAGCGAATGCAGAATTACATTACTACAAGCTGCAAAACGACGTACACACTTCTTCGTTGATCGACAACACGTGGATCAATCAGTATAGAGACTCGGTGGCGAAGTTCAGCACTTTTAGTTTCGGAGGTCGATTGACGCGCAATAACCTCCACTTCGCCATGAAGGATGAGAACTGCTTGACCTATATGAATGGGGTGACCATCTTGGATGAGAACCAACATGTAGATCATCATACTGTTGCCGATCACTTGGTACCGCACTGTGAGAGCCACGAGCTGTACAAGGGTATTTATGATGATACATCAACAGGTGTGTTCAATGGTAAAATCAACGTGCACAAGGATGCGCAGAAGACCAATGCCTTCCAGCAGAATGACAACATTTTGTTGAGCGATAGAGCTACAGTAGACACTAAGCCGCAGTTGGAAATTTATGCGGATGACGTTGCGTGTTCTCACGGTTGTACCGTTGGTCAGCTCGATGAAGAAGCCCTCTTCTACATGAAGAGTAGAGGTATTGCAGATAAAGAGGCGAGAGCTCTCTTGATGTATGCTTTTGCTTCTTATGCATTGAGCGAGGTGGGTATTCGCGAGCTCAAGCAGAAAGTGAACATGCTTATCGCAAAGAAACTAGGAGTGGATCTCGACTTTGAGTTGTAGACATTCTTTATCGAAATAGTAAATTACCGTCATGAAACACTTCATGGCGGTTTTTTTATATCTGATTACTGGGCTTGGAGCCTTCGCTCAGACGGTTGACGAAGTGCTAGATGATTGGCATGATGCCGCGGCTCAAGCGGATTACGATCGGTACTTCTCGCATTTCAAGGACGACAATTCGATATTCTTGGGAACAGATGCTACAGAGCGATGGACCGTTGCTGAATTTGCGCCTTGGGCTAAACCTTACTTTGATAGAGGAAGCGCTTGGGAGTTTATCCCGGTAGACCGTTGGGTATACTTTAGTGAAGATGGAAATACGGCCTGGTTCGATGAAACTTTGAGCTCCGAACACATGGGACCATGCCGAGGCTCGGGCGCGCTAGTTCTTACGGAAGAAGGCTGGAAGGTTACTCATTATAACCTGACCGTGCCTATTCCCAATGCCATACTTTCAGATGTGGTAGAACAGATATCGGAAGTAGAATAGATCCATCTCATAAACGCTCTCCATGAAAACATTCAAGCACACCGAAGGCGAATTGGCCTTAGGTGAAGAAGGTATTTTTATAACACACTCCAAGGCTGAACTCAACATTCATCGGTCAGTATCACCATCCTATTGGAGTCGCCGGCAGCGAATATTGCATGTATGCGCTATAATCTTCACTATTCCAGTTTTGCTGCCCCTTGTAAATATCGAAGTATCCAAGTCAATAGCAATTGGCTCGATATCCGGAATTATTCTACTCGGTGCTGTGGGGTTGTATTTCTATTTCAATTTTAAAAAATCAACTGTGCTCTATTCTTGGGAAAGCATTGGTCAAGTGCGTTTATATCCATCGGGATTGCTTGAGTGGCTGGAGAATCAGCATGACTGGAGAGGGAAACGAGTTCAGTGTAAGCCAAGAGACATGTCTAGCATACTTGCGCTCGTGCGAGAGGTCTTTCAAGACGACAAGATAAAGGTTCCCAATGCTTGGGATGGTCGCAGCGATGCTACCTCTGAATTGAAAGGGTACAACGGAACACGAGTCAGGTTAGATAAGGAGGGCCTCTCCGTAGGCTCCATTTGGTTTTCTAGCTCTACAGAGCTTAAGCTGCAAAGTGCGCCACCTAAATTAGAATTAAAGCCGAATCAGTCAGTTCCATGGATATGGTGGCCTTTGATAATTTTATTTTTCTTGATAAATGGATACGGTCCTATTCATGATATGGTCATGACCTCACTTCCATTTGCAGATTATTACTTGGGGATAGGGTTGTTGATTTTGGGGTTACTTCCAGCGGCTTGGCTACTTTTCATAGTAACCACGGGAAGCGTCCTAGGTGGGAATTCCTTTATCGTGAAAAGTGAGGACATCCAGTACATTGAAATCACGGGACCCCGTGTCATATTTGGCCTGACCTACAAGGATGGTATGGTGGTAGACTTTGAAGCGACAGCACGGGTGAAGGAAGAATTGGAGTCTCTCGATGAGGTGTCAAAAAGCCTTAAGCCAGTGACTTTCTAAAGCGTCCGTCTATGGAGTACTTTCCAGGGCCAGAAAGGAACAGAACCACGTACATCAGGCCGTAAAGCATCGACTTTTCCATTCTGGAGAATTCATCCGCGATATGGATGTCGAAAAAGGCGAATCCCATGGTGATGAGTAGGGGCACTAAGGCAAGCCGTGTGAGCCAACCAATGGAGATTAATGCGGAACACACAACTTCTGCAAACACTGCCAGAGCTAAAGAGGCAGTTGCTCCAACGCCAAAGGGATCTGGAAAGGAAATCTCTTCTCCGGAAAACAATCGTTCCATCTTCGGAATTCCGTGCGCAATCAACATGGTGAGCCCAGCAGTTAAACGAAGAATGAGTAATCCGAGGTCGATATGATTTTTCTGGAACATTACTTTTCTCTTCTTTCGTCTTTCTCAATCATACCGTCGCGCAAACGAATGATTCGATGCGCATGTTGAGCGATATCTTCCTCATGAGTGACCAATACAATGGTATTCCCTTGCGCGTGAATTTCATCGAAAAGGCGCATGATTTCTACCGAAGTCTTCGAATCGAGGTTACCAGTTGGCTCATCTGCGAGAATGAGAGAGGGGTTATTGACCAAGGCACGAGCCACAGCTACACGCTGTCTTTGTCCACCCGAAAGCTGACTTGGCTGGTGATCCATCCGATCACCAAGTCCAACATGATTGAGTACCACGGAGGCTTTCTCGCGACGAGTAGTCTTGTTCACGCCGGCATAAACTAGAGGCAAAGCAGTGTTGTCCAGTGCAGTTTGACGCGGTAAGAGGTTAAAGGTTTGGAAGACAAATCCAATTTCCTTGTTTCGAATATCTGCAAGTTCATTGTCAGTAAGTGAGCTCACATCCTGACTGTTCAGGTGATATTTACCTGCGGTGGGCGTATCCAAACATCCCAACAGATTCATCAAGGTAGATTTACCTGAACCTGAAGGTCCCATCAGAGCTACGTACTCATTCTGTTCAATGGTTAGATCGATGCCTTTTAGCACCTTCACCGTATGCGTTCCCATTTGGAAATCGCGACGAATACCTTCAAGTTGAATGATGGGCTTGGCCATGAGGAGTTTTAGTTTAGAAGAACAAGATACGATGTTGCGAGACTACTCGTCCCATTCACAACCTGGAATCACTTTCGCTACAATCAATTTGGATTGAAAGGTCCAAGCCTTAAAGAGAATGCCCTCTTTGTCATACCATTCCCATTCGCCGTCTGGTGTATTTGGAGGACCGAGTTTCTCGGCAAATTCATCTCGAAGTTGCTCATCCTTAAACTGCATGATGACCTCATACAGTCTCGGGTTCATTCCGTCTTCAATGTCGAAATAATAGATAACTGAGCTGATATTTTCATGAGGATTCTCCTCCATATAGAGGTGTCGGAAACCAGCATCGTAGACAAACTCAACATCGCTGCGCAATTGCATCAAATCGCCGGGACCCATTTCCCATTCCACCTTTTCGAGGGAAGAATGCAAGTGATTACCACCTGCGCAAGCGCCGAGGATGAACAGGGATAGGAGAGGTAGGATACGTTTCATAGTCGGTGGGTTCTCTTTGTAAGAGGAAATTACATCAAAAAGGTGAGAGCACATTGCTTAGATCGAGTGAACCTGAAGTGTGGGCGTAAGTATAGACCCTAAAAACTGACAATGCCTGAAGTATTTACAGACAAGTTTTTGAAGTAGGGCCACATACATTTGTCGCATACCTAAAAGGGTAACGCGTTTCTTGCGTTCTACGCTTTAGAGGTTAGTAGTTAGTAGGTAGGAGGGAGAATGGAATGCAATGTTGATCCATTCTCCCAACTTACCACTCAGAAGATAAAGTGTGAATAGAACAAACTCTCGGTCGGGCTATAATTAGGTCTGTAGCTCGACATCAGGTTTAGTTGTCTGCCATCCCACAAGGCGACCGCAAAACCGACCTCTCCCAATTGCTTAGGTGGTCTCAGAGCAGGGGAGAGGTTTTTTATGCTATGTACTCACTGAGTTCCAGCCATCGCATCTCGGCTTCATCTAGTCTTTCTGAAACCTTGTTCATCTCAATCGACAGTTCAGCAATTTCTTCGGGTGAAACATCGGGCGATTCAAAGATTCCCGCAATCTCAGCTTTCCTGTTCTCAAGCTGTTCTATTTCCTCCGTCAGTGCCTCGAATTCTCGTTCTTCCTTGTAACTGAGCTTGGTCTTCTCGCGTTTCGGACGTGTATCCTTTTCCTTAGGCTCTGCGTAGAGCTTCTTCGCTTCCCGCTTTTTTTCTTGCTCGATTTTCAATTCAGCGCGGTACTCCAAGTAGTTGCCGTTGAAGTCTTTCACTTCTCCTTTTCCCTTGAAAATGAAGAGGTGATTGGTTAGCTTGTCGAGGAAGTATCTGTCGTGACTGACGATAATCAAACATCCTTGAAACTCAAAGAGGAACTCCTCAAGGACATTCAAAGTGAGTATGTCCAAGTCGTTGGTAGGCTCATCCAGTATGAGGAAGTTCGGGTTAGCCATCAACAAGGTGAGAAGATAAAGTCGACGCTTTTCACCTCCGCTCAGCTTGCTCACATACGTGTACTGTTGATCGCCTTCGAAGAGAAATCGCTCCAAAAGCTGACTCGCCGTCATGGTCTTACCCTTCGCCAAAGGAATCACTTCAGCGATTTCTTTGATGACTTCAATAACACGCTTGTCATTGTTCAAGGTCATTCCATCCTGACGATAGAATCCAAAGCGAACGGTTTCACCGGTGATGATTTTACCACCATCAATCTCTTCTGCACCGGTGATCATACGCAAGAAGGTAGATTTACCTACTCCGTTCTTGCCCACCAATCCGATGCGGTCACCTCTCTTAAAGGTGTAGCTAAACTTGTTGAGAATCGGTAGCTCTCCGTATGCTTTCTTTACATTGTGAAGCTCCAAGATTTTACTTCCCAAACGCTCCATCTTCACGTCGATTTCCACCTGCTTGTTCTGCACTTGCTTGTGGGCATCCGACTTCACTTTCTTGAAGGCGTCGATACGCGATTTACTCTTCCCCGTTCGGGCTTGAGGCGTACTTCTAATCCAGTCGAGTTCACGACGGTAGATGTTCTTGGCCTTTTCAATATTAGTGCGTTGAGTTTGAACACGCTCTTCCTTCTTTTCTAAATAGTAAGAGTAGTTCCCTTCGTATTTGTACAGCTCCCCCTCATCCAATTCGTATATCGTATCACATATCGCCTCTAGGAAATAGCGGTCGTGTGTTACCATCAACAAAGCAAAAGGGGCTTCTTTCAACCACTCTTCGAGCCATTCAATCATGTCGAGGTCGAGGTGGTTGGTGGGCTCATCAAGAATCAAGAAGTCGGGTTCAGTAAGCAGTAAGCCCGCCAAGGCCAAACGTTTTTTTTGTCCCCCGCTCAACAAATCAACCTTTGCGTGAATATCCTTCAAGTCGAGACGGTCGAGAATTGCGGTGAGCTTCGACTCAGTATCCCATGCATTTAAGCGCTCCATCTCTGCAAGGCTCGCCGTCATTTCCTCTCCTTTATCAGGGTGGAGAAGGGAATCTTTGTATCGAAGTACAGCTTTGAGAAGTGGATGGTCGAGCGTGAGCAACCACTCCATGACTTCAACTCCCTCAGGAAAGACTGGCTCCTGCTTCAGATAGCCAACCTTCAGATCTTTTCGAGTGACTACCCGCCCAGAATCGGGCATCTCTTCGCCCGATAGAATCCGAAGCAGTGAAGTTTTCCCCGTTCCATTTCTCGCAACGAGGGCAACCTTCTCTCTTTCTGATAGTCCAAAGGTGAGACCATCGAAAAGCGAGCGCTCTCCAAAGCTTTTTGCGAGTTGTTCAACGGATAGAATATTCATGCGGCGAAGATACTGCAAGAACGGGGCACAACCTCCTTAAAAGGGACTCTGAAAATCTGGGTTGTTTACAAAAGTGGTGTCGGTAAGCGTTCGGAGAAAGGCAATCAAATCCGATTTCTGTTGCTGACTGAGATTCAAGCCAAGACGAATCCCGTGCATGTTCGGATCTAGATTTGGACTGTTATTCTCCACTTCTGAATCATAGAAGTCGATTACTTCAAAAAGTGTATTGAAGCGCCCATCATGCATATATGGACCACTCAATTCGATGTTTCTCAGGCTTGGAACTTTGAACTTGCCCTTGTCTTCCTCATTCCCTGAAACGAGAAACAAACCGAGGTCGGATAAAGCAGAATCAAGGCCGTTATTCATGAATTTGTTGTTGGAAAATACCGACTGGCCATGGCAGTGAAAACAATCGGCCGCGGGACCACTTGATCCATTCTCAATATCTCCATTGAAAATCTCCATTCCCCTTTGTTCCGACGCTGTAAGTTGGGCAGTTCCTAGCATGAATCTGTCGAACTTCGAGTCGCCAGAGATGAAGGTCAGCATGAACTGCTCTAGGGCCAGGCCAATTCTATCTTCTGTGATACCTGTGGTTCCGAATGCTTTGCGAAATTCTTCGGGATAGAATGAGCTTCCTTCCAACTTCTGAATGACATTGGAAAGTTGATCATCCATTTCTAAAGGATCCTCAATAGGCATCAATGCTTGATGATGCAAGGTTTGTGCCCGCCCATCCCAGAAGAAAGAAGTGCTGTACATCAAATTCATGATTGGCATGCTGTTTCTTGTACCATTTTGCCCACGAATCCCTGTGCTCGTGGCAAGGCCGTTGTCGGTGAACGCGAATTGTGGAGCATGGCAAGAGCCGCAGCTTTGTGTTGAATCAGCGGACAGAATCGGGTCCCAAAACAACTTCCGACCTAATGCCACGCCCTCGACAGTGAGTGGGTTGTCACTCGGAAAAGCCACTTGTGGCAATGAAGGCGGAATGGTGAGTCCAAGTGGGGTAGGAACGTAGTCTGAACGCGTATTATCTATTTCAGGCTGACAAGCCCAGACCAGTCCGATAAAAGCGAAAAGGATGAACGCGCGTTTCATTCAGGGCGAATCGAGTTAAAGCTGAAGCTCGCTGCGATATTCTCAGAAACCAATTCTGATAAGCCGCCGTCTGTATCTCCGCTATGCGAAAACCCTCCATCTCTTTCAGGCTTGTATTCATTCGGTGAAGAGAACAACCCATCCACGGCATAATCAATTTGAACAATTGAGTTCTCTTCTACTTTGAACGAATTATTGAGATAGATGGCTCTGCGGTTCTTTTCAAAAGCCACGTGAACTAGAATGAGATCTTCGTTTCCACTAGAGTTGATAAATCGACCTTCCAAAGCGGTGAAGACGTATCCATCCGCCCATCCCCAATGTAGCCCGTTCACCACCGGATTTAGTGGATGTCCAGCTGCCCATTGATTGGGATTTGATTTATTGATTCTATCCTCGAGTCCTAGGTCGAAGCCGATGCCGATAAAGTCGCCGGTCAGAATTTCTCCAAACTCCCAACGGCCCATGCCATTTTCACCTTTCACAAATGCATAAGCATTCTTGGAAATCGCACGAACAGTGTCACCATTCGCCTTAATTAGAAAGGGATTTGATAGCAAGTAGTCCAATCGGGAAAGTTTGATGGAATCCCCAGCATCGCTGATGTACCATTGCTGCATCCCAAACATCTGCCCATCGAATTCATGATGGAACTCAAGTGTGAGCTGAGCAGGAGACGGATTATCAACCGGAGGATCTGGGTCCTCCCGTGTGCAACTCAACAATGCGAATACCGCCAGAATGTAGATAGGAAATTTCATAGCGCTCAAATGTGTTTCGAATTTACGAAACAGAGTTCATGCACTGATTGCTAGACTATTTAACGCGATAAACTTACCCCTTTTTCGTGTGTTTAATTTCTAGCGAAGCAGGATATTTGCACCATGGGAAATACAATGTTGAAAAAGGCTGAGATTATCAAAATTGGAGCACTCCTAACCGTATTCATTGCCGGAGTGGTTGTAGCCTATCAAATTCAGAAACCAGAGCCTACCTTACCCATTTTGAATCCGGCAGACTTGAACCCTGCAATTGTAGCCGACAGCTTGGAAGGTGTTGGAGCGAATCATACGATAACTGATTTCAACTTGGTGGATCATCATGGAGTGGAGAGAAGCAAGTCGGATGTAGAAGGAAAGGTATTGGTAGTTGATTTCTTCTTCACAACCTGCCCGAGTATTTGCAAGGATATGACCAGCAACTTGAGAAAGGTTCAAGAGGCCTTTGCTGAACGAGAGGATGTCCAAATTCTTTCCCATACCGTTCAACCTACTTACGATACAGTACCTCTTCTCAATGAGTATGCGGAAGTGAACGGAGTGAACTACGACCAATGGTGGTTGCTAACAGGCGACCCCTATGAAATCAATCGATTGGCATTTACCTCCTATTTCGCGGTGATGGAAGAAGGTGAAGGCTGGGATGAGCACAGCTTTATCCACACTGAGAACATTATTCTAGTGGATCAAAGAGGTCGACTTCGAGGATTCTACGACGGGACAGATGCTATTGCTATGCAGCAGCTCATTGAGGATATTCCGCTGCTTTTGAAGGATTGAGAGTGTTTTAGAAAAAAAGAAAGCCGCACAACGAATGTGCGGCCACCTTCAAAATAATCAACAAAAACTAAAACACAAAAATGAAAAAACTACAAAAGCTCTTCCAAGACGAATATAATTCCTTCTCGTGAGAAGTCCAAGCGCTTAGTGTAAATTCGACTCAATGTGTTTCATATGGTTCACAAAGTCTTCAATACTTAACGGTGAATCAATTTGCGGTAACTCGGCCGCGCTAATGTTCGATTTGAACTCTAATTGACCTTCCGCGTCATAGTAGCGAACATGCCCCAACAGTCTGCCATGCATTGGTGTGGTGAAGTATGCAGACCATTGCGCGCTGAACTCTTCAGAGTCCTGTCGTTGTTCGATAATTTCAAAGATCTGAACATCAAAATTCCTTCCTGAAACGGTCATTAATGGAATTGCATTTCTCTGCATGTAAAATGCATTTAGTGTCCCGCTCTCTGCCTGTGTCCGCAGGGCTTCGAGCTGGCGTTCAACTTCATCCCATTCTCCGAGTTCGCTGTGTATCTGAATGGATTGTAGTCGGTATTTTGCGACCTCCGGTTTCAGCTCGACGAGTTCATCGGCAAGATTGGCCGCAGCTAGCGTGTCACCCGCAAACTCCCAGTACAATGTCACCAGCTGCTGGCGAGCCATCTCACGTATTTCAGGTTTTTCAAAAACGTTGAGATTCCGCTCCCAACAGTGAATGGCGCTATCGACATAACCTTCCTGTGTAGGTAACATGCAAGTCTTTACTAGAGCAACTCCTTTATCGTCAAAATGATCTACAGTAATCTGATAGACATGCACGGCTGAATCCAATCGCCTCATCATTTCATAGGCGTCGGCTTCAGCGAGGTAGGCTAAGAGCATGTCCGGATTCGATTTACGTGCTTCACGGAACCACTTTGCGGCATTTTCAAACTTACCAACGCCGTAATAGCTTCGGCCTAGTTCAAACTTGGTGGTGGCTGTAGCTCTAACTGTACGCACTACTTGTCGAAGAACGGACGTGCTGAGCGAATCCCTGCGCAAAGCATGAGCAGCTCGGGCAAACATATGCACGTCTTCGATAGGTGCATCGGCAATGGTATCAATGCTTCTTAAAATCGTTGTAAAATCTCTTTGCTCGTACAATTCCTGGATGGATTGCGCAGAGGAGAAAGTGCTCCAGAATAGGGCAATTAAGAGGACCAACGGTTTCATCATAAGGCAAAGATAGCGCGCAAACTGTATCTCATTCGTACATTAGAATTATGAACGAGATAAAAGTCGCATTGTTACAATGTCCGCTCCATTGGGAGGACCCCGAAGCGAATCGTGAAGCTTTTGAGATCCGGTTGAATTCAATGGAGAAAGTCGACGTTGCATTCCTCCCTGAAATGTTCTCTACAGGTTTCTCTATGGACCCATCTTCTTTAGCTGAAACTATGACTGGACCTACCTTGGAGTGGATGAGAGACATGAGTTCAAAGCTGGATTGCGTGTTATCGGGAAGTGTGATTATTAAGGAGGATGGAAACTACTTCAATCGCCTGCTCTGGGTTGAGCCAGAAGGGGAGGTGAGGTATTACGACAAGCGACATCGATTTAGCTATGCAGGAGAGCACGAGGAGTATACAGCAGGAGTAGATCGACCTACTTGGGAGTGGAAGGGGTGGAGAATCCGACCTCAAGTTTGCTATGATCTTCGCTTCCCTGTTTGGAGTAGAAATGATGATGATTACGACTTGCTCTTCTACGTGGCTAATTGGCCGGAACGTAGAAGTTTCCCATGGAAGTCGTTACTCACAGCCAGAGCCATTGAGAATATGTGCTACGTTGTGGGGCTCAACAGAGTAGGCGATGACGGGAATGGAATTGCGCACTCGGGTGATTCACGCGTCCTCGATTCTTTGGGCGAATCGGTGGCAGAAGCTCAGCCAGGTAAAGAAGAGATAATTTATGCAATCCTTACTAAGGGTCACTTGAGCTCAACGCGGGAACGCTTTCAGTTCTTGGCAGACCGAGATAGCTTCGAGATCAAGGAATAATCCAAGTTTCATCGATTTCCCAATTGGCTCTGAGCTCAATCGTTTTATCTAGATAGATCACTCGTTCGGGCTGAGTTCGATTAAAGTAGCCACCGGTGTCCCACTTGCCGTTCCCGTTTCGGTCGTATATCACACGAACATGGTACTTCTGAGGCTCAATATCAAACAAATCGATATTGATCTGCTGGGTAAACCCTGAACGGTAAGCTACATTTCCTTTATCGTTGTAAATCTCAACCACGCGCGTCGTCAAAGAATCGCTCTTCACGACTAAGTGGAATATGGAAAGCTCATTGTCAGCAAGAAATCTCAAACCTTGCGAAGTACTGTCGTTCCATCGTCCGTGTAAATCTTTTACCGCGCCTGAGTCGAGCACCCAGCGAAGTCGGTCGTTGTACTGCGCATCTACGGAAAGTCGAATCCTACGCGGACCAGATTGCGTAACGGTAAATGGAATTGGGACAGAGTCATTACGATAGACGAACACGCGACTTTCATCGAGTTCTGTTATTGGTGTACTAGCTATAGAAATAATGGAATCTGCAGGGGAAAAAGCTGAAGTCTTTTCTAAATTCAGCTTGAACTTCACTGTATCCTTTTCGATGAATCGGATAGTCATTGTGTCAAGCGATGAAGTAGCCTCGTCATAAACCGACCAGCTGGCTTGTTCTCCGTCTTTCCACTGATTCGTGTAGAAGAAAATCGTGTCGCCGTTTTCGGGATATTCAACAAAATGTTGAGCATTGGAAGTGTCGAGACGAGTGAATTCTACTCCTTGAGCGGGCGAACTGAAATACGCTTCAATTTTTCCAAAGCTCAGGAGTTTGCCTCGGTAAAAGCGATAGGCGGCCGGAAGTTTGAAGAGTTCAAAGTCCACTTCGGGATCGCGTTCAGAAGTGATGATTTCATCTACGAAAGCCATTCTTTCACTAGGTCCAGACCACAGATAGTTGAAATCATTGTCTTGAATGGCGAAGATTTTATAGTTCCCTGGAGCAACGTTTTCAATGGTGTAGCTACCGGTAGCGTTTGTGAGACCGTAGTACAAAGGAACTTCTTTCATGAAGACCGAATCCTCAGAATCGGGTTCGTACATGGCTACCATGATTCCCTTTTGGGCTTCATTGGTAAATGCATCTGTCACTCTTCCTCGAACGATTTGCGAGTCGAGCACAGCCCCAGTTGAAAAGACGTATTTGAATTCAGTTTGGGCGTTGTTCTCCGTGATGTCTTTGATCGCATTTCCGAAGGAGAACGTGTACGTGGTGTTTGGGCGAAGGGTGTCCTGGAACTCGATTCGCAAGGTTTTGCCTCTCAAGCTGTGTTCAACCTTGTATTTCAATGGTGGAGATGAAATGAATTGAGATGTGAATCCGTCCACTTTCACGTATTCATCGAAGGTGATAGCCACCGACTGCCCCTCGAAATTCGTAGTACGATTAGGTGGTTCAACGCGCACCGCTTCTGGAGGCGTCGTGTCTTTTGCACCGCCATCTGGGCTGCTCTGAACGGCACAGGCCGTCATGATGATACTCCAGGTTAGGAGAATGATGTATTTCAAACCTCTTTTCAACATTCCAAAGTTGCCCGCAAAGTAAATCAATTGAAGGCGAACCACACCGATAACGTTGTATTAAGCACTTGCGTATCCTAAGGCAGCAATGGAAATACTTGCAGCACCTCCATGGAGAAGTTGTTCGGCACAGGCTTCAAGCGTGGCTCCAGTGGTAAGAGTGTCGTCTACTAGTAGAATGTGCCTATTGCTGACTTGCGGGTCTTTGAGTTGAAATGAATCTGCGACATTCTCCCACCTTTCTTTCCGATTCAGCAGAGTTTGGCTGGAGGTATTCTGGACTTTTTCCAATGCCGTGAGAAGTGGAAGTTGGCTCGATTCGCTTATACCTAGCGCAATTTCTTCAGCTTGATTGTAACCGCGAACCTTTATTTTATCTAGATGAATGGGGACAGGGACTATGCAGTCGAAGTGCATTTTAGCGGCCTGACGACGGTAGAGAATGGCACCTAGCGTTTGAGCAAGTTGCTTATTGCCTTGGTATTTTATGGCGTGGAGAGCTTTCCGAAGCGGACTATGGGTATGAAATGTCGCTAATAAGTGAGTAGATGAAATAGGTATTCGGTCGCCGAACAACTCTTGAGCTAGAAGTTCAGGATTGAATTCAGTTGGCCAACCGGCAGCGGTGTCAAGGCAATTGAAGCACATTCCTGGTTCGTTGGGAATCAGGAGATTTGAGCACGATATACAGCGGTTCGGGAATACCCAGTTTATCCAATTTGTAAGCACATTCTTATAGATTTATATATACTGTGTTAGATAAAATACAGTTACTTTGTTCAGACCTCAATTAAATAACTCGTTGATATGAGTGAAAAGAAGAAAAGCAACAAGGGCCTAGTAGCCATCATCATCCTTCTCCTGATCGGTTTGGCCGGCATGGGTTACATGTACATGGAGAAAGATAAAACAGTTGAAGCGAAAGATGTTGAAATTCAAGCTTTCCTTCAGGACTTAGAAGCAAAACGTACTGAGATTTCATCTATGGAGTCGCGCAACGATAGCTTGGATGAGTTCATCGTGAATCGCGAAGCAGCATTGCTTTCTTTGATTGATAGCGTTCAAGATGCACAGCGAATGACATCAGAAGAACTCGCTCGTTACAAGAACAGCTACTACCGCATGGATGCGCAAATCAAAGAGCTAGAGGCTTCTGTTCGTGCTTGGGAGGCGCGATACGATAGCTTGGATGTTGCCAACCAACAAACCAAGATGGAATTGGCTGGTCAGATTGAGATGGGTCAGGTTCTAGAGGCTCAAAATCAAAACCTCACTAATGAAGTAGCTGCAGGTTCAGTATTGAAACTCACATCAATTTTTGCTGGAGCCTACAAGGTGTCTAGCGGTGGTGAGGAAGATGAAACTAGCCGCACTCGCAGAGCTGAGCGTGTTAAAACGTGTATCACAATTGGTGCAAATGCCATCGCATCGAAAGGAAATCGCGACGTAGTGATGCGTGTGATGACTCCTTCTGGCAACGTGCTCGTAGCGAATCGCGACAGCACAGCGGATGGTTCTAACATGTTCAATGTAAACGGCAATAGCCTCGGCTTTACTGCACGTAAGGACGTTTGGTACGAAGGTGAAGAAACCAATGTTTGCTTGAGCTTCGACCACGAAGAGTGGGACGAGGGTACGTACACTGTAGAGATCTACATCGATGGTAAGTTTGCAAACGAAGCACGCTTCATCCTCGACTAAGAGAAAAGGATAACCTCCTGTGGAGCCCCCTTCGAGAAATCGGAGGGGTTTTTTTTTATGTGGGGGCGCAGGGAAGTGCGGACGTGGGTGGTAGGGATGCAAGTTGAGGTGATAGAAGCGAAGAGATACCCTTGCAGATGTTTGAAGCTGTAGATAGACTTTTCCCTCTATCGAGAAGCTCATGCGCCTATTTTTCCCCACGTAGGCTATTAACAATCCTTAGTTGAGTACTTCTCGCGAATCCCCATTTATCCAATACCATACAATGTACTTTCGTTATTGGCTACAAATACAATAATGAAAATGATACGAATTGTTTCGGCGGCCATTTTGGCCCTCACGCTTACGGGGTGCGTTTCTTCGAAGGTTCACCAAGAGCTTCAAACCAAATACGACGAGCTGTTAGCAGATAACGAATCGTTGCGAGCTTCCAATGAGGAGTGCTCATCCGACCTTACCGAAGCTCAGGCAATGCTTGAGCGATGTGTAGAGGCAAGAGATGCTCTCGTTCAAGATACTTTGGCGCAATTCCAATTAGTGAATCAACTTCGTCAGAGTTACGACGATTTGAACAAGAACTATGAATTCCTTCTAGAGAATAACAATACCATGCTTGCGCGCAACGCCCGTGAGAACCGCGAATTGCTCGACCGTATGGAGGAGTTACAAGACCAGTTAGAGGGCAAGGAAGATAGCCTTCGTCGTGAGCAGAATCGCTTGAGCGACCTCAGTGTGATGCTTGAGTCGAGAGAGCGCCGAGTGAACGAGTTGGAAGGCGTAATCGCTCGTCAGGATAGCGTTGTTCGCTTCGTGCAGGAACGTGTCTCAGATGCACTTCTAGGGTTTACTGATAAAGGTCTTTCTGTTGAGATGAAGAACGGTCAGGTGTATGTATCACTTGAGAACCGTCTCCTCTTTGCATCGGGTTCTTGGACTGTTCAACAAGAAGGTAGAAATGCCCTCAATGAGCTGGCTCAAGTATTGGCCGAAAATGAGGATATCAAAATCATGGTGGAAGGGCACACGGATGATGATGCTTATCGCGGAAGCGGACAGGTGAGCGACAACTGGGATCTTTCAGTGATGCGCGCAACAAGCGTTGTGAAAATCCTTCAAGAAAATACCGGTGTTGCTCCAGAGCGTATCACCGCAGCAGGCCGTGGAGAATACATGCCAGTTGCAGACAATGAAACTGCCGAAGGCAAAGCGAAGAACCGCCGTATCGAGGTGATTCTAACTCCCGATCTTGGTGAGTTGGTAGACATCATCGGTACATTGAGATAACCGAATTAAATTCGACTAAATAAGTCCTGGTGGCGTTTGTCATCAGGACTTTTTATTTTTGAATATGATGAAACAGATACTCATAGCTTTGCTTATATCGGCGAGTGCAACATGCTTTGCTCAGTCCTTTGTTTTGGGCGACGTCAATACCGATTGGTTTGAAACCGAAGAAGGGGCCAATGGTGAATTATATGATTACCTCAATGCCAATGCGAATCCAGTGAGTGGCAGGAAGGTTATTGCCTTTTATGACTTTGATCTAAGAGAACACCCTTGTCACTATGGTCGCTCTTACGAGGGGGGAGTGTATTATGAGATGAATTCTTGTGAAGAGGAAGGTGGGGACAATGAAAAACTGTTCTTGCCCGCTGATACGGATATCGATAAGCTGAAGGCTTGGATTGAGACATTCGCTGTACTGCGCGAGGAATACTACACCTCCGAAAATTTCTCTTGGCAAAATGGCACATATGCGCCACACGGCGAAGCTGGATGCTATTACACCATCTCCGAGGATCAATATGGTCGGAAGGTCGTTGAGATTTACTGCGGATGTTAAAATAAAAAGGGGAGCAATTTGCTCCCCTTTGTTTTATTCAACGGTCACCGACTTGGCCAAGTTTCTCGGCTGGTCGACGTTACAGCCTCTCATCACAGCGATGTGATAGGAGAGAAGTTGTAGTGGGATTGTAGTCAATAGTGGGGAGAAAGCTTCACTGCTATCTGGAATCTCCAGTGTGAAGTCTGCCATTTCAGCAATCTCTTTATCACCTTCACTCACAATGGCGATAATCTTACCATTACGAGCCTTAACCTCTTGGATGTTGCTCACAATCTTGTCGTACTGACCGTTTTTCGGTGCAATAACAAAGACAGGCATGTTTTCATCGATAAGCGCAATCGGACCGTGCTTCATCTCAGCTGCGGGGTACCCTTCAGCATGGATGTAACTGATCTCTTTGAGCTTGAGCGCTCCTTCCAATGCAACTGGGAAGTTGAAACCACGACCGAGGTATAGACAGTTCTGTGCGTCTTTGTACTTCTCACTGATGGCTTTCACTTTACTGTCAGATTGAAGCATGTACTCAATCTTGTTTGGAATACCGTGAAGCTCTTCCAGCAATTGCTGATAGCGAGATTCTGTCAATGTTCCTTTCATCTTCGCAATCTCGATGCTCAAGAGTGCGAGTACCGTTACTTGTGCAGTAAAGGCTTTAGTCGATGCTACACCGATTTCTGGACCTGCGTGAGTGTAGGCTCCTGCGTGTGTTTCACGAGCGATAGAGCTACCTACTACGTTACAGATTCCGAAGATCATTGCCCCCTGCTGCTTAGCCAGTTTGATGGCCGCTAACGTGTCCGCCGTTTCGCCTGATTGTGAAATTGCAATAACAACGTCTTTGTCGGTGATCACCGGGTTACGGTATCTAAATTCTGAAGCGTATTCTACTTCTACCGGGATTCTTGCCAGGTCTTCGAAGAGGTATTCTCCAACGAGGCCTGCGTGCCATGAAGTTCCACACCCTACGATGATGATACGATTGGCATTCAAGAATCTATCCTTGTATTCGAACAATCCGCCCATCTTGATCATGTGCTGATCAGGGAGCAATCGACCTCTAAATGTGTCGTAAATCGCCTTAGGTTGTTCGTAGATTTCTTTCAACATGAAGTGCTCGTAGCCACCTTTCTCGATAGAAGCAAGGTCGAGCTGAAGTTGCTGAATGTATGGATCGATGGTCTTGTTGTCGACAATCGTTCTCAAGCTCAATCCAGAGTTGAGGTTGATGGTAGCCATCTCGCCATCCTCTAAATAAACAGCGTCCTTAGTGTATTCGAGGAATGGAGTAGCGTCTGAAGCGACGAAGTATTCGCCTTCTCCAACACCAATCACCAACGGGCTACCCATCTTAGCCGTTACAATCACTGAAGGATTGTCTACTTCAAAAACACAGATTGCATACGCGCCAATGACTTGGTTCAAGGCGATGCGAACGGCGTCCTCAAGATTGGTGTTTTCCTGATCCTTTACATCTTGGATGAGGTTGACCAACACTTCTGTATCGGTGTCGCTATGGAAGACGAACCCGCGATCTTTCAATGCTTCTTTGAGCGCTGAATAGTTTTCGATGATTCCATTGTGAATCAGAGCGATTTCTCCGTTGTTGGAGATATGAGGGTGTGAGTTTTTATCACTAGGGGGGCCATGTGTTGCCCAACGGGTATGTCCGATTCCGAGATGTCCAGTGACATCCTTACCAGCGGCTTCGCCTTCGAGATCTGAAACTTTCCCTTTTTTCTTATAAACGTTGAGGCTGCCGTCAGCAAGAAGCGCAACTCCGGCGCTGTCATAGCCTCTATATTCTAGTCTTTGTAGCCCCTTAATCAAGATAGGATAAGCATCCTTAGGGCCAATATATCCTACAATTCCACACATGGTAGTTGGTCTATTGGGTTTTCGTATAGTAGAGCTTCAACTGTGCCTGTTCGGCTGTGCCTAAGTTACCATTAATAACGGCTCGAGATTGATCGGGAAGACCGATTTCTGGAACCACTAAAAATCTCACCGCGCTGTCTTTACTGTCGAGATATCTTTGAAGCTGACGTGTAATTACAAAGCGGTAATTGTTGTCGCGTAAATCGCCTGTTGTCAGACGGCCACCTACTGCTGTTTCACCTGCAGCAGCTGGATTGTAATCAAAGATGAGTCTTCTACCCTCTTCGTCATCACGGATGATTTGCATCTTCTCCGGTAGTCGGTATCCATTAGCGGATCCTTCTCTAACAGGAAGAAGTAGTTCAGCTCTGTTTAGAAGCCAATTCGAGTCTTTGTAATCCTTGATAAATGGAATTTCGATAGCTAATGCAGCACCGCCCATCGCTTGGGTGTAAACAGCAGCTTCACCATTCACCACGTCTTGATTGTCGAGGTCGAATGAAGCCATGCTATAATCGAACGAGTTGACGTTCACGATTTCGGAGGCAGCTCCAATACGAAGGTCATATTCTTCCGATTGGCTGTCATCGTTGTGGAAGTACATGCGAAGCTTTGTGTCGTTCGACGGCATGAGAAGGCCAATAATGGCCTCTGCACTCGCATCACTGCTCAACGCAATTCCGAAAATGTTCTCGATGAAATTGTCGCTTGATTCAAAGGCTGAACTTCCCTCGAGTGGGAAGATTACGTTTTGAATGAAGTTCTCATCAATAGGAATCTTGATGAATGGACGAGGTACCACGGTGTGCGTGTACAACACATCCTTTAATGGTCGGATAGGAACGATAGCATTCGCGATTTCTTGATCTACTGCAAAGTCGCGATTGTTGTAGTAGTTGCTATCTGGATCAAGGTAGTTCGACAGGGTGTGGACGTAGATGTTAAACGGCGCTGTTGTGTCGCCATACCATGAAACGCGGCTAGCGGTGTATGGGATGAACAGGAAAGCGCTATCGCAAACGGGGTTGTCTCCGAATTGTGGAACACCACTTGGGATGAGATGGGCTACGACCTTGGCGTCGTGGCGACCAAATTCTGGATCGGTATATCCTCCAACTAAGCCAACTCCGGTGGTCGGATTATTGGAGCGTACCGAATCGTATGTGGTAGTGTAGGTTCTGATGGGTGTCATTTCCAACTGACCGAACTGAAGTTGGTCGTTGTCGACATAATCTAGACCCAAATCTGCATCTTCTCTATCGCAGGCTACAAAAACAACTAAAGCCATTGAAACAATGGCCTTAGTAGATATCGTGAAGAGTTTTTTTCTCATTCTGTTTGCCAATTAGGCGGTCACGTCTTCAAGGACTACATTCTCATAGAATGATTTGAATGCTGCCTTGTCTATTTCTTCGCTGGCATCGAATATCGGAAGTCCTTTTTCTTCTGCAAAAGAAATCAGTGATTCTGGCACTTCTGGATGACCTTTTACAACCGCGTCGCAATATTCCATTGCTCCTTTGTGTAGGTTGTCGAAGTTTGGTTCGTTGAAGTGCGTAGTATCTTTTACTCCGTCGAATTTCATACCTGCAGCTAGATTCGGACCTAACTCGCCGTCGAACGTTTTGTTGTACAACGAGTAAACGATCTTAGCGTCTGCAAAGTGTGGGTCGTCAGAGTTAAATTCACGCAAATACATTGGCACAGCAGAACACATCCATCCGTGAACGTGAATGATGTCTGGTTTCCAGCCTAGTTTGCGAACGGTTTCAATAACACTCTTTGAGAAGAACAATGCACGTTCGTCGTTGTCTTTGTGCAATTGCTTCTTATCGTTGAGCAAAGTCGATTTGCGCTTGAAGTACTCTTCGTTGTCGATGAAGTACACCTGCATTCTCGCTTGAGGAACAGAAGCCACCTTGATAATCAACGGTTGATCCATGTCGTTGATGACGATGTTCATACCACTGAGTCGAATCACTTCGTGAAGTTGATGTCTTCTTTCGTTGATAACGCCGAAACGAGGCATGAACACTCGAACTTCGTGTCCGGCTTCATTCATCTTCTTCGGCAACTCCAAACTTGGTTTGGAAATAGGTGATTCCGGTAAGTACGGGCGAATTTCCTGAGATATGTAGAGTATGCGCTTTTTTTCCATCTTCGTTAATGCCTTTTCACTTTCAGTAGCTTGCAAAGGTACGATTTTTAGTGAGATGTTTCAAGCGAAACTGTAGCTTTGCCCTACGTTAGCAGTAGATTCATGCATATTTTTAGAGCGGTTGAATCGCTTTCTCAATTTCTTGAAGAGAGCGAAGGGCGAGTTGGGTTTGTGCCTACCATGGGTGCGCTTCATCAAGGTCATTTGGAGTTGGTGAAGGAAGCAAAGTCGAAATCAGACATTGTCGTGGTGAGCGTTTACGTAAACCCAACACAGTTCAACAATCCCGACGATTTGAAGAATTATCCTCGCGATGAGGAAGGCGACCGTTCCAAGCTTGAGAGCGCGGGCTGTGATGTGCTGTGGTTTCCGCAGGAATCAGATATGTATCCTGACGGTGTGCATTCCGAGCAATTCGATCTAGGAATACTTGAGAATGTAATGGAAGGTAGTTTTCGTCCAGGTCACTATCAAGGCGTAGCTACCATTGTCGATCGCCTCTTTTCCGCAGTTCGTCCCGATGTGGCCATTTTTGGTGAAAAGGACTTCCAGCAGGTGGCGGTTATCCGCAGAATGGCAGAGCTCAAGTCGCACCCAACCGAGATATTTACTGCTAGTACTATTCGTGAAAAAGATGGACTTGCAATGTCCTCGAGAAACTTGCTGCTTGAACCAAACTATCGCGAAGCTTCACCTGTTATTTACAAGGCGATGAAGCGTGCTGGGGAAGATCGTGAAAACATGTCCCCAGATCATGCGAAAGCCGCGGCTATCCGAGAAATTCAATCGTCAGGTTTGGATGTGGAATACGTCGAGATAGTAGATTCTAGCACACTGTCTTCCATTGTTAAATGGGATGAAAGTGAGGAGCCTAGAATATTTGTAGCCGCCTATGCAGGTAAGGTTAGATTGATTGATAACTTGAAGTTGAATTGACTACTTTTGCCCCCATGTTTATAGAAGTTGTCAAGAGCAAAATCCATCGTGTGAAAGTCACGGGTGCTGACCTCAATTATGTAGGCAGCATCACGATTGATCAAGATTTGATGGACGCCTCCAATTTGATGGAAGGCGAGAAGGTCTCTATCGTTAACATCAACAATGGTGAGAGACTCGACACTTATGTGATTACAGGAAAGCGAGGATCGGGTGAGATTACACTTAACGGTCCAGCCGCTCGACGTGTTCAAGCTGGCGATATTATCATTATTATCGCTTATGGAATGATGACTCAGGAAGAGGCAAAGAGCTTCAAGCCAACCATCATCTTCCCGAATGAAGAAAATAACACGCTCTCCTAATCACTTGAATCGCACCGTAAAAAATATCCTCAAGTACATCATCTTCGTAGGTGTAGCTGTTGGACTCCTTTATCTGGCTTTTCGTGAAACTGATCCGCAGAAGTTGTGGGAAGATTTGCAGAAGGCTAAGTACGGCTATGTTCTCGCTTCAATGGCAATGGGTTACGCGGCGATTATTTCCCGAGGTGTTAGATGGAAGTTGTTGCTCGAGCCACTTGGATATCATCCTAAAACCTGGAACAGCATCCATTCTGTTTCTGTATTGTACTTCGTCAATCTAGCTATTCCAAGAGCGGGCGAGTTAGCGAGATGTACTTCCTTAAATCAGGTGGAAGATATTCCCGTAAACAAGTTATTTGGAACGGTTTTGTTGGAGCGGACCATTGATTTCGCATTCTTAATTCTCGTCTTCCTCATAACCCTCGGACTCAATTTCGATTATATTGTTCAGCTGTTTGACTTAACCTCACAAAATGGAGGTGAAGAGTCGGGGCCCAATTACTTGCTCTACACATTGGGAGGTCTGTTCGTGCTGTCAATACTCATCTACTTTGCATTCCGCGAACGTATTCAGGCCACAGCTCTTTTCGCAAAGATTCGCGATTTCTACATGGGCTTGAAAGAAGGCTTTAAGTCGGTTGTGAAAATGAAGAAGCAACGCGCATTCTGGTTGCACAGCATCTTCATTTGGGCCAATTACTTTTTCATGGTTTACATCTGTTTCTTCGCAATGGAGGAAACAAGCGGACTCACCATTTCTGATGGATTCTTTGTTATGGTAGCGGCGAGTTTGGGCATCGTAGTTCCTGTTCCTGGCGGGATTGGTGCTTATCACTACCTCGTAATGATGGCCATGTTTGTACTTGGCTTCGCGAATGAAATCGGATTGGCATTTGCTACAATTGTGCACAGTGCACAGACATTAATGCTCTTGGTCACGGGTGCAATAGCTTCCTTGATTTTGTACCTTGAGCGTCGCCGCAAAAGTAAGCAGGCGTAATTCATCAATACATCGGCATGGCCAAAGTGAAAAAGGCATGGTTCTGTCAGAACTGTGGCGCACAACATAGTCAGTGGATGGGACAATGTTCCCGTTGTAATGAGTGGAATACTCTCGTTGAAGAGGTCCTTTCAAAACCGGATAAACGGGCCGTTGCACGTTCCGCACAGCCAGAGCGCAAAAGTCCCACGCCAATTAGATCTATTGAATACGATCAGACCAAGCGCACTTCAACCCAGGATGGAGAACTCGACCGTGTTCTTGGCGGAGGAATCGTTCCAGGCTCATTGATTCTTCTAGGAGGTGAACCGGGCATCGGGAAATCCACCTTGATGCTCCAAGTGGCCCTTCGGTCTAAGCAATCGGTACTTTATGTTTCTGGGGAAGAGTCCGACCATCAGGTTCGAATGCGTGCTGAGCGTATTGGTATTGAGAATGAAGATTGCTTGGTTCTGACTGAAACTCGTACTCAACATATCTTTCAACACGCAGAGCAGGTTCAGCCAGGTCTCGTTGTCGTGGACTCGATTCAAACCCTCAGTACGGAACATATTGATGCTTCGCCAGGAAGCGTTTCACAAATTCGTGAGTGTGCAGCTGAGTTTTTACAATTTGCAAAGACTACCGGCATTCCCGTGGTCTTGATCGGACATATTACCAAGGAAGGAAGTTTGGCAGGCCCTAAAGTCCTCGAACACATGGTGGATGTGGTTCTTCAATTCGAAGGCGACCGTCACCATATTTACAGATTGCTCCGAGGCCAAAAGAACCGCTTTGGATCGACCTCGGAATTGGGGATTTATGAAATGAGGGGAGAAGGGCTCCGCGAGGTTCCTAATCCATCCGAAGTTCTGATGTCGAATGGAGAGGATAAATTATCTGGAACTGCTATCGCCGTAATGGTAGAAGGAGTTCGCCCGATGCTTGTTGAGATTCAAGCCTTGGTGTCGACAGCAGTGTATGGCACTCCTCAACGGTCATCTACCGGTTTCGACGTCCGTAGACTAAACATGTTACTGGCTGTGCTAGAGAAACGATGTGGCTTCAGGCTTGGCGCTAAGGACGTTTTCTTGAACGTGACAGGCGGCGTTAAAGTGGATGATCCAGCGATTGACTTGGCAGTAGTTGCTGCTATCCTATCAAGCGACCAAGACATCACGATTGGAAATGGGGTGTGCTTCGCTGGTGAGGTGGGGCTAGCGGGAGAGATTCGCCCATCTAGTCGGATCGACCACCGAATCAATGAAGCCGCTAAATTGGGCTTTGATCAGGTGTTTGTATCCAAATCCGCTCAAATCGAGAAGTCGCCTGCAGAAACCGATGTGGTGAAAGTGGCGAAGGTGGAAGATTTGGTCAGAGGGTTGTTTGGGTAGTGCTTAGAGGCAGAGCGTGTCTATTCTCGAGAAAAGGCGGGGGTAAAGCAGAGGAGAGGAGGCGTCGTTGCCCGGGGCGAGTACCCTCGTCCCCGAGATCAAGGTAGGTAATCGTTTCTCGCTAGTCGTGTGGTAAACGTTTACTTACGCCTCGAAAATCGACTTTAACGTGATTCACACATCTGCTTCACGAGATTCCAGATTTCGCTTATTAATTAACGAACTTGAAAGTGGGGTCAGCGGGCTGGCCCCATGGGGAAATGGCCCCAGGATTTCTTCAATCCTTTCATTAGTGCCTATTACAAAAGCAAGTGTACTTGTCCTGTTTTAGGAACGAGATATTCAGCATAGCTTGACTAATCAAGGTGTCAATTGGAAAGGAGAGAAATGAAAAGAAGAAATCAGCCGTTGAACTGATTCATGGTGATTTGCGGACCGGCTAACGCAAAGCTCTTGATGGCTTCCGTCGCCTTGTCGATACGAGGCTGTAGGTCAAGCCACTCTTTGTCGGTCCACTGACCGAGCACGAAATCAACTTGCTGACCGCGAGAAAACTCATTGCCAATACCGAAGCGGAGACGAGGATAGTCGGCTCTTCCGAGGAGCTGTTGAATGCTCTTCAAGCCATTGTGTCCGCCATCAGAACCTTTCATCTTGATGCGAATGGCTCCGAGGGGTAGGGCGAGTTCATCGACTACCACAAGAATATTCTCGAGCGGAACTTTCTCTTGTTCCATCCAATAGCGCACAGCTTTTCCGCTCAGGTTCATGTAGGTGTTGGGCTTAACGAGAATGAGTTCTCTACCCTTCACACGAACTCGAGCTACATCGGCGTAGCGTTCGGAGGAAAAAGAAGAGGTGTCGGACGCTAGAGCATCCAACACCTCAAATCCAATGTTGTGACGAGTGCGGTTATATTCCGCACCTGGATTACCCAAACCGAAGATCAAGAACTTCTTCAAAGTCGATCTCCTTTAGGGTTGTCTTATTCAGCTGAAGCTTCTTCAGTCGCTGCTTCTGCTGCAGCTCCCTCTTCACCTTCTGCGCCTTCTTCATCTTCTTCCTCTTCGTCAACTGCGTTACGAGCAGTTTTGATGGTTACGATGACAGCATTAGCAGCGCTAAGGATATCAAACCCTTTAGCTTCTACAGAAGATACACGAATAGACTGACCGATACGAAGGTCGGTGATGTCCAATTCGATGCTTGCTGGAATATTTTCTGGTAGAGCTTTCACGCGAACATAACGCATGAAATGCTTTAGTTTACCACCGTTACGTACACCACGAGCGTTTCCGTTCAAGCGTACAGGTGCGTTAACTGTTACTGGCTTACCATCCACCAATTGAATGAAGTCGATGTGGGTGATTGCGTCAGTTACAGGATCAAACTGGATGTCCTGCATAACGGCTTCTACCTCTTTACCGTCCAATTCAATTTTCGCGATGTGTACGGTTGATGTGTACACCAAATCGCGGAAGCTCAGCGTAGGCGCTGAGAAGTGGATTGTTTCTTCTCCACCGTAAACTACGCATGGCACTTGACCTTCACGGCGAAGGTGCTTAGCGTATTTTGTACCTAGATCGGTGCGAACCGTACCCTTGATAGCGATTGAGTCCATTGCTACTATCGATTAAGATTCCCTGATTACATTACAAAGTGTCCGCTTATTGACTCGTGGTGGTGCACCTTCTTCATTACTGCTGCGAAGATTGGTGCCACGCTCAATACTCGGATTTTATCGCTCTCCTGTCTTGGTGCAAGTGTGTCGGTAATGACTAACTCTTCCAAAGCAGAATTTTCTATTCTCTCATAGGCGTTACCTGAAAGTACTCCGTGTGTACAGTACGCACGAACACTCTTAGCGCCCTTATCCATCAACATATCTGCAGCCTTGGTCAAAGTGCCTGCAGTGTCTACCATATCATCAAGCAAAACAACGTTGCGGTCTTGTACATCACCGATAACCGTCATCTTGTCGATTACATTCGCCTTTTTGCGCTGCTTGTAACAGATTACAACTTCAGCTCCCAACTTGTTGCCATAAGCGTTGGCGCGCTTAGAACCTCCCATATCAGGAGATGCAATAGTTAGATTATCAAGATTCATCGCCTCGATATCCGGAATGAACAAGCTGCTCGAGAACATGTGGTCAACCGGAACCTCGAAGAATCCCTGAATCTGGTCAGCGTGCAAGTCCATCGTCATGATGCGAGTGGCACCAGCCGCTGTGAGTAGGTTCGCTACCAACTTTGCCCCAATCGGAACACGTGGTTTGTCTTTGCGATCCTGACGAGCCAATCCGAAATAAGGAATGACTGCTGTGATGTGCTTGGCTGAAGCGCGCTTCGCGGCGTCACACATCTGAAGCAATTCCATTAAGTTATCCGCAGGAGGGTTAGTGGATTGTACGAGAAATACTCGACCTCCTCTAACGGTCTCTTCAAAAGATGGCTGAAACTCACCATCGCTGAACTCTTGGAAAGCTACTTTACCAAGTGGCTGTCCGTAAGCTTCCGCGATTCGCTCTGCTAGAGCACGTGAACCTCTTCCTGCAAATATCTTAGCTGATGGAACCATACTTAATTATTAATCCCTTGAAACTGTAGTCATTCGACACTCAGTCAAAAGGGCTGCAAATGTATAAAACTTTAGTGTAACAGCAGGGCCTAAATACACTAATCCAAATTTTTTTTCATCGAGTGCTTGGTTTGGCGAAACTCTTTGTTGTAATTTCGCCGCCTCAGACGCTGGATAGGGTTCCACAAAGGTAACTTTAAAAGGCTTCAACGCACGGCCCAGGTGGCGGAATTGGTAGACGCGCACGACTCAAACTCGTGTACCACTGGTGTGCGGGTTCGACTCCCGCCCTGGGCACTTCAAAAAGCCTCTTCGATATTCGGAGAGGCTTTTTTTTGTTCCAGGTAACCAGGTCACGAGGTTACAAGGTGACCACGTTACTCAAAATATTACCTTTGGAAGCTTCTTGCTCGAACTGACACAATTTCAAACCGTTTACTCCTTTGACAAACAAGCAGCGTAAATACGATTCAGCCTACCTTCGAATGGCGAAAGAATGGGCGAAACTCTCGTATTGCAACCGCCGTCAAGTAGGCAGCCTCATCGTAAAAGATCGAATGATTATAAGCGATGGTTACAACGGCACGCCTTCGGGCTTTGAGAATATTTGTGAAGACGAAGAGGGATACACCAAATGGTATGTACTTCATTCCGAAGCGAATGCCATTACCAAGGTGGCAGCGTCTAACCATTCTTGCGATGGTGGCACACTTTATCTCACCCTTTCTCCTTGCAAGGACTGCAGCAAGTTGATTCATCAAGCCGGGATTAAACGTTTGGTATACATTGAGCGTTACAAAGACACTTCTGGACTCGAATTTCTCGAGAAAGCAGGAGTGGAAGTGTGTCAGCTGAATCCAGACGAAGAATGAAAGCATCACAGATTTATTTGCCCATGGCCCTCGCGGCCGCAGTGGTGATTGGTATGTTTATCGGCTCACGATACGACTATCCAGCGCGCCCAGCAACCATGCATAGCGAGGAAATTAAGGAGCAAAAAATCCGTCAAATCATCAACTACATCGACTATGATTATGTGGATGATGTGAATACAGATAGCCTGCTCGACCTCACCATTAGAGACATGCTTCGCCGACTTGATCCTCACAGTACGTACATCGCGCAGCAAAACGTACAAGCGAGCGAAGAGAGTATACAAGGACATTTCGAGGGGGTAGGTATCGAGTTTCACATGCATAAAGACTCCCTTAATATCGTGAGGGTTGTGCAAGACGGACCTGCCTTCAAAGCAGGTCTCCGCGGAGGCGATAGAATCGTTTCTATCGATGGAGAATCCGTAGTTGGCGACTATGAAACGACAGGTCCAATTATTGAAACTCTAAGAGGTCAGTCTGGAACTAAAGTGAATGTAGAGCTCGCCCGACGTGGTTCCGATGAAATTCGAACCGCAAATATTACCAGAGGACCGATTCCAATCCGAAGTATCGATGTCAGCTACATGGTCAACGATAGCGTTGGACTCATCAAGATTAATCGCTTTTCTGAGACTACAACCAATGAGTTTGATGAAGCGGTTATAGCCCTCAAGAGACGAGGTATGTCTCACATGATCCTCGACCTCAGAGATAACCCAGGCGGATTGCTGCGCATCGCAGAAGAAATTTGTGATGAATTCTTGCCAAAGGGTACTCGTATCGTTTATACCCAAGACAGAGAGGGCAATAGAGATGAATCGTATGCAACGAATGGCGGCTCATTTATCAATGGTGAAGTAGTAGTTCTCATCAATGAAAACTCTGCCTCTGCGGCTGAAATCGTTGCCGGTGCATTGCAGGATAATGATAGAGCAACAATCATAGGTCGACGTTCTTTTGGTAAAGGCCTTGTCCAGGAGGAAATGCTCTTAAGTGACGGTTCTCGCATGCGCTTGACAACCGCTCGATATTATACTCCAACTGGAAGAAGTATTCAGCGTTCATACGAAGATGGATATGAGTCTTACCAGCGCGATTATTACAAACGCATGGAGAGTGGCGAGCTCTTCCAACCCGATAGTTCTCAATTTGATGTGAAGGATCGATACATCACTCCAGGTGGAAAAGTGGTGTACGGTGGCGGTGGAATTATGCCGGATATTTTCGTTCCTGTCGATAGCTTGGTTTACTCCAATGAGTGGTTATACTACCACTTCGGCACACAGGCCATTACCGGATTTGCTTTTGAATGGGCCGATCGACATCGAGGAGAGTTGGAAGAGTATTCCGTTGAAGAATTTGTTTCGAATTGGGAAGTATCCGACGATCTTTATATGGAAGCCGTTCGTGCCGTGGGAGCCGAGCGTTATGAAGCGAGAATTGACGAGGAAATGAAGGCATTCATCAATCGAAGATTGAAAGCCTTAATCGGGAAGAACATTTGGGGATGGGATGGATATTATCCTGTCATCTTCGAAAATGACCCTAGTGTAGTTGCGGCTCAAATCCACTGGAGCCGATAAGTCCACGAAACATACAAGCATAAAAAAACCCTCCGCATTGCGAAGGGTTCTTTTTCTCTTGGAAGAGAGTAGAATTACATAGCGTCTTCTACGTCATCAGCAGCTTCTTCAACTGCTTCTTCAGTTGCTTCAGCTGCATCTTCAGCACCTTCAGCAGCTTCTTCCATCATGTCTTCAGCTTCTTCAGAAGCTTCTTCCATTGTTTCTTCCGCAGAGTTCTCTGCGTTCTCGATTGCATCTTCAGTTGTTTCTTCAGTAGAAGTTTCACCGTTGTTGCATGCTACCAATGCAGTCATTGCAAGTGCAGTAGCGAATAGACTTACCTTTTTCATTTCTCTGTTAGATTAGTGAGTTAAGCTCAGGAATCGCCGCAAAAGTAGAATTATTTACGACCTGTGCAAATCCTGACAGGGCATTCCTACAACTTTTTCAGCAAAGTTTCCATGCTTACCAACGCTCTCAGGCGGTCGGATAGTGCATCAATGGCCACTCTTTCTTGTTCCATGCTATCGCGATGGCGAATGGTAACCGTTCTATCTTCCAAGCTGTCAAAATCAACGGTGATACACAAAGGTGTTCCAACTGCATCCTGTCTGCGGTAGCGCTTACCAATCGCGTCCTTCTCATCATATTGTACCTGGAACTCGAACTTCAAGTCGTCAAAGATTTCGCGTGCCAAATCAGGCAAACCGTCTTTTTTGGTCAATGGCAAAATAGCCGCTTTAATTGGGGCGAGCGGTAGAGGAAGGTGCATCACTGTGCGCGTGCTTCCATCTTCTAAAGTCTCTTCTTCGTACGCTTTAGAAATTAAAGCCAGGAACATTCTATCAAGTCCAATTGAGGTTTCAACAACGTAAGGCACATAGTTTTCGCCGACCTCAGGATCAAAGTATTGAAGCTTTTTGCCGCTTTCTTCCTGATGTCTGCTTAAGTCGAAATCCGTTCTGCTGTGAATTCCTTCTAGCTCTTTAAAACCGAATGGGAAATCGAACTCGATATCGGCCGCTGCATTCGCGTAATGGGCCATTTTTTCGTGGTCGTGGAAACGGTAAGCGTCATCACCAAGGTTGAGCATTTTGTGCCACTTGATGCGCTGCTCCTTCCAGAACTCATACCACTTCATTTCTTCTCCAGGACGAACGAAATATTGCATCTCCATTTGCTCAAATTCACGCATGCGGAAGATGAACTGACGAGCTACGATTTCATTTCGGAAGGCCTTGCCAATCTGGGCGATTCCAAATGGAATCTTCATTCGACCTGTCTTCTGAACATTCAGGAAGTTCACGAAAATACCTTGAGCGGTCTCCGGACGAAGGTATAGGTCGCTTGCATCCTCTGCTACCGAACCCATTTTCGTTCCAAACATTAAGTTAAACTGACGAACTTCTGTCCAGTTCTTAGATCCAGAAACAGGACAAGTAATGCCCTCATCCACGATTACATTGCGAAGGGCCTCTAGGTCGTTTCGCTCGAGTGCGTCTACAAATCGTTTGTTGATGTCGGCTACTTGCTCTACATATTTTTGAACGCGAGGGTTGGTCTCACGGAACATGGCTTCATCAAATGATTCGCCGAAACGCTTCGCCGCCTTGGCCACCTCTTTATCAGCTTTACCACGAATTTTCTCCATGTGATCCTCAATCAACACGTCGGCGCGGTAACGCTTCTTGCTGTCCTTGTTGTCAATCATTGGGTCGTTGAACGCGTCAACGTGACCTGAAGCTTTCCATACTTGCGGATGCATGAAAATCGCGGAATCAATACCCACGATATTCTCATGGAGCTGCACCATGCTTCTCCACCAATATTCTTTGATGTTGTTCTTCAACAACGCACCATTCTGACCGTAGTCGTAAACAGCACTTAATCCATCGTAAATTTCACTGCTCTGGAATACGAAGCCGTACTCTTTCGCGTGACTAATTACATTCTTAAACTGATCTTCTGGTTGTGCAGCCATTGCAGTAAGGGAATCAATATGATTGTGAGCCGCAAAGGTACATTTCGAAATTGAAGATTCATGGGATAAGCTCAATTTCAAAGAGAAGCGAATTATGTATCAAAATCGAGTGCCAATTCCTAAAAAGACTCCGTCTGGAAAACCAAGCCCTGCGCGAAAAGTAAATCCGTTTTGGGATGGTTGATACACATATGCGATATGCAAGTCAGGTAAGGGTAAACTAGATGATTCTGAATGATGATAGATTGCGCCGACGCCTATTTCGACTTGTTCAGCTCTTTTCCCGATGCGCGTACCCCATTGCAGTCCAACTCTTCTGAAATAGTAGCGTTCATCATTGAGAGAAAGAATTCTCCCCAATTGAAAATTGGCAGACCAATAATATTGATACCCGTTGTCAAGTCTATTAGGCTTATAAAAATACTGATACTCAAAAGCGATTTGACTGAAGGCAACTACGGTCCCCCCTTCAAGAATTATAGAAGCAGGTCGGTAATACGGCTCTTCTTCTTGAGAAAGATTTACTTGCTGTCCAAGAGCAGATGTAACTTGAAATACTAGACCTACGATTAAGCTAAGCCACTTTTTCATTCCTCATAGTTTTACATTGACACACTCCCAGTTCTGTTTTCGACACCTCCATGCCCGCCGAACTGGAAAGTCAAGATGTAATCGCTGGTATGCTTCTCTTCTGGTGCAGGTTGCGGGTGAAGCCGTAGCGAACAGATAGTGGCTAGAATGAGAGAGATACTTAATAATTAATAGGTTTGGTAAGAAAATGTTTAGTGGTGACCTGGTGAGTTGGTGGGGTGGTGACCTAGTAGTCTCCCCAACTGCACATCCTGAGACTCCAGATGTTTACAGGTCTATTAATCTGATAGTCCAACCATCTAAAAGTCTATCTATCTTTGCCCCATGGCCAAGAACAAACTGAAAAAGTTCGCTGAGAATGCGGAAATGCAACACGTAATAGAACCGAATTGGTCGGACGTGAATGCGGGTAATTTTGAGTTGAGAGGGAATTGGAGAAAGGACTTCTTCAAGAATGACAATCCCATCGTTGTCGAACTCGGATGTGGCCGAGGGGAGTACACTTTTGGCTTGGCAATGCGCAACCGAAATGTGAATTACATCGGAGTTGATATCAAGGGAAATCGCATGTGGAATGGAGCCAAATGGGCTCAGCAGGAGGGTCTGACGAACATCGCTTTCCTTCGAACCCGCATTGAGTTGTTAGATAAGGCATTTGGAGAGGGTGAAGTGGATGAAATTTGGATCACCTTCCCCGATCCACAGATTAAGTACAAGCGAATGAAGCACCGCATGACCAATCCGGAGTTTCTAAACATGTATAAAAAGGTACTATCTGATCAAGGAGTGGTGCACTTGAAATGCGACAGTGAGTTCTTGCATGGATACACACACGGCATAGTTCAAGTTTTGGGTTATCCAGTGGAGGAAGCTTATCACGATATCGACTTCCAACTCAAGGAACAAGACCCCGATAACGTTCTCTTTGCTATTCAAACCTATTATGAGCAGATGTGGCGAGAACAAGGTAAGCCTATCAATTACTTGCGCTTCCGATTCAAATGAGTACCGCCAAAAACGACAAGAGCGATTTCTTCGAACGCGTATACCGCGTTGCTGAGCGGATTCCTGAAGGTCGGGTTACTAGCTATGGAGCTATTGCCAAAGCTATTGGTGCCCCGAAAAGCGCGAGAATGGTAGGGTATGCCATGAATGCCTCTATAAATCGTCCGGAAGTTCCAGCGCATAGGGTGGTGAATCGCATCGGAATGCTGACGGGAAAACACTACTTTCAAGGTTCCAATCTCATGCAGCAACTTCTAGAAAATGAAGGAGTTGAAGTGGTTGAAGATTGTATCGTGAATTTTGAAAAACACTTCTGGGATCCTATCACTGAACTGGGTCTCGACTTTACCGCGCAGGAATGAACGTAGAAGAACTGAGAGCCGCTTGCCTTCATTTAAAGGCCGTTGAAGAATCGTTTCCATTCGACAATGAAACACTCGTCTTCAAAGTGATGGGGAAAATGTTTGCCATCATTCCATTAGAGCGAGAGTCTCCAAGCATCTCCTTAAAATGTAATCCCGACAGAGCGGTTGAGCTTCGTGAAGAGTACGAGGGTATTAACGCGGGTTGGCATCTCAACAAGAAACATTGGAATTCAGTTGAAGGCGAAGGAGTGCCTTCAAATTTGATTGTTGAATTGATAAAACACAGCTACGACCTTGTGGTAGCGGGTTTAACTAAAAAGGCTCAGAAAGAGCTGAACGAATTATGATGAAATCCGTCTTCAAATATTTTTTGCAGGGATTGCTTTACACCGCTCCAGTTGCGGTCACCATCTACGTTTTCTACCGAAGCTTTATGTGGCTGGATGGGAGCATCCACGTTTGGCTTGAAGGCTTGTTTGATGAGAATAGCAAGGACTATGACTTCAAGGGATTGGGCATCATCGTCCTTTTTGTTTTGGTCACACTTGTAGGTGTGATTGGAAATTACCTTCTCAAATTTCCCGTTTTCAACTTTATCGAAGGCAAGTTCACTCGCTTCCCTTTGTTCAACCTAATCTATTCATCAATAAAGGATGTACTGAAGAGTTTTACCGGACAAAAGAAGGGCTTCAAACATCCGGTTCTTGTTAAACTCTATGAGAATTCTGAAATCCGCCGATTGGGATTCATCACGGATGACGCGCAGGATTTTCTGGGAGATGAAGAGCACAGTTTGGTGACCGTCTATGTGCCACACTCCTTTGCAATTTCCGGTCAGCTGTTCCTTGTTCCATCGAAATACATCAGTCAGGTGAATGAGAACTCTGCCGATGTGATGAAGTATATTCTCGCTGGAGGAATAACCGATGTTGGCGATAAGGAGGAAGAGGAATCATAGAGTCTCTGAAAGCGTCAATTTGAGTACCTTGGGCGCTCAAAGAATGCTTGCATGAAAAAATTTACACTTGTGTTGGTCCTCCTCGGACTAACCTCCACACTGTCGTTTGCCGCACCAGGCGACACTACCGTGATCCGCGCTATGGATCATATGGACATGACGTGGTATGGAAACTACCGCGATACTGTTGTTCTCCCGGATGGATCCATTTCTTACAACAAGATTTTGATGGTCTACACCATGGGCTGCGCTAGCAATGGGTGTAGCGATTGGGATTACACCACTGCCATTCACTTGAATGAGCAGACTGGAATGTATGATTCTACGGTAGCCTCTATCGATACGATATCGACAAACCCATTGGTAATAGATACTACATGGAATGTTTTTGAAGTGATTCGTCCTTGGGAACTCGGTCGAGTGATTACTCCTTATGGCGGATATATGCGTCAGGGTTCTGCAGGATACAACAATAACTGGGAGCATCCCTTTGTATTCGATGTAACCGACTTCGCTCATCTCTTAAAAGATACTGTTGCGCTTTCGGCTATTTATAAAGGATGGAGTAGCGGATTTAGCGCTACGGTTGATTTCATCTTCATCGAAGGTATCCCAGCTAGACCTGTGGTTCAGATGGACCGCATTTATCATGGATACGGACAGTACATAACAACTTCTGCTTTTGAAGCCAACCGACTTCCGCCTACAGATGTGGATGTTCATCCGAATGCAGTAGACGGCGCTTTTCGATTTACGCCATCCGGACACGGCTTTGTTAACTCCTTGAACTGTGCAGAATTCTGTAATCGACACTTTACGCTCTTTAGAGACGGCAACCAGATTGCTCGTCATGATATGTGGAGAGACGATTGTGGAATGAACCCGATTTACCCACAAGGTGGAACGTGGTTGTACGACCGCGCCAATTGGTGTCCAGGAGATGATGCGCCAGTTTTCATCGATGAAATTGGAAATCTTTCAGGAGTATCAAGTGTGAATCTCAATGTGGATGTTGAGGCTTACTCTTACACTGTTCCTTCAGGTGAGACACCTGCCGGATATGAACTTCACGGCGTGCTCGTTCAGTATGGCGATTTCCAAATCAGTGTAGATGCAGAGCTTTCTGAAATCATCGCTCCAAACTTGGAAGATGAGTATCGTCGTTTCAACCCGGCTTGTCGAGAAGCAATTGTGCGTATCACAAACCGCGGTGAAGATCCAATGACCAATGCCGTTATCCACTATGGAATTCCAGGCAGCTGGATTCAGTATCAAGCATGGACGGGTAATCTAGAGTATGGTGAATCGGAAGTGGTTTATCTGCCGATGAACGGACCATGGCCATGGGACAACGCGGGTTCAGGAAAATTCATGGCGCGCATTGAAGTTGCAGCAGACGAAGTGGCCTACAACAACGAGAAGCACAGTGCTTTCGAAATTCCGATGATTCACCCAGACGAGATGGTGATCATCACGCGTACGAACGGTGCGGGAAATGAAACGCATTGGGAACTGTACAACGATGCCGGACAGGTGGTAGCGAGCAGAGATAATTTGCCTTCGAACCAGTTCCTATACGACACACTTAGTCTGGCTAGCGGATGCTATGAGTTGCGAGTAATGGACCGTGGTAAAGACGGTATGGCCTTCTGGGCAAACAACGATGGAACGGGTTATGTACAGCTCCGAAACAATGGTGGTTCAACGCCTTTGTTCCTCAAGTTGCCAGCCGATTTCGGAACGGAGTATCGTCACTTCTTCACTATTGGCGGAGCGTTGAGCACCCCAGAAGAGAACATGGGTCAATTCGTGGATATCGCACCTAATCCAAATAATGGAGTATTTGAGATGCTCTACTCTGGTATGGCTGAATTGCAGTCATGGCAGGTGGTTGACCTGAACGGTCGAGTAGTAGCCATTTCTTCTGGTGAAGTACATCAGCGCGAAATGATTGACTTGACTAGCAGCGCAGCTGGAATGTATATCCTTCAACTTCAAACTTCCGAAGGCATGATTGCCAAGAAGGTGGTTGTGAACTAATAGGGCTTCAATTCATACAAAAAGCCCGGCCAAGTTGGTCGGGCTTTTTTGTTTTGGTCGTTACCGTTGGATAATGACCTTTTCGGTAGTCCATCCGTTTGGAGTTTCAACTTGAAGAATATAGGTGCCGTTCTCGAATTCGGAAACATCAAGAGCGTAACCCGAGTATTCCGCTTCTCGCAGAAGCGACCCATGAATGTCGGTCCATCTAAAACGACCCGATTCTTGACTCAATGAAATGTAATTCTGAGCTGGATTGGGATACAGATTCAATTCGGAAGCAGCTTCTTCCATCGAAAAGCTCGCTCCATAGTTGCACTTATAATACCCGGAGTCTGGGAAAACGCTAGTATCCCTGATGGACATGCAATCGAGGGTCGGAGAGTATTGAGATATATTAAAGGTGGGCTCATTTACGAAGAGGCCACTTAGCGAGCCAATGCCGTATACCCATTCAAAGTGTGAGCCCGCTGACATTCCCACCTCTTTCAAGTGAATAGTGGGACGTTGGATATTGTAAATCATCTGAGATGAATCTACCGCAGTGACATAGAACTCCCCAGAACCTAAACCGCCCGTATGATGTGGAAAACCAATTTCAATGGTGTCTCCAGGAGCGAGTGAAAAATCGAAGATGATGTCCTCACTTACAGAATCTCTTTGAACGAAATAGGCCTTAACGGAATCCGCTCTCAAAGCACCGAAGTACTCATCTTGATAGGGTCCAAGAAAAAGCTTCTTGTACAATGCCCCATTAATGATAGTATCGGCCTCCTTTGTGCTGTAATAGGAGTAGTAGTACTGCATTGCCGTGCAATTATTGTCGATGCACTGTGCCACTTGGTTTACCCACATCACATTTTCTACAGGAATGCACGCTTGTTGCCCTCTGGCCAAGAATGAAAGAAGGGACAACGATATGATAATGGATCTTTTCATGAGAGAGAATTTTTACCCTCATGAAGATACGCTTATTCTGATTTGTCTCCGAGACCGAACAGGAAACTGTTGATAATCGATATCAACAAACTGAAGAAAAGTGCAGCCCAGAAGCCCGAAACCGTAAACCCATCAATCCAACTTGCGGCGATATTGATCACAATCGCATTGATCACCAAAAGGAAGAGTCCGAAGGTAAATAAGGTGAGGGGCAAGGTGAGAATAATGAGCAGCGGCTTGATGGTTACATTCAATAAAGACAGTACCACAGCGATGATCACTGCATCCCATGCACTGGTGACATCAACAAAGGGAAGAAGCCATGCTCCAGCATAGATACTCAAGGCGTTGACAATCAATGTCAAAAAAATATTCCTTGGACGGCGAGACTCGTATCGAAATTCCATACATCGAATCTACGACTTTTTTACCTTGAGGTCCTTAAAGAAATTCCCATGAAGAAGATCGCAATTTTGGCGGCGACGGCCTTGGTGGCATGTCAATCGCCATCCGACGAAAACACAAGCAACGAAGAAACGACGATGAAGTACGCAGAAGACATCCATAGTTTCTCTCGTCCGAATGAGGCCGTAGTGAAGCATTTGGACATTGCCCTCGATGTTGATTTTGATACAGAAATCATCACTGGAGTGGCCAACTGGACGATTGAATCGGCTGAAGGTGCAACAGAGATTGTATTCGACACCGACCAACTCAATATTGAAGAGGTTTCTACAAACGACGGTGGCGTTGTTGAATTTACCCTTGGAGAGGAAGATGAGGTTTTGGGTATTCCACTTCAGGTGCCTATCACTTCCGAAACAAAGAATGTGACCATCAAGTATAGCACAGACCCAGGAGCTAAGGCGCTTCAGTGGTTGGAGCCGTCACAAACCTCAGCGAAAACTCATCCTTTCCTTCTCACACAGAGTCAGGCAATCCTTGCTAGAACTTGGATTCCTTGTCAGGATGGCCCGGGTATCCGCTTTACATATAACGCTGATGTGAAGACGCGTGCCGACCTTATGCCGGTAATGAGTGCAGGTGGTAATCCAACAGAACTCTCAGCAGATGGATCGTACAGTTTCGAGATGCCGCAAGCCATTCCAAGCTATTTGATGGCCTTGGCAATCGGGAATATTGAATTCCGTGCGATTGGTGAGAATACAGGAGTTTACGCCGAACCAAATGTGGTAGACACTGCAGCTTGGGAGTTTGGTGATATCGATGCCATGATTACTGCCGCGGAAGAACTCTACGGTCCGTACCGTTGGGGTCGATACGATATAATAGTCCTTCCTGCGAGCTTCCCATTCGGAGGAATGGAGAATCCTAGAATCACATTTGCGACACCTACCATCTTGGCAGGCGACCGCAGCTTGGTGAGCCTCGTAGCCCACGAACTAGCGCACAGCTGGAGTGGTAACTTGGTTACCAATGCCACTTGGAACGACTTCTGGTTGAACGAGGGCTTCACAGTGTACTTTGAGCAGCGCATCATGGAGGCTGTTTACGGTCGTGAATACAGCGAAATGCTCGCAAGCCATAGTCACGAAGGTCTGATTGATCAAGTGAATGAGTTCATGGAAGAGGCACCAAATGATACGAAGTTGGCCATCGATCTAACCGATCGCAATCCGGATGATGGGGTGACTACCATCGCTTATGACAAGGGGTACCACTTCCTTCGTCTGGTTGAAGAAACCGTGGGTCGCGAGCGCTTTGATGCGTTCTTGAAGAACTACTTCGAAACACACGCTTTCCAGGTGATGACTACGGAGCGTTTTGTTGACCTTCTGACTACCGACCTTCTAACGGAAGAGGAAGCTGGCCAAATCAATGTTCAAGATTGGATTTACGGAACAGGTCTTCCTGAAAATGCTCCTGAGCCAAATCCAGCTCGATTTGTAGCTGTTGATCAAGCTGCAGAGGCATTCTTAGCAGACGGAAGCTTTGAACCAAGAGACGTAACCAATGAATGGAGTTCGCACGAGTGGATGCGTTTCATCGGCAAGGTGGGTAACATCACTTCCGAGCAAGCCGCACAACTCGACGCTCAATATCACTTCTCACAATCTACCAATAGCGAAGTTCTCGCCGCTTGGTTCCAACCTACGATTCGTTCGGGCTATGAGCCAGTGAATCCGGTAGTAGAAGACTTCCTTATCAATGTTGGTCGCCGCAAATTCCTCACTCCAACCTATAAGGCCATGATTGAATCAGGCAAGAAAGAGTGGGCAGTTGAAGTATACGAGAAAGCACGTCCGAACTACCACGCGGTAGCGAGAGAAACCATGGACGATTTGCTTCACGGAGAAGAACAATAGATGAAGGTTAGCGGATTCACATTCGCCCGCAACGCAGATAAACTCTACATCCCAATCAAGGAGAGCATACTCAGTGTGCTTCCCTTGGTGGATGAGTTTGTAATTGCCATGGGCGACAACGACGATATTGATCGAACCGAAGAAATCGTCAACAGCATCGGTTCGGATAAAATCAAGATTGTCCGAACGGTTTGGGACAAGACAGGCAAGTATCTCAAGAATACGGAGTATGCCCATCAAACTGATATTGCCAAGGAGGCATGTACGGGCGATTGGTTGATTTACATCCAAGGCGACGAAGCCATTCATGAGAAGGATCACGAGGAGATTCGCTCGAATTTGGAGAAGTATCACGATAACCCTGATGTGGAGGGATTTCTTTTCAACTACAACCACTTCTGGGGAGATTACGATCACGTTCATCGCTCGCACGGCTGGTACAAGCACGAGATTCGAATCATCCGAAACAAACCTGAGATTCACAGTTGGAAGGATGCTCAAAGCTTCCGTGTGTACGACACATTCAAAGAGGATTCATACGAAGAATACATGCGGGTGGAGGGCACTCGCAAATTGCGCGTTGTGCCGTTAAAGGCCTTTATCTACCACTACGGTCATGCTCGTCCCCCTAGAGTGATGTCGAACAAGCGCAAACAGACTTTCGGCACTTTCCACGGGAAGAAGAAGGGCGAGCGATTGCTCAAGAAGATGCCAGATGAGTTTGACTACGGACCGCTGAATAGGATTCCAAAATTCAAAGGCACTCATCCAGCTGTGATGAATGAGTGGATGGAAGATTTTCACTGGCAGGAGAAGCTCCAATATTCCGGATCTCCGAATAAGTATCGCCAAAAGCATAAGCACGAGAAGACGAAATACCGTCTTGTTTCATTCCTGGAGAACACTTTTAATGGTGGAAACCCAATGTGGTCGTTCCAGAACTTTGAAATCGTAAAACCCAAATAGAATGACCTCAGATCAACTCGTCGCTGCATTAGAAGAATTGAGCATACCTGCTCGGAAGGAACACAATCCGAAGTTCTTCAAGGCTGGGAAAGGGGAGTATGCTGAAGGAGATAAGTTCATTGGAAATAAGGTGCCCGATATGCGCGCTATGGCTAAAGGGTGCTGGCAGGATATGTCGGATGAAGAAATTGCCAAGACGTTGAATTCGGAATGGCATGAAGCGCGACTTACCGCTGTTTTTATTCTCTATCATCATTACTCAAAGTCGAAGAAGAATCCAGCACGACGAGAGGAGATCGTTCAACTGTACCTAGATAACCTAATAGGCATCAATAATTGGGACTTAGTGGATTCTTCTGCTCCTTATATTCTGGGCGATTGGCTCTTGGATAAAGACCGCAGCATCCTCAGAGAATTTGCAGAGTCGGACGATCTCTGGAAACAGAGGATTGCCATGGTGGCAACGTATTGGTTCATTCGCAAAGAACAGTTTCAGGATACGCTTGAGATTGCAGAGATGTTACTCTTCCACGAACACGATTTGATTCATAAGGCTGTGGGTTGGATGTTGAGAGAGATGGGGAATCGCAATGAAGATTTACTCAGACAATTCCTTGAACATCATGCCCATCACATGCCAAGAACAGCGCTTCGATACTCTATCGAAAAGCTTGATAAGAAGGAGCGCCAACATTGGATGACCGCCAAGGATAGAAAACTTTAGGATCTAAGCGGCGTTAAGTTCACGTACTCATCACTTAATTCAATGGTAAGCTTGATATCTGATCTTCAAAGGCTTCATCGTGCTCAAACCGACTTTTTCATGTCAGGCGCTACGCGTACCTACGCTGCGCGAAAGGTAATTCTCAAGAAGTACAGACAGGTCATTTTAGAGCATGAACAGGCCATTATAGATGCACTTCATCACGACTTTAGAAAGCCGGAGTGGGAAACTTGGACTTCTGAAATAGGGATGGTCATCAATGAAATAGACCATGCACTAAAGAACTTGAAGACTTGGATGAAGCCACAGAAAGTGGGAACACCCATCCCCCTTCAGCTTGGAAGTACCAGGGTTTATCGTGAGCCACACGGACGTTGTGTGATCATTGCGCCGTGGAATTATCCGGTTCAGTTACTTCTCGACCCACTCGCAGCGTGTATCTCGGCTGGGAATACGGCTTTAGTCAAGCCCTCCGAATTCACACCGGCAACTTCGGATGTACTTCAAAGTATTATTGAGAAGACTTTTCCTGAAGAGTGGGTTAAGTTGATTCAAGGCGATGGTGCAGAGCTCTTCCCAATTATTTTGGACCACTATCAACCACAACACATCTTCTTCACGGGCTCTACTGCTGTTGGGAGAATCATCGGCAAGCAGGCGGGGGAGCGATTGATCCCGTGCATTTTAGAACTTGGAGGGAAAAGTCCGGCTGTCATTGATGGAACCACACCTACAAAAGTAGCGGTCCGGAGAGTGCTATTCGGCAAGTACTTCAACGGTGGACAAACCTGTGTAGCTCCAGACTATTTGCTAGTTCATAAGAATCATATTGATGCATTCATTTCGGTCTTTAAGTCGGAACTAAAACGAAGCTATGGCGAAGACGCGTTACAGTCGCCCGACTATGCCGCGATGATCCACAGGCGCGCTTATGATCGTCAGATGGATCTGATGAAAGACGGAACAGTAATCGTCGGTGGAAAGGGGGATGAAAGCTCTCTGAAAATACAACCAACCCTACTCATAGATGTGAAACTTGATAGCCGAGTGATGAGTGAGGAGATATTCGGTCCGGTTCTTCCCGTTCTTACGTATGAATCGGAAGACGAGATATTGAAGATTGTCTCGCAGAACCCAGACCCATTGGCTTTCTACATCTACAGTAAGGACAAGGGATTTCAGAAGCGATTGATTTGCAAGATCTCCTTCGGAAGTGGGGCGATAAACTCATCGACCATTCATTTCGCCAACCCGCATGCGCCAATGGGCGGAGTCCGAAGTAGCGGAATCGGTTCCTATCACGGTCGAGCTGGTTTCGATGCCTTCTCGAATGCGAAGAGCATCTTGAATTCTTACACTTTCCCAGACCCAATCTTTAAGTATGCACCGTACTCTGGATGGAGCTTGAAGTTGGTGAAACGACTTTTTAGAAGGTAGAAAACTACGGCGTGGGGACGTGGGCGAGGGTGCGTGCTGGGGTGCGACCCCAGGGGGCAGCGCCCGCTACCCCACCATCAAGTTATTGAATCCTGGATAACTAGCCGGAGATAAACGTTTAAATACGGCTCTTTTTGCGCTGACTCATTTCTTACTTCGCGGTGATTTCATCTTTCCTATCTTCTCAAAAATTCAACAACCATGGCTAAATCTAAAACCTATCCGGTGGTTCACTTCGAGTTGGGCTGTAAAGACATCGATGCCACTTCAAAGTTTTATCAATCCGTATTTAATTGGGAAATCACTCCAAGAGAACACTCAAATGATGTTGATACAGGATCGGGAGAAGGTGTACAAGGTCATATAACAGCGCTCGGACACGAACCACACAAGTACGTCAATATCTATATCCAAACTCCTGATATGGAAGAGACTGTAACAGAAGTCAAGGAGCATGGTGGCAAGGTGCTTATTGGGCCCATTCCATTACCAGATGGGAGTCAGTTTGCTTGGATTGAAGACGTGGCTGGAAATACAATCGGCCTGATTACAGCAAAAAGCGCTGGATAAGGTCGGCAATGTTGGAAGGGTCTAACTTCTCTAGAGGATGCTCCCATCCAACTAGTTCCTCGTAGCGGGCATCGGGAAGACTCAAGCTTACACTTTCCGATTCAGAAGCCGTGACCATCTTATCTTCAGTGCCGCGAGTAACCACCACCGGATGCTGTATGTATTGGAGTCTTTCTTCTGTGAGTAGCGGATGATCACCAAGTGTTAGCATCAATCGAGTTGTAGCTTCGCAAACGGCCTTCCATTGCTCTCCATGAAGGGATTCGAGATGCTTCGCATAATGTGGAACCTTTGACTCGAGTAACGCGGGGTCGAGATAGCGAATTTCTTTCTTTGCACCTTCTGGAGACCAGCTGAATTTCGTCCCGAGCGTAAGGATATGTCGAATGCGTTCTGGACTCTTTTGAACGGTAAGGAGCGCAACGTATCCGCCCATGCTATATCCGAAGATGTCGGCACCAAGAATGTTCTTTTCACTGAGCCACAAGCCGAACTCTTTGGCCAATTGGCCCATTTCGAATCCCCCAGAAGAGACTTCTTCACCGCCGTGGCCTTTGAAATTATAAATGAGAATTGGACGGTCGGTTCGTTCAGCAAGCGCTTCCGCAACGGGTTGAAGTTGCTTTCCAGCGCCTAATGCACCGTGTAGAAGAACAATAGGATTCAAATTACACGGTTTAAACGGTTATTGATTTTATTGCGCATGCGAGTGAGCTTGGCCACACGTTCGAGTGCGCCCATGACATCTTCAACTTTGTGCTCTTTCATCGCATCGTTGATGTCTTGAATCATCTTCTCCACCTTGCATACTTTAAATCGAAGTACGGCCTCGATGGTGAATTTGGACAGGTGAACGATGCGATCGAGCACAAATACCTCCTTGCGTTTCCAATCGCTCAAAGCATATCGCTCTGTCATAAGATCGGTCGCCATAGACGACATGCGCTGGTCTTCAGAACGTGCAAAATCTTGTCCGGATGGTAGCGGCTCTTCGTTGTTGTAAGCCTTCACAATCGCCGAGTAGACCTCTTGGAAGACGGCGTTCTCGAAAGAGAATCCGTCTTCAGCCAATTCTTCTAAAATGAAAACAGCTGCAGGTTCCTCTAGCTTCTCCTTATTCTCCGGATTGTCGGGCTCAGCATCGAATCGAATCACATCTTCTGGATGATTGAGCAATACCCAGATGAGTGCTTCTTCTTGGTGATAGTGCAGACTGTCCTGAGCGTCTGAGAGGAAGGCATCAGGAGCAACTTCTAATGCTTCTGGTGGCGGCACATTGTCACGGACCACCTCCATCCGACGTTGCTCCGACTTGTTTCTCTTATTCTTTTCGTCGAGGTGCTTCTTGCGTAACTGCGCCAACTCGGCATAGAGGACTTTCTCCTCCATGTCCATGATTTGCGAACAGGTGCGGAGATACACATCTCTTGAAATCTCGTCGGGGATTAGGGCGATGCTCTGAACGATATCTCGAATGACATTGGCTTTCGCGATGGGGTCGTTCTTACTATCGGTCATCAACAACTTCGCCTTGAAGCTGATGAAATCCGATTCCTCTTCCTTTAGGTAATCCTCTAACTCATGTTGAGGGTGCTTTCTCGCGAAGCTATCCGGATCTTCTCCATCGGGGAATAACAGTACTCGAACATTCAGTCCTTCCTCTAAGATGAGGTCGATTCCTCTAAAGGACGCTTTGATTCCCGCAGCATCTCCATCATAAAGAATGGTGATGTTATTGGTCAGTCTGCGGATGAGCCGAATTTGCTCAACAGTGAGTGAAGTGCCCGAGCTAGACACCACGTTTTTCACCCCTGCTTGGTGAAGGGAAATGACGTCCGTATACCCTTCAACAAGAAGGCATTTGTCGGCCTTTACAATTTCACCTTTAGCTTGATAGAGACCGTAAAGAATCTTGCTCTTGTGGTATATCTCACTTTCAGGTGAGTTGAGGTATTTGGCGGTCTTTTTATCGTTTCTGAGAACACGTCCACCAAATCCCAAGGTTCGTCCAGAAAGACTGTGAATTGGGAAAATAACACGACCCCAGAAACGATCCATTAGATCTCCCGAATCGCGTTTGATAGTAAGGCCACTCTTTACTAGAAACTCTTCGCTATAGCCTTTATCGAGCGCATCTTGACTAAACTTTCCTCGTCCGCTGGGTGCGTACCCCAAGTGGAAAGCCTTCATAGTTTCATCGGTGAAGCCGCGTTCTTTGAAGTAACTATGACCGATGTTCTGACCTTCTTCGCTTTCCCAAAGTTGTTCCTCGAAATAGTTCTGGGCAAATTCCGAAACCACGTACAGGCTTTCTCTTTCGGAGGCTGCTTGCATCTGCTCATCGCTTACCTCATCCTCTTCTATCTCGATGTTGTATTTCCTGGCGAGATAACGCAGAGCTTCTGGGTACGTAAAGTGCTCGTGTTCCATCAAGAATGAAACGGCGGTTCCACCTTTACCCGAAGAGAAATCCTTGAAGATTTGCTTGGCCGGGGAAACGTAGAAACTAGGCGTTTTTTCAGTCGTAAAAGGACTCAACCCCTTGAGTGAACTCCCCGATTTCTTGAGCTGCACAAATTCACCAACAACCTCCTCGATGCGTACTGCTTCGAAGATGCGATTAACGGTGTCTTGTGAGATTCTGCCCATAGGGGGCTAAGGTAAGAAAGGTTGGTGGAGTTTGAAGGGGTGGAGAGTTGGAGAACTGGACAACTGGACAACTGCAAGATTGGAGGACAAGATGGTTGGGTCGCGGTAGGGTTTGAGAATAGGTGAACTGGGGGACTGGTGAAGCGGAGAACTGCAATTGTGGTAAAAAGTGCTAGGGCTGATGCCCGGGGCGAGCTCCCGCTGCCCCAGTATGAAGTTACGAAGTGCAGGAGCATTAAGCGGTGGGTAAACGTTTACTTACGCCTTCGAAGAAAGAATTACGTGAATCACGTAAATGGGGCTTGAGAATCAATGAAATGAGATTGGAATTCCGAACTTGATGGAGGGGTCGAGGGACTCGCCCCCGGGGGCACTACACCGCATCCCAAAAAAGTTCCTTACTCACAATTTCCTCCCAGCGCACAAAGCATGTGCGACAATAAAATCACGGATTCCACACGCTACAAATCGTCATTCCTAAAAAGTACGGCAACTACTTCGGAGGAGTCCGCTTCAAGCTTGTCAGCCATTTGCTGAATATCAGTTGCTTTGACTCCCAGCTTTGCAGCACAATATCTCGCGGTGCGATGAATACCAACGCCTGTATCAGCTATATCCCATTCCGTATCAAGTAAGGCCCGGATGAACAGGCCTCGTCCACCTTCCGACAAAGCCATTCCGAACAAGATGCCCGCACTCCGATCGTTGCTGATAAATTGGCCGATTTGATAGTACTCCTCCAGGCGTTCTCGGGATGGACGGGTGTGTGGCAGCATTCCCGGTAGCCATTCCGGAAAGAAATTATCTCGATGCACCGCTATTAATTCCGACGAGATTAGCTCTCGATGGGCAGATAGGTCCCAATCAAGGAGTCCTTGAACCGCGTGCATTTGAGCGTAGTGATCATCGGATTTGAACGCGTAATTTAACAGGGTGGGGAGTGCAGGTAGATATCCAGCCTGGCCTAGCTCGAGTAGCACTTCGGATTCGTCAATGTCCTTTAGACGATTATTTTCGATGTGCTTTTCGAAGAGCGCTTTCATCTTACTTCTTGCGCTCAATCACATAGTCGACAAGCTCGAGCATCGCTGTTTTATATTCCGAATCTGGATAGCTCTTGAGTACTTCCAACGCTTTTTTTTGATATTCAGTCATACGCTGAATCGCATATTCAATACCACCACTCTGCTGAACGTATTCAATAACCTCTGCGACTTTTTTGGGATTATCATGATGTTTCTTCACGATACGAATGAGTCGCTTTCGGTCGGAAGAAGAAGCATTGTTCAAGGCATAAATCAAAGGCAGCGTCATCTTTTGCTCCTTGATATCAATCCCGGTGGGCTTACCTGTTTTATTGGAAGTCTCGTAATCGAATAGATCGTCCTTGATTTGGAATGCGATGCCCAAATCTTCACCAAACTGACGCATCTTGGCGACCGTTTCTTCGTCGGCTCCCGTGCTTGCTGTACCTACACCACAACATGAAGCTATCAGTGAGGCGGTCTTTTGTCGGATAATTTCAAAGTACACTGACTCGTCGATATCGAGCCGTCTTGCCTTTTCAATTTGAAGTAACTCGCCCTCCGACATCTCACGTACGGCGGTGCTTACGATTTGGAGCAGTTGATGCTCTTTATTGTCGACAGCAAGCAGAAGGACCTTAGACAACAAGTAGTCGCCAACGAGAACGGCAATCTTGTTTTTCCAAAGTGCATTGATACTGAAGAATCCACGACGCATGTTGGAATCATCCACTACATCATCATGCACGAGGGTAGCGGTGTGCATGAGTTCAATCAAGCTGGCTCCGCGATAGGTAGATTCGTTCACCTCGCCGTGCATTTTCGCTGTCAGGAAAACGAGCATAGGGCGCAATTGCTTGCCCTTACGTCGTACGATATAATGCGTGATTCGGTCGAGCAGCGAAATTCTGCTCTTCATGGCCTCTCTGAACTTGGGTTCAAAGGCAGCCATCTCGGCGGCGATAGGTTTCTTGATGTGGTCTATGGACGACATGTGGACGTCAAAGGTAGCAAAGGGGGATGATAAGATGGAATGGATTCACAGTTTTATATCCCTCTTGCTTTGCAGATTGAATCGTATGCTTCTTGCACCTTGAGGAACTTTTCCTCGGCAGCTTTTATCACATCTTCGCCCAGATGCTGAAGCTTGTCAGGGTGATACTTTACGACCATCTTACGGTAGGCTTTTTTCACTTCTTCATTGCTTGCGCTAGACTGAATCTCTAAAATCTGATATGCGGCGTCTAGGTTGTTCTTCGGTGCATACGTGGCACGGATGGATTGGAAGTCGATGTCCCGAATCCCTAGGTATCTTGAAATTCTGAGAATGGCATCGAGTTCACTGGTATCGGTTTTACCGTCGGAATTGGCCACACCAAATAGGAAGTGTACCAGTTGCAGTCGACCACTGTGAGCCATATTGCGACGAATTTGCTCGCACACACCTCGAGTATCAATATCCTTCTCCACAATTTGTTTGAAGATTCGAAAGCTCTCATTGGCTTTGTCCTTTCCGAACATACCTACAAATCGAGCTCGGACATAATCGAGTTCACGTTGATCGATAACGCCATCGGATTTGATGACTACTGCTGAAAGAACGAGTAGGCTGATATGGAAATCACCAGCTTGAGTATTGTCTCTGCGTTGCTGATAACTTGATGTTCTTCTTCCTCCTCGGTTGTAGCTTTGCTGTGCTTTCTGCTTAGCCTCCATATTGGATCCGCTCAACAGTTCGGCAACACCTACACCAATTACGGCCCCAACCGGACCGCCTAGTGCCCAACCTGCGGCACCACCTAGAATATTCCAAAGTATTTTCACGAGGTAAATGTACTATCTTCTCGGCCATGAGAGTACCCACTTCAAGTGATCTATTTCGAATTTCACACTGGATTTTAGGCGCTTCACCTTTTTTGAATGTTCCTAATGCGTGGAATTTTCCCGATTCGTTTTCTGAGGGTATCGATGATGAGGTATTAAAGCGTGAGTTAGATGCTCTTAGTGGTGTTTTGATAAGTTCTCCACTACGTATGGGGCGCATCTTCGAGCGTGTCTTCTTCGCTTTGTTCGAAGCTCATTCAAAGTATGAGGTGCTAGACACGGGTGTGGGGATTTTCAATGAAGAACGTCAAGTAACGGAACTCGATATTCTCCTCCGAACACCTGAAGGAAGGGGGTTGCATCTAGAGGCAGCCGTGAAGTTCTACCTCTATGTGGAGGGTGAGGATGGAGTTAGAGTGGTCGGTCCGAATGGTAACGATGTTTTAGAGAATCGATTGGCCAAATTCGATCGACAGCTAATGCATGGTCAGTCTTATGTTAAAGGGAAGTATCCCGATTTAGAGTTTGATCACATGATTTTCACGAGAGGTCGAATCTTTCAACCCATGAAGGGAGAAACTCTTTCACATCCTTTGATTCATCCCAAATGTGAGGTGGGGGAATGGGTGCGCTCCTCAGTTCCTGAAGAACTACATCTCATGGTGAGTCGATGGGAGTGGATTGCTTGGCCTCCAATGTATGCAGCTCCATTCGAATTGGATTCACAAGCTACACATGGATGGCGAAATGTGGGAGGAGAAGTTCAACACGTGATTGTGTTGCCCGACTAAGACTTGTCTTCTTTCTTGTCTTCTTGTTCGTCAACGAGGTTCCACCATCTTCCGGTGTTCTCATTCACTTCAATGCCGCGCTTCTTCAATTTTTCCAAGTACTTCTCGCGATTGTGATTCTTCAAGTCGTAGCGGTAGAAGAGGGTGAAGGGTACCCATATAAAAGCAAACGCCAGCATTCCTGCGGGAAATGCGTGGCGTAAGATGTTTTCAAAGTCGCGGGTGAATAAACCCCCGACTATCAGAGTAAATACTAAGGCGGTGATGATTTTCAATGCGGTAGACATGCCGCAAAGATAATACTCCCCTTAGAGTACTTCAGACACTGTCACGGCAAAGCCAACGATTAGTGCGATAATGAAGATTACTCCTGCAATCTGTAGGTTTATTGCTTTCATAATCAGTAGTTTGTGATTGTTCGATTATGAAAATACAAAAAAATTACAATTGTAACCAAATTCCTACAGCTTCGGGAAGATGTAAAGGGAAGCTGCAGCAATGACTGCAATTAGTAATACGACAAATACACTTTGAGCGAGAAACTTCTTCCGACGTTCTGCTTTAGTCATGGATGACTTTTGGATTCGCTTCGCCCTTTCGCGAATAGCCCGCTGACGAACGGCCTGCCTTTGGGCCAGGGTTCTTCTGTCTTTAGGATGAGTCATAATGTGAAAGTGGTGTTTGTTCACCTTTAAGGTAAGCAAATGATTTCACACCAACGGACTCGGATGTTCAAATCATCACGAGAGGGGATTCAATACCACAGAGAAAATAATGATGCTATTTGGGTCGCGACCAAACTGCAATTTGTCGATAGCCTCCGGAATATCCTTAGAGCGGAAATAAGAAGTATGTAGCTCTTCTTCGCTACGATTTGCCCATTGAATAGTATAGGTGTTGTCCTTTTCCTTGAAGGTCTTCACGTAGTCTAGCACCTTCTTAAGCACATCTACTCTGTCGTATCCCGTTTCCGATCGGAAGAGAAAGCTTTGCTCGTGGCGTGGGTTTACAGTGATTAAATCGAGACGGGTTTGATTCCCTTTTTCGTGATAATCGAATACGATTTTTGTAGAACCGAGGTTGAGGTAGCTTTCAATTTCGCCTTGAATTTTGGCGATTTCAATTGTCTCTTGATCAGACATAAGACGGGCGTTCTAATGTGAGTATTTACACAACAAAGATAAGGTCAATCTTCCAGATAGTAGCTGGATTCATGCGTTAAGAAGATGCGCATTCGATCGGATTCTATGACCAAATAACGGTCATCTGCATACCATATTTCAATGGTCTCCTTTCGGCTGTTGATTTGTTTGAACATCTCAATCAAATACCCTCGTCTGACGTAGTAACCAGAAACAGAGAGACCGATTTGTCTTGGGTTTTCTGGATTCACAAAATCGATATTGAAACGGCCATCGTGAAACCTATATCGATCCCCTACAGCTTCATTCAGAGATTCTGTGGTGGCTGGAGTAGACATATCCCAATATGCCAATGCTTCCCATGTGCCGGAAGTCAGTACGCTATCTAAATTCCCTGAAATTCTATGCTCATTCAGAGTTAGCGCATCAAGTACAACTTGCATTACACTGTCGGCTTGCTCATTCTGAGCAAATGTTGAAGAGGATGCTACCAGAAGTAAGAGGGTCGCTAGTCTTTTGACCATAGTGCGTTGAATGTTTCTCTGTGAAGAAAGTAGTACAACCCAAGAAGAGTGCCATACGCCAATGCGAACAGCTCAGAAAACAGGAAGAAGGAAGGAATCCAAATTCCTAGGAAGATAATCCAAGTGAAGAAGATGATAGGGCGCTTGCGATTGTGCACTGCAGTGCGCTCAGTCCAAATACCAATTCCGAACAAGATTCCCGCTAGTGCCCAACCGAGAATGGTTGAGAGCATTAGGCCATACCAAAGGGCAGCATATGCAGAGGTGAGCCACAGTAAAAAGGAAAGCAAGCGCGCATCTGATTTCATGAGGGGAAGGTAAAAAGAAAACCCTGACGTTGCTTGCGCAAGTCAGGGTCATTCTCACCGTTTCCGGTACGCTATGAACGTTTATATCGAATTATGATCCACAAGCTTCACACTCATCTGGATTGTCGATAGAGCATGCGATCATTTCATCTTCGGTATACGACTTCCCTTTTTCTGGAAGTGCAACCGTATTCTCCATGCTCATGCTTGCTTGTGCTTGTGCAAGTTTTTGAGCGTTGGCTTCTGCCTGTGAGTTGACAGCTGCTTCTTGTGCAGTAGGAGCTGATACCGGTGCAGATGCTGGAGCTTTTTGAGTTTCAGTTACGGGCTCTACTTCCGACTTAGCCTGCTTGGCTACAGTGAACTTAATCGCTGCAGAAGCTGCCTTCGTACGGAGGTAGTACATACCTGTCTTCAAGCCTTTCTTCCAAGCGTAGAAGTGCATTGAAGTGAGTTTACCCATGTTTGGAGCCTCGATGAACAAGTTCAAGCTTTGTGACTGATCGATGAAGGCACCGCGGTCGGCGGCCATGTCGATAATATCACGCATAGAAAGCTCCCATACGGTCTTGTAGAGTTCTTTAATGTTCTCAGGAATAACATCGATGTGCTGGATAGATCCGTTCGCACGCATAATCTCATTCTTGATGTCTTCGTTCCACAAACCGAGTTTCACGAGGTCGAGAAGAAGGTGCTTGTTCACCACGATGAACTCTCCTGAAAGAACGCGACGAGTGTAGATGTTCGAAGTGTAAGGTTCGAAGCACTCGTTGTTTCCAAGAATCTGGCTCGTAGAGGCAGTTGGCATTGGAGCGAGGAGCAAGGAGTTGCGAACACCGCTCTCCATTACTTCTGAGCGAAGTGCCGACCAGTCCCAACGACCGCTGAGCTCCTTCGCGTCGATTCCCCACATGTTGAACTGGAATTCACCTTTAGAAATAGGTGATCCTTCCCAAGTTTCATAAGCCCCGTCTTCCTTAGCGATGTCTGAAGATGACTTCAATGCCGCGAAGTAAATCGTTTCGAAGATGTCTTTGTTCAACTGCTTCGCTTCCTCAGAAGTGAATGGGTAACGAAGTAGAATGAATGCGTCAGCTAGACCTTGAACACCGATACCGATTGGACGGTGGCGCATGTTACTGTTTCGTGCTTCAGGTACTGGGTAGTAGTTACGGTCGATGATTTGGTTGAGGTTCTTCGTGATCTTATACGTCACGTCGTACAACAACTTGTGATCAAACTCGCCGTCTTTGATGAACATCGGCAAAGCGATAGAAGCGAGGTTACAAACCGCTACTTCATCTGGAGCCGTGTACTCGATAATCTCAGTACAGAGGTTCGAGCTGCGAATGGTTCCGAGGTTCTTCTGGTTCGACTTCTCGTTCGCTGCGTCCTTGTAAAGCATGTATGGAGTTCCAGTCTCAATTTGTGACTCCATGATTTTGCTCCAAAGCTCACGTGCTTTGATGGTCTTGCGAACTTTACCTGCTTCTTCGTACTGCAAGTAGAGCTTTTCGAACTCTTCACCGTACGTATCTGGAAGATCTGGACACTCGTTTGGATCCATCAAGCTCCAGTTTGCATCTTCTTCAACGCGCTTCATGAACAAGTCGTTGATCCACATTGCATAGAACAAGTCACGTGCACGGAGTTCTTCCTTACCGTGGTTCTTCTTCAAATCGAGGAAGTCGAAGATGTCCGCGTGCCATGGCTCGAGATATACCGCGAATGATCCCTTTCTCTTTCCACCACCTTGGTCAACGTAGCGCGCCGTGTCGTTGAATACACGCAACATTGGAACGAGACCGTTGGATGTGCCGTTTGTTCCGCGAATGTATGAGCCCGTTGCGCGAATATTGTGAGCGCTTAGTCCGATACCACCTGCACTTTGTGAAATCTTCGCACACTGCTTAAGCGTGTCGTAGATACCATCGATGCTATCATCCTTCATTTGGAGAAGGAAGCAGCTCGACATTTGTGGCTTTGGAGTACCCGCGTTGAAGAGGGTAGGAGTAGCGTGAGTGAAGTATTTCTTCGACATCAACTCGTAGGTTTCCACCGCTGCCTCGAGGTCGTCTTTATGAATACCGATAGATACGCGCATCAACATGTGCTGAGGGCGCTCTGCAATTTGTCCGTTCAAGCGAAGGAGGTATGAACGCTCAAGTGTTTTGAACCCGAAGTAGTCATACGAGAAATCGCGATCGTAAATCAAAGCTGAATCCAAGAACTCCGCATTCGCCTGAATGATCTCATGCACATCTTCGGCAATCAAAGGGGCTTTCTTTCCAGTCTTTGGGTTCACATAATCGTACATGTCTTGCATCGTTTCCGAGAAAGACTTTGTTGTGTTCTTGTGTAGGTTAGACACGGCGATACGCGCTGCTAGCTTCGCGTAATCTGGGTGCTTGATGGTCATTGAAGCGGCAATCTCTGCAGCTAGACTGTCGAGCTCAGAGGTGGTCACTCCGTCGTAGATACCTTCAATCACACGCATAGCAACCGAGGTTGGGTCTGTCAGAGGGCTCAAGCCGTAGCATAGCTTTTGAATACGAGCCGTGATTTTGTCAAACTTGACCGCTTCCTTGCGGCCATCTCTTTTTATTACGTGCATGAGTAATGGAGTTTGGGGTGGATGTTGAAAATAGGGGGTAGGTAGTATTGATTGTCTAGAAGTCGTCGTCGAAGCTGAATGCATTCTCGTTCTTCTCCTCGTCGGCTTTTCCTGTACCTACACCTGCCTTGCGGTAGTCAGATACACGCTTCTCGAAGAAGTTTGTTTTTCCTTCAAGAGAGATCATCTCCATGAAGTCGAATGGATTCGTTGAGTTGTAAATCTTCTCGCACTCGAGCTCAACCAACAAACGGTCAGCAACGAATTCGAGATACTGAGTCATCAGCTTCGAGTTCATTCCAATCAAATCAACTGGAAGCGATTCGGTGATGAACTTGCGCTCGATGTCGAGTGCCTCAGTGATGATTTGCTTGATACGGTCTTTAGGCACCTTGTTCACCAAGTGATTGTTGTGGATGTGAACTGCAAAGTCGCAGTGCATACCCTCGTCACGTGAGATCAACTCGTTTGAGAAGGTCAAGCCTGGCATCAAGCCACGCTTCTTCAACCAGAAGATTGAACAGAATGAGCCAGAGAAGAAGATGCCTTCTACTGCAGCGAATGCGATGAGACGCTCCGCGAAAGAAGGCGATTCAATCCAACGCAATGCCCAGTCTGCTTTTTCTTTAATCGCGTCGAAAGTCTCGATCGCGTGGAACAAACGGTTTGACTCTTCCGGGTCCTTGATATACGTATCGATCAACAATGAGTACGTCTCACTGTGAATGTTCTCCATCATGATTTGGAATCCGTAGAAGAACTTCGCTTCGGTGTATTGAACTTCATTCACGAAGTTCTCTGCTAGGTTCTCGTTTACGATACCATCACTCGCCGCGAAGAACGCAAGCACGTGTTTGATGAAGTAACGCTCGTCGTCATTCAACTTGTTATCCCAATCGGTCAAATCCGAATGGAGATCAATCTCTTCTGCCGTCCAAAAACTAGCTTCCGCCTTTTTGTACCACTCCCAAATGTCGTGGTGCTTAATTGGGAAGAGGACAAAGCGGTCTTTGTTTTCCTGTAGGATAGGCTCAACCTGACTCATAGCGTGAAAATTATCTTGGGGCGCTTCTGTGGGAAACACCGATTAACTAAATTATGTGTCTGATTTATAGGCTCTTACAAAGCCTTGAACATGCAATGGACAATGGGGTCTGCGTCATGTTCTATTACAAATCTTGGAAATGAAGTTCCCTAAAACAAGGAACGGTTATTCACAATTTGTAGGAGTTTTCAACATACTAACAGAGGGGGTGCTCACCAAACATGCCGTGTTCTCTGAGATAGAAAATAACCAAGTCGATTTCGCAAAAAAATGATGAAAGAAATGAACACCGATTGTTAAAAACCTCGACTGAAGAGAGGATTTTTTAGCGTTTCGACCAAGCGTCGGCCACCTCCTCCAATTCATCGTACCACTTTTGACCGTATCTGCGCACAAGTCCCTCGCGCGCAAATCGATAGACCGGCACATGGAGTTCTTCACCCAGGGCGCAGGCATCAGAACAGATATCCCACTTGTCGTAGTTCACTGCATGGAAGGATTTGTACTCCGTGATGCGGATAGGATAAAGGTGGCAAGAGACAGGTTTTCGGAAATCGACCACTCCATCTTTCCAAGCTTTTTCAATTCCACAGAGCGTGGTGCCCTTCTCATCAAAAATCACATAGGCACATTCCTTATTTTCGACCAAGGGAGTGACCAAATCGCCATCGTTGTCCACTACCCAAGCGCCTTGTTCCTCGATGGCTCTCAATCCTTCTGGTCGTAAGTATGATTTGATTTCAGATTGAATCTTCTCCAAAGCTTTGGTTTCCTCTTCTAAAAGAGGTGCTCCAGAATCACCTTCTACACAACAGGCCCCTTTGCATGCTGAGAGGTTGCAAACGAATTCCTTCTCCAATAGGTCTTCCGACACTAACTTGTCTCCAATCTGAATCATGTCACAAAGGTAGCGCCTGTCCTTCTGCTAAACTATATATGTATGAAGGCGTTTTATCCATATGAAGATTTCAAAACGAAATACTCAACGAATCATTCTTGGAAGCATCACCGTAGCATTATATATGGTGCTGATCATCCATACTTCAGAAACCAGTGATCGCGCGGCGCTCTTTCTCGGTTTGAGCCTTCCCATCTTCGTGGTTTATATGGCTTATAAGATTCTGAAAGATCCGGTGGCCGAATCTGAATACACTTTTGAAGAGCGCTTTTACGAAGATGGAAGCGAGCGTTTAAATGTCTCCAATACGACGAATGTCGAGAATCCGAAGTTGTAGCGATTGCGCACCTCGGAATTCGTTCATCTCTAAGTGAACGAGCATTTCTAAGGACTCCGACTTAAGCGCGTCATGCCATTCGGCAAGTCCAAATCCTATGCAGTCAATTCCCCCCATGTCGAATTTCAAGTGGTTCTTATCCTGACCAATCTTTTTGATGTTGGATGGGTTCTCGATAGCTACACGAAAAACAGGTTTATCGTTTTCCGGGCCATGAGGTTCAAACTGTATCAGGTTGTTGTAGAATCGCTTAGTGATATCGGAGATGCTCAAATCAGCATCGACTAAAATCTCTGGAACTTTCATTTCCTCTGTGAGATGCTCACCGACATAGGCATCAAACGCACGGGCAAAGTAACGCCACTTCGATTCTTCCAATGTCATTCCAGCCGCATATTTATGTCCGCCGAACTGAATTAAATGTTCCGAACACGCATCAAGTGCATCATATAAATTGAATCCGATTACGCTCCTTGCGCTCCCCGCTAAATGTCCATTGCTTTCAGTCAAAACGATTGTGGGACGGTAGTAAGTTTCAATCAACCTGCTCGCTACAATCCCAATGACGCCTTTGTGCCAATCAGTGTGAAAAACCACCGAACTGTGCTGTAGCTCTTCTTCATTCTCCACCTGTCGTAGCGCCTCTTCAGTGATAGATTTATCGAGGTCCTTGCGCGTTTTGTTGTGCTCATTTATCTCGGCTAACACTGATTGCGCTTGCATATTATTGCCGCACTTCAGCAGTTCTACAGCCTCTGATCCATGCTTGATTCTACCTGCTGCGTTTATTCGCGGGGCGATGGTAAAGACGACGTCCATGATGCTGAACTTAGACTTCCCCGCTTGCTTAATAATAAGGTCGAATGCAGGCCGAGGTCGGGTGTTTATGACCTCAAGACCTTTAATTGCTAGAATCCGATTTTCATCTACGATGGGTACGATGTCGGCGCCAATGCTGACGGCGAGTAGATCCAGCAAAGGATCTAGTTCGTGCTCATCCCAACCTTTTTGTCTCTGAATGGCCAGGCACAATTTGTACCCTACTCCACATCCTGAGAGTTCTTTAAAAGGATAGGTGCAATCCTCTCTCTTCGGATCAAGTATGGCGAAGGCGTCAGGAAGATGGTCTCCTGGAGTGTGGTGATCACATATAATTAGGTCGATACTTTGCTCTTTAGCAAAGTCGGCTTGCTCAAATGCTTTGATGCCGCAGTCCAGCGCAATGATCAAACTAAACCCATTGTCGACTGCGAACTCAATTCCCGCCCGCGACAGACCGTAGCCCTCTTTGTACCGGTCTGGAATATAGGTGGCAACCTTATCGGTGAGTTCCTCCAAATAACTGCTTACCAATGCGACAGCAGTTGTGCCATCTACATCGTAATCGCCATAAACTAGAATGTTCTCAGCTTCGTTTACCGCTCGAATCACTCTATCAACGGCTTTGTCCATGTCCTTCATCTTGAAGGGGTCATGAAGATTGGAGTCGTTAGGTCGAAAGAACCGTCTGGCGGCCTCAAAATCACGAACACCCCGATGCCATAAAGTGGAGGCCAAGGTGTCGTTCAAGTTTAGACTATCACGTAGCTGGAAGTACTCCTCAACGTTAGGAGTTTCTCGGAATGTCCATCTTTTTGAAAGGGTAGCCTGACTCATATCGCAATGATACAAAACAGGGATTCAGCAAGGCGTTTTAATACGGCTAAGTGAAGCGTTGGATCAAGAGTTTTTCTTGAACACCTCGTTCTGACGGTCGACGCTGTACTTGTGAATGATCTGGAAAATCTCTTGGATGAGTGCAGGGTTTAAATCGAGATTCTTCCCTTGAAGTCCTCGCTTTGCCAAGATCTCAAACCAACGGTCCATTTGGAAAATGGAAATCTCATTATCCACCTTGACCGAACCTATTTGATCCACAACCTCCATTCTTTTGAACAAAGTATTAACCAGCTCTTCATCCAGAGTGTCAATCTGACCTCTTAGCTTGTCGAGTAAATCATGGGCCAACTCGTTTCTCGGTTCTGCACTTCGGATAATCAGACGCTCCATCATTGAGCCCAAATCTTCAGGAACGAGCTGTTGCTTTGGGTCGCTTAGCGCTTTGTCTGGTGTAATGTGCGACTCAATCATGAGTCCGTCCAAATTGATATCCAATGCAGTTTGACTCACCTGTTCAATCAGGTCGCGCTTGCCTGCAATGTGGCTTGGATCGCAGATGATCGGAACGTCAGGAGCTTCCGCGCGCAATGCGAAACTGAGTTCCCACTTCGGCTCATTTCTGAAGGTTGCATGGTTCTCCGTGAAGAAACCGCGGTGTATGGCTGCGAGCTTTTTAACCCCAGTTTTCTGGAGGCGCTCCAACGCTCCTACCCACAAGCCTAAGTCGGCGTGAATCGGATTTTTAACCAGAACAGGAATGTCTACCCCTTTCAAGGCTTCAGCAATTTCTTGAACGTAGAAAGGATTAACGGTAGTCCTCGCTCCAAGCCAGAGCACATCGATACCCGCTTTCAAGCAATATTCAACATGTTGAGCGTTGGCCACTTCGGTAGCAACAGGAGTGTTGAGTTCCTTCTGAACACGATTCAACCAGGGAAGTGCAGGTGATCCAATCCCTTCGAATGAATTCGGTCGGGTTCTAGGTTTCCAAACGCCTGCACGGATAACCGATACTCGGCCTGTTTCTACTAGCCGACGACTTGTTTCCATCACCTGCTCTTCGCTTTCGGCAGAGCACGGGCCCGCAATCGTAAAAGGTTCTGACTTTACGTTGAACCATTCGTGAAGCGGTGATTTTTGTCGATGTTGAACGTCGGTTTCCATGTACTATATAACATTGATAAGGGCGTCGTGTTTACGCTCCTCCAAGAATCAAAACGAATTCACCTTTCGGAGCGTGTTGGGTGAAATGAGCGAGAACTTCCTCTACAGTACCACGGACGGTTTCCTCAAACTTTTTACTGATTTCTCGTGACACTGAGCAGGGTCGATCCGCTCCGAAATACGTCACGAAGTCGTTTAATGTCTTGAGGAGTTTGTGTGGACTTTCGTAGAAGACCATGGTTCGAGTTTCTTCTTGAAGGGATAGAAACTTGGTCTGGCGTCCCTTTTTGGGTGGAAGAAATCCCTCAAAAGTAAAGCGGTCGCATGGCAGGCCACTATTGACCAATGCGGGTACAAATGCTGTGGCGCCTGGAAGAGTTTGAACAACCACTCCTGCCTTAGCCGCTTCGCGCACCAAAAGAAAGCCAGGATCAGATATGCCTGGAGTTCCAGCATCGGTGATCAAAGCAATCTCTCTTCCTCCTTTTAATTCTTCAACGATAGAGTCGACCACTTTGTGCTCGTTATGCATGTGATACGAGCGCATTTGGGTATCGATACCGTAGTGTTTAAGCAAGAATCCAGAAGTCCGAGTGTCCTCAGCCAAGATGAGTTCCACCTCCTTTAAAAGGCGAACACTTCGGAAGGTCATGTCTTCCAAATTGCCGACAGGAGTTGGGATGATGTACAGCATTTGGCAAAGGTACAAAGGAGGGATGGTGGCAGATACCACATCCCATCAATTCTTATCGATTAAAGCGATTGGCTATTAAGTCCAACAAGCGCTGCTCGGTTTCTTCAAAATCTGCCCAATCGTAATCGGGCTTAACGACGTTCTCGATGAAATCGATGGTCTCATCGTAAGAGTCCATAGTGTTAATCTGACTAATTACGCGCTGATAGTCCTCTTGTGAACCTTGGAATAGTTGCTTCACAAAGGCGATTCTATCGTTCAGACCAATATTGATTTTCTGAAGTCGGTTGCCCGGCTTGCTGTCAGTGGTTCTCTGCTCCAAAGCTTCCACAACTTCGCGAGGTGGCTCAGGTGCTTTGGGTTTTGGTTCAGGTACTGGAGCTGGTTTCGGTTCTTCCTTTTCTTCCACAACTGGCTCAGGAGTCGGCTCTTGAGCCGGTGGAGGGGGAAGTGTTGGACGCGGAGTCGGCTTTGGCGGTCCTTCAGGATGCGGAAGAACCTTTACTTCATCGCCGAACTTTTTAGCTTCTTCAACTTTTTCCTTTACTGATGAAGTGGCAGGAGCAGCGGTCGCCGCACGTTCTGCAACGCGCTTTTGAAGCGAGTCCATCGCATTCTGACGCTCTTGCAAAATCAGCGCTACCAAGGCTTCTTCATACAAGGCCTCCAGTTTTTCTACCAGCGATTGCGAGATGGTTCCATTCGATTCGAGGAGTTCTTTACAAAGGGAGTGGAGGCGTTCCGTGTTCATGTTGGCCATGTAGCGACTTTTTGCGAAAGGCTTTTCTTAGCTTTGCTTTCGTTTGAATTTGCGGCTGGAAAGTACAAAATGTTTCTCGAAAACACAGTTAATCACAAGCATCACACAGGCTGGGTAGAGGTCATCTGCGGGTCTATGTTCTCCGGTAAAACCGAAGAGCTACTCCGTAGGCTGAATCGAGCTTTGATCGGCAAACAGAAGGTTGAAATTTTCAAGCCTGCCGTGGATAAGCGCTATCACGATTCCCATGTGGTGTCTCACGATAATAAGTCGGTTTCTTCTACCGTAGTAGAGAGTGCCGAGAACATCCTTCTTCATGTGAGTCAGGATGTCGATGTAGTTGGAATTGATGAAGCTCAGTTCTTCGATGATGCCATAATTGAAGTGGTAAACGACCTTGCGAATCGCGGAATCCGTGTAGTTATCGCTGGCTTGGACATGGATTTTGAAGGGAAACCCTTTGGTCCAATGCCTCACCTGATGGCTATCGCGGAGTACGTGACGAAGGTGCATGCGATTTGTGTACACACCGGTAACCTTGCACATTATTCGCATCGAACTGTTTCGGATCAGAAGACGGTCCTGCTCGGTGAAAAGAATGAGTATGAGCCAGTGAGTCGAGCAGCTTTCTTAAAGTTGAGAGCAGAACAAAAGAAGAAAGAATGATAGGAGGCGGTTGGAAAGTGACAGATTTAGCGACAGCGATGAACGGAGAAGTTCATGGCGATGCTAAGCTTTCCGTTCGTCAGGTGTTAACGGACTCAAGACGATTGAGCTTCCCGGAAGACACTGTTTTCTTTGCTCTCAAATCCCTAAAAAATGATGGTCACCGCTACATTCCTGAGCTCTTCGCAAAGGGAGTCCGCGTATTTGTAGTCGATCATTTACCCCAAGTACACCGTGGTAAGGCAACCTTTATTGTGGTTCGCGACACCCTTGAAGCGCTTCAACTCGCGGCAGCGGATTGGCGTTCCAAGTTTAAGCTGCCCGTGTTGGGGATCACTGGAAGTAACGGCAAGACGGTAGTCAAAGAGTGGATATATGAATTGCTCGAATCTGAGTTTAGAATTGTTCGTTCTCCACGCAGTTATAACAGTCAGGTCGGCGTTCCCCTTTCTCTATTTCACATTCGCAAATCGCACCAGCTCGGTGTCTTTGAAGCGGGGATTTCCCAAGTGGGCGAAATGGAGCGATTGGAGAGAATGATTCATCCCGAATGGGGTATTTTCACCAATATCGGCGATGCGCATCAGGAGCATTTTCCCGACCATGAAACCAAACTCAAGGAGAAACTCACTCTCTTTGAGCGTTCTAAGCACTTGATTTATTCATGCGATGATGAGATGGTGTACAACGCCATCCAATCGAGATACGGAAGTAGCGCCATCAAACTGGTGGCATGGGGACGGAAAACAGAAGTGGCGGATCTTCTTATCCTAAATCAATCTGAGAACGAAGAGGGAACAAAACTGGAATTGAAGTGGAAGAGCTCACAAATGGTGGTCAATCTTCCATTCACAGATAAAGCCTCCATTGAGAATGCCATGCACGCGCTCACTTTTGCGTTGGCCTTTGGTGTTGGAGCCAAAGTTTTGGTGGATGCGATTAAGCGTCTTTCTCCTGTGGCCATGCGGTTGGAGCTCAAGCGCGCCCATCGCGGGTCAATGCTTATTAACGATGCCTATAACTCCGATCTCCAATCGGTTCGTATTGCGTTGGACTTTATGCGAACTCAACAGCAGCATCAGCGAAAAGTGGTGATTCTGTCAGACTTGGAGCAGACCGGTTTAGAGGCAAAAGCCCTTTACAAGCAACTTGCCCAGATGCTCGAAGAACGGAGCATTTCAATGTTGATTGGAATTGGTGAAAAGATTACAGCTCATTCCAGCTTCTTTAATCTACCGTCTTATTTCTATTCATCTACGAGTAATTTTCTTTCTGAACTACCTATATACGACCTTGCCAATTCGCTCATTTTACTAAAAGGAGCTCGTCATTTTGAGTTTGAGGACATCGCCCACTTGTTGGAGGAAAGAGCGCATGAAAGTGTTTTGGAAATCAACCTTTCGGCCATAGCTCACAACTTGAATTACTACCGTAAGCTGCTTCGTCCTGAGACCAAAATCATGACTATGGTGAAGGCCTTTGGTTACGGTGCAGGATATCAGCAAATCGCCAATGTGTTGGAGTACCATAATGTGGATTGGCTGGCTGTGGCGTATGCCGACGAAGGGGTGGAACTCAGGAAATCGGGAATTCAATCTCGAATCATGATCATGAACCCTTCAGAAGAGAGTTTTGATCAGATTCTTGAATACAATCTAGAACCAGAAATCTATAGCTTTGGAACGTTGCGTGCCTTCCATCGAGCGGTGCAGCATCAAACTAAAGGGCATGCTATGAACGCGGTTCCCATCCATATAAAGGTGGAAACCGGAATGCACCGATTGGGCTTCGAAGCGAGCGATATGGGTAAATTGGTGGATGAGGTGTTGGCCATGCCCGGATTGCGAGTTGCCACTGTCTTCTCACACTTAGCGGCTAGTGATGACCCGAAGGAGGAGAAGTTTACGCGTGGACAAATCGCCAAGCTCAATGCTGCTGCGGATGAACTCATAGAAGGCTTAGGCTATCCTGTACTCAAGCATATCCTGAATTCTTCAGGCATCCACAATTACATTGATGCTCAAATGGACATGGTTCGCTTAGGTATCGGACTCTATGGAGTCACTTTCGTCTCGTGGGAACGTCATCATTTGCAGCGAGTAAGTAGACTCATCACAAAAGTCTCACAGATACACATTTTATCACCGGGCGACACGGTAGGTTATGGTCGTTCTTTTAAAGCGGAACGCACAATGAAAATTGCTACGCTTCCGATCGGATATGCAGATGGTATTGATAGACGATTGGGAAATAGTAGAGGTGAAGTTTGGCTCAATGGTCAGCGCGCTCCTATTGTTGGAAGAGTATGCATGGATATGATTATGGTGGATATTTCAACCATCGATTGCCGCGAAGGCGATGAGGTTGAAGTGTTTGGAGATCATATCTCCATTTATGAATTTGCAGAAAGAACGGGTACCATACCGTATGAAATCCTCACTTCCATCTCAGGTAGAGTGAAGCGGGTCTACTATCAAGAATAACAAGACCTTATTCAGCGGTCGGTTTTTGCTTTCTCTTGCTAATCACAAGTAGGGAATAGAATGCAGCAAACCACATGATCCCCGCTTGTCGCTCTAACATAGATTCCGTGGTGAAGCTAACAGCGGCAAGGATGAGGAATCCGCTGGTGAGAACGTCGCCACTTCTGAGACTTTGAATGAGAGGAACGAATACGATGACCAATATGGTAATAAAGCCTATAATGCCATGGGCCATCCATGATTGGAGATAGACGTTGTGCACGTTGTACTCCTTTTCGTAGAGTCGGTATACTTTCTCACCATCCCAGAAGACCGCCTCGCAATCCTGTAATTTTTCCTGTAGTGCTTTATCGGCTCCACCAGTACCGGTGCCCATCACCCAATGATCCTGAATCACTTCGGTGCCATATCTCCAAAGGAAAACTCGATGATTGGTTTGTTTGCGCTCCACCATTTCGTTGAAGGAACGGATTTCGTCATATGTTTCTATAATTCTCCTTTGTGTGCCTGGCAAGAGCAAAAAGATTACTACCATCCCAGCGGTTACGAGCGTGCCAATCACTTTGGTTCTTCTGCCGATTCTTCCAGTAGTAAGACCTCGAATCGCTAGAGGAGCGAGCGCAAGCGGAATGGCCAGCCATTGGATTCGAACCGCAAGGAGAAGTTGCATAACCAAGAAAATAGCACCGTATGTGAGAATTTCAATCTTCAATGTTTTCCTCATTCCAGCATTAAAGAAGAACCATCGATGCGCTAGGATAAGCAGCCCGAGCGTAAGGTACATGCTGAGGTAATGCTGAGGTACGAGCTCCCATTGTGAGAGGTGTTTGTAGAAGAAATGATGCGTGCTTCCATCTTCTAGATAGTTGGAAGTGGCTAGAAGGAGCAACAAAACGGACGACAAGGCAAGAGAACGCACGAAGTAGAGCGTAACTCTTCGAATCATTTGATCATCTACCACGTTGAGCGCTGCAAGTCCGAGGGGCCAGGCCATCAAGGCAATTTGTACCTGCATGTCTGCGCCTCCCTCTTTGGGATAATCTGTGTAAATCAACCCTACTCCGACGATCACATAATAGAAGAGGATGGGCCAGAAGTAGCGACTTGCAATTAGGTTTTGGACATAGTCTCTGCGTAAGAAGAAGAGGAAAACCACCCCTAAGAGCATGATAAATAGGGAGATGGGAGGGAAGTCCCATTGGAAGGGGAGTAAAACGACGAAAGCTGCGAGCACGGCCTCGGTGGAGGCTGCACGCAGCTTGTCGTTATTCCTTATTTCTCTGAGCTTATGGAGAAAGGATTTCTTCATATGCTGTTGCATCATTCAAGATTCGAAGGGCTTCAGCAACATCTTCATCTTCTGAAATCATATACTGAATCTCTCCGCTTTCATAGTAGTAGCGGCCAACAATCTCTCTTTCGAGAACGGTTTTGATTTGATCTTTGAAAGCCATCAAGTCCTCTTCTTTGCGGCTTGCAAGCGCTGCTTCAAGCTGTGCAATTTCAGTGGCGATGTCTTCATTGTAGCCTTCGCGTTCTGCGGCATCGCGCATGCGGTCAAGCATCTTTTCGGTCTGTGTTTCGTATTCCAACTCCTTGTTGCTCAAGAACTGAACGAAGGCTGCATACTCTGCATCGGTAAGTTCGAACTCACGTGCTGAGGCAATCTCTGGACGGTTGTGCACGTATTCTGTAGCGTATTCGAAAAGGTGACCATTTACGAGTAGTGCGTAGAGAATACTGCTCATATCTTCAGTCTCAATATCCAAATCTGGGTCAACTCCACCACCATCGAGCACGGTTCTACCGTTTGCTGTAGTGAATGAATTTCGCAAGCTATCTGGAATTCGAGCGATGGAGCCATCCTCATTTCGTTCTGCGTAGTTGATGGCTTGAATGCACCTTCCTGAAGGAGTGTAATATTTCGCGATGGTGATTTTCACTTGCGCGCCATAGCTCAAAGGCCTACTCTGTTGAACGAGCCCCTTCCCAAAGGAACGGTTGCCAATCACAACACCTCTGTCCAAATCTTGAATGGTGCCGGCTACAATCTCTGAGGCCGAAGCCGAACTCTGGTCGATGAGCACAGCAAGGGGCATTTCTGTATCGAAGGGTTCTCTCAATGTTCGGTACACATGATCAAGCTCTCTAATTCTTCCTCGAGTGCTCACCACTTCTTGTCCTTTGTCGATGAACAAGTTTGAAACGTTGATGGCCTCAGCGAGCAAACCGCCAGGGTTACCACGTAAATCTAGGATGAGCGACTGCATGCCGTGATTCGTCTTCAAGTCTTCGATAGCTGCTGCAATTTCTGGCGAGGCTTTATCGGTGAAACTTCTCAGAACAACATATCCGGTGGTTTCATTAACCATTCCGTAGTAGGGCACGGATTTAACTTGAATGTCTTCTCTGGTGAGGGTCACTTGACGGTCCTCTCCATAACGACGAATGGTAAGAATAGCGGAAGATCCAGGCGTTCCTTTGAGCAGATCGCTCATGTCTCTGGTGCTTGCCCCTTTCATGTTTCTGCCGTCTACTGCTATGATTAGATCTCCCGATTTAAGCCCTGCTTTGTCGGCTGCAAATCCTTCGTAGGGCTGGTCGATTGCCACCCAATCTCCAATAACTCGGATGGTAGCGCCAATTCCGCCATACTGACCTGTTTGTTGGATGCGGAAATCTTCAACTTTGCTCTCAGGAATATAGACCGTGTAGGGGTCGAGGCCTTTGAGCATTTTGTTGATGGCGCCCGTCATCATATCGCTGGGCTCAGTCTCGTCCACGTAATACATGTTCACTTCGCGGAACAGGTTCGTGAAGATGTCGAGTTGTTTATTTATCTCGAAATAGTCGAGTCTCCAGGCTGAGAATACTCCGCCTACCAACACCAACATTCCGATGAAAGCGAACTTTCTCGCTGTAGTTTTCAATAACCTCATAATAGTGGGAGGAATTTCCGTTCAAGTGCAGGATTGAAAGATACGATTTTAACGATAAATCTTGCCGCGTCGTATGTGACTAGCCGAGTTTCTCCGACCACTTTTTGTGGGCCTTTGCGAGGGCTTTGTCGATATCTACCTTGTTCACTTTATCGTTGCTGAGGTAAATCATCAAGAAAGCGTATTTCTTGCCATTCGCGGATGTGATGAATTCTGATTTCCCTTGGCGCCATGACTCACGCAAAACGCGCTTCATGCGGTTGCGATCGACCGCGAGTTTGAATTTGCGCTTACTTACGGCAAAGCCAATTTGATAGGGAACGTCCTCGGGCAGATCGACTTCCTTAAAGATGAGCTTAATGGGAAACGCATTCACAGCTGATCCTTCTTTGATCAATTCTGTGAAGAGATTTCTATGGGTGAGTTTCTCCGATTTTGGAAACCTAGCGTTCATGCCGCCAAAGGTAACGAGAAATAGATAGGACTGGAGGGGGAGTGGAGCTGGAGAAGGGGCAAAAAAAAATCCCGACTCGATGGTCGGGATTCTCTTTTTTACTTGTTCTGCACCTTGATGTATTCCTCGATGGCTTTCGTCATCGAAGGAGCATCCTTTGTCGGTGCGGGAATGTCGAGTCGAAGTCCGGCTTCATCCACCGCACGCGCAGTAGAAGTTCCGAAGGCAGCGATACGCGTATTGTTTTGTTCAAAATCTGGGAAGTTTTTCATGAGAGAACGAATACCCTCTGGTGAGAAGAATACCAAGATGTCGTAGTAAACATCCGCCAAGTCACTCAAGTCTGATGCTACCGTGTGATACAAGATGGCACGAGTGAAAGCGATTTTGTTTTCTTCGAGTGTAGTAGGAATCTCAGGCTTCAAGATGTCTGAAGAAGGAAGGAAGAAGTTTTCTCCTTTATTCTTCTTGAGCATAGGAATGAGGTCCTTGATAGTGCCGTTTCCGTAGTAGATTTTACGCTTGCGGTACACCACATACTTCTGCAAATAGTAGGCAATCGCTTCGGAGATACAGTAGTACTTCAAATCGTTGCTCACAGAAATCCTCATCTCCTCACAAATACGGAAGAAGTGATCCACCGCATTCTTTGATGTGAAGATGATTGCATTGTGGTCCGCAGGATTGATTTTCTCCTTGCGAACATCCGCTGCTGGTACACCTTCCACATGAATGAATGGGCGAAAATCCACTTTCACTTTCTGCTTGGCAGCAAGAATCGAAAAGGGGTGGTTCTCCGTCTTTGGTTCAGGTTGCGACACCAAAATGGTCTTTACCTTCGTCATGTACGTGATGTGTTTCAGTTGTTTTATTTAGCGCTGGCTTTTAAACCAAAAGGAGGAATAGAATTATAGGTCCTATTTCCAAGCCGCAAAGGTACAAAAGATTGTGATAAGCTCGTAGGTGCGATTCTCTAAAGAGTGCTAAAATTAAGCGACCTAACGACCATAAATAGAGAACGATAAGTGTTCCAGCGCCCACCCATGCTACAATCTGGCGGGGTTCCCCAGCATAGCTTAACCACCAAATAAAAGGGGTCATTAAAAAGGCTGACCAACGTAAAAATTGTGCTTTCTCCTGCCAAGCTGAACTGTAGGCGGTTTGGTCGAGGAAAACATAGCCTGCCAATTGATAGATTGTTCCTTGCAAGGCAAGAAAAATTCCGATAATCAAAGCATAGCGAGCAAGAACTGCCCAGTCTGAAAAGACGAGTGTTTTTTCGCGAATCAACAAAAGACTTAATGCAATGGCAATAATAGCCCAAACTTCTAGCAGGGTGTTGAAGACATCAAATTTGATCTCTACACGTCCTAAGGTTGGACTTCTAAACGGAGAGCGTATGACCGATCTGAACTGCTGAGGATACGTGATGCGCAACACACCCAATGTGAGAGTGCCAAAGGCGAGCAGCCAGAAAAGCCAAGTGGTAGGGGTCTGTACAGTGGGAATGGATTCCATCGATTCCAAAAATAGGCATACGATGGTTACTAAAAAGAAAAAGTCCCCGCCAAATGACGGGAACTCAAGTGTGAAGCGAAAGTTCGTTAGCGAACTGTGAACCGCTCCGTGTAAACGTTATTACCTGCAGTCATGTGCATGGTGTAAACACCTCTCGCAAGGTTCACTAGAGGTACGCGTATAGTGTGCTCTCCAGTGCCATGCTGCCCCATGTTTTCACTTGCGACTACTTTACCGTTCATGTCGATAATGCTGTAAGTCAGCTCTGCAGACTCAGGAAGGCTGAAGCGCATTGAGGTGAAATCTGTTGCTGGATTTGGGAACAAAGCCAATTCATTCAAGCTGTTTTCTTCAAGTGAAACACCTGAAGCCTTAGACAATGATAGGCTGTTGGTTACCACTACGTCTCCTGAAGTGCTGCCGTTTCCATTGGTGAAGTTCATGCTGACATAAATGGTAGTTCCATCTACAGCCGAACCACTATTCCAGTTGAGGTCCCAAGAATTTTGCCCATTCGTGGCAGATAGACTGGTAGAACGATGTGTTGCAAAATTGCTGCTCACTTGGGTTCTGCTATCTGCAGTTGTCAATGTACCCATGTGGTTTCCAGATGCATCTTCTACGCTAGCTGCGAATCCAATTCTTGTACCTACGCCACCATTGGCGTCGCCTGAGATGGTAATCGTGTAATCTGTGTTCTCTTGGAATCCGCTTGCCGGAATGTCGGTGCTAATGGTGATTGCCTCTGAAGACTGTGAAGGTCCAGAGTGACAACCTGAAGCTTGACATGTGCGGTTGTTCGAGGCTGGACTGCCTGATCTGCCCGTAGGTGATCCACCTGAGCTAGTCACTGCTGTTTGAGATAATCCGAAAATGGCAAAGCTGATTAAGAGTAAAACGGGTAAACTTCTTTTCATGTACGTTTCTTTTGTGCGTTGAATATAGGTACGGAAATCAGAACATTTTGGTTGCTCTTGGTAAACGAACTATTACATTTGTCGTTCAAAATGTAACACGATGGCTCAAGACTTGTTTCAATCTCCGGATTACTACAACATAGATGACCTTCTCACAGAAGAGCACAAACTCGTTCGTCAGGCAACGAGAGACTGGGTGAAACGCGATGTTTCTCCTATCATTGAAGACTATGCCCAGAAGGCAGAATTTCCAAAGCAACTCATCAAGGGCCTTGCAGAAGTGGGTGCATTCGGACCGTATATTCCTGAAGAGTATGGCGGGCCAGGTCTCGATCAAATCTCTTATGGTTTGATGATGCAAGAAATCGAGCGCGGCGATTCTGGTGTTCGTTCAACCTGCTCAGTTCAGTCGTCACTTGTGATGTATCCCATCTACGCTTACGGCAACGAAGAGCAACGCAAAAAATATCTTCCAAAACTCGCTTCAGGTGAATTCCTAGGAAGTTTCGGTCTTACTGAACCAAACTTCGGGTCGAATCCAGGTGGTATGGTGACCAACTTCAAGGATATGGGTGACCACTACCTCCTCAACGGAGCGAAAATGTGGATTTCCAACGCACCTTTCTGCGATGTAGCAGTTGTTTGGGCCAAGAATGAAGAAGGCCGCATCCACGGTTTGATCGTCGAGAGAGGCATGGAGGGCTTCACAACTCCAGAAACACACAACAAGTGGAGCTTGCGCGCAAGTGCTACAGGTGAACTTGTTTTCGATAACGTGAAAGTTCCAAAGGAGAATCTACTTCCAAATAAATCAGGTCTAGGTGCGCCTTTGGGCTGTTTGGACAGTGCACGTTTCGGAATCGCTTGGGGCGCTATCGGTGCAGCTATGGATTGCTACGACACCGCACTTCGATATTCCAAAGAGCGTATCCAATTCGGTAAGCCTATCGCAGGTTTCCAGCTTCAGCAAAAGAAGTTGGCTGAGATGATCACTGAGATCACTAAAGCACAGCTCTTGGCTTGGCGCCTTGGCGTTTTGAAGAATGAGGGAAGAGCAACAAGTGCTCAAATCTCTATGGCAAAACGTAACAACGTGGAGATGGCAATCAAGATCGCTCGCGAAGCTCGTCAGATTCTTGGTGGAATGGGTATCTCAGGCGACTATAGCATCATGCGCCACATGATGAACTTGGAATCTGTGATTACCTATGAAGGAACACACGATATCCACTTGCTCATTACCGGTCTAGATATCACAGGAGAGAACGCTTTCAAATAAGCTAGATGCTCTTCAGTATATAAAGTCCCTCTCCGTTCTGCGGAGGGGGATTTTTATTTTCTCCCGTCGAAGCCAATCTGACGAGTGAGTAATTGCCAGAACATGATAAAGTCGCTGCCTAATGAATAACCAGGGTATTTGAACGTGGCAGGCTTGTTCTTCTCAAAAAAGAAATGCCCTACCCACGCGAAGCCGTATCCGATGAATGGAACGGCTATAAGGAAACTCCAGTTCAAAGTAATCAGGAAGGTGAGAAAGGAGACGAGGAGTAATGCTGTGCCTACAAAGTGCAATAGACGCGTCATTGGCAATTTATGCTCTGTGAGGTAGTAGGGGTAGAACTCAGAAATGCTTTTGTATTCTTTGTCGCTCATCTTCTTTGATTTTTATCTCATGGTTGAGACATCAGGTTTCTATAAAACTCAACGCCCTTTTCAAAGTTCGCTCGACTGATTCGCTCATTCATTCCGTGAAGGCGGGCGAGGTCGTCGGATTCGAATACAAAGGGGTAAAAGCGATATACCTGATCCGTGACATTATACATGTGTCGTCCGTCCGTGGCACCTATCACCAAGTAAGGGGCTACAATCAGTTGTTCCTCCGCAAATGTGGCACGAGCTACAGAACCAATTCTTTCAAAAGCCTCAGATTGATAAGAGGAAACCGGTGACGGATCGATAGCGAGGTCGTACACTTCTACATCCACAGGCAATCCCTCTAGCGCTGCTCGGTAATGATTCAATACATCCTCGGTAGTATGGCCCGGAAGGATTCTGGAATTGCAAGTCAGTACAGCCGTTTCTGGAATTACGTTGTCTTTCACTCCCGCCCGAATAATGGTCGGTGACCAGGTGGTTCGAACCAAAGCTGCTCCAGAAGGGGTCTTCATGTAGGTTTTCAATATCACATCTTCCAATAACCATCGATTGGCGGCTGCAGTTTTCAAAGAGAAGCTAGAATAGGGGGCGATGTATTGGAGAAAACCTTCCATTGGGCCGTCCAAACTCGGAGGGAATGGACTTTTATTCAAAGCTTGAATAGCTTCTGAAAGTACGGTGATGGAATTAGTGTCTCTCGGCATGGAGCTATGTCCGCCCTCATAATTAGCGCGAATAGTAACACTGATGTAACCCTTCTCGGCAATGCCAATCAATCCAACAGGAGGCTCGATCCCTGGAATTATCCCCTTGGAAATGATTCCACCTTCATCGAGAACCCAATCGAATTTTATCCCCTTTTCCTCGAACCACGCTGAAGCCAGTTCAGCGCCGTTGGCACCACCTATTTCTTCATCCTGACCGAAACAGAACCAATAGTCCTGTGCGGGAGTGAAATTTTTGGAGCAAAGAGATTCAGCTGCTTCAAGAAGAGCAATCATCGAACCTTTGTCATCCAATGCACCTCGACCATACAGGTAGTCGTCCACAATTTGGCCATCGAAGGCTCCTGCAACCCATTCGTTTTCGGTACTCGCATCCACCGGCACAACGTCTTGATGGGCCATAAAGAGAATGGGCTTCTCACTGGAAGCGCCAGACCATTTAATGATGTACGTGTGTGTGCTTACGGTGTCCACTTCAACGCTACGGAAGAAATTGGGGTAAGTGACTCTCATCCAGCTTCCCAAAGTGTCGAAGGCCTGTTTGTCCATCATCGCTGGATGGTGACTGATGGTCTTGAAACGCAAGGCTTCACTTAAGTGTTCCAAGGCGAGAGGATCTACCTCTCCCACGGCAGTGACTTCCGCTAGTTCGGGCTGGAAATCGGCAATGGTGAAGGTTCTAAACAGAACAATCGTCACCAGTACGATGACGATTGTTCCAGAGAAAATGAAAAGTTTCTTCATCGGACATCAGATCTCTTCAGTCCTTTCTTGATTCGTTGGTACCCAGAGATCAATTTGTTGTTCTCTGGCGACCATAAACACATAGGACCTTCTGCGTCACAATGGCGCATACCAAGCTTTTCTAACAGTGTAGTTGAGTTCGTTCGCATAGGATGCATCAATTTAGAGAATTGATACGAAGATTCCTACACGATTCTCAGCTCTACTTTAGAAATAAATCCTCCATTGGAACATCGGAAGAATGCCCATGGCGTACACCATGACTTCTTCGTTCGCGGCTGGATCGTAGAGGACCGATTGAACGTTTCGACGATTGGTCAGGTTTTGTACATCGATGGCCCATTCCTGAGTGACGCGCTTTCCTTGGATTCTGTAGGCCACGCGTAGGTCAATGCGATAATAGGTGGGGAGCTGTTCTGCAAACGCACGTGAATCGTCAAAGACGGTTCGACCTAAATCCTCGCTCGCCTGAAGATCTACAGGGGTATAGCGCTGTCCACCAGAAATATTGAAAGCGCCATCTACTGTGATACTCTGACGTCGAGTGGCGCCAGGTTCTTGTGACAAGACAAATTCTTTCCCGCCTGACACGTTTCCGATGTAATCTCCCGAGAAAGCTCCTTTTCTCCACACACCATCGCTCGCCAAGTACTCAGATCGGTATAAACTGACATTCGCAAAGAGGTAGAAACCTCGATTCATGAATTGCTCTACAGAGAGCTCCACGCCGTAGTTTCTTCCTTCTCCATTATTGGTGAGTCCATCAATGGGCAATCCACCAAAAGTGCCTGAGTTAAGCATGGAGAACGGACTGGGATTCTCCGAAACAATAGCATCGTAAAGCTGCTGATAATAAAGTTCTGTTTTGATTCTGAATGTCGGCGTCCAGCGATAGGCATGGCCAACTACGAAATGGTGACTCTTTTGGAAATCGAGGTTTAAATTTGGTTGAGTTCGTCCTCCATTACCATCGGGGACATTTCTGAAGAAGATGTTTACCGCGGGCATTTGGGAATGAAGACCGTATGCAGCGCTCAGAGTGTGGCTTTCGGTGAGGGCATATTCAGTTCCCACTCGAGGTTCTAAAGTAGTGCTTCCATTCAAGCTCAAATACTGACTGTGCAATCCCGAGTTGATGGTCCAACGAGTAGTCGGGCGGAATTGCCATTCGATATAAGGTTGATGAAGAGAAGTAGCGTCTGCGCTGTTCGTTGGGTTTACAAATCCGTCTCCCCAGACATACACTGAGTCGTGCATGTCGAACTCATGAATATCGTTTCGGATACCCACGCGGATGTTGTTTTTCGAGTTCAAGCGTAAAGTCCAGTGCAAATTGGCCGAGTATGTTGTGTTCCGGAAGTCCATTCCGTAAAAAGCATGCGTACCTCCATTTTGATCCAATGTGTCGAGATGGTCTGAGTCCCAAATAGTTCCTGTTCCCAAAGTGAGTTGGAGGCGAGATCGATTGGAGACATTGTAGAAGAAGTTCATGCCTAGAACGGCTTGCTGACTTCTAGAATAGGTGTTTGTCCAAGTTTCGCCGTAAAGGTCTTCGTCATGTTCGGTTCGCACGAAATCTATCTTGGACTTTCCCCAAAGGCCGAATGTGTTGAAGTGTAGATTTGGGGCTAGGCGCTGTTGTACTTTAAAAGTGAAATCTTGATACTCGGGAACGGCTGTTCCCGTCCCGAAATCCATACCCAAGGCAGCCATCAATCCAAGCACACTATATCTGTAATTGGCGAGATATGACCCAGAACCAACAGGACCTTCAACTCCAAGCTCTATCCCGTTAAATCCGGTTTGGCCAATGAACTCGTGTCGCTCGTTGTTCCCATTTCTCATCTGCAGATCGAATACACCGCCCAAGGCGTTCCCGTATGAAGCAGGGAAGGCTCCCGTCAAGAAGTCGGAGTTTCTGAGCACGTTGTTGTTGAGCATACTCACTGGGCCTCCGGTCTGACCGTTCTTTCCGTAGTGGTTTGGGTTCGGGATGTCTAATCCTTCCAAGCGCCAAAGCAGACCGTTAGGTGAGTTTCCTCGAATGACAATATCGTTCACTGCATCATTTGCAGTCCGAACGCCGGGTAGTTTGGCGGCCATTCTGGAGATGTCGTTCCGGGCACCAGCAAAGCGCTGAGATTCTTCAATGGTAAAGGTTCTAGAACTCACGCTAGCCATTTCGTTGTTGGCCCGAAGCACGGAATTACTGACGATTTCAATTTCATCAATATTCTGAGGAAGTTCCTCCAATTCGATGAATAGAACGGTCTCCCGAGTGGCGTTGTGGTTGATGTCGCGAAGTGTTACCGTTTGATAACCGAACTCGCGTGCAGTAACGGTTAATCGAGAGGCTTGGACATTTCCGAGACGGAAGAATCCTTCAACATTGGTGTTGATTTGATAGGAGGAAGAGTCTTCAAGCTGAATCGTGACTACCGCATTCGGGATTGGAGTTTGCGTAAATCTTTCGACCACTTGGCCTCGGACCATACGGCCGAGGTTTTGTGCCGACGCAAACAGGGCGCACATCGTTAAGGTTAGGGTGAATAGCTTTTTCATTTTGGTGGTAGGTCGAGCTAGTTCACGTGCAGTGGGGTTGCGAAGCAGGAATCAATTACCGAGCCACTCTTTAAAGGCTCGACTCTTATCTGCGCTTATGCTGGCCTCCTTTTTTGAAGGTGGGTTCAAATCGAGCAGAAGTCGACTTTGCCCAAAGGGATGAACGCGCTCAACGCTATCAATATGAGTAATGATCGCACGGTTGATTCGAAAGAACTTTTCCGGGTTGAGCAGCTCTTCCAACTGGCTCAGGTTGTAATCAATCAAGTACTCCTTTCCGTACCTGTCAATTGCAAAAGTAAACTTACCATCTCCCATGAAATGGGCGATTTCGTCGGTTTTCAACGATCTGAAATGCTGTCCTTCAGGAACTAGGAATCGCTCTTGATAGCTCTTGCCGCCGTTCTGCAGATTTCTGATTTGGTTGAGAATGGCGAGAGCATCTTCCTTCCCAGATCTGAACTTCTCCAATTTGTTGAGTGCCTTCTGAAGGTCTTCTTCTGAAATGGGCTTGAGCAAATAATCGACACTCATCATTTCAAACGCCTTCAAAGCATACTCGTCGAAGGCTGTAGTGAATATAACCGGACACTCTACTTGTACGTTTTCGAACAATTCGAAGCTCAATCCATCGCTGAGGTGAATATCGGCGAGCAACAAGTCGGGTTGATCTTTTTCAAAAGCAGCCTGTGCCTCGGCAATGCTATCCATCGGCTCAGCGATATCCGCATTCGGCAACAGCTTTTGGGTGAGAATGCGGAGTTTCTTTCCCGCTAAATCTTCATCTTCTAGGATCCAAACTTTCATGATTCGGTGGTGTCTTCGTCAATTTTCAATTCTACTTCCTTGGGAAGCAAGGGGAGGCAAATGGTAAACAGCTTTCCATCTTCAATGCCCAAACGCGGAGCACCTAGCAAGCGAAGTCGATGGTCGAGATTGGCTAAACCAGTGCTTGTTCCCTTGGGTTGCACTTGTTTCGGGCGGTTCGGGTTACTGATGAAAAGATGATGCAGTTGCGAATAAATTTGAATGTGTAAAGGTTCGCTCTTACTCATTCGATTGTGCTTGATAGCGTTCTCTAGCAATTCTTGAATCGCCATTGGCAAAACGTATCGGTTCATGTCTTCTTCGTCCACATCAATGGTCACTTTCAAAGAATTTGGGAAGCGCTCCTTTTGTAGTAAGAGATAGGCTTCCACGAATCGCAATTCTTCGTGAAGTGGGATGGTCTGGGCGTCTTTCTTCTCTAGTATCCTGCGATAAAGCAATGAAAACTCATCGATGAACTTAATGGCTCTTGGAATGTCCTGTTCTACTTCAAGCATAGCCGACAAAGTGTTCAAGCTGTTGAATAAGAAGTGAGGCTGAACCTGTGCTTTGAGTTGGTCGAGCTGGGTTTGTAGCTGCTGCTTTTCCATACGTTGAACGCGGGTGAGGCTATCTCTCCAAAGCTTGAAGAAGTAGACCCCTTCCATGATGAGCAACACGAAATAGGTGATGGCCAGTCCGAAGACGATATTGTTGATGTAATGCGTTCGGACATTGCTGACAGTAGTGACGGTCTCGAGACTTACGAATATGACGAACGCTTGCCAAGCCGTGCTGAAGATGAAGGAGAGCAGAAACTCAAGAATGAGTCGCTTTAGTGGAACCTCCTGCCAAGGGTAGCGCGTTTTGAGCCACCCGATAAGCAAGGAGTTGATGGTGTAGAGGCCCGCAGTGATGATGAGTGAATACACCACACTGTAGATGGCTAGCAACATCGGCTGATCGGATTCGCCGTAATACAGCAAGTCCAGTCCTACGAAGAAGATCACAGGAAAGCAGCTGATAATCAGCATCAAGATATAGTCGCGCCGACGGAAGTAAGCCATGGTTCGAAAGTACGGCATTGACCAATGCCATGTAGAGGGAAAGTAGTGAATGCCGATAAAAGTGGAGTGAATCTAGACTCCCCTTCGTACATTTGTTCAAAATTACTCGCAATGCTCGTAGGACTACAACACACGCACTGGCTACTCGCCGCTTTGGTGCTTATCGTATTAAGCGTCACCGTTCTATCCATGGTAATTGGATTGGGAATGAAAGCCAAATTCAACAACTTCGCGAATCGCGTTACGTTGTTTTCACTCATTCTCGCTCACTTGCAATTCGTGGTTGGCCTCGTGCTTTACTTCGTTTCGCCATTGGGGATGAAAGCGTTCGAGAATCCGGATGTAATGTCTAATGCAGCTTCTCGCTTCTACGCGGTGGAGCACATCGCTATCAATATTATCGCTATCATCTTGATCACCGTTGGTCGCTCAGGATTGAAGCGTAAAACGACGGACAATGCTAAATTCCGTCATGGTCTAATCTTCTTCGGACTCGGTTTGGTGCTTATCATGAGCCGTGTGCCTTGGGAGCGCCTATTCACACTTCCTTTTTAATGATTGAACGTACTTCTAGATCTTCACAACGAGAGAAAGCCGTCTTGATTGGTATTATCAACCGATGGCAAGATGAGGAGAAGAGCAAGGAATACTTAGATGAGCTTGAGTTTCTGGCAGATACTGCCGGAGCAGACGCCCTTCAGCGATTTACTCAAAAGTTGGACACTCCCCATCCCAAGACCTTTCTAGGTTCAGGTAAGATGGAGGAGATTCATGGATACATCAAAAGCAATGATATTGATGTGGCCATTTTTGATGATGAATTGACTCCGTCTCAGCTCAAGAGCATAGAGCAACTTTTCAAATGCAAAGTGCTCGATAGAACGAACTTGATTCTCGACATTTTCGCTGCCCGTGCAGAGACGAGTTATGCGAGAACTCAGGTGGAACTTGCTCAATACGAATATCTACTTCCCCGCCTGACCCGAATGTGGACTCACCTCGAGCGTCAGAAAGGGGGTATCGGTATGCGGGGTCCGGGTGAAACGCAGATTGAAACCGACCGTCGTATTATCCAGCAGAAAATCAGTTTGCTGAAAAAGAAGCTGGAGAAAATCGACAAGCAAATGGCAACACAGAGAGGTAACCGTGGAAGCCTCGTGCGTGTTGCTTTGGTGGGATACACCAATGTGGGTAAGAGTACTTTGATGAACCGCATGGCCAAGAGTGATGTTTTAGCGGAAAACAAGCTCTTCGCAACCTTGGATACAACGGTTAGAAAAGTGGTAATCGGCAACTTGCCCTTCCTCTTGTCGGATACCGTAGGGTTTATTCGCAAATTGCCTACCCAGCTCGTTGAAAGTTTCAAGAGTACGCTCGATGAGGTTCGTGAAGCGGATGTGCTCTTGCATGTAGTGGATATCTCTCACAGCAACTTCATGGAGCACATTGAATCGGTGAACGAAACCATCGGTGAAATTGATGGTCAGGATAAGCCGGTGATTATGGTCTTCAATAAAATCGACCTCTACAAACACGAGGAGCCCGAGCTCATCGATCCAGAGGTGGAGAAGGAAGAGAAGTACTTCACCATCGACGATTGGAAGCGCACATGGATGGCTAAAATGGATGGCAATGCCGTTTTCATTTCAGCCAGTAAGAATATCAATATGGATAGCTTGCGCGAGTCCATTTATAAAGTAGTTTCGTCTATTCACGCCGAAAGGTTCCCATTTGAGAACTTCTTGTACTAAGTTACGTTTCCCTTGATACGTACCTTTGCAACCACACTCCACTACTATGGCTAAGAAGAATCAGATTCGAAAGCAAGATATACTCGACTATCACGAAGGTGCCCGTCCAGGGAAAATCGAAGTGATCCCGTCGAAGCCCTCAAACTCTCAACGCGACTTGAGTATTGCTTACTCTCCCGGGGTGGCAGAGCCGTGTATAGAGATTGAGAAAGATCCGGAAGCTGCCTATCGATACACCGCCAAGGGAAACTTGGTAGCGGTGATTTCAAATGGTACAGCCGTGCTCGGATTGGGCGATATCGGTCCGCTTGCCAGTAAACCGGTAATGGAAGGTAAAGGGGTGCTCTTTAAGATCTTCGCCGACATCGACACTTTCGATTTAGAGCTGGATGCCAATGATCCTGAAACGTTTATTCAGGCGGTAAAGACGCTTGGGCCAACCTTTGGAGGAATCAACTTAGAGGACATCAAAGCACCAGATTGTTTTGAGATTGAAGCTCGATTAAAAGAAGAGCTCGATATACCAGTGATGCACGACGATCAGCACGGCACTGCTATCATTTCGGCTGCGGCGTTGCTGAATGCACTTGAAATCGTCGACAAAGATATTTCTAAGGTTCGTGTGGTATTCAACGGTGCGGGAGCGAGTGCAGTGAGTTGTGCGTCTCTCTATCTTTCTCTAGGTGTGCAGCCAGAGAATTTGTTGATGCTGGACTCAAAAGGAGTGATTACAAAGGATCGCCCTAATCTTACTCCACAGAAGGAAAAGTTCGCTGCAGATACAAAACTGAATACGCTCGAAGAAGCGGTGAAGGATGCCGATGTGTTCGTCGGTCTATCTAAAGGTGGCGTTCTCAGCAAAGCCATGGTAAAGAGCATGGCGAAAGACCCTATCGTTTTTGCCTTGGCTAATCCTGATCCTGAGATTACTTATGATGATGCAACCAGCGCGAGGAAGGACATCATTATGGCTACTGGCCGAAGTGACAATCCAAATCAGGTAAACAACGTTCTTGGATTTCCATTCATCTTCCGTGGTGCACTCGATGTGCGCGCAACGAAGATCAACGAAGAGATGAAGCTGGCAGCAACACAAGCCATCGCTCAACTCGCGAAGGAACCTGTTCCTGAGATTGTAAACTTGGCGTATGGACAAAAGAACATGTCCTTCGGCAAGGATTACATCATTCCAAAGCCGTTCGACCCAAGATTGATCTACACCGTTTCTGCAGCTGTTGCTAAAGCTGCAATGGAGTCGGGCGTGGCTAAGAAAGAGATTACCAATTGGGATCGATATAAAGAAGAATTGATCAATCGCCTCGGCAGAGACGACAAGTTCATCCGCTTGGCGATGGAGAAGGCTCGCGCCAATCCACAACGAGTGGTGTTTAGCGAAGCTGATAACTTCAAGATGCTGAAGGCAGCTCAAATTGCCTACGAGGAAGGAATCGCTATTCCAATCCTCCTTGGTGATGAGAAGCGTATCAAGCAAATTGATAAGCAGTACGATTTGGGTATAGCTGATCAAATGAAGATTGTCGATCCTCGCTCAATGCCAGACGAAGCGGAGATTTACGCCAATCAATTCTATGAGGATCGCAAACGCAAAGGCGTGACAGAGTTTGAGGCGAAACGTCTCATGAAGAATCGTGATTATTTCGGTTCGATGATGGTGAAGCACGGAGATGCCGATGCATTCATCACAGGCCTTACCATAAAGTACCCTCGCGCGGTCAAGCCTTTACTCGAGATTTTAGGTCGCAAAGACCAAAAGAGAGTAGCGGGCATGTACATTATGCTCACCAAGAAGGGACCGTTGTTCTTTGCGGATACAACCATTAATGAAGAACCTGATGCAGATGGTATCGTGGATATCGTCCTCAGCGTGGCCGACACGGTCAGTCGAATTAACCTTCGTCCGAAGGTCGCACTGCTGAGCTATTCTAACTTTGGAAGTCATCATGGTAAAGTGCCAAGCAAGATGAACGAAGCCGTAGACAAGTTGAAGGAGTCGCATCCAGACCTGCTTGTTGACGGTGAAATGCAGGCCAACTTTGCAGTAAACAATGAATTATTGCAGGAGGTATTCCCATTCTCTGACCTGGTGAACAACAAGCCAAACATCTTCATCTTCCCAGATCTTGCGTCTGGAAATATCTCGTATAAACTGCTCCAGTCATTGGGCGCTGTAGAGGCTATCGGACCGATTTTGATCGGACTAGACAAAGCGGCTCACGTACTCCAGATGGGTGCAAGCGTAAGAGAAATCGTGAATATCGTAGCAATGGCTGTGGTAGATGCGCAAACGCGACAAGCGGCAGAAGATTAATCGAATACTTTACCGATGCGGACGAGCTCAGGCTCGTTCAGCACGGTGATGTTTCGTCCTTTCACGTCAATCAACCCGTCTCCTTTAAACTCGGAAATCAAGCGAATCACCGACTCGGTGGCTGTGCCTACCATGTTGGCGATTTCTTCACGAGTAAGCGCGATGTCGATGGCACCCTCATCATTCAAACCAAATTGCGTTTTCAGCATGAGGAGCACTTCCGCCAATCTTTCGCGAACCGACTTCTGAGCGATGTCGGTAATGAGCTTTCCGGCCTCACCCAGTTCATGGCAAGCCATGCGCAAAATGTTGAGTGAAAAACGTGGGTTTTTCTCCAAGAACTGGAACAATACATGCTTTGGAATGTAGCACGCGTGTAGGTCGTCAAGCGCCTCAACCGTGGCTGACAGTGGCTCGTCACTGAGAAGTGAACGATAGCCGATAAGGTCGCCATTCACCGCAAAGCGAATGATTTGCTCCTTACCATTCTGACCGAGTCTGTGAAGCTTTGCCTTTCCAGAGTGAATGCAGAATACACCGTTCGTTCGCGTTCCTTCACTCATCATGATTTGTCCCTTTCTGAAAGAAGTGCAGGACTTCACGTTGTTGAGTTCATCGAGTTCTTCAACAGAAAGATCTTTGAAAAGAGAAAGGTGTCTCTTTCCACAAGTTGAACAATCGAATGGAACAGGCGATGGTGTGGTCTTCCGCGTCATACATGGTAAAGATAAAAATTGTTTAAAACCGATATCGATTTTTCCGACATGATGTTTGTCATAGAATGAATCGAGTCATACTCAGACCTTTGAGTATTGATAATCGGACCATGATTAAAGAAACCAAGTGCGATCACTGCGGGACGGCCTGCGACACTTCCATTACCCTAGACGATAAGGTCTTTTGCTGTCATGGGTGCAAGTCGGTGTACACGATTTTATGGGCCAACGGAATGGAGTCGTTCTACCGCAGAAAAGACGTGGAGGGTGCTCCCGTTGAAATGTCGGATACATATAGCTTTCTCGACAATGAAGAGATTCAAAAGCAGGTAGTCGACTTCTCAGATGGCAAGGTAGGAGTGGTTCGATTATTCCTTCCAGCCATTCACTGTAGTGCTTGTCTTTGGTTGCTAGAGCGACTGCACAAGATCAATGAAGGCGTAATTAGCGTCCGAGTTGAGTTCTCAAAACGCACAGCTCACATTCGCTTCCGAGAGGATGTATTATCTCTTCGAGAACTCGCGGAGCTTCTTCAAGCTGTGGGCTATCCTCCACATATCCGGTTGTCGGATGGTGAGGATGAAGAACAAAAAGGGAGTAAGGACAAGCGAGTGATTTATCAATTTGGCATCGCCGCCTTTGCCTTTGGAAATGTCATGTTGATGGCATTGCCCGAATACTTCTATCCCGGTGATCATTCACTTTCCGAGTACGCACCATTCTTCCGTTGGTTGAGCTTGGCCCTTGTGATTCCCGTTCTTCTGTATTCGGCAAGAGATTACTATTCCAATGCAATTCGTGGTATCCGATTAAAGCGAATCAATGTGGATCAGCCGATTGCGGTAGGGGTAACCGCGCTGTTCCTGCAAAGTGCTTGGGAGATTTTTAGCGGCACGGGCAGTGGTTATCTCGATTCACTCACCGGGCTTCTCTTCTTCCTGCTTCTAGGTAAAATCTTCCAACGCAAGACCTATGAGTCGTTGTCTTTCGAAAGAGATTATAAAAGCTACTTCCCTCTTGGAGTCACTCTGATAAACGCTGAGGGTGCACACGAAATCGTCCCCGTTCAAAATTTAGAAAAGGGGCAACGCATCTATGTTCGCAATGAGGAAATCATTCCAGTGGATGGAATGATAATTTCAGGCACTCCTGTGATCGACAATGCGTTTGTAACCGGCGAGTCGACTCCCGAACACAAAGCCGTAGGCGATTCCGTTTATGCTGGAGGAAAGCAGTGCGGGGGTGCAATCGAAGTGTTGGTAGAACGACCAATGGATAAGAGCTATCTCACTCAGCTTTGGAATGATCAGCATTTTGATGGCAACAAAGCGGAGCGATTCCATTCGCTTACAGATAAGGTGTCGAGATACTTCGTATTGGCCATCTTGCTTCTCGCCGTGGTCACTTTTAGCTATTGGTACCTCGTGGCCGATTTAGCAACGGCGATTCAAGTTTTCACTGCGGTGCTCATCGTGGCTTGTCCGTGTGCTCTTGCTCTTGCAGCTCCATTTGCCAATGGTCATGCGCTTCGTTTGATGGGGCGATTTGGGCTGTACTTGAAAAGAGCAGAAGTGGTTGAAGCACTAGCAGACATCAATAAAATTGTTTGGGATAAAACGGGCACTCTTACAGATATGGCCCGATCTCGCGTTGATTGGATGGGTGCCGAACTTACGGATAAAGACAAGGCGGCTATCTCAGGGCTGATGTCATCTTCCAAGCATCCGCTCAGCATGCGAATCACAGCTTGGCTGGATACTGCGAGTGAGAAAGTGATTCAATTCTCAGAAATTACGGGTATGGGCGTGGAAGGCGAAGTGGAAGAAAACGCTTGGAAAGTCGGATCGGCTGTTTGGTTGAATCAAGAGGAAACGGACGACCTCAATGCTACCCACGTTCACGTGATGAAGAACGGGGAACACTTCGGGTACTTCAGAATACAACATGCTTTTAGAGCAGAGGCAGCAAATGTGGTGAATGCGTTGAAGCCGGTGTACAGTCAGACTGTGGTGACCGGCGATGACGAAGGGGAAAAACGCGCCTTGATAGAGTTGTTTGGGGATGTGGTTCGACTTCGATTTAAGCAGAAGCCGAGCGACAAACACGGTGCAATCGTCGACCTTCAAAAGCAAGGGTATCGCGTGGCAATGATTGGCGATGGATTGAACGATGCCGGTGCCTTGAACCAATCGGAAGTGGGGATTAGCATAGCCGAGGATGTCAACAACTTTACTCCTGCCAGCGATGCTATTTTGAGTGCTAAGTCATTTGCCGAACTGCCTGTCTTTTTCCGTTTGGCAAAGTATACCCGCAAAGTGGTGTATTGGAGCTTCGCATTGTCTTTTGCTTATAACTTAGTTGGACTATCATTCGCTGTAAGCGGAATGCTGAGTCCACTCTTATCTGCCATATTGATGCCTTTGAGTTCCATCACGGTTGTGGCTTTCGTATCCATATTGGTCAACCGTTTTCCTATGGAGAAGAAATTGGAGAACCAATCAGAGAAGGTGCAGCTCAAAAGACGACAAGCAAGCGTGGAAGTAGGTTAATCCAGGGATTCTAGGAAAGCGTAAATCTCGCTGAAGTAGAAGTCGGGGTTCTCTACCCATCCATAGTGACCTGAGTTGGGAACAACGCGCAAGGTGGATTCAGGAAGCACGGCATGTGCCGTTTCGGCCAGGGAGATATCCACTACATCAAACTCCCCTTGAAGAATGAGAACAGGCGGTTGAAAGCTCAACATTTCCTGTTTCACGTCGTATTCATTCGTGGCCATGTTGTTCCACACCATTCCGTTGATTTCAAGATTCGCCTCGGCCAATCGAGCGGCTATGACCGGTGCGTGATCGTCGTTGTACACGTAGGCATAAGCGAGGAATTCTCGACGTTTAGCGCCGTATTCTTCGTGGCCTGTATTTACCAAGTTTTGATAGTATGAAAGCGAATCGCGCTGCGGTGCAGTGAGGCGATCTTGAATGAGGACATTTCCGCGAATGCCGAGGTCCATACCGCCCGAAGACGATTGTATCATGCCGCGAATTCTGGTGGGATATCGGCTCGCATAAGTGTACGCTAAGATGCCTCCGAAGGACTGACCCATCACTACCCATTCGTCAATTTCCAAGGCAACACGAATCATTTCAATATCGGTCGCCATCACGTTTAGGGTGAGGCTTTCGGGGGTTGGATTCTCCATACTCGATTTGCCCGTTCCTCTCTGGTCGTAGAGAATCACTTGGTAACTCTCCGCAAGCGTAGATGCCAATCCTTCAAATCCATTGGAGTTCATTCCAGGTCCACCATTGATAAGTAGAATGGGTTCGCCTTCGCCAAAGATTCGGACGTAATGGGAAATACCGTCGTGGTCGACCCACACTTCGCGATAATCCTGACTCAGCAGTGTGAAGGGAAGTAGAAAGAGAAAGAAGAAGAGCTTTTTCATGCGAGATGAAGTTGTTTGCAGAAAGGTACGAAACGAAAAAAGCCGACGCTAGGCCGGCTTTTGTAAGATATTGCTAAAGCGAATTAGCTCTGCAATTGCTTGCGAACTTCAGCAGCGATGGCTTTGCCTTCCGCCTTGCCAGAGAGCTTTCCGGTAGCGGCACCCATCACCTTGCCCATGTCGCCCATTCCCTGAGCGCCGGTTGAGGCGATGATTTCTGAAATCGCAGCGGCTAGTTCGTCGCCCGACATCATTTCTGGCAAATATGCGCTGATAAATTCAGCTTCCATTTCTTCTGTCTCTGCAAGATCCGCACGATTTTGCTCACGGTAAATGGCTGCAGCATCATCGCGTTGTTTCTTGAGTTTCTGAAGGAGCTTCAAGCTGTCGGAGTCTTTAAATTCACCTCCAGCGCCCACTTCAGTTTTAGCATTGATAATCGCTGCACGAATGGAGCGAATAGCTTCTAATTTATTCCGATCCTTGGCCTTCATGGCCTCTTTCATATCGGCTGTAATGCGTTCTTCTAGTGTCATGTTGCAAAGGTACGAAGTCGCGGAATTTTACTCCTGCATTTCCTCCATTGAGATTTGAATGCGGCTCGATAACCATTGCGCCATGGCTTCAACCTGAGCATTATTCTCGCTGATCCACTCATCAGCATCCTCATCGTAATTCTGAGAAACCCAGTAAACGAAAGGAACGAAGTGCTCAGAGTCTTTTGTCTCAACAATGATTTTGGTAATCAAGTTCCAGTAAAAGCCTAGGTCTGCATCTTCAAGTCCTTGTAACGACATGGCCAGTGCTCTGATGTAATCCGCGCGCGTTTCCATGTTTTCAGAGAATTCATGAGCCGCAGATTCGGCGCCCTCTTGATTCAATACTGAATCGAGTTTTTCATCGATGGTGCCAAGACTTGCATACATCAAGCCTAGCATAAAGTCAGAGTTTTGAAACGCCTCATCTCGTTCATCTGTATCAGACGATATGTTGATGTTCAAGCCACCCGATTCGTTTCCGGAGACCATAGACTCCCAAGCTCCATCGAAGCCAGAATTGGCGACACTTCTGCGGGTAGGTGATTCTTCTAGTAGCAACATCCATAGGAAATTGGACAATTGTTTGGTGTCGCTGGCTCCCCTGTTGTACTGGAGAATAGAAAGTCGGAACATGCTCGATGAATGGAACGGATTGAGGGTTAGGGCTTCCAACATTTTTGCTTCAGCTTCCTCAAGCTCTTCTAATCGTTCAAGCGTAATGCCCCAATTGTAGTAGAGAAGATAATCGGGCCCGAGCGTTTCTAGGGCGTCCTCATATTGTTGAACAGCCGCGCGTGAATTTCCGATATCATCCAGGCAGTTGGCGTAGGCGATATACGATTGGCGAATGGTTGATACCTGACGCTCGTCTGTGGGGTTTCCATATTCTATAGCGAGTTTGAAATCCTCAATGGCATCTTCGCAGTTGTTCATGGCTGAATAGGAGAATCCGCGCTCGTAGTGAAGGAGCATATCCCCTTCAAACTCATCGATCATTTCGTCATAGATCTCGATGGCCTTTTCATATTCACCTGCATCGTGGTGTGCGATAGCCTCTTGGATTCTGTCGCTATACGACGAACCTCCTTTTTGTGCAGAAAGGGATAGGGTGGAGATAGCGAATATCCCCAATAGAAACTTCTTCATGTGAGAAAGCGATTGATTGAGACATCAAGGTAAGAACAATGGCTCGAGGTCTCCAGAGTTTTTAAGAAGTTTGTCTGTGAAACCTCAAAGCCATAGTGAAATGCGAATTTGGAAAGGAGCCGTAGCCACGGTATTTGGATTGATGTTGAGTGTCGGCCTTCAAGCGCAAGAGCAACGTGAAATACGATACGAGCAATGTGTTCGTGTGATTGAAGCCATGGTGAGCGAGGACTTACCTGCATTAAATGCTGAAGTTACTCCAGAGGTACACGCTCAAATGACGAGCACGGATATTCGCTCATTGATAGGGCAAATCAAGGCCATCTTGCCAAATTTAGGTGATGATATTCCGCCCATTGAAGAAATGACCACATTTTATGTCACAAAAGAGACCGATGCTGGATTCGAGGAGATGGAGAACTACGCGTTCATCTACGGTGAATGGGTCTTGTACTTCGTTTACACGGAAAGTGGAGGGGAGAAGATCACGGGGTACAATCTTACTCTGAAGGAGAATATCAGAAGTTTGAACTGAGACTTTTCGTTTGGCCATAAAAAAAGCCCGAGCGTTAACTCAGGCTTTCCTAGTAGCGGGGGCAGGACTTGCCAATCGTTACCCCGATATTTTTAAATCACTGTAAGTCAGGTGGTCAACTTTTCACATTTGTTTCATTTTCAGAAACTATGGGACACTAGCGGGACAGTTAATAGACTTGTAATTATCATTATATCAGTGAGTAAGTATCGTTATTTAGAATTGGTAAACAGAATGCAGTGAATCAGTATCAAATAACTGATAATGAGTTCTACTGACTTGAATTTGCTGTAACAATGTAACATTATTGACTTAATCAGCACTCGCCTAATGAGCTACGTGTTACAAAAGAGTTTGGAACTTGAGACTATTGTTTCAGCGTTGTTGATTCATTCGAAACTAGAACCTGTTTGATTCCATCAAGAATATCTTCGGGGTACGGCTGATCACCAAAATTCTTTGACACGTAATTACTAAATGGATCGACGAAACCCTTCCCTCTTGCCGCTTGTTTTATTACGTCTACCAAATGCTTAGGTTTTTCTTTAATTCTTGAACGCAAACGGTCTAAATCTTCTATACTCATGGTGGTCAAACGAAGGACGTTAAGCTTCTTGTCCTTCTCAATATTCTCTAACTTCTTGTTGAATTCGGATGACAAGATGTGAGGGAATAGTAGACTGGAGAATAAGTTATCCATGAAAATTAGAACAGGATAGATGTGGATGGACTTTTTAGAATTTAATCGCGGGTCGAAATTCTCATGTAACTCTTTAAACCTAGACACCCTTTCGACCAACTGATTTACACCAATTCTATCGAGGAATTTTTCTTCATTTTCTCCATACAGTGCCTCCATGCTCATACCTACTTTCGAGTCATCATTTAATAGTGTTGATTTGACCTCAAATAAGAAAATATGATTACCAACTCTTAGATAAGCATCGCAAAACTCATATTGTTCTCCTCCTATTTTAAATGTAAGTTTCTCAGAGTTGAGAAAGAGACAATGCTTTATCTGAGCTGTTAGAAGTTTCAATTTACTAACGACTAATTGCTCAAACCATTGACCCTTCACACTCCCATACTCCTCAATTGACATTATTCCCTTCTTTTTCACGCAATCAAACCAAAAGTCATTTAAGAGTTGTGTATAAGTCTTAATCAACATTTGTGATCGATCAAGAATAATGAATCGGTCATTCTTGACTTCATGAATGGGGAACTTTTTAATACTAACAAGCTTTCTAAAGTCTCGAACTTCTACAGATCCGCTGAGACTTTTAAGGAAACTACGTGTTTCATCATCAAGTGGATATTTAATAATGCTATCCAACTCTGTATTATCCGCATTTTCAAAACAAACTTTGATTGTATACTTAATAAGCTTCTCCGCCTCAAGACCGTACGCCGACATAACGAATTCCTGAAATACTCCTGATAAACGCGGGTGTGACGTAAGAAAACGAACTAGATCAATACTATAGGATGGAGTAAGGAATGGATCAATTACAAGGTTGGTTTGATTAAATAGAAGAATTCGCGTGTTGATGGCTTTGAACAAGCTATTTTCATGTTCAGAAATACTGGGTCCTTTTGTCACTGCTGAATTAATACACAGCAAGTACTTAAATAAATCCTCCTTGAATTCATCTGCTGCATCTGGATTAGAATCTTCAAATAGATTTTCATCCTGCCCAACAATTTCTTCGATTGCGAATAAGCAAGTAGCGCGATGGATTATTATAAAATCAGGAATTGTGCTGCCAGCGATTGATGAAGCCAATGCTGTTTCAAAATCTCTAAAAACACCATCAGTCAGCAGATGTCCAACGACTTCTTTTTGACGATTAATTTCTCCCCAATTAAAAATATCTTCTGAAGTAAATCGCTTTAAATACGCATTAATACTGGCAATTTCTCCGATGCATAAATCTTTCGGATATGACTTTACAAAATCTAGCCTAGGATTGTCAAGTTCGCCGAAAATCATTTCGTAATTGACAATGATTGCAGCTTTTGTAGGAGCGTTGCGAGGCATAACTTCTAAGATATTGCATTATTAACCAATCAAAGTTGAACAAAGAAAAAACTTACATAGGTTATTCTCTGCTCAAACATTTATGTGGGACACTAATGGGACAGCTAGAAAAAACATAGCTCAAACCGAGCTGAATATGAGTTAATTAAGCAAATATCGTAGCGGGGACTAAGATCGAGGCCACACCTCTTTTATGCTCGGAATCAAGAAGTTACCAAATTAATGATAATCAAATTGACAAATTGTTGATAGCTGATTATCAGTAGCTTACAAAGATACTCTGGGACAAATTCTGGACAGTTCCAAAAAAATAACCCTCTAACTGATTGGCAATTAGAGGGTTACATCGATTTAGTAGCGGGGGCAGGACTCGAACCTACGACCTTCGGGTTATGAGCCCGA
>JABXHW010000002.1 GCA_013373425.1 Flavobacteriia bacterium
AAGAAGAAATTTGGTACGGATGATAACTTCGATATCATCGTGAACCCTGACAAAGGTGACTTGGAAATCTGGAGAAACCGTATCATCGTTGCTGATGGTGAGGTTGAAGACGATAACCTTGAAATCGCTCTGAAGCAAGCGCTCAAGATTGAGCCTGACTTTGAGGTAGGTGAAGAAGTGTCAGAAGAAGTGAAATTGATTGACTTGGGACGTCGCTTCGTTTTGGCCTTCCGTCAGAATTTGGTTTCACGCATTCAAGAGCACGACAACTCTGAGTTGTTCAAGCGCTATAAAGACATGGAAGGTGAGATTATCTCAGGTGAAGTACACCACGTACGCCACCGTGAAATCATCATCTACGACGACGAGCAAAACGAACTCATCTTGCCAAAAAGCGAGATGATCCCAGAAAAAGACTTCTTCCGCAAAGGCGATACAGTTCGCGCGGTAGTTAGTCGAGTTGACTTCAAAGGAACGAAGCCAGTAGTGATTCTTTCACGTACTGATGGTCGCTTCCTCGAGAAGTTGTTCGAACAAGAAATCCCAGAGGTATTCGACGGACTTATCGTTGTGAAGGCGGTTGAACGCGTTCCAGGTGAGAAAGCGAAAGTTGCAGTAGAGTCTTATGACGACCGCATCGACCCAGTTGGAGCTTGTGTAGGTATGAAAGGATCACGTATCCATGGTATCGTTCGCGAATTGCGCAACGAGAACATCGACGTGATTAACTTTACTGCCAATACACAATTGTTCATCCAGCGTGCATTGTCTCCAGCGAAGGTGACTAGCCTTACCATCAATGAAGAAGACAAGCGCGTAGATGTATTCCTCAAGCCAGATCAGGTATCCTTGGCTATCGGCCGTGGCGGTCACAACATCCGCCTAGCTGGTCGTCTAACCGGTTACGAAATCGACGTTTACCGTGATGATGAAGAGGAAGAAGATGTTGAATTGACTGAATTCGGAGATGAAATCGAAGATTGGGTAATCGAAGAATTCAAAGCGATTGGTTGTGACACAGCTAAGAGCGTCCTCAGGTTGAGTGTTGAGGACCTAGTGAATCGTACGGATCTAGAAGAAGAAACGATTCAAGAGGTTCGCCGTGTACTAAGTCAAGAATTCGAAGACTAAGTCCACTTAAACACGAAAACCTAACACTGAAGTAGATAGAGAGAAGAAAGTTATATGAGTGCACCTATTAGGATACGTAAAGCCTTAACCGAGCTAAACATCTCGTTAGATCGAGCCGTAGAGTACTTGGCGGAGCACGGGCATGAGATTGATAGAAATCCCAATGCCAAGCTCACCCAAGAACAGTACGGCGTATTGGTCGACGAATTCGAGGCTGACAAGTCCAAAAAAGTAGCTTCTGAGCAAGTAAGCCAGCAAAAACGCGAGGAGAAAGAAATCCTCCGTGCTGAGAAGGAAGCGAAGCGTCAAGCTGATGAGGACGAAGAGCCTGAAGGTGACGCTCAACCTGAGGCCAAGGCGGAGGAAGCTCCTGCGGCTAAGGAAGAAAAAGAGGAAACTCCTGCTCCGGCACCTGTCAAGGAGGAGGCTCCCGCAGCAGAGGAGAAAGAAGCTCCAGCTGTTGAAGCAAAAGAAGAAGCTCCGCAAGAGGAAGCAACTCCAGATGACGGCGTGATTCGCGCTAAGGCCAAGCTCGGTGGTCTTAAGTCATTGGGTAAAATCGATCTCGAACCTAAGAAGAAGGCTAAGAAAGAAGAGCCTAAAGCTGAAGAGCCGAAGGAAGAGCCCAAAAAGGAGGAGCCTGCTAAGAAGGAAGCTCCTAAAGCCGAAGAGAAGAAGGCTGAAAAGCCCGCTCCTAAAGCTGAAGAAAAGAAAGAAGAGGCTAAGCCTGCAGCGAAGAAGGAAGAAGCAGCTCCTGCTCCAAAGACGGAGAAGCAAGAGGAGAAAGCCGAAAAGCCTGCTGAACAACCTGCTGCAGCATCGAATGAAGCCGCTTCAGAAGAAAAGCCAAAAGACGGTACGCATACCACTAAGTATGTAAAGCTCGACGGACCTAAGTTTACTGGTGAGAAGGTTGACCTCAGCAAGTTCGAAAAGCCGAAGAAAAAGAAAGTTGCCTCTTCTACTGAGCCTGTAGGCGATAAGAAAGGCAAGCGCAAGCGCATTCGTACAGGCGGCCCTGGTGGCGGTCCTGGCGGAAACGACAACCGCAGAGGCGGAAAAGGACAAGGCAACAACAGAGGCGGCAACAAGAAGCAGCCTAAAGTGGAGTTGACCGACGAGCAAATCCAGCAGCAGATCAAGGAGACTCTTGAGAAGCTCACGGGTAACAAGAAGTCGAAGTCCTCTAAAATGCGCCGCGAGCGTCGTGCTGAACGCCGTGAGGCAGAAGCCCTCGCAGAAGCGCAGCGCGAAGAGCAAAGCAAGGTGTTGAAGGTAACGGAATTCGTTACTGCGACTGAACTTGCAAACATGATGAATACCAATGTGAACGAGATTATTTCTACGTTCATGTCACTCGGTATGATGGTTACCATGAACCAACGTCTCGATGGTGAAACTCTCCAAATCGTAGCTGAAGAATTCGGTTATGAAGTTGAGTTCGTCGATCAAGAAGTAACGGAAGCGGTAGCTACTGAAGAAGATAAAGAGGAAGATCTCAAGCCAAGATCACCGATTGTTACCGTTATGGGCCACGTTGACCACGGTAAGACATCGTTGTTGGACTACATCCGTAGAACAAACGTGATCGCTGGTGAGGCCGGAGGTATCACCCAACACATTGGTGCGTACCACGTATCACTAGAAGACGGTCAAACCATCACTTTCCTCGATACTCCGGGTCACGAAGCCTTTACGGCGATGCGTGCTCGTGGTGCACAGGTAACCGACGTTGCCATTATCGTAGTTGCGGCGGACGATGCTGTGATGCCACAGACGAAGGAAGCTATCAGCCACGCTCAAGCGGCAGGAGTTCCTATCGTATTTGCGATTAACAAGGTCGACCGTGACACTGCGAACCCAGATAAGATTAAAGAGCAATTAGCTGGAATGAACCTCCTCGTTGAAGATTGGGGTGGTAAAATTCAGAGTCAGGATGTTTCTGCGAAGAAAGGTTCTGGTGTACAAGAACTCCTCGAAAAGGTGTTGCTTGAAGCCGAGATTCTCGACCTCAAGGCCAACCCGGATAGAAATGCTCAAGGTACTATCGTAGAAGCAATGCTCGATAAGGGTCGCGGTTACGTAGCAACCATCCTCGTACAAAACGGTACGTTGAAAGTAGGCGACTATGTACTCGCTGGTCAGTACAGCGGTAAAGTACGTGCCCTACTCGACGAACGTGGACATCGCATTGACGAAGCAGGTCCTTCCACTCCAGCGGCAATGCTTGGATTAGACGGCGCACCTACTGCGGGTGACACCTTCATCGTGATGGACGACGAGCGTGAGGCGAAGCAAATCGCTCAGAAGCGCCAGCAGTTGGCACGTGAGCAAAGTGCACGTTCTCAGAAGAACCTTACCCTTGAAGAAATCGGTCGTCGTTTGGCGGTGGGTGACTTTAAGGAGCTCAACATCATCCTTAAAGGTGACGTGGACGGTTCGATTGAAGCCCTTTCTGATTCGCTCCAGCGACTCACAACAGAAGAGATTCAGGTGAACATCATCCACAAAGCGGTAGGTCAGATTTCTGAAAGTGACGTACTCCTCGCATCTGCATCAGACGCGATTATCGTCGGCTTCCAGGTTCGTCCTAGTCCAACAGCACGTAAACTCGCTGAGAAAGAGGATATCGATATCCGCCTCTACTCTATCATCTATGATGCGATCGAAGAGATCAAGTCGGCAATGGAGGGTATGCTTTCTGCTGAGGTTAAAGAAGAAATCACAGGTAACGTTGAAGTACGTGAAACCTTCAAGATCTCTAAAGTGGGAACGATTGCTGGATGTATGGTTCTCGATGGAATCATCAAACGCAACTCTATGATTCGCGTAGTTCGCGATGGCGTAGTAATCTACTCTGGTGAACTCGGATCGTTGAAGCGATTCAAAGATGACGTGAAGGAAGTGAGCAAAGGCTACGAATGTGGTCTGAACGTGAAGAACTTCAACGACATCAAGGTTGGCGATATCATCGAAGCCTACGAAGAAGTAGAAGTGAAGCGTACACTCGACTAAGAGGTACACACTCTATCATAAGCACAGGGCAGCTCGTTTATTCGAGTTGCCCTTTTTTATTTTGATGACGAGCGATTTCCGGCGTACCGACTGATCAATACTCCCACCAATAAAACGATGTAAAGTTGACCTACAGCAGCCATGAAAGCCGAAGTTAAGCGTGCGGCTGGAAGCACTGGTGTGATATCTCCAAATCCAACGGTGCTCTGTGAAATCGTAGCGAAGTATACCATATCCATGTAAACCGTTGGAATGGCCGTATCATCAATTCCAGAAATCGCCGAACTGTCGCCGGCATAGAAGAACATCAACCAGAAGACGGCTATCTCTATCAATAAGAAATAACCAGAGGCTGAGGCCCAAATGATATCGTTCGACATGGTTCTAGGACGGAAAAGGCAATCTCTAATTCCCCAGGCGATGTAGAGAAAGTATGCGGTGTACATCATGCTAATGGTTTTCACGACAATCACCTCATATCCGAAGATGGGAAAGATGACGGAGGTGCCCATGACGCCAAAGAGTAGGAAGTATCCAAGGGCCTTTGCCCAAAGCTTAGTTCTATTGAAGACCCCGACGCTACAAATCCCCAAAACGACCATAGTTATCGGCCACATATAGGATTCATAAAACTGATGACTAATCCCGGTCATCCCGATATAGAGGTGCTGAATCAGACCAAAAAGCAGGAACGCAAACTTGTGTTGCTGAATGTAAATGAGGGACTTATAAAAAGTGGATGCCATGGGGTTGTTCTTGAGGAATGAAAGTAATCATTCTATCAATGTCGTGAATGCCCACATTGAAGGAGGCTGTTGAAGGTGGGATCGAAACGGTCTAGATTTGAATAAAAAGATGCGACTCAATCAAGTTACCGTACCGTCCATTGACTTAAATAAGTCAGTGGTATTCTATGAAAGCCTCGGTTTAAAACGCATTGTGGATTCTCTCCCTAACTATGTCCGATTTCTTTGTCCCGATGGAGATTCCACCTTCTCTGTACATCGTGTTGATGAACTTCCTTCAGGTGATGGCATATACGTCTACTTCGAAACCGAGGACCTTGAGAAATATGCAGAGCAGTTCAACGATCAAGACGTTGCCTTTGAAGGCCCAAACGATCAACCTTGGCTGTGGACAGAACTTCGGGTATACGATCCAGATGGGAACAAAATCATCCTTTTCACGGCTGGCGAGAATCGGATATCACCACCGTGGAGAATCAATCCTTGAAAAAATGAAAACTGAGATACAACGTTCCGATTCGCACGCTTAAATTAGTCGGCCTCTAACTACTGAGATGAAGATTGTCCTCCAAAACGAAGATGTAGAAATCACAGCTGAAAGAACCTTGTGGTTTGAGCGGAAACAGACTTTATTCCTGAGCGATGTTCACTTGGGAAAAGCGACACATTTCAGAAAAGCAGGTATGTATATTTCAGGCAAGACTGGATTTAAAGATTTAGATAGAATCGCCTTTCAGCTTCGCCACTTTCAACCGAATCGTATCGTCTTTTTAGGAGACCTATTTCATTCAGAGTACAATCAGGAGTGGGAAGCATTTATTGATCTCAGAAATCACTTCAAAGAGGTTGAGTTCATTCTCATAGAAGGCAATCACGATATTATGGACTTGAAGTTCTACGAGCGCGCAGGCGTTAAAGTGATTGAAGAAGGATATATTGAAGATGGTTGGGAATGGAGGCATCATCCTTCAGAAAACCCAGTAGGCTTTCAAATCTGCGGGCACATTCACCCGGGTGTGAGAATTCGTGGCAAGGCTCGACAATCGCTCACCCTCCCCTGTTTTGTCCACGAACCGAATCGATTCATTTTTCCAGCCTTTGGTCGATTGACCGGTAAAGTTCGGTACGAAGGAGCCAATGGATCTAGATATTACGCGATTGCGGGAAGTGAAATTCTTGAGGTAGTCAATCAGGAATAAGTTCTCGCTATGTCCACCGACGAGCGGACATAATGTCCACCAAAGAGGACAGCATGAACGAGCATGGGATACAGCTGATTCAATTGAACACGACTCTTCCATTCCGGCTCCAGTGGAAACCTTTCATTGTAAGCTCTGAAGACACCTTCGGAGAATCCTCCGAACAACTTCATCATGGCTAAATCCATTTCACGATGGCCATAATATACAGCCGGATCGATTAGCCAAGTTTGTCCACTATTGTCCACCAATGCATTACCCGACCACAGATCTCCGTGGAGAAATGAGGGACTTTCTTTTGGGATGCGCTCCTCGAATCGAGCAGCAAGGGAATCGAAAATTGATATGTCAGCTCTAGAGACAGCTCCTGCATCTCTCAGTTCTTTTACCCGAACATTCAATCGGTATTCAACGAAGAACTCTTGCCATGAAGGTGTAGGTGTGTTCACTTGGGGTAAGCTGCCGATATAGTTATCCGACTCCCATCCAAAGGAAGAGCTTGTCATTTTATGTAATTCAGCGAGGTGATCACCGAACTCAAAGTCCACTGCCCCAGTTCCATTTTCGATGTATTCGAGAAGAAGAAAATCCACTTCATTGTGACTACCCTCTTGAAGTACTTTTGGAACGTTCAATGCAGGACATTCCGCCAACGCCTTTAGTCCAGCGGCTTCCTTCTCGAACACATCTGAAGGCATAGCGTCGTTCACCTTAATGGCATACTTTGTACCTTCTAGCTCAAATGAAAAGACGGAATGTATATCTCCTCCTGAGAGCGGAGTGAGCATAACATTTTGACTTTGACCAAAATGGGTTTTAAAAAAGGACTCAAAAAACTTGCTTCTCACCACTGAAATATCGTTAATTGTTGAAGGTTCGTGGGGCATTGCATCCCATCGGAAACCGTCTTAACTTTGTGAAGGTACTAATGACACTCGAGCAGCACATATCTAAACTCCTTTTCTCGAACGACTGTGTAGTCGTTCCGGGCTTTGGTGCTTTCATGGCAAAGTCGTTCTCTGCTGAGATGAACAATGCCACTCAGATGTTCGTACCTCCTGGTCGACGATTGAGCTTCCAGCCAGCGCTACGCTCGGATGACGGCCTCCTCCTCAAAGAAATAGCTCGCCGCGAAAATCGTCATCATGACGTAGTTCGTTTGGAAGTGAGCGACAAGGTGAGTTCATGGCATTCTGTGCTTCACCGAGGTGAAAAGGTGAGATTGGACAATCTTGGTCTGTTCTACATCGACCGACAGGGTGAGCTGCAGTTCAAGCCGCAAATCGATGTCAACTTTGATTCGAAGTACTTCGGTTTGGGTGTTTTCCGCGCCACTCCTATCATCGAAATCCCGGAAGAACGTCGCGTTATCCCTCTGAATGAGAGAAAGGACAGAAAGCGTGTTCCTATGTGGAGAGCAGTGGCCGTTGCAGTAGGTGTCACTGGCCTATTGGCTATCGGCGGAATGAAGTCGGGATACGACTTTAGCATGCCCGATTTAGCTGGATTCAATTGGCTGAATGGATCCTCCACCGAAGAAGTCGTTACCGATGATTCTGAAGAGGCAACTGAAGATATTGCAGAAGAGCAAGTTCAGGAAAGTGTTCAATCAGAGATTGTAGAGGAACAACCTGTACAAGAAGCTCAAGTTGAAGAAGCACCAACCATTGAACTGAATACACAAGACGTTGCCGTGTCTCCTGTGGAAGCTGGGGTGTACTACGTTGTAGTTGGTTCGTTTGTGGAAAAAGCCAATGCCGACGACCTTTACAGGGAGTTAGAAGCTAAAGGTTATAAACCGCATGTTTTGCCATTTGACGGCAAGTATACCAAGGTTGCCATCGCTTCATTCTCTAATAGACAGGCAGCTACCCAACAATTGCGACAGTATCGTCAACAGGTTCAAAGAGGAGCCTGGATTTATCGCAAATAGGCTACCTTTGCGGGCAAATTACACCCGTAATGAGCAGCACCAAGACACCCAGCGATTCACTTACTATCATGACGGAAATCGTTCTGCCGAACGATACCAACAACCTTAACAACCTTTTCGGAGGACAGCTTCTATCTTGGATGGACCGCTGCGCCGCGATTGCTGCTCACCGTCATTGTCGTCGCCAAGTGGTAACTGCAAGTGTTAACAACGTTTCATTCAATCACGCTGTCCCACAAGGTTCCATTGTCACCCTTGAGGCTGTAGTATCTAGAGCATTTACCAGCTCCATGGAAGTGTTTGTGGATGTGCTCATCGAAGACCAGCGTGGCACTGGAAATCGCGTGCAAGCCAATGAAGCGATTTACACCTTTGTTGCGGTAGATCAACTCGGCAATCCTATTCAAGTTCCAGCACTAGAGCCAGAATCTGAAAAAGAGAAGGAGCGTTACGAAGGTGCGCTCAGAAGAAAGCAGCTCGCCTTAATCTTGGGGGGAAAGATGAACCCTGAGGATGCGCATGAGTTGAAGAAGATCTTTTTTAAGTAGTACTGGGTACTGGGTAGCGGGTAGTGGGTAGTGGGTAGTGGGTAGTGGGTAGTGGGTAGTGGGTAGAATTTATCAGCATTAAGGGATTGCTCGACTGTTGGGGTGGTGTAGTTCTGAACAAATACTGAATACTGAATACTGGATACCCAATACTAGTAGCTGCGTGATTCAGTGCAAGCATGTGCTTGTGCCACGTGCAAACCTGCATTCCTGCGTTCCTCCAAAACTCAAGCACCTACGTCCTCTCAAAAAACGACAGCGCCAGGGCGAGAATAAAGATCCAGAAGACCGTATCTCTCCACCAGTACTTCTTGCGATACTGAAGGTCGTTCCCGATAAAAATTAAGGTACCTAGCGGAAGGAAAGCAAGGTAGATGCTGTTCGGCCACAAGCCAGAAACGGCAAGGCCAATTAAGGCGAGTTGAAGAATCAGAATCGCAGATAGGCTCTGACGTTTCATGATGTTGGCTTGGGAAAGTGCGGTAATGTAGTTTCCTAGTCCGAGTAACCAAAAGAAGAGTAGCACCCCTATCCAAACCACATCTGTATTTGCTGGGATTTGCACTGCAAGCTCAGGCCATTGTTGAATGTACGCCCAATACACATCTACATTTCCAAGGGTGAAGTAGGCAATGACGAAAAGCAAGTGGATGGTTACGGTTCCCCAAATACTGCCAAAAATCGCCCGCCATCGAAGTCGAGCAAACGTGAGCATAATCACCCATGAAGCCACGAGTAGTAAGGCAAAACGGAGGTCAAGTAGGGTATAAAGACCAACCAACAAGCCCGTATCAAGAAAATCAGCTATGGGTCGGCTCGACTTTTGGATTCTCAAAACGGACAAGAACCACAAAAGCGACATCAAGCTATAGATGGCAAATCGAAAATCACCGACCGTAATCAAGACAATGCCCCATAAAAAGCCCAAATAAGAATGGCGTTTGAGTAAGGTGAATTGTTCGGTGACAAAAAAATTGACGAGCAGTGCGATGATGGACCAAAGGATGGGCAAAATCCATCGAATCCCAGAGAACATCTCGTATTCCTCACCAAGGAACGTCCAATCATAGGACGGTAATGGGTGAAAAAACACCTTGAGATAACCCAAAAGAGTGAGCAGAATGGCATATGCCATCACAGTTCCTGGACGAATATCTTCAAGACGCTTGCCCCACATGGATTGTTTGACTTAAATTTGCTTCGAATCTACAAATATGCAGTCATGCCGCTACGCAATTTCTTTGAAGCACTAGGAGATTTTTTTGAATGGACTTTTCAAATCCTTCCAATCTTGGGCAATAACGTGAACTACTTGTTCATGTTGACCATCACTGGATTCACCCTTTACTGGTTCCGTGAAATGAACCGTCAGCGTAAAGCTGGAGAGCGTTAATAGCGCTTTTACCGCTCGGCTCGACCTTAAAGATCGAAGCCGATATCCTTTCTGAACGTAATACCGTCAAAGCATACGCGCTTGATGCCTTCGTAAGATTGCTCAAGCGCTTCTTTTTTGTCTGAACCGTAGGCTGTGAACGCCATTACGCGTCCGCCACTGGTTACTAGATTCTCGCCGTCCATTTTAGTTCCAGCGTGGAATACGACACAGTTCTCCACATTCTCCAATCCTGAAATAGACTTCCCTTTTGGATAAGATCCGGGGTAGCCGCCCGAAACGACCATCACTGTAGATGCGGTTCTATTATCAAACTCAACTGACTTCCCGGCGAGATTTCCAGATCCCGCAGCATCGAGAAGATCTACGAAATCGCTCTTCAAACGCGGCATAACAACTTCCGTTTCTGGATCACCCATGCGGCAGTTATACTCGATTACAAATGGATCGCCATTTACATTGATAAGGCCGAAAAATACGAATCCGACGTAGGGTAGATTCTCGGATGATAAACCGTTAATGGTTGGCTCAACAATGCGCTCGCGAACTTTCGTCATCATTGCTTCATCAACAAACGGAACAGGTGAAATCGCACCCATTCCTCCAGTGTTCAATCCTGTATCACCTTCGCCAATACGCTTATAGTCTTTTGCTTCTGGAAGAAGTACATAGTTCTTTCCATCGGTGAGCGCGAATACGCTGAACTCAACCCCGTCGAGAAACTCTTCAATCACCACTCGACTGCTCGCATCGCCAAACTTGGCATCTTCGAGCATTAGCTTGAGCTCATCCTTCGCCTCCTTTATGTCGTTTAGAATCAATACGCCTTTGCCTGCAGCAAGTCCGTCGGCTTTAAGAACATATGGTGCTTTCAAGGTTTCAAGGAAAGCAAAGCCATCTTCCAACGTGTCTTTTGTAAAGGTGGCATACCCCGCTGTTGGGATATTCTGACGCTGCATAAACTGCTTAGAAAAGTCTTTACTTCCTTCAAGCTGAGCTCCACCCTTGCGCGGACCAATCACTTTAACATCGAGCTTGGCTTCATCAATAAGGTAATCGTGGATGCCATTCACCAATGGATCTTCTGGTCCGACCACTACCATATCAACAGCATTATCCTGAACAAACTTGGCAATGCCTTCGAAGTCGTTTACACCCAGCTCCACGTTGGCCGCCTTTTCACCCAGTTGCGCTGTGCCTGGATTCCCAGGAGCAACGAAGAGTTTTGTGCATTTATCCGACTGAGCAATTTTCCAAGAAATCGCGTGTTCGCGACCGCCAGAACCGAGTACAAGAATGTTCATTTCGAGAAGTGATTTTATCGGGGGCAAAGGTAGGGAATTGGGAGGACGTGAGAGGGGGAGACAGTGACGAGAAGCGAGTAACGTGTAACGAGTGGCGGGTGGCGGGTGGCTACACTGCCAGGTTACTAGCTTAACAGTAAACTAGCTTACCAGAGCATCAGGTTACTTATGGGGTTTCGCCCGGGGCGAGCTCCCGCTGCCCCAGTATCAAGTTACCGCTTCTGGTCGGACAAAGTCGTGTGGTAAACGGCTAATTGAGCAAATTCAAAAAATTTTCGATTTGTGGTTTGAGATCAGCTCTTTCGGGTAAGGATTTCCGAACTTAAAATTGGGGCAGCGGGAGCTCGCCCCGGGCAACTATACAGGCAACTGGCACTCAGCACCTAGCTCTGGCGGACACAGTTCAGGGAAAGCTTTAATTCTCTTTGGAAGAGCACGTAGCACTTGGCACTAACTATTACGGTTCACGGGTTTCATTCATCCTAGTCTGATGATACTCTCCCCTACTAGTCCTATCGGGTTTTCACCTGATCCTAGAAGGAATGAACACCTAAGACGAACTCTCGAGGTCTACTCACAACCTCACTCACCTCTAAACCTCAGCACCTCCCAACCTTTCCCTATCTTACGTCCATGAAATCGCTCTCAACATTCCTCCTATTTGTACTCCTCGTTGGCTGCGCTGAATCGGCTAGTAGGTATGCTAGATTCAATCCATACGATAACCTAAGCTATGCTGAAACTGTCGCTCAACTCGAAGCTGACACGATGCTTACAAGTGAAGCGATTGGAGCTGGTGGGAGTTCTTCGAGTACATTCCAATTAGCCGAGCACTTAAGTGAAATCTCCTGTGCTAGAGCCTTATCGGCCCTTTCGAGCCTAGATGAACAAAACTAATCGCATGTCCCTTCCCCTCTCAGACCCAAACGCCCACAATATGGTTCGCGTTCGCCTTCGAACTCCCGAGCATCTCACTTACGAAGAGATGTTCAAGCGAATCGAGGTTGGCGCAAAGTTGGTCATGTTCAGGTACATTGTAAGTGTCCCGTTATTGGGCTCCTATGACAATGATTCTGATGTTTATTATGTCCGATCAAATGAGGAAGCCGTAGCCATAGGCAAGAAGTTCACGCGAATAACCCGCTGGTTCGGTTGGTTGAACCCAATGACGGGTATTCAACAATCAATGAACGCAATCCAACTCAATAAAAGGGGTGGTCGGGATATGACAAAGGATATTTTGGCCAATCTCAATGAAGAGATCTTTGATTCGGGCTATGTAGAAATACATCAAGTGATTAACGTGATGTACTCTCCTGATAAGGTTGAAACTCGAGCATTGAAGAAAGCACTCGCCACAATTCGTTTAGAATGTGGGATCGGTGCGCTTTGGGCTGGGGTCTATTCCGATGTAGGACCGAATGATGATCCGTTCTTAGTGGTTGGATACCGCGCTGCTAACAAAGCCTTCGACAAATTTGAAAGGGTCGAGGCTGCTGTCAGAAAACAGTTCTTAAAGCATGTTGAGATCCTCATTATCGATTTGAACGACGACCAAGATGAGGAGAGTGAATTTGCTAAACTTTTGATGACGCAGGGGGTGAAGATAGAGGATTGAGTACTGGGTACTGGGTACTGGGTAC
>JABXHW010000016.1 GCA_013373425.1 Flavobacteriia bacterium
AGAATGAGACACGGTAAGAAATTCAATCATCTGGGCAGAAAGGCCGCACACCGTAAGGCGATGCTTTCTAATATGGCCTGCTCATTGATCGAACACAAGCGCATCAACACCACCGTGGCCAAAGCTCGTGAACTTAAGAAGTTCGTTGAGCCTTTGATCACTCGTTCAAAAGAAGATAGCACACACAATCGTCGTATTGTTTTCCGCTACCTTCAGAACAAGGAGGCCGTTACTGAGCTTTTCCGCGAAGTAAGCACTAAAGTTGGTGATCGTCCAGGTGGTTACACTCGCATCATCAAAACTGGCAACCGTCTAGGTGACAACGCTGAGATGGCGATGATCGAACTCGTTGACTTCAACGATATCTACACTACAGAGAAGAAGGCTAAGAAGTCTACTCGCCGTAGAGGAGGTAAGAAGACAACTACAGAAGCTGCTCCAGCGGCTGCTGAAGAAACAAAGGTTGAAGACGTAGCAACTGCGGAAGCAGCTACTGAAGCTCCTGTTGAAGAAGCGAAGTCTGACAAAGCAGAAGGCACTGACGCTCCTGCAGAAGACAAGAAAGGTGAGTGATCATTGGATGACATTCATATCATAAATAAAGAAGGATAAGGCCTTAGTCTTATCCTTTTTTTTTGACCTATTTGGCTGCAACACACTTAATTCAAGACAATTCCATGGCATACGAAGCTAAAAAACCAGCGATTCTGCTGCTCGAAGATGGCACTGTGTTTTACGGTCGTTCTACCGGATTAGATGGCACAGCATGGGGGGAGATTTGTTTCAATACCGGTATGACCGGCTACCAAGAAATCTTCACTGACCCTAGCTACTTCGGACAGTTAATGGTTACAGCTACTGCCCACATCGGGAACTACGGAACCTTCGAGGAAGAAGTAGAATCTGAGGGTATCAAAATCGCAGGCTTGATCTGCAAGAACTTCTCAACGCATCAAAGTCGACCAGCTGCCGACCATACCCTTTACGATTACTTTAAAGAGAATGGAAAGGTAGCTATCTGTGATGTGGACACCAGAGCATTGGTACGCCATATCCGCGATGCAGGTGCGATGAACGCAATCATCTCTACAGAGATCACCAACATCGAGGACCTCAAGGCGGAATTGGCCAAGGTTCCTAGTATGGAAGGTCTTGAACTTTCATCTAAAGTTAGCGCTACTGAGAAATACGTTGTTGGTGACGACAATGCACCTTATAAAGTGGCTGCTCTCGATTTGGGTATCAAGAAAAACATCCTTCGCAACCTTGAAGCAAGAGGCTGTCAAGTGACAGTTTATCCTTGGGATACTCCAGCACAAACACTTCTCGATAGCAATCCTGATGGATTGTTCCTCTCTAACGGCCCTGGTGACCCAGCGGCTATGAGCGGTGTTATCGATGAAGTAAAGAAATTGATCGACAGCGAGATTCCAGTATTTGGCATCTGTCTCGGTCACCAAATGGTAGCATTGGCATCAGGCTTAACCACCTATAAGATGCACAATGGTCACCGCGGAATCAACCACCCTATTAAAAACCTTGAGTCTGGTAAAGGAGAAATTACTTCTCAAAACCACGGCTTTGCGGTGAAGATGGAAGATGTTGAAAACGCAGACAACGTTACTCTAACCCATGTTCATTTGAACGACGGAACCGTTGCCGGAATTCGTCGTGAAGACAAGCCCGTTTTCTCGGTACAATATCACCCAGAAGCAGGCCCAGGTCCTCACGATGCCCGATATTTGTTTGACCAATTTGTTGAGAATATGAAATCGGCTGTAAAGGCCTAACCAATCAAATTGCATTACAATGTCAATGATCACTAACATCTATGCTCGTCAAATCCTCGACTCTCGTGGTAACCCGACTGTTGAAGTAGACGTAATCACTGAAGCTGGCGCGTTTGGACGTGCTGCTGTTCCTTCTGGTGCTTCCACTGGAATCCACGAGGCAGTTGAGCTTCGCGACAATGATAAATCGGTATACATGGGCAAAGGCGTACTTCGCGCCATTGAAAATGTAAACTCGGTTATCGCTGAAGAGCTACTAGGCTATGCAGTAGATGATCAAGCCGGAGTGGATCAAGCTATGATCGACCTCGACGGAACTCCAAACAAAGCCAACCTAGGTGCGAATGCGATGTTGGCCGTTTCTCTTGCCGTAGCTAAAGCTGCTGCTCAAGAGAAAGGTCAGACGCTCTTTAATTACATCGGAGGAGTGAATGCTCGTCAGCTTCCTGTCCCGATGATGAATATCCTCAATGGAGGAGAGCACGCAGACAATGCCATCGATTTCCAAGAATTCATGGTTATGCCATTCGGAGCTAGTTCTTTTAGCGAAGGCTTACGAATGGGAACTGAAATCTTTCATCATCTAAAAGCTGTACTTAAAGAGAAGGGATACAGCACGAATGTAGGCGATGAAGGTGGATTTGCACCAAATATTCAATCGAATGAAGAGGCGATTGAAACTGTACTCGTAGCTATCGAAAGAGCAGGCTATAAGGCAGGAGAAGACGTTTGGATCGCTATGGATGCGGCAATCTCTGAGTTGTACGACAAAGAGAAAGGCGTATACGTATTCAAGAAAAGCGACGGCCGTGAAATGACCTCAGACCAGGTAGTTGAATACTGGACGGAATGGGTGAATAAGTATCCTATTATTTCCATTGAAGACGGTTTGGATGAAGACGATTGGGAAGGTTGGGAGAAGCTTACCAAGGCCATTGGCGACAAGGTTCAGTTGGTAGGCGACGACCTCTTCGTAACCAATGTTGAAAGAGTTGGACGTGGTATTGAACAAGGAGTAGGGAATAGCGTTTTGATTAAAGTGAATCAAATTGGAACCTTGACCGAAACCATCAATACTGTGACCCTCGCTCAGAACAATGGGTACACATGTGTAATGAGTCACCGCTCTGGTGAAACAGAGGACAGCACTATTGCAGATCTAGCTGTTGCACTCAACACAGGACAAATCAAAACAGGATCTGCATCAAGATCAGATAGAATGGCCAAGTACAATCAACTTCTTCGCATCGAGGAGATGTTGGGCGATACGGCTACCTATCAAGGTAAGAACTTCAAGTACATCAAATAACAGGCTCAGCATGGACAAAATCAAAGAACATTTTAGCTCCAAAGTAGGGGAAGCCCAAAAGGACGTTAAAGATTTCATTTCAGAACACGGAGACGAAGTAATTGGAGATATCAAAGTATCGCAGCTCTACCAAGGGATGCGTGGTATGCCAGCTTTGATTTGTGAAACGTCTAAGCTCGATCCAGATGAGGGTATTCGCTTCCGTGGATATTCTATTCCAGAACTTCAGGAGAAGCTTCCTTCAATGCCATCAGGCGGCAAGGAGCCACTTCCAGAAGGTATCTTCCACTTGATGTTGATGAACGAGATTCCAGACGATGACGCAGTTCGCCGTTTGAGCAACAACTGGGCTCGTCGCTCTATCGTTCCTCCACACGTATTTAAGGTGATTGATTCTCTTCCACAAAGTGCACACCCAATGACTCAGTTCGTTGCAGGTATCATGGCACTTCGTACGGAAAGTGAATTTGCACGCGCATACCGCGGAGGTATTCACAAGAGTGAGTACTGGATGCCTACATACGAAGACGCAATGAACTTGATTGCTCGTCTTCCACGCGTAGCCGCATATATCTACCGTCGTGTATATCACAACGGTGAGCACATTGAACCAGATCCAAAGCTCGACTGGGCAGGTAACTTTGCACACATGCTTGGGTTTGATAACGAAGAGTTCAAAGAGCTCATGCGTTTGTACATGACCATCCACTCGGATCACGAAGGTGGAAATGTATCTGCACACGCCGTGAAGTTGGTAGGTTCTGCATTGAGCGATTCTTACTTGAGCTTCGCAGCAGGTATGAACGGTCTAGCTGGTCCGTTGCACGGATTGGCAAACCAAGAAGTAATTCGTTGGATTCTCGCCATGCGCGACGAATTGGGTGGAGGTCTTCCATCTAAGGAGCAAATCGCGAACTACTGTCGCAAGACACTATCTGAAGGTAAGGTAATTCCTGGATTCGGTCACGCTGTATTGCGTAAAACCGACCCACGTTACGAAGCACAGCGCAAGTTTGCTTTGGATCATATGCCGCACGACGAGATGTTCCTCATCGTAAGCCGTATCTACGAAGTTGTGCCTGATATCCTCAGCGCAACCGGTAAGGTTAAGAACCCATGGCCGAACGTTGATGCTCACTCTGGTCAGTTGTTGATGCATTACGGTCTTACTGAGTACGATTTCTACACTGTATTGTTCGGTGTGGCACGCTCACTCGGAACAATGGCCAACATGATTTGGGACCGCGCATTGGGACTTCCAATCGAGCGCCCAGGATCAACGACTACCGCTTTGTTGAAAGACAAGTTCGGGAAGTAAGAGGTCAGAGGAAAGAAGACCGAGGACCAGGTTCGGAAGACCGAGGTCTGATATGTATAGAGAAAGCCCCGGCTGCACTATGTGTGGTTGGGGCTTTTTGCGTAGGCATGTGTGTGAGTTACTTCCAGTATTTGGTATCTAGTATCCAGTATTGCCTTATACCAAATACTCCGTGTAAGTCGAATTCACCTCTTCCCGTGCTAATTTCAACCCAGTACCCAGTACCCAG
>JABXHW010000033.1 GCA_013373425.1 Flavobacteriia bacterium
ACCCAGTACCCAGTACCCAGCACCCAGTATCCAGTATCCAGTATTGAGCATCCCTCTCGATTCAGCAATATCCGCCCTTTCCTTTCCCGCCCCCATTCCCTATCTTTCGCAACCTTTTGAAAATTTCAAACTCAAGTATGAAGAATATACTATTGCCTGCCCTTGCATTTGGGGCGTTGAGTGTATCCGCACAAGACAACTTGGTAAATGCGGCAAATCAGAACGGCGCAGAAGCTAACCCTGGATATCAATTTGAAACATTGATTGATATTGAAGCCACGGAAGTAAAGAATCAGTACAGCTCAGGAACTTGTTGGAGTTACGCGACCAGTTCATTCATCGAATCTGAAATGGTTCGCATGGGTCGTCAGCCAATCGATATTTCAGAAATGTTCACTGTTCGTCAGGTTTATGTAGATAAAGCTGAGAAGTACGTTCGTCTTCACGGAAACCTAAACTTCGCTCAAGGTGGAGCATTACCTGATGTTCTTTATGTAATCGACCATTACGGAGCGGTTCCACAGAGCGTTTATAACGGATTGAATTACGGAACAGACCTCAATGAGCACAGCGAACTAGAAATGGCTTTGAAAGGCATTGTTGACGCTGTAATCAAGAACGACAACCGCAGCGGCATCACACCGGTATGGCAAGCGGCATTTGAAGCGTATCTCGACACGTATTTGGGAGCTTACCCTGAAGAGTTTGAGTACAACGGTAGAACATACACTCCACGTTCATTTGCCGATGACGTTATCGGAATTGACCCAGATGACTACATTCAATTGACATCTTGGACGCATCACGATTTTGATACAGAAGTTCAGATTCAAGTTCCTGACAACTGGACTTGGGGCTCTTCAATTAATATCGAATTGGACGAGATGATGGCCAATATCGACAATGCACTGGATGAAGGATACACTGTAGCTTGGGCAGCCGATGTAAGTGAAGATGGATTCAGTGTTCGCAACGGTTTGGCGATTGTGCCTGAAGGATGGGATGACATGACACGTGCAGAACGAGAAGCATGTTTCTCTAATCCAGTTCCGCAGATGCAAATCACACAAGACATTCGTCAGGCTGCGTACGACAACTATGAAACAACGGATGATCATGCGATGCAGATTACCGGGAAGGTTCAAGATCAAAACGGTGACATTTACTACATCGTTAAGAACAGCTGGGGTGAAATTGGAAACGATTACAGAGATGGATACCTCTATGTATCAGACGATTTCATTCGCTACAAAACTATTTCCGTGATGATGCACAAGGATGCAGTAACAAATCACGTTGAAGATTTGATGGATTAAGTAAACCATCAGCCTTGTATTGGAAAGGGAGCCTTCGGGTTCCCTTTCTTTTTTTGATACATTCAGGTTAAATTTCCACTCTTATGAAACGCGCTCTCATTACACTTAGCACCGTGCTTTTCTCCGTATTAGCTCACTCTCAAATTAGCGTCCGCGCATACACAGGCCCTGCTCTACTCCCCATATCTGACTTGAACATAGGCGTTAGCTACGGCAATCAAATCAATTTTGACTCTATCTCGAATAGGCTGGACTTGGGCATAGGTGTGTCTTACGACTTTGGAGAAGGCGGCACTTGGAATAATCAAGAAGATGAAGAGCAGTCTGGACCTAATCCAGTGGCCGACAGAAACCGAGATGGAGATGGCTTACTCAATTTCATGGAGCCTTGGAGCGAAACTCATGTCTACTCTGGATATGTAAGGATTGGATACCATCTCATACATTCGGAACGAAGCCGACTAACCCTTGGAACTGGCGTTTCATTGTCTCGTTTAAAATACAGGTATGTACAATCTTCTACGACCTCAGGTTCTGCTACCATCGATCTTGAATATCGATATGCCAATTACCTTGATGTGGGGATATTAGGCTACCTAGAATATGCATATTCAATCGGTGACAAGACAGATTTTGGACTACAACTCACGTTCAACAGTTTATTGAATTCTTTCGATTCTGTCACTCAATCAGCATTTTTCGTAGAATATCATTTCTAGAAAGTAACTCACAGCATCCTTACTTAACTGCAATCCAACACCTGAGGTGAACATTGCTTGATTTCATCATGTTGAACATCGAAATCACATTCGCTATGAAACTCAAATTCACTCTCCTCTCTGCTCTATTCTCCTTTGTAAGTCTAGCACAGATACAACACTCCGTGAGCGTTACGGGAGGATTTGCATACACCGGCTCTGGAGATATGTGGGGAACGGCCGTAGAAGGAGCGTACTCTTATTACTTCGGAGATTGGTCTGTAACTGGACAAATAGGTCGGGCTGACTTTTTTCGTTCAGGATCTGGCGCTGTAGCTGAACCTGGCTTGGGAGTTGTTGATTTTGTGCCAGCCGAACGATTCACAGCCTACCGAACTGCAGACCTACTCGCTGGTTATACGGTCCCATTCGCAGAGAACAGGCTTCATCTGATTGTCAGAGGTGGTGCGTCCCTCGCGCGAATTGGAACGTATTATATCGATCCAGTTTGGCAAAACAACGATTATGATGTCTTAGATCTCGGCGCGGTGGGTGAGATTGGTTTGGGCTTCACCATCATTTCAAGCGGAACGGCAACAATCGATATCAACATAAAAGCACAAGGCAGGCATTACTTCAACACAGATGACGGGTACGTTCGTCCGAGTATTGGAATCACTTGTCGTCTCTACAATTAATAACGGAGTCCAACTGAACGAAACACAAACCCCATCAACCAAGCTGGGCCGATTAAGAGGAATTGTAAATCCTTGAGAAAGCTGGGCTTCTTGCCTTCTATATGGTGACCGATAAATTGTCCGACCCATGCGGTAGCGAAGATGATTAACGCTGTTGTCCAGACGGGAATCGGCAAGAAGGTAAGCGCCTCTGCCCCTATCAAACACAGAATCGAAAAGCCCGTCATTGCAAGCCCCATGGTAATGGACAGTCGGAAGTAGAAAAGCATTACGAAGAGAATCACCGCACCGGCCCAATTCGCACCCCAGCTCAACCATTCTGGAGCGGCATTTTGTAAGGATTCAAGGGGTATAGACGACACTAATGCTACAATGGAAAAGAAGATGCTCGGAACGCAAATCCAATGAATGAGTTTGTTGATCGGATTTTGATGGCTGACTGCATATTCATCGAACCAAGTATCTAGGCTTCTCATAGCTTAACTTTTTAGGGAAGTTCGAGCATTCTTCAGACATTTGCAATCCCAATTGAAGGAGGAAATATCATGGATAAGAATCTAGAGGCGAAATACGAAAAGCTACGTGAACAACTTCAAGAACTTGAAAGCTGGCCATCGGTTTACATGTTCAAGTTCATCGTGCCTGCTGATAATCAAAAGGTGGCTCAAGTTGAAGCACTATTCGACACCGAAGAGTCTGAAGTTACCATGCGTACAAGTAAGAATGGAAACTTCGTGGCCGTAACAGCCAAAGAGCTAATGGTGAACCCGGAAGCGGTTATCGCGCGCTATAAAGACGCTGAGGGAATTGAAGGATTGATGTCTTTGTAGGAGAGCCAGAAATTTGGAGGTCTGGAAGACTGGGCCTCCAGAAGTCCAACTTCTCACCTGGTCAGCACCACATAATCTTTCAAAACCGTGCGGAGGAAGCTTGGATAGTCCTTCTCTGTTTTTTTGATTTCCAAGACTTCTTCTAGTTTATTAGAGAGCTCTACGATAGCCTTGAATGTTCCGTCGTTGTTCTTAGAATCGTGACGAATGATGGCCTTCTTTATAATCATCGCCTCATCTTCCGACAACAAGCGCGCTCTGGGATATACAGGCTCGTAGCTATCCGTTGTATCCAGTCCCTTCACGTGTTTCAAGCTCACTTTATCAAGATCAGATCCTTCTGATATCACGATTGTGCCACCGAGCACGTCACCGAAACGCTGACGAAATGGATTACTAGCGGTCATAAGTACCGCGAGAGATCCCAGGGATAAATAGATATCAATAAGACGTAAGAACCATCTAGAAAGGGCTTCATCTACACCTAATGGTTCGCCATCCAAGCGAATCACTCTCAGCTTCAGAATCATCTTACCAACACTCTGTCCTTTGAATAGCAGCTCCATCATCAAGCTGTAAAAGAAAATGATGGGATAAAGGATGAAAACAACTAGGAATAGCGTTACACCATCCGAAGGGTTAAAAGGTTCGAGAATGCCAAAGATGAATATCAGTATGAGAGCGATAAACACAACTTGGTCGATTGCGAACGCCGCCACCCGCATCGCGGTACTGGCTAGACTCATTTCGAGCTTGACGTTTTGTGGAGTGAGAATGTCGACTGTTTTCATTGTGAACTAAAGTAGGAAACCCGACCTTATTTTATCGTGCCTCTTTCAGACTTATTTCTATTTTAGCCTTGCTCTATGAAGGAAAGTCAATTTATCAAAGAGAATTCCGAACGCTGGAAGCCTCTAGAAGATTCTGTCCGCTCTCTCAAAAAACCTGGCAAGAGTAGAAAACTCAATAAGGAACTTGGAGAGGATTATATCCGGGTCACGGACGATTTGGGCTATGCTCAGACTTTCTATCGACGACGCTCAATACGAGTGTATCTCAACAACATCACTAGTAGCGTTTACCGAATTATTCGCTTAAATCGCGAAAGAGATAAGAACCCCATCTTCAACTTCTTCATGAAAGAAGTGCCGAGTATTATCTATCACGGTCGAAAATACTTCTTCATCTCCCTCATCGTCTTCGTGGTAGCCATGATTATTGGAGCATTCTCCCTTGAGCAAGACACCGGGTTCGCTAATCACATTCTCGGTAATGGGTACGTCAACATGACGGAGACAAATATTGAAGATGGCGACCCAATGCGCGTTTACAAGGACATGGACTCAGAGCAAATGTTCATGCGCATCGCTGTGAATAACCTAAGGGTCGTAGCGCTGTCTTTTATCGTCGGACTCCTATTCGGCTTGGGAACACTGAGCATTTTGGTAAGCAATGGGATCATGCTTGGCGTATTCCAGTACTTCTTCTATAAAAAGGGGTTACTCTTGACAAGCTTTCTCACCATTTGGCAACACGGAACCATTGAAATTTCGTGCATTATAATTGGCGGTGGCGCTGGCTTGATGCTTGGGTCCGGGTACCTGTTCCCGGGAAACTACAGTCGATTACTATCTCTTCGACTACAGTTTTACAGAGGCATGAAGATTATTCTAGCGATTGCCCCGCTCATCGTGGTTGCCGCATGGATTGAGAGCTATATCACTCGCCATGATGATATGGACCAGATTTTCCGACTCTTCTTCATCCTACTAAATGCTGCGTTGATTATAGGCTACTTCTTTGTTCTTCCATGGCGCGTTGGCAGAAGGTTAGATCGAGTAGAAGGCCGACCATCAAACGAAAACATTGCGGTCGTTCCAAGTATTAGAGAAGGAGAGATTCTCAATCTAGGAGAGATTTTCCAACTTGCTTTAAAGCACGTTCCAAACTGGCTTACCAAACAAATTTGGCTTCCAATACTTGGCGGAGCAATCGGACTTGTTGCTGTGATATTGATGGAAGACAGCTATACCGACCATGTACTCTCCAATAGGGGAATGGGGCTTATCATGTATGATTTCTTTGGTGGAGTCTTCAACGCCGTTGAGAACTTCAACTTGATTATCTCCTATTTCAATGGAACCATCGGATTCGTATTTTCCGGACTGTTATTGGTGCTATTGTCAGTGATTCAAATCCTTCAAGCAAAAGAACACTTTGGGAAGAGACCTCTTCTTTCAAGCATGTGGGTATTGCTCACTAATACAGTGCTACTGGCGATACTTTTCGGCTTAACGCATCAGAGTGAATGGTTCTCATTGCTGCTTTTCCCTGGAATTTTGCTTTCTAACTTGACCGTTTCTGCATCTTTCAAATTCAACATTAATCCTATAAAGGCGCTGGGCAGAGCGCTCCGATCTTTTGGGGTAAGTACACTGAAAATTTTGGGTTGGAGCGTGCTCATGTATTTGTCCACCCTCCTACTCCTAATTTTGATTCAGAGCTCATTCTTAGGTTTTATTCTCTATTTCATAGAGACATTGACAGCAGATGGTATGCTGAGTAGCTACGCATTCCTTAGATATATGCAGGTATTCCTCGTTCTAACGGTCTTTCTCTTCGTAATGGCCATCACCCAGGCAGGTTCGTCTTACTTGCTAAACACATTGCACGAACAGCTTACCTCAGAGAATCTAAGAGCTCAAATCGCTTCTATCCCACCCCGCAAAAAACGCTATGGTATTGATGAAGCGCTTTAGTCTAACCATAGTATTCTCATTCCTGGTTTGCTCAGCAACGCTGGCGCAAGGGCTAGACTCTGCAGCCTACACTCAGATGAAGGAGGATTTCGATTACTCGGACCAAGAGCCACCTGAGGAAAAGTTCAAACAGCCGAAGAATATTGATAATGGAGATGATACTCCACCTCAAAATGTGGAGCCCGAAGAACCTGAGTCAAGCTGGCTAAGCCAACAGCAATTGCTTACCAGCATACTCACACTTCTCGGAATTGGCGTCATCATATTTGTAATTATCCGACTTCAAGGTCGCCTCGACAATCGTAGAGTAGAAAAGTTGAAAGCAGCCACTTCATTAGAGGAAGCAGAAGAAAATCTGCTTGAAGTTCATCTGGACGACTTGATCTCTCAGGCTGAAAAGGACGGAGATTTCCGACTCATGCTTCATTTGCAATTCCTAGAACTCCTTCGTGAGTTGCACCACAAGGAAGCGATTCAATGGAGACCTTACAAGACGAATGGTCAGTATGCACTAGAAATCGAAGCAACTGAGCTCAAATCTCTTTATCAGAAGGCGGTGGTTACCTTCGATAGGGTTTGGTACGGACATAAAGCAATTGACAAGTTGATCTTTGAAGATTGGCTCCAAACCATTGAAAAAATGAGGAGCCTATGAAAGCAAGATTGATCATACTCCTGCTTGTACTGGGCATTCCGATTGCTTTGTACATCTTCCTTAAGCCACCGAGTTATGTTTGGTACTATTCGGAAAACATGTATAGCGACCAGCCCTATGGTCTTCAGTTGTACATGAATCTCATTGAAGACCGCATCGACACTACGATTGATACGAAATCTGGTCCGCATGACAGATGGAACCTCGATTCCATTGGTGATCAGAAAGGGGTAATTTATCAGAGCGGCATTTCATTCCGCGATTCGATTGAATTCTTCAAGCTCGATTCATTGGCAAGAGCCGGTCATCATGTGGTGTTCAATGCCGGCCATTTGAACAAGAAGCTCCTTTACTTCCTCAAGGGTGAACCGTATCCTGATCCCGACTCGGTAACCGTGATGTACCTCTTGGAGAATCAGGTGGATTCGGGGTCGTATCAATCTTGGAACTACGACAACATCGGAGAAATTGAGACTCAGCCTATCTATTCGCCAAGGCTAGATATCACATTCAACTCGACCGGTGCAACATCACGATTTAGATATGCCCGTGAGAATGATACCATCGAATGGCCTCAGACCACGCCTTTTGGATTGAAGCTGAGTTCTTGGACTCTTGATTCTGAGCTTGACAACTGGGAGCCGCTAGCCTACCTGAATGGCAAAGAAAGCGACGTTGTGGCGTTCCGAGTGCCGAAAGGTGAAGGCTATGTATATGTGATTACAACATTTGCGCCTTTCACCAATTACTGCTTGAGTTCTCCTGAAAACTTCGCCTTTGCCTCTGATTTTACTGCCCTTTATCCAGATGATTTCTTCTGGTTGAGCAATTATTACTTCATACCAGAGGGGCAAGATGATGAATATGAACGAGAGTCAAATTCCCCTCTTCAATTTTTGGTTTCCAATCGCTCACTCCGCTGGGCCTGGTACATACTGCTTATAAGCCTATTGCTGTTTTTGGTATTCAGAACCCAACGCCAGCAGCGCATTATCCCTGTGATTACTGCCAAGAAGAACCAGAGTTTAGAGTTTGCGAAGAGTCTTGGAATACTTCAATCCAAAACAGTTGATAATCACGCAAATACAGCGCTTGAAATAAAGCGACAGTTTAGACTATGGACCAGAAGTAGATTCCCAAGAATTACTGAAATTGATGATGCATACAGAGACATGCTGATTCAAATGTTGCCTCAGAACGAGGAAAATATCAAACACTTGTTCTTCCTTTTTGAAAGAGCAGAAAAACGACCAGAACTGTTTGAATCGGATAACCTGAATTCGGTTTACACTATAACTCGATATATCTATGATCATGTCTGAGAACACTCCAAATCCGGAACAACAGCCGGAAGAAAATAACATGGCGCATGAAAACCCGACGCCAGCTCCTACTCCTAGTCAAATCTCTTCATTGGAGAAGGATTTAGAGAAGATGAATGCCAAGCTCGATGAGGTTCGCAGCGAAATGCACAAGCTCATCATTGGGCAAGATGAATACATCAATTTGCTGATTGTTGCTTTGCTTAGTGGAGGTCACGCACTTGTAGAAGGTGTGCCTGGAATCGCGAAGACGCTTACATCCAAATTGCTGGCTAAATCGACATCTCTCGACTTTTCAAGGATCCAGTTTACTCCTGACCTAATGCCGACTGATGTAGTTGGGACGAATGTGTTCGTGATGAAGGACAGTTCATTCTCCTTCAAGCAAGGGCCTATCTTCTCGCAGTTCGTATTGATTGATGAGATCAACCGAGCTCCCGCAAAGACTCAGTCTGCACTCTTCGAAGTAATGGAAGAACTCCAAATCACCATCGACGGTATGACCTATCCGATGGAAGAACCCTTCATGGTGTTGGCTACTCAGAACCCTATAGAGCAAGAAGGTACCTATAAGCTTCCTGAGGCGCAGATGGACCGTTTCCTCTTCCGAATTTTGATGCAATACCCTTCTGAAGCAGAGGAGATTGAAATGTTGGAGCGATTCTCTGGAGAGAAGAAGTCACGCGACTTAAGCGACGTAAATGCTGCGCTTACAGGAGAAGAAATCATGCACTTCAGAAGCTTGGTCCAACAAGTGAAGATTAGCGATCAATTGCGTAAATACATTGCTCAAATCGTTCAGCTTACTAGAACGCATCCTGATTTGTATTTGGGTGCTAGTCCACGTGCTTCTTTAGCTATTATGAACACTTCAAAAGCCGCAGCAGGCATGGCAGGGAGAGATTTCGTCACTCCAGATGATGTTCAGGCTGTGCTTTTACCTGTCCTCAATCACCGACTCACACTTACGCCTGAACGTGAAATGGAAGGAATCACCCTAGGGGATGTGTTGAAGGATATTGTTGAAAAGACTGAAGCTCCTCGATGAAGAAAATCGGACTCTTCAACTATTCGATTCATCCGAAGACCTTCTGGTTCATCGGCGGACTGCTCGTACTCTACATCATCTCATTTTATGTAGATGCGGTCTTCTACATTGCCGTTGGTCTGACGCTCACTTTCTTCCTCTTGTTCTTATGGGACAGTTTGCGCTTATTCGCCAAAGGCAGTGTAGATGTAGAGCGTAGCATGACCAAAGTATTGAGCCTTGGGGATTCGAATCGCATAGTCTTGAAAGTCCACAACCGAATGCAGCGTCCGATTCAATTTAGAATCATTGATGAGTTGCCATTCCAACTGCAGGAGAGAGATTTCGGCATCGTTGGGAGCATACCGGGAAATGAGGTCTTTGTAGCAGATTATCACATCACTCCGAAAGAACGAGGCAATTACGACTTCGGTAATACCCATGTATTTGTGCGTTCCCCATGGGGCTTAGCAGAGAGGAGATGGACCTCAAATACGAGCTTTGTTGTTCGCGTCTACCCTTCTATCATTCAGATGAAGAAGTATCAATTAATGAGCATTGAGAAACTTCAACGATTCCATGGAGTGGTAAAAACACGGCGAGTCGGTCATAACTACGAATTCGATCAGATCAAGAATTACGTCGAAGGTGACGATTATCGCAGTATTAACTGGAAAGCTACTTCTCGGGCGAACGAGTTAATGGTGAACCAATACACGGATGAACAAGCTCAACCCGTGTATTGTCTGATCGATAAATCGAGACAAATGAACCTTCCATTCAATGGAATGACTTTGCTCGATTATGCCATCAATGCATCCTTGGTGATTTCCAATGTCACCCTTCAAAAGAAAGATCGGATTGGCTTAGTTTCCTTCGGCCAGACCATCGATAGCATGATGAAGGCTTCTACCAATCCTCGTCAGCTTTCAAATATCTTGGAGGCGCTCTATGCAGAGAAGCCTAATGAATACGATGCCAACTACCCTCTCCTCTATAAGGTGATGAACTCCTTGGCTACGAACCGTTCATTGCTGTTCCTCTTCACCAACATCGAGAGCAAGCATCACATGAACCGCATTTTGCCACAGCTTCTCAGATTGCACAAGCGACACTTGCTGGTGGTAATCTTCTTCAGAAACGATGAAATGGAGGAATATGCGGGTGAGCAGGCAGTAGATACGTTGGACATTTACAAGCGCACGGCAGCAGGTAAGATGGTGACCGACAAACAAGTACTCATCAGTTCCCTTCGTCAGCATGGAATTCACTGCATGTTGAGTCGCCCAAGTGAATTGACCATTGACACCTTAAACAAGTACTTGGAATTGAAGTCTCGCGGAATGATTTAGGTATTTTTGTTCGATGCCAATCCAACGTGTAGCACTTACCGGAGGCCCGGGTACGGGCAAGACTAGCTTGATTGAGGAGTTAGAAGCAATGGGCTTCTCTTGTGCCCATGAGTATTCTCGTCACATTATTCAAGAATCCCTTCAAACAGGATCTGATGTCGTTCCCTGGGACAATCTCGATGCATTCTCCGCACGTGTAATGGAAGGTCGTATCCAACAATTTCGCGAAGCAGATGGCGAATTGTATTTCTTTGACCGTACCATCATTGATACTATCGCCTATCAAAAGGCGGACAACCTACCCGTGAAAGAGGAATGGCATGCTGCCGCCTTGGAGCTTCGATACTCCCCTATTGTCTTTATTACTCCACCGTGGGAAGAGATCTTTCACAATGATGAAGAGCGAAAGGAATCCATGGAAAAACTCAATCATCTTCATGAGTTCTTAGTGAAAACCTACCGGGAATACGACTATAATGTGATTGAAGTACCCAAGCTGGGCATCGCGGACAGAGCTAAATGGATATTGAAACAACTTGAGCACTGATCAACATATACATCAAGTATTGGTCGAAAATTTCGGCTTCTCTAGCTTTCGCCCCGGACAAAAGGAAATAATTCTCGACAGTCTGAATGGGAAGGACGTGATTGCTCTATTGCCTACCGGCGGTGGAAAGAGTTTGTGTTATCAAGTACCCGCACTTTCAAAGGACGGAGTATGCCTAGTAATTTCACCGCTCATCGCATTGATGAAAGATCAGGTGGCTAACCTTAGAAAGCGAGGTATCATTGCAGAAGCGCTAGTGAGTGGCATGGGTAAAAACGACCTTGACCGTTTACTAGACAATGCGGTATATGGAAATGTGAAGTTCCTCTACCTCTCACCGGAGCGATTAAAATCGGAATTAGTTCGAGAGCGGATCAAGAGGATGAATATCAACCTGGTTGCTATTGATGAGGCACATTGTGTATCGCAATGGGGATATGATTTTCGCCCACCCTACCTAGATATCGCAGAAATACGAGAATGGCTCCCCGATACGCCATTCATGGCATTAACAGCTTCTGCAACCACCAAGGTGATGAAAGATCTTGAAGAGAAGCTTCAGCTGCGATCACCAGCCATACATAAACGGAGTTTCTTTAGGTCTAACCTACGACTGAGTGTTCAATGGACTCATCATTCTGAGCAAAGTGTTCTGAATTGTTTGAAAGATCATCCTGGGACCGCCATATTATATGTTAGAAGTCGAAAGCAGACCACACAGATCGCGACACGATTAGCGGCAATGGGTATTTCGGCCATTTCCTATCACGCTGGCCTGACTCGATCCGAACGGGATGAACGTCAAGCTATGTGGATGGCAGATGATGTAAGAGTGATGGTGGCCACAAATGCATTCGGGATGGGCATCGATAAACCCGACGTCCGACTTGTCATTCATCTAGAACTGCCCGATAGTCCGGAAGCCTATTACCAAGAGGCCGGAAGAGCTGGTCGCGATGGTGAACCTGCTGAAGCAATCATGATACTCCGTAAATCTGCGGCGCAAGACCTAAAATCTAAGGTTGAGGGCCAGTTTCCAGAAATTGAGCACACGCGGAGAGTGTATACCGCACTTGCCAACCAGATGCAGATTGCGCTAGGAAGTGGCATGGGTGTTTTTGCTGGGGTCGATTTGCCGGCGTTTTGCAGAAAATATGAGCTGCAAGAACGGCCGACTTATTTATCCTTGCTCCTCCTAGAACGATATGGCTTGATACGATTAAGTGAGGGATTCAAACCTCGGAGCTTCGTGCATATCACTCTCAGTTCGAGAGAGCTATATGCTTTTGAAGTTCAGAATCCACGCTTCGCTCCCCTTATCAAACAAATGCTTAGATGGTATGGTGGACTTCTGACAGGACCTACTCCAATTGATGAGCGTTCTTTGGGCGCTTCAGTTCAGATTCCTGATTCTTCTATCGAGAAGCAATTGAAAACACTAGAAGGAATGGGTGTATTGGTCTATCAACCAGCAATCAGCGGACAAGGCATTGAATGGACCCTCCCGCGAACTGAGTCGAAGTACCTTCCCATCAACCAGAAGGAAGTTCTCAAGCTCAAAGAAGAAGCCTTACGCAGAGCGAATGCTATGATATACTTGGCGGAACACGAAGAAGATTGTCGTTTCAGTATGCTCCTCGCTTACTTTGGAGAAGAAATGGGAGAATGCGGTTTGTGTGACAATTGTTCTAAGCGTAATCCTAGCAAAGCACGTTCTTCACGTCCGGACAAAGATGTGCTCTCTGCATTGAAAAACTCGCCACTCTCCCTCGAAGAACTTGAAGAATCATTGCCAAACATTGAATTGCGGACGTTGAGAAAGCTCATCGGCGACTTTTTGGATGAAGGCATTATTCAGCGCGACGAAAGCGGTGTCTATTCTATCGTTTCCAAGTAACTTTGCACCATGAGCGCACGAATCGTCTACATGGGTACACCGGAATTCGCCGTTGAACCCCTCAGAGCATTACACGAATCTGAACATGAGGTAGTAGCTGTAGTTACTGCACCCGATAACCCAGCTGGCAGAGGAAGAAAACCTCGTCCGAGTGCAGTAAAGCAAGCTGCTCTTGAACTGGACCTACCGGTGCTTCAACCTGAAAAACTGCGCGATGAGTCGTTTGTGCAAGCCTTAAAGAATCTGAATGCCGACGTTTTTGTAGTCGTTGCTTTCCGAATGTTACCCAAAGTGGTGTGGACACTTCCATCAAAAGGGACCTTTAACCTCCATGCTTCCCTCCTCCCCAACTATCGAGGTGCAGCGCCCATCCATTGGGCGGTAATCAATGGGGAGAAAGAGTCTGGCGTAACAACCTTCATGATTGATGAAGAGATTGATACTGGAAACATCTTATTACAGGAGAAAACGTCTATCGACCCGAATGAAACTACTGGGTCGCTTTATAATCGGCTAATGCACTTGGGTGCTCCACTCGTGGTTAAAACGGTAGATGGATTGATGAAGGGGGATATTGCACCGATTTCTCAAGACGAGTCCGCTGAAATGAAGCCGGCTCCAAAGATTTTCAGAGAACATCAATATATAGATGTGAAGGAAAGTGCTCAAGCTATTCATAATCACATTCGTGGATTAAATCCATTTCCAGCTCCCTTGTTGAAGCTCGACCATCACGGTGAACAAGTGGAGGTCAAGGTAGCCGACAGCGCATTTATCGAGAGGAAACAATACCCAAAAGCGCTCTTGCATTGGCTGGATGATGCACTGGTCATCTCCAGAATGGATGGTGATGTTTTGATCAAAGAAATCCAATGGCCTGGAAAGCGGAAAATGTCGGTTCGCGACTTCAAAAATGGCTTTGCTGAGTACGCTGAATTGAAAACGGTCTAGAACCCGCGAATTCATTGGGAAGTACGTTTTGCAAGAAAATTCAGTCGGCTTTTTCAACAATTCACCGCTTTTATCAACAAAATTGAGGATTAATCGCTCTCAAACTTGCATGGACTCTGCGTTCGTATATATTTGTAGGGCATTCAAGCGATAATGTTTAACCTTAATTCGATTCGCCATGAACAAAGCTGAATTGATCGACGCGATGGCTGCAGACGCAGGCGTCTCAAAAGCACAAGCTAAAAAGGCTCTAGATTCTTTCACATCTAACGTAGCAGACGCACTTGGAAAAGGTGGCCGTGTTTCTCTAGTAGGATTCGGTTCTTTCTCTGTATCTAAGCGTCAAGCTCGTGAAGGTCGTAACCCACAAACTGGTGCTCCGATCAAAATTGCTGCTAAAAATGTAGCTAAGTTTAAGCCAGGTGCAGAACTCAACGATAAGTTGAACTAAGCCTAGCTTCCCAGAAAAATTAACCCCGACAAGCGTCAGCTTCGTCGGGGTTTTTTATTATGCACCAGGACGTAGCGACGTGCGGGTGTTGGTCAGTGTAGACGTTAAAACTCAAATGAGGATTCTATCATTGAGTCGGCATCATATCCTTCGCCATAATGAAGTGTATATACCTCGCGCTCTGAAAAGCGATAAGGAATGATACTCAAGCTGACTTTAGAGTGCCTTGAACGAATCATTCTACCTTCTCTGTCATAGACATACTGGGCATCTGTTCCAGTTTCCTCTTCGTCGAATACACGTGTAACTCGACCAGCGTCGTCTCTCTCCACGATATAGCCCTGCACATATAATCCATCCCTTATGTTCACGTGATAATCCCGCTCGAATGGGTTATCTCTTCTAGACAAATAATAAGTGGCGTCTACAATTGTGTCGTACACCAGCTTAGAGGTGAGTCGAGAAACGATTGCTCCGGATGGCGAAACCTTCAATTGATCGACAATTCTATCAGCATCGTATGAAGTGTACTCCAACAATGTACCTTCCGAATTTCTCTCATACGTATTCACTCTATGATAGCTCGATCCATCTACTTTAATAGCTTCAATATTCTCCTGAATAATGTGATGCTGATTATCGTACTCCCATGCAATGGTTCTTGAAGAAAAATACGTGGGTATTGTGCTCTCTGCAAATTCATCCACACGGGATAGAATGTATCCTTCTTCGTCATACGTATAGCTAGAATTTAGAACATCCCTGCCCTCTTTATCTTCCCAATTGGAATAGGTCTCCACAGGATCCATAAGTCGGGCTCTAACTTCCCACATCGGATCTAGTTTAGGATAAACGCTAAAGCGAGGATTCTCAAGGAGATTATATGGTCTTGATTCGCAATTACCTATTCTACCGCCTTTTCCCATATCGCAGTTAACTAGACCTGAAAGTTCACCGTATTCATTGTACTGACGAACGGTTAAATCAGTGATTCTACCGCGGCTATCAATGGCAAAGAGGGAGTCCGAATGCAGAACTCCCGGACTGCGATAGGTTCGTACTACAATTAGGTTAGATGGGTATTCGAAGTCGCCTATTAGCGTAGTCCCACTCGTTTGATTTGTAAGTTTAACAGATTGAATGAAGTCTCCATGATAGGTTGTTGCCGTACTGATGTACTCTGGAAACTGTCTACTCTCCCCTCCTACATAGGCATGATCATAACCGATTAACTCAAACTCATAGATTAATCTGCCAAGGTCATCGTAGATAAATTTCTTGATTACCTCACCATGGCCTCCTTCATAGCCAAACGCACTAATCACAGTATCTCCGCTATAGGTGTATCGCGTTCTGCCCTGTAAAATCAGAGCATCACCTGTGTTTCGATAATCCAGTACTTGAGCAAGCTGATTACTGTCATCATAGACGTACCTCATTTCCATCCACAAATCGTGATAATATCCACTCGAGTCGCTTTCATCCGGACGAGAAATGTATCTGCGCTCAACTGAAATGTCGCCGTTGTCGTTCAACTCACGCTCTTGAAGAAGGTGCGTAGTGCCGTCTTCGTATTCCTTAAGTATAACATTGGGGCGGATATCCGGATGAAGCACGATGGCTTCAGGAATGGATGTATGTGCTTCTACAGGGGCTTCTTGAGCTGTACACGAGATAAGCAGGATTAGCGCACACGGAGCAACCAGAGAGTAAATCTTCATGAAGGTTAGGTCAAATAAAAAAGCCAGCTAACTCCCGCTAACTGGCCTTCTAAAATAAGCGATATATTCTTTCTAAGCAGGCCAAAACCGCTCAAACCTAAGCACCACTGAAACCAGAGCACCTTAGTACCTGAGCGTCTGCCAACCTCCAAACCTTAAATCACCATACCGGCAGCCACTGTTTCATTTGTAGCTTCATCGATAAGGATGATAGATCCTGTGTGACGGTTTTTTCGATAAGAATCAACGAACATCGGACGTGTTGAGCGAATCTTCACGCGAGCGATATCATTCATTTTGATGTCTTTATCCTCTTCATTTCTGTGAAGCGTGTTCACATCCACTTTATGAACGACATCTGTAATCATTGCGCGCGCCTCGTTAGACGTATGACGAATGATGTACTTTGATCGAGGACGTGGAGCTTGGTTGTTCAACCAACACAACATCACATCCAAGTCTTGAGAGGATTCAGGCTGATTATTCGGACGAACGATCATGTCGCCACGAGAAATATCCACATCATCTGCTAAATTGATAGTAACACTCATAGGAGGGAAAGCCTCTTCGATGTCACCATCAAATGTTTTGATGCTTGTGATAGTAGACTCCAATCCACTCGGAAGGACAGTCACCTTATCCCCTGGCTTAAACACACCACCAGCGATTCTACCGGCGTATCCACGATAATCGTGATACTCGTCTGAATGCGGACGGATAACCGTTTGTACTGGGAAACGGCAATCGATGTGGTTTTCATCACTACCAATGTGAATCGTCTCGAGGGTATGAAGCAGAGTTCCGCCTTCGTACCAAGACATGTTATCCCCTCTGTTCACTACGTTATCACCGTGAAGAGCGGAGATTGGGATGAATCGTACATCTTTTACGTCGAGTTTCGCCGCAAATTCCTCGTACTGATCAACAATTTCATTGAATCGCTCCTCGCTATACTCTGCCAAATCCATCTTGTTCACACAAACGATGATGTGTGGAATTTGAAGAAGAGAAGCGATGAAAGAGTGACGCTTGGTCTGTTCAAGCACTCCGTTGCGTGCATCTACCAAAATCAAGGCAACGTTCGCTGTAGAAGCACCAGTAACCATGTTGCGGGTGTACTGAATGTGTCCCGGAGTATCTGCGATAATGAACTTGCGCTTAGGAGTCGCGAAGTAGCGATAAGCCACATCAATTGTGATTCCTTGCTCACGCTCGTCTTTCAAACCGTCGGTTAGAAGACTTAAGTCAATGTGCTCCAAGCCCTTCTTATCACTCGACTTTTGCACAGCATCCATTTGATCTTCAAATGTGCTTTTGCTATCATAAAGTAGGCGGCCAATCAAGGTTGATTTTCCGTCATCTACACTTCCAGCTGTTGTGAAGCGTAGCAATTCCATATCTAGATAATTCGATGTATCCACTTCTTGTGTCTTTTTGGGTTGGATTTAGAAGTAACCTTGACGCTTACGGTCTTCCATACTTGTTTCACTACGCTTGTCGTCTTCACGATTACCGCGCTCTGTTACTCGTGTAGTAGCTACTTCTTGAATGATTTTCTCCAAATTGTCAGCATCTGAGTCGATGCCTCCAGTAATGGTGATGTCTCCTAGCGTACGGAAGCGAATCATTCTCATCTGTGGTTCCTCGTTCTCACGAAGAGTGATGAAATCAGAAACAGGCAACCAAGAGTTGTTTCTCCAAATCACGTTGCGCTGCTTAGCAAAATAAAGCTCTGGCAACTCGATATTCTCTAAGAGAATGTACTGCCAAACGTCCATCTCTGTCCAGTTGGAAATAGGGAACACGCGGAAATTCTCTCCCATGCGCTTATGCCCGTTGAACAAGTTCCACAATTCTGGACGTTGGTTCTTTGGATCCCACTGACCGAAGTCGTCTCTATGTGAGAAGAAACGCTCTTTCGCTCTTGCTTTCTCTTCATCACGACGTGCACCGCCCATACAAGCATCGAAGTTGTGCTCTTCGATAGTGTCGAGCAACGTAGTGGTTTGGAGCGCGTTACGGCTAGCATTTGCACCTGTTTCTTCAAGAACACGTCCTTCGTCGATCGACTTCTGTACAGAACCTACGATTAGTTTCACGCCGAGCTTCTCTACGAGGCTATCGCGGAATTCAATCGCTTCAGGGAAGTTGTGCCCTGTATCGATGTGTACCAATGGGAATGGAATCTTAGCTGGAAAGAATGCCTTTCTCGCTAAGTGTGTAATGACAATTGAATCCTTTCCACCAGAGAAAAGGATGGCTGGGTTGTCAAATTGAGCATAAACCTCGCGAATCACATAAATCGCTTCGGCTTCCAGCTCTCTCAAATGTGTGAGATGATAGTTACTCATTTCCTACTTTATTTCTGCGGCAAAGATGCAAAATCCTACCAATTTAGTATGTTTTAAATTCCAATATCTTTCAAGTGATTCATCACTCGCGTAACACTCTCTTCTAGAGACTCTTGATCCGTGTGGAGATGAACATCTGGAGCAGTAGGCGCCTCGAATGGTGAAGTGATTCCAGTGAAGTCGGGAATCTCCCCTGCTCTTGCTTTTTTGTAGAGCCCTTTCACATCTCTTTGCTCGCACACTTCAAGTGGACAATCCACGAAAATCTCAACAAAATTCTCATCACCTACTGTCTGACGAACTTTATCGCGATCAGCTTTGAATGGAGATACAAATGCGGTGAGAACGATGAGTCCAGCATCCACCATGAGATTCGCTACTTCGCCGATTCGACGAATATTCTCTTCCCTACCAGCAGCTGAGAAATCAAGATCCTTATTCAGACCGCTTCTCACATTATCGCCATCGAGAATATATGTGTGCTTGTTATCAGCAAAAAGGACTTTCTCTACTGCATTTGCTACAGTGCTTTTCCCAGAACCTGAGAGTCCCGTGAACCACAGTACTTTAGCAGGATGTCCGTTGGATTCTGTACGCAACGCTTTGTTGATGTCGTGTACTTGAGGTATGACGATTACTTTCGACATGTCATCTAAATTAATTCATATCTGAGCAGCAAATACGACAATACTACTCCTATGTAAAGGACGGTCAGCGGTGCGCCAACTCGCATAAAATCTCTTGCTGAATATCCTCCAGGTCCATACACCATCAGGTTGGTCTGATAACTAACAGGAGTTAAGAAGGATGCTGATGCCCCATAGGCTAGAGCCAAATAAAACGGAGTAGGGTCCATTCCAGTTCTAGCGATAACGGCTACAACAATTGGGAACGCTATCGCGATAGCGGCCACGTTAGTCACGAAGCTCGTGAGAACTACCGTCAATAGCATTACACTCACCAAGACGAGCCACGGTTCCGCCCCATGAAGAACGTCTATCACAGCATCACTTATCCAATCTGCGGTTCCGGCATGTATCAAAGTGGTGCCTATAGCCACGGCAGTTACAAGGATCACCAGCAAGTCCATATTGATATCTCTTCGTATCTCCTTCGCCGATAGCATTCCGAAACTCGCCATGAGAATGAGAATCGCCAAAAGGAATGTGAATAAGCTGATCCAACTCATTGCCATAGCCGCTAGGCCTGCAACAACTCCGAATCCAACGATACGTTTGCCCGTCTTCCCGTTAGAGTCGATACTCTCCATGGTAGACACAGTATAGAGATTCTTGTTCCCCTGGATGATCTTATTGAATCTTGAACCGGTGGTAACTAGAAGTAAGTCGCCAAACTCAAGTCGGACATCTCCAATTCTACCACCCAACTTTCTACCGTCGCGATGCACAGCCACTATAGCAGCGTCAAAACGCTCACGGAAGCCCGTTTCTCGAACCGTTTTCCCAGCGAGGTCACTTGTAATGGGAATCAGAACTTCAACCACTTCCAGTGCATCCGTATTGGTAAACTTCTCGCGTTTGGCTATTTCTAGACCATTATCGCCTTTGAGAAGTTCAACTACCTTTTCCACCTCACCCGCGAAGTAGAGCAAATCTCCAGCTCGAAGAATCTCTTTGGGCGTAACCGGTGAGATGAGCTTCTTATCTCTGTAGATCTCAGCCAAGAAAATGCCATCAAGATTTCGCAAACCAGCATCAGCAATGGACTTACCCACTTTGTCGCTATTGGGAAGCAGGACGGTTTCCATGATGTATTCGCGGCGATTCGACTGAAAGTCTTCCAGTAGATCCTTGCCTCCTTTTAAGAGTACTCCACTAAATAGTGCTAAAAAGATTACACCAACGGTGGTAACCAATAGGCCTGGTATCAAGAAATCGCCAAAACCTAAGGTGTCTAGTCCGTTCTCATCAAGCAGACCGTTCAACACGAGGTTCGTCGATGTACCAATCACAGTGATTGTTCCACCTAGAGTTGCCGCGAAGCTCAAGGGCATCAGAAACTTCGAAGGAGACAAATTCCGCTTTCTCGACCAATCGTAGACGTATGGAATCATCAAGGCTACAATAGGCGTGTTGTTTACAACAGAAGACAAAGCCGCAACTGAAGTCGTCATTCCAACGAGGAACTTACGTGGCGACTTTAACCCTTTGAAGAGAAAGTCCATCAAACCCAATAAGTTGAAGTGCTTTCTAAGAGCTGACGTGAGGAAGATGAGGAGGAAAATGGTGAGAATGCTCTTGTTGCTAAAAGCGGATAGCAGCAACTCGATAGGCATAACACCTATGACGATTAATGCGATGGTAGTCCAGCCAAACACCATGGTTGGTTTAAAACGACGAACGAACAAGCTCACTGTAATTACCAGTAAGGCTGCAAGGAGAATGTAGTTAGTCCACATTTCGTTCATCTGCTTAGTGCTACCTGTTTAAGTTTTCATAGGGTCACCTACCCCCATTAATGAGGACCAAAAATATAAAAATCTATTAAATCTATAGGATTTAAAATTTTAAGGTGCTAGACGCTCTACAGACCAGGATGAGTGCGACTTCTTATAACGAAGACGATCGTGCAACCTCGAGGCTCTACCTTGCCAGAATTCAATTTGAAATGGTTCTACGGCGTAGCCTCCCCAGTGTTCTGGGCAATCCGGACCTAGTTCGCCATATTTGGCATTGTTCGCTTCTACCTCACTCTCAAGAACTTCTCGATTTACTATCACACTCGACTGAGGTGAGCTTATCGCTCCAATTTGGCTACCAACTGGGCGTTCCTTGAAATAGGATTGGTTCTTCTCAAAACTCAATTTTGTGGCATGTCCCACTACTCTCACTTGGCGTTCCTGCTCTGCCCAGAAGAAGAGTATGTGCACCATTGGGTTTGCTTCAATATCTGATCCCTTCTTGCTTTTATAGTTAGTAAAGAAGGTAAACGCTCCATTTTCAATCCCTTTGAGGAGCACAATCCTAGCATCAGGTATACCGTCTGCTCCGGTAGTAGAAACTGTCATTGCGGTAGTGTCTGGTCTACCGAGTGACTCCCATTCCTTCCACCAATCACTGAACAGATCCATAGGATTTGCGGGTACTTCATTCTCTAGGAGTTCACCTTTTGTGTACTCCCTGCGGCTACTTCTGAGTTCTTGATTTTGCATAGAGCAAATTTCATCGATTTAAGTTGCTTTTCATAACCTTCCACCCTAATTTGGAGATAATGGAAGAACTTAAAGCTGGCTGTTTTCTGATTGCGGAGCCATTACTCGGCGATCCCAATTTCGATAGAAGCGTAATCTTGGTGACCGAGTACGGTGCTCAAGGAACGGTTGGCTATGTGCTAAATCGCCCATTGGATGTGAAGATCAATGGATTACTTGAGGGCTTCCCAGAATTTGATGCCATGATATACAATGGCGGACCAGTTGAACAGTCGAACCTCTACTTCATCCATAATCGTCCAGACCTTTTCGAAGGCACAGTTAAAGTGACCGACGAAATTTACTGGGGAGGAGAATTCGAAAGACTTCAGGAAGTGATTCAGCTCGGGTTGATTACACCTGAAGAAATCAGATTCTTTCTAGGTTACTCAGGATGGGGCGAAGGACAACTCGAATCTGAAATGGCCGATAAGTCATGGCGTGTGATTCCAACTGGAACCATAGACCTATACACGACAGACGTAGAAAACATGTGGAAAGAGGTCATTATCAACCTAGGAGGAGATTATCAACTTTGGGCAAACTCTCCTAGCGACCCGCTCTTAAACTGAGGCATTCAGTTTATCGACGATTTCTTTAGTCATCGTATTTCCGTAGGTCTTCTTTCTATAATTCGCCACCCATTGAATACCTGTAATGGAATTCGTGAGGAACACTTCATCGGCTCTTTGAAGATCGAATGGCGAGAAGCCTTTCTCCTCAATTTCTAATTCCCATTCCTTCGCATTTCTTAGGATATGCTTGCGCATTACTCCCCTCAATGCTCCAGTTTCAAGCGGTGGAGTAATCAATTTACCGTTGGCAAACATGAAGACATTGCTCGCCGTTGCTTCTACCACGTGCTTGTCGGCATTCACCAATAGTACATCGTCCAACTCATTATCTCGGGCAAAGATGCCGGCAAGGGAGTACAGCAAACTGTTGGTCGTTTTCAGATTGCTGAGCATGCTCTTCGGCACTTCGTGATCCTTGTAAATATCGATAGACAGACCGTCCTTGTTCAATTCAAAGTCGGCATCTGGCAAAGCTTCGGCCATTATGAAGTAACCCATCTCCGCGGTCGTAGCAGGAGTGTACTTTCCTTCACCATTGCGGTACAAGGTAATTCTGATACGAGCCGCGTTCGCTTCTAGGTGCGCAGCACGTAATGTTTCCATCACTTGTTCTTCGAGATACTCAGGCGACCACTCCATGGGGATTTCCATGCGGAGAATACGCATACTTGCCATGGCGCGGAAATAATGATCTTCCCAATTGATGAGTTTCACACCATTGTACTTGATGGTCTCGAACAAGGCATCACCGTACATCGTTGGACGAAAATCTGCTCTAAAGGGAACTGCATCGATATCGAGAATCTCTCCGTTGTGATTTATCATGCCGCAAAGGTAAGATGCACACAATTAAAAAACCGCCCCTTGCACGGAGCAAGAGACGGTTTCAATCTAGGTTGATTGTGAATCTTCCTACTGAACGCTCAATCGAGTTGTACCCGTAAGCGCCCCACTTTTTACTTGGACGATGTAAACACCTGGTGCCCAAGATTCTGTAGACATTTCAAAATCATTTGATGCTGGTGAAGCCGTTGCCACTACTCTACCGGTTAGGTCGAATACATGCACTTCGTCAATCACATCTGTTCCCTTCACACGGAAATCACCGTCGGTTGGGTTTGGATAAAGATTGAAGTTCACAACATCCGCTTCTTCGATACCGATATCATTCGCATCCATCACAGACTTCATACCTGGGATGATGAAGTTCATCACTGTATCGATATAAGCCAAGCTTTGAGCCTTGTTGTTTGGATTCGTTTCGTTCGCTCCCAATGGATCACTTGGATCCCAGAAGTCCCAAGGGTTGCTATTTACCGCGAAAGGCAAGTTTGGATCAGCTGGCTCAATTGCCAATGGATAAATACCGCTGAAACCTCCAGGGTTTCCTGGGTGATTGCGAGCAATCTGCCATTCAACTGAACCAGAGTACGCTTCGCGTTGGAACACATAGTTGTTGAAGTTTTCGTTCGCCATGCGGATAGCACGGTAGCTACCTGCAACTGGAACTACATCCCAGAATTGGTTGTTCACTGGTACGCGAACCATACCCGAATCGTACGGAGCGTAGAAGTCGTAGATATTGTGAACGCTCAACATTGGAACATCACCTGGCTCTAGCCAAGCTTCGTCGCCCAATGCACCACCAAGGTTGATTACACAGGTCACATCATCTGGAATACCCGGAAGGTTTTCGATGTTACGGCCAGGAGCATTGAAGTCGATTGTAGGAAGACCCAATGAATCTTGTCCTGTAATTACAGCCTTACCACCGAATCCGTTCCAATCACCAACCACTGCAGTATCCACATAAGGATCACCTGCGCTTACTGTTCCACCGAAGATACCCGTGGTACCCTGGTATTGGAATTTAGTTGGATTTGAAACCTCGCCATAGTTATCAATGGTTGCATAGGCAAAGGTGATATAACCACCTGAACCTTGTCCCATCAACATGATTTGGCTAGGATCGATTCCAAATGGATTGCCTTGCAAATTCGTTGCACGCATGTAACGAACTGAATTCTTCGCATCCTGAACTGCATTGTAAACTGCGAGTAGGTTACTACCACGACGCAAGTCGAGATTCGACGTATTGTCTGGCTGCCATCCCAATCGGTATGTTGCAGAAACCGCCACATAACCGCGCTTTGCCAAGCGAGTACAAATTTCAACTGCCGCGCTATCTGTTCTCTCTCCCATCGGCGAAACCAACCCTTTTGGAAGGAATGAACCTGTGTGGAAATAGATAACAACTGGTCGATTTGTCACTGTATCCACAGCTGGGCTCGGCATATACACATCGAGGTAGAGAGGAATCACTCTTGGTCCACCTAACGACTGTGGCACATAAGCACTAAAGTTCACCCCGTAGATATTGTCGGGCTGAACAACGACATCTCCATCGCTGAAGATCTCGTCGACATAACGAGTTTGGGCTTGGACGCCCAAGGTGCTAGCCAAGAAAAGGCCGGCTAAGAGTAATGATTGTTTCATTGAACTGAAATTTAGAATGGTATAAGTTAAGAAATTCAACGGCTCATGCTCACGGTTTCCAACTATATAGTAAAGAGAAGTACGCTAATCTTCCAATTTGCGGACCACCATAAACCTGATAAACTTTGTTATTGGTAATGTTACTCGCGCCCAATTTCGCGGTGATATTCCAATCTGGAATTTGATAGCTGATCTGCGCATCAAGCAAGCCATAATCGTCGATAAATCCTGTAAACTGTGGCGAACCCTCGAATAAGAATCCTTGAACCCACTTGTAAGTAACATTGAAACCAAACTCGTGGTCTTTGTAACCAACTGGAATCTGACGACCACCCACACTTACATTGAACTTGTGCTCTGGCGTATTAAATGCTGGAATGATAGGATCATCGGTAGCCGTGTTCAAGACGTTCCAAGTATAGTTACCCGATAGGCTGTAGTACTCCTTGAAGTAGTAGCTCAATCCAATTGAGAAACCTTGAGTGGTGACTAAATCCTGCGCGTTCGCAGCCACACGGTAAACATCGATCTCAGTGACGTTCGGAATCTGATCTTCATTAATATCTAACCCAATTTGATAACCGATGAAGTCCTCGTAAAAGCTGAAGTAGTAATTAGCATCCACATAAAGTGCTTCCCACAAGGTAGTGCGGTATCCCATTTCAAGTGTTCGCACTCGCTCTGGACGAATAGGGTCTACTTTGAAATAGTCGAATTCATACGTGTTTCGACTAGGTTGTCCAACCGGCGCAATCGAAGGCAAAGACAAGTAATTGCTGAAATCATCAGCTGTTATCAAAGAATCGTAACCGTTGAGATTACCAATCAAGCGCGCTGGCCCCACGTTGTAATAGAGGTATTGATCTTGAAGCGTTGGGTTGCGAATCGCTGAAGATGCACTAAATCTCAAAACACTGATTTCATCAATATTATAAACTACTGAAGCCGCTGGGGATACCAAGAAATCGAAGTTCTGATTCTTGTCTAAACGCATAGTAGCACTCACCTTCCACTGCTCTCCATTGAACTTTCTTGTCCAACCGCCATACATTCCATACTCCCAATTGGAAATGACTCTTCCATTGGTATCGCTAAAGATGGTTCCGTTTGAATTTGGTCGATACAGCCTTCCATTTCCTCCTACCGTAAACTCTCCCCAGTCAGTTGGATCAAATTTGTATTCCCCTTGAGCATGGTAGAGTGAAGATCTGTCTTCGAACATACTTCCTCCTCTGGCAAATGAAGTTGTGGTAACGTGATTGAACAAATCGTCGTATGCTTCAGTGCCTGGAGTTAATCCTTCTCTACGAAGACTATTGCGCAACACATTGTGCAAGCTCGTGATTGTGTCGCGATGCATGTTCACGAATCCTACCATAGCCTCAATGTATTCGTCTTCTGGTAGATTCTCATCGGGATAGCCCGGTAGGTTTCTTACCCTTGGAGCCATTACGGCATTCCATGAACCCGCATACTGACTCGACCATGCAAGACCATTGAGCAGGCTGTCTTGCATTCTCAATGCCGTGAAATAAGCGTCATAACTGTTGCCAGCATCTTCATTTGTGGAGTAAGCTCTGAAAAACCACTTGTTCTTGTCTCGTACTTCAAAACGATTCTGGAAGAACAATATATCCTTCAAGCTGTAGCGGTTATCACCTTGGTATACAGTGGTGCCTGTTCCAAAATTGAAGGCGTAAATCATCTCTACATCATTGGTAACTCTATAGTGAAGGCTGGTCCCCAACTTGATGTTTCGCGTATCGTAATCAACGAGATGAATTTCTTCGATTCCATCTCTGTGGTATGTACCGAGTGCGGGATATGATTTTTGAGATCCTGGCGCTACATATCCCCTTTCATCACCATATCTATTCACAGCATCGTACCCTCCAGGGTTGTTTGCCTGTGAGGGTGAGTCGTCTGTTGGGTTGTAATTGGTCGCTTCCCAATCGTCGGCTGACAAATAATATAAGTTGATTTTGTACGCGAAGACCGGTTCGCCATCTCTATCACCAAAAGCATCGGCGTAGCGAACAGCGTATTCATTCAGAGCACGCTCTCCCACTTTCAAGCTAAAATCCAAGCCCTCAAATAGAAATGGATCTTTAGTGGTCATGGCGATTACCCCGTTAAAGGCATTCGGTCCATAAAATGCAGAACTCGCACCCGCGATGATATCGACGTTCATTACATCGAGTTCGGAAGCGCCAAGAAAGTTACCTAAGCTGAAGTTCAGCCCCGGTGCCTGGTTGTCTACATTATCGATGAGCTGTAATGATCTAACAGGTGAAGTAGAGTTAAATCCACGTGTGTTAATCACCTTAAATCCGATACTGGCTGAGGTTAAATCGACCCCCTTTAAATTCCCCAAACCGTCATAGAAACTGGCACTTGGCGTTTCTTGTATCGCCCTAAGGTCTAGAGCTTCAACAGTTAAAGCAGACTCCCTTTGCTTTTCTGATAGTCGCCTTGCTACTACGCTAACTTCCCCGATGGATTGAGCATCCACCTCCAAACGTATGGTTATGGAATTCTCGGAATTGGTAACGTTGAGTTCCTGAGTAAGGTAGCCCAATGTTCGCACTTCAATGCGGGTTGGCAAGTTTCGAACGCGCAATTGGAATTCACCGTCGGGATTAGTAACTGTCGGATTCTGCCCTACTTCCCCGACCGCAACGCCGGGCATGGGGTCGCCGTACTCATCTAATACAGTACCTGAAATCACCTGTGCTCCAACGAAAGTTGAGAGCCCTACAAGAAATGCGACCGTGAGTAAGGTTCGAATCATCGACGAGGGTGTTTATTGAGTGTTTCAAGCTAGGAAAAAATTTCATCTGAAACTACTCTTTCCACATCCTCTACTCTTATTCGTGCCGAACTATTTAGAAGCTACAAGTTTACGTAGGCGTACATTTAGCATCGGCGGAGTCACCAAGGTGGTTAAAATCACCACAATAATTACTACTGCGAAGAGCTCGTCGTTCAATACACCGACCGCTTTACCTATACTCGCGAAAATCAAACCTACCTCTCCGCGAGGAACGAGTCCGATACCAACAAGTAGTCTGTCATATGTTTTGGGCAAGAAAACACTTGCGAGCATTTTGCCTGCAATAGCAACAACAGTAAGTAACAATCCAGCCCAGAGCACATCCAGGTTGCCAAAGGCCATGATATCCACTTGGAAGCCCATTAAAACAAAGAATACTGGTGCAAAGATGCCTTCCAATGGAGCGATAAGATCTTCCAGTGATTGGTCTTTCTTCTTGAACGGCTTAAACAATTCATCCTTCAATACTAACCCGGCACAGAACGCGCCGACAATAGGTGCAAGTCCGATTGCGCTAGCTAGCCATGCGAACAGCAACAACAAGGTGAATGGAAATAGTAAGAAGGTGTTCTTGCCGGCGAAGAAGGCGAAGAACTGAATGACGTGACGAAGGAAATAGCGCTCCGAAAGGAATACGAAAACCAAGAAGCCCAGTGCTTTCGCTACGATTACTACCACGTCGGTGAAATCGATACTCCCGCTAGTTACCAGTCCACTCACTACGGCTAGTAAAACAAGCCCCATGATGTCATCGATCACAGCAGCACCGAGAACGAGCTTGCTCTCTTTAAAGTCGAGGGCCTTCGCATCTTTGAAGACTCTTGCTGTAATTCCAATGGATGTTGCAGCCAAGGTCGCGCCAATGAAGATTGCCACATTTTGTGATTCAACAGATGGAATTAGGAAAGCAGCCACCAAGTATCCCAAGACAAATGGGAAAACGACTCCCAGAGTGGCAACAGAAAAGCTCACACTCCCCATCTTAATCATCTCAGCCGTGCTTACCTCTAGTCCGACCATAAAGAGCAGCAGCAACACACCAAGACTAGAAAAGAGAAGTGTGTAGTTTGCGTTTAAGAAGCTGTTTACGAAGTTATCCGAGGTCATTGTACTGATGATTCTATCCTGTGCATCTTCGGGAAGCTCGGTCTCGTTTCGCACATACTGCACGACTGCATCATCAAACTCGGCCTCTAATTCTGAGGTGGCGGTAATGATTTCGCGCATTTCATTTTGATAGCGAATCGTAGTAACCAATCGGTTATTCATTGAAAACAAGGCTGCACCAAGAGCGATACCGATGATTAGTTCTCCCAGTACTTCACTTTGTTTGAATCGGCGAGCGATGAATCTACCTAAAACAGCAGCGATGAGAATGAAAAACATCGCTAGAAACTCCTTACTGAAGGGGTTTTCGTGTTCTCCGCCTTCTGATGCAAAGGTTGAAATTGTGGATAAAGTGGCTAGGATTAAGAACTTAGCTTTCAAATCGTTTTACAGTTTTATTGGTGTTCCTCGAAATTACAAAGATTCTAACGGCTCACCACATGTTGTGTTCACACAGAATTGTTCTGATTTAGGGTAATGAGTTTACAAGTTAGACTTGTACCTTTGTGCTCCGTTTAAAAAACGCTATCCCATGTTGAGTAAAATCATCCGCCTCGGGCTTACCGCCCTCATATTCGCCTACGCCATCTACGAATTTTTCGAAGGACACATTGGTAACGGCATCATGCTCGTCCTACTCTCATCACTTGTACTCCTCACCTATTTCCGTCATGAGCGTATGATTCTAGCCCTTTGGTACATGCGTAAGCAAGACATGCCTAAGGCGCAACGTCAGGTTGAAGCGATTAAGAATCCTGAGAAGACTTTGATCAAGAGTCAGCAGGCCTACTGGTTCTACCTCAAAGGCTTGATGGAAGCGCAGACCAACATGAACAAGTCGGAGAGCTACCTTAGAAAGGCGCTCAACATCGGCTTGAGAATGGATCAAGATAAAGCCCTTGTGAAGCTACAGCTCGCTGGAATTGCCATGAGCCGTCGCCGTAAACGCGAAGCTCAAGCACTTCTTACTGAAGCCAAGAAGCTGGATAAACGCGGCATGCTCGACGATCAAATCAAAATGTTCAAGCAGCAGCTCAAGCGCATTTAACTTCTACCTTATCTTAGCGAATATGCGCTATGGCCTATTCGTACTTCTCTCTCTGATTGGATTCACTGCTCAGAGTCAGCAGCATCACGTAATTGATGTAACGATTGATTCTACTGCGAGTGAATTCCTAGTACATCAAAAAGTATTTTGGAATCTTCCTAGCCCTGAAGCAGGTCAGATTCCCACCCAATTCTTTATAGAATGGGATTTGAGATCTTTTGAAGATAAGACTTCGTGCATTTCTCAGGAACTAATTCACCAGCAGGAAACCGACCTCCATTTCACATCGTCCTCCGAAAAAGGCTTTGGAAATATTTTTAAAGTTTCTGACTGTCAAATCTTTGAAAGCACGAATCCCAATGATGCTCGGACTGTTAATGAATGTGAAGGGGAAATAAGAATTTCTTACACCTATTCACCTCCTCAATGGGACCTTTTAAAGCAAGGGAGAACAAACTCATTCTACGGACTGAATAGGCCATTCGTTCGGTTATATGAGCATGGACTTGGTGATGAGTTTTGGTTGGGAACAAAATCAACTCATGAAGGCGAATACGAACCTGCGAATTTGAGTGGTTATGACAATATTCGAGCCGATGAATCTTTCGAACTGACCCTCCACAACCCGTACAAACACAAGCTCATCGTCCCTGGCTTACTCGGATTTCAAGAGGACACACTAGTCTACTCAAAGAACGCTCGTACATTCTTCGCTTCTAGCCAGTTAACCCAACTCATTTCACCCACAACTTTTGGTCAGGTCGCATGGATTTTTGAAGATGACTTCCCTCCCATTCGCTATCAAACGGTACTTCCGCGAATCGAACAATACCTCAAAGGATTTTACAATTTTGATTGGCCGAGTGATGAGCTGAACATTGTCATTCTAAAGGATCGAGGAAATCTCAGGAGCTCCGGTAATACCATCATCATTGAATGGAAAAATGACGAAGAAGGATTAGAACTTAATCTGCTTGAGGAAGTAGTTCGACATTACTTTGCAAGTCAACTTCATGTCAATGAATACAAGCATCCGTGGTTGGTTGAAGGCTTTGCGCATTACCATCGCTACGACTATCAATCGATAAACTATCCAGAAAGCAAGCTTTTCGGTGAATATGCCAACACGTATATAGCGCGCTTCATGGATGTAGACGAGTTAAAGCCTACCTATCTCCATCACTGGTTGTATCTATACATGGCTCGCCAAGGGCTCGATCAGCCGCTTTCAACTCCTGCATTGGAATATGCTCCATTTAATCGTGAGGCTGTCATGCGTGGTAAGGCGGCGCTCTGGATCAGCATGATGCGAGGTTACGTGGGAGATCGCAACTATAGAAGAGGCCTCTGGCGTGCTACTGGATACGATCATCAAGATTCATTACTTCCTCCGTTAACCCCGGAAAGGCTAGTTGAATCCATCGATTACTACCAGAACCGTGATATATCCTGGGCCTTAGGAGAGCTGTACACGACAAGTAAGACTGTAGATTATCGATTAGTGGACATCGACCAATGCAACTACATCGTTGTTGCACGAGTAGAGAATCGTGGAGAACTGGCAGTCCCCTATCCTACTTCAGGAGTCAATATTGAAGGAGAAGAAGGTCTGGAACAATGGCATGACGGTCACTTTGGGACTATAGACACTTTGGTGATTTATCTGGATGAATATGCCTCGGTTACTGTAGATGAAGATCAGCAAACACCTGATATAAACGGTCAGAATCAGCGCAGAACACCGACAGGCTGGTTTCAGCGATTTGAGCCATTGCGTTTACAGTTGTACACTGGGCTTGACCAAACCGACAAGACTCAGATATTTTGGATGCCTTCGTTGAAATACAACGCATATGATGGGGTTCTTGCTGGGGTCAACTTCTACAATCGCACGCTGATGCCAAAGCGCTGGGAATACAAGATAGGTCCAGAGTATTCCACAAACACGGGGCAGCTAACCGGACATACATCCTTGCGTTACTACAGACCATTTTCCAGTGGAGCTTTACACGCCCTAGAAGTTGGACTTTACGGCCGCTATTTCCACTACGATGAGGGCCTTAGCTATATGCGTTTTAGTCCGGGTGTGAACTTCCACTTTAGGAAGAGCCATCCTCGAAGTACACTTCAGCACACCTTCAAGATAAGGGGTGTTGGAGTTTCTAGGGAATTGCGTCCCGAAGATCAAGCGCTACCTAACAATGTTACCAATGCAGAGTACTGGGTTACAGATTTCAGATACATCCGAGAAGAGCAGAACATCTTACACCCTTCTCTCTTAGAAATGGATCTGCAAGTTGGAGCGCGTTTCTCTAAGTTGAGTGCATCATTCCGACAACGCTTCATGCTCCCCAATCAGCAGTGGCTGGGGGTTCGCTTGTTCGCAGGAACCTTTTTACACAACAATCAACCTGCTGGTCAGGCTTTCTTTAGCTATGGCCTGAGCGGAACCCAAGATTATCTCTTTGATTTAAGCTTGATAGGTCGTTCGGATTCGACCGGCATATGGAGTCAGCAGTTCTTCATTACCGACGGGGGCTTCAAAACGGCAACAGGAGCCTTCTCGAGCACATGGATGACCTCCTTATCTCTAAATGTACCTGTATGGAAGGGATTTGGTCTTTTTGGTGATGTAGGCTATTCTGGATTTCAAGATCAATTTTACTGGGACTATGGTGTGAGATTGGCCATCGTACCCGACTTTCTCGAGTTCTACTTCCCTATCCAGAACAATTTGAGAACGCATATCACTTCTCCAAACTATTTCTCTCAAGTTCGGTTCGTTTTAAACATCGACCAAGGGGATATCATTCAGCGTTTGAGACGAGGATGGTACTGATAATCAGACCTCTGAATTCAATGCGGAAACGAGGCTGAGAATGCGTACCTTTGCAATCCTTGCATAAACCCGTTCTTATGTCTGATACTATCGAAAAAACCTCTCAAGAAACCCAATACAAGCAGGACGTCTTAAACGATTTCAAGCTTGCCGTGCTCAGCCGTGAAGCGAGTCTGATTGGTCGACGTGAGGTTCTTACCGGTAAAGCCAAGTTTGGAATTTTTGGCGATGGAAAAGAGCTTGCTCAAATCGCTTGGGCGCGCTCATTTCAGAATGGCGACTTCCGCAGTGGTTATTACCGCGATCAAACTTTTATGATGGCAATTGGCGAACTCACTGTTCAGCAGTTCTTCGCTAGTTTATATGCTACAACGGATATTGATCTTGAGCCTGCATCAGGAGGTCGACAGATGAACGGACACTTTGCTACGCGCAGCTTGGATGAGAGCGGCATGTGGAAGAACCTAACCGAGCAGAAGAACAGCTCCGCTGATATCAGTCCAACCGCAGGTCAGATGCCTCGATTGGTCGGACTGGCTCAAGCGTCAAAGGTTTACAGAAACGTTGAAGACCTGAAGTCATTCGATAAGTTCAGCGTGAACGGAAACGAAGTCGCTTGGGGAACTATCGGTAATGCCTCAACTTCTGAAGGCTTGTTCTTCGAGTCGATCAATGCCGCAGGCGTTCTTCAAATCCCAATGGTTATAAGCATTTGGGACGACGAGTACGGCATTTCAGTACATGCAAGACACCAGACTACAAAGCAGAATATATCTGAAATCCTCAAGGGATTCCAGCGCGATGATAAAGGAGATGGTTATGAAATTCTCCGCGTGAATGGCTGGGACTATCCAGCGTTGATTGAAACCTATCAAAAGGCTTCGAAGATTGCTCGTGAAGAGCACGTGCCAGTGATGGTGCACGTTCGCGAAATGACGCAACCACAAGGACACTCTACCAGCGGTAGCCATGAGCGCTACAAGAGTCCAGAACGACTTCAGTGGGAAAAAGAGCACGACTGTATTGTAAAGTTCAGAAGCTTTATTGAAGAAGCTGGAATTGGTACTGCAGAAGAGCTAGACGCCATTGAAAAAGAAGCGAAGAAGCAGGCTCGAGAGGAAAAAGCTGCGGCTTGGAAAGACTTTACCGTTGCGATCAAGGCTGAAATCAACGAAGCCATCGAGATGCTAAGTGGTATGACTGAATTGCACGCAGGCATCGAGTCGATTGTAAGCAACTTGCAATCTGCAATGGATCCGTTGCACAAAGATGCAATCAGCGCTGTACGAAGAGCTCTTTGGCTGCTCCGCCACAACGATAGCGATAAGAAAATGCAACTTGTTCGCTGGTTGAATGGACAAGAAGCCATCAACAAAGACAGATACAATACACACCTGTACAGCGAATCTGCTGAAAAGGCTACCAACATTGCTGAAGTGGCTCCGACTTATGGTGAAGATGCGCAAGAAGTGGATGCACGACTTGTGCTGAGAGAAAACTTCGATGCCATTTTGGCGAGTAGACCAGACGTTCTCATCTTCGGTGAGGATAGCGGCAAAATTGGTGACGTAAACCAAGGGCTAGAAGGCCTTCAAGATAAATACGGAGAAATTCGTGTGAGCGATACGGGTATACGCGAAGCCACTATTCTTGGTCAAGGCATCGGAATGGCCATGCGTGGCTTGCGACCAATTGCAGAAATCCAATACCTCGACTACCTACTCTACGCTCTACAGATTATGAGCGACGATTTAGCAACGGTTCAATATCGAACCAAAGGCGGTCAAAAAGCCCCTGTCATTGTTCGTACTCGTGGTCACCGTTTGGAAGGAATTTGGCACAGTGGATCGCCAATGGGCGCCATCTTAAACACCATTCGCGGTATCAATGTATGTGTCCCAAGAGATATGACGAAAGCAGCTGGTTTCTACAACACTTTGTTGGAGAGCGATGAGCCTGCTCTGATTGTAGAGTGTTTGAATGGCTATCGCTTGAAAGAGCAGCTTCCATCGAATCTCGGCGAGTTCAAAACCCCATTGGGAATCCCTGAAGTTATTCGTCAAGGGTCTGATGTAACACTCGTGACTTACGGATCTAACTGTAGAATTGCTATGGATGCTGCTCAGCAGCTTGAAGACATGGATATCGATGTTCAAATCATCGACGTCCAAACCCTACTTCCATTCGATATCAACCATAGCATTGTTGAAGAATTGGCAAAAACGAACCAACTTCTCATCTTCGACGAAGACGTGAATGGTGGAGCTAGTGCATTCATCCTACAACAGATTCTAGAGGTTCAAGGTGGATACAAACTCCTCGACGGAAAGCCGAGAACATTGACTTCAAAAGATCACCGACCTGCGTATGGAACAGATGGAGATTACTTCTCAAAACCATCTGTAGATGACGTTGTGGAGACCATCTATGAAATGATGAGCGAGCAGCAGCCAAGCAAGTTTCCTAAGATGAGGTAGTTGTAATTTTTATGTAAAAAAACTTCATCCTCGACCTTGTGCGGAATTAGAATTTCCGTACGTTTGTAAAGAGAGAGAAAATTTTTGCGTCCTGAGAGAGAGAGCGAAGCACGCAGAGAGTGGAAAGGTTCCCCGCCCGGGGGACCTTTCTTTTTTTTACCCCTACCTCACCTCATCCTCCACTTCTTCTGACTTATTGACTTCCCTACCCTACCTTTGTTTAAGATTGATATGACAATCGCTTAAGCCATCCGAACATGAAGATGTTTCCCAACACCGTCGCTGGAGTCATTGAAGCACTCGAAACGAGCTTCGGGAAAAACATATACGCCGATAAAGTCGTTGATCGACTTCTCAAACGAAACAAAAAATGGGGTTCTCGAGATCGCGCCTTTGTGGCGGAGCACACCTATGAAATTGTTAGGAATTGGCGTCTGCTCTGGTGGATACTCGACATGGAACCCGAACTGAAACGAAAGACACTCTGGAAGCTAGTGGGTGTTTACTTTCTCTGGCGTGAGGTTGAACTACCTGATTGGCCAAAATTCGACAGCATTCGCGATTTCGACATCAAGTCCAGGCTAAAGGAATTGCCAGAAGATACAGGAATTACAGAGAGTTTTCCGGCTTGGATGAACGAGTTGATGACGGAGGAACTAGGCGAAGCTTGGCCAGAGATCGCTCACGCATTGAATGAAGAGGCAAGAGTTTATCTGCGAATCAATCATATAAAATCGAACGAACGAGATGTGTTGGATGCACTAGCTGAAGCGGGAATTCAAGCGAATCCTGTTCCGAACCAACCGGGTGCGTTGTATATCGAAGGACGACCAAGACTCAATCGTATTGAAGCATTCCAAGATGGATGGTTTGAGGTTCAAGATGCTGGTTCGCAATCCATCGCTCCTTATGTAGGCGCAGAACCAGGAATGAAAGTCATTGATGCATGCTCAGGCGCTGGTGGTAAAGCACTCCATTTGGCCGATTTGATGAAGGGCCAAGGTGAAATCATCTGCATGGATATTGAGGAGCGAAAGCTCTATGAGTTGGAGAAAAGAGCAGAAAGAGCAGGTGTCGATTTCATTTCAACACATCCCATCACCGATAGAAAATTCACTCAACGCTATTACGAGTGGGCTGATAGACTCTTATTGGATGTGCCCTGTTCTGGAACTGGCGTCATCAAGCGAGATCCCGATACGAAGTGGAAGCTTCAGCCCGAGCATTTGGAGAGAACGATAGAAATCCAAGAAGACATTTTGGATAGGTATACTGACATGCTGAAACCTGGCGGTGAAGTGATTTACGCCACTTGCAGTATTCTCAAATCAGAAAATGAAAATCAAGTCCAGAAATTCTTGGAGAACCGAAGTGGTTTTGAGCTTGTAGAGGACAAGCGAGTAAACCCCTCTTCCTACTCAGATGGCTTTTATATGGCCAGAATTCGTAAACTTTGATCTTCTCAATCCTTTCATATGTCATTTAACCGCATCACTGAACAATCCAGTCATTATAACGACTTAGAACAACAGTCGACTGAGCAGCTTCTCACCTGGATCAATGAAGAGGATCGCAAGGTACCAGAAGCAATTGCCCCGTTAATTCCAAGGATAGCTGAGTTCGTTGATACCGTGTATAAGCGGATGGAACAAGGCGGTCGATTATTCTACATTGGCGCAGGTACCAGTGGCCGTTTAGGCGTTGTGGATGCGAGCGAATGCCCTCCTACTTTTGGCGTTCCTCATGGCTGGGTGATTGGGTTGATTGCAGGAGGAGATGGCGCCATGCGAGAAGCCGTAGAGTTCGCTGAAGACAACGACAATGGAGCTTGGAAAGATCTGGAAGAGCACGCCATTGGAGAGAATGATACGTTAGTGGGAATTGCGGCAAGCGGTACTACGCCTTATGTCATTGGTGGGCTAGCTAAAGCGAAGAGTCGAGGTATTCTGACTGCCTGTATTACTTGCAACCCAGGTACGCCCGTGAGCGAACATGCTGACTTCCCTTTTGAAGCGATTACTGGACCTGAATTCGTTACTGGATCTACACGAATGAAAGCAGGAACGGCTCAGAAGCTCATCCTAAACATGATTTCTACAGCGGTTATGATTCGCTTAGGACGTGTGGTTGGAAATCGAATGGTTGACATGCAGCTGAGTAACAACAAGCTCATCGATAGAGGGACAAGAATGGTCATGGATTCTACTCAGGCGAGTTATGAGAAAGCTCAAGAGCTTCTTGTAAAACACGGTAGTGTGAGAAAGGCTATTGAGGCTTATTCTGCAGACTGATACGGTAAATGGAATGAGAAGGTAGATCCGCCACCAATCGTGGATTCAATCTGAAGTTCAGATTCGTGATAATGAAGGAACTCTTGCACTAGAACAAGTCCAAGCCCTGTTCCAGTTTCGTTCTCCGTTCCATTCGTCCAATGGGTAGTTTTTTTAGCAAGAATGGATTGAATGGTCTTTTCCGACATCCCGACGCCCTGATCTGAAATGCTTACTCGAACGCCACTTTCTTCAGGCTCTACGCTAAAGCCAATGGTCCCTCCTCTATTGGAGAACTTGATGGAATTGGTGAGTAAGTTGAGAATCACACTTCGCAGCATGTATCGATCTGCAAACACAGTCATTGCCTGTTCATTGGAGTATTCGAATTGAATGCTCTTATTCACAAAAGAAACTTCCAATAGTCCGCTGAGCTCCTTCATGAATTCATCCATGTCATGCTCTTCGGGACGATAGCTCAGCATACCTTGCTGACTCCTACTCCAATCCAATACGTTTTCAAGAAGATCATCTACCCGCATAGTACTGGTCTCAATCAACTCAAGCATTTCCAGTGCGCCTTTCGTGTCGTTCTCCAATATGCATTCACGAACAAGGTCAGATAAGCCAAGGATAGAACTGATAGGATTCTTCAAATCGTGACTCAAAATCGAGAAGAACTTATCCTTCATTCGATTCAAGCTCTCCATCTTATCTTGATCCTCCTTAGACTGCTGAATATTCTGGATGATGGAGATGAAATTCGAAGGTCTGTTGTCATTGTCCCACGTAGCACTCACAATGACATCGCACCAAATTGGCTCACCGCCTTCGCCAATGTAGCGTTTCTCAATGCGATAGTGATTACTGCGCTTCTCGAGCATTTCATTGAACAATTCACTTTCCCTTTCGCGATCTTCCGGATAAGTAAGTGAAGGCAAGAAAGCACCTCGAATGCTGCTATCATCCTCAAATCCAAGCATCTGAGCAAAGGCCTTATTGGCGGCCATGACATAGAATGAAGAGTTAGATAAGACAATTCCACCTTGGGCATTCATAAATATTGAACGCAGGCGAGAATCTCCCTTGTTGAGCGGGTTTTCGATAGAGCGTTCCTCTTCAAGTGACATAATTGTACCTACAAAAGCGTCATCTACCCCATCCATCTTCCGGAAAGTGGCCTTGAACCACCTCAGTCCTCCTTTTGGATGTTGATATCGGAAAGAGAATTCTTGTTTCTCAACTTCACCGTTCATCAACTGCTTATGCGTGCGGTTGACACGAGCGAGATCTTCTTTATAGATTACAGAACGCGCTGAAGAGCCTACTACAAAACAAGTTTCATCTAGGCCGAGGAGTCTCAGTAACTCGCGATTCACATATTGAACATTGGAGTTACCATCGGTGACAACCACACCTACAGGAAGCTGTTCGTAAGCTTGAAAGCTTACATTTGAGATATCGGTATTTGTCTCGTGCTTAGACAAAAGTTAGTAGCGTTTCATTCAAGGCGAACAAAAGTAACGGATATTTTCCAGCTAGTATCACATGAAATCAATAGTTAAACATTCATTGTAATAAATCTAACATTTTGAAATCTAGACGTTTAATATTGATGCTATTTCTACTCGTATTAGCATCCTGTTCATCACGTGAAGACGAGTCCACAATCTACAGTTATCGAGCCCTCTCCATCCCCTCCGAAGATATCATTTGGGCCGCAGCTTCTGAAGGACTGGTAATTCGATCCACTGACGCGGGCTTGACCTGGGATACTGTGAGTGTTCCTGGCTATGTAGGAGAATTTCGAGATATCCATGCATGGAGTGATGAATCCGCTGTAGTCATGGGCATTGCTTCGCCAGGCCTCGTGTTTAAGACTAATGATGGTGGTAAGTCCTGGCGTGAAGTGTACCAACAAACAGATGAGGCTACCTTTTTTGATCAAATGGATTTCAACGACATTGGTGGTGGAATTATTTGGGGAGATCCTATTGATGGAACCTGGAATATCATTGGGACGAACGACTTCGGAGAGCACTGGGTTCGACAAATGAGTAACTCGATTTCAGCAGACTCTGGAGATGTGTCGTTCGCAGCTTCTGGGAGTGCGCTACTTGTGAACGATTCAAATTACATCTCCTTTACTGGAGGATATGGTGGCAAGATGTATTCCTATAAACCACGCACCTCAACATCCTTGTATACAGATACCAGTAGCACTTCTGGTGTGTATTCGGCTACACAGTTCAACGACTCTACCATTGTATTTGTCGGTGGTGATTATCGATTTGATGATCTCACCAGAAATGCTTGTGGCGTGGTGTACATGGATGGTCTAGACTTTCACGTGGCATGGCCCGAAGAAGGCATTCGTGGCTATCGAAGTTGTGTAGTCACTGTACATCCGAAATTATTGATCTCATGCGGTCCAACCGGCATGGATTGGTCAAGTGACGGTTTAGTGTGGCATCCACTAAACAACGATGGAGCGAATGTGTTGGCAGTATCGCCAAAAACAAACCGAGTTTGGGCTGCCGGCAAAGGTGGGATTTGGGAAGTGTCTCTGCCAGAAGACGCCAAACTCGGTGCAAACTGAGGATTGGTTTTGTGGAGGCCTCTATTAAATAGAAGTAGTCCACCTTTCGGTAGACTACTTCGCCCCTAAAGAACGTAGTGGCGACCTAGCGTGCAAATGCGCCTACTACGAGATAAGTTGTCAAGTCTGTTGTGCTGATGTCCTGTGTAGGATCGTGCACTACAAAGAATGCTTCATAAGATGCTGTGATTTCTTCGTAAGACATGTTCGCTGTCTGTGAAGCTGTCACGGTTCCACCGTTTCCTGAAGCCATCTGTACAAATACATTCTGATTTGGCGACTCATTGTATGGAGTACCGTTTGGAGTATTCGCTGGATCCGCTGCATCGTGTGCATGAATCATATACATTTCCCCATCCAAAGTATTCATCAATGTGACAGTGATTTTACAAGAGTTCTCATCAATCTCTTCCACTTCCATCATTGCTGAAAAGTCACTCGGGTGAGTTCCTGAATAGCTCCCACTGAAGTCATATGTGTACGACATAGTCATAGGCTCGTCGTCCATCATATCATCTTCTTCACTACAGGAAGCAAAACCAATAGCCATAACCATTGCGAGTGTTACTTTTCCTGCTTTCTTCCAACTGTTCAATGCTAATTTCATAACTGTTTTGTTGTTGTTATGCTTCACTTACGGGCTGATAAGGGGGGTCGGATTTCACATATGAGAACATTTTTTCTAACTCATTGATATACAAATGGTTGAAACATGATATTTATCATGTCGCATTGTGACCGTCCTCACCATTCGTTCATATGGATGGGGCTACCTTGTTATTGAAAAACAAAACCACTTAGCCATGAAAAGGACAGTAATCATCGGAGGCAATTTCGCCGGCTTCACCGCAGCCTTGGAGCTTAAACGCAAGGGCGGTGAGGAACAACAGGTTATCGTTATCGATAAGAGTCCTGTTTTCACATTCATTCCAAGTTTAATCTGGGTTCCTTTCAGAAGAAGAGATATGAAAGACATCACTATTAAAAAGGATGTCATCTTCAAGAAGAAGGGAGTCGACTTTGTCTTAGCAGAAGCTTTGAAGGTCAACCCAGATGAGAATAAAGTAATCACGAACAAAGGTGACTTTACCTACGACCACCTCGTTATCGCAACTGGTCCGAAAGTGAAGTATGATGTAGCTCCTGGAGTTGCTGAATACGCGCACTACATCGGAACACCAAATGGTGCGATGAAAACCCGTCAAGCGCTGGATGAATTCGCTAAAAACCCTGGTCCAGTTGTCATCGGCGCCACACAAAGCGCAGGTTGTATGGGTGCTGCATATGAGTTCCTATTCAACTTTGAGAAGTGGGCGCGTGAGAAGAAGATCAGAAAGAAAATAGACCTTCACTGGGTAACTCCAGAGACCTTCTTAGGACACTTTGGGATCGACGGCATGACTGGAGCCAAGATGATGTTGGAAACCTTCATGAAGATGTTCAATATTCACTTCCACACTGAAGTTGGCGTAGTGAAGATGGACAAGAATCAAGTTTTCCTTACGGACGGAACAGCTCTCCCCTACAAGTTTAGTATGATGATGCCTCCATTCGTGGGAGTTGACTTCGTGCAAAATAGCCCTGAGCTGCAAGCAACAGCAGCAGGATACGTTCCGGTAGGCGAAGATTATCGTCATCCGACTTACCCTAACATTTGGGCAGCGGGAATCGCAGTAGATGTCAAGCTACCATTCAAGCCTGGTAAAGTACCGTTTGGCAGCCCTAAAACAGGATTCCCAAGTGACGAAACTGGCAAAATTGTGGCAGAGAACATCGTAAGAGTTGAAAAGGGCAACAACAATCTCAAACGCAAGGCTTGGGGTAAAATCCCTGGACTCTGTGTCATGGATGCAGGCAAGAAAGAGGTTTGGATTATCAGTAACCACCTCTTTAAGCCAAGAGCGTTTGCCATTATGGTTCCCAACGTACTTTACGACTTCGGTAAGGTGTTGTTCGAGAAGTACTTCATGTGGAAAACCAGACATGGATACAGCTATCTCCCTTAGAGTGGCAAGGGTGTTTTGTGGATGGGCGCGTGTACAATCGTATAGGCGCTCATCTTTTTTATGCCTCGAATAGCTTAAATTGAGGTTCAAATCCTTCAAAATGATTCGTTCCACCTACCTCCTACTCTTGTCGTTGGCGCTAACATCTTGTGGTGTCTTCAGGCCATCTACCTCTACCCTAATTCAACGAGCAGAACTCGTAAATGCTCCGATTAATGATACCATTCATGCTCAAAACCGTCTTGGACTCTATGTCGTCTACGTGAAAGTGAACGATCATGAAGAGCCCTTAGAAATGATTTTTGACACTGGCGCAAATCTCACCGTGCTCACCCTAGAAGCCGCGAAGCGATTAGAGCTCGAATCCATGGGCGGGATGAGATTGGGCGACTCTCAAGGTCAGAGACAATCCATTCCTTTTGTAATGCTCGATAGACTTCAGCTTGGTCAAGGTGTGTATGAAGATATCCTTGCCGCGGTCATTGATTTTCCCGAGAATAGCACCATTACCTGTATGGCCAAAGATGGAATCTTAGGATATCACGTTATTCGTCAGCTTCAGTGGGCAGTTCATCCTGGTGATACATTGCTAGTTGGATCTACCTCAGATTTGGGCTCTGGTCGTGCGTATCACACCGTGCCTATGGAAGGCTGGAAAGCGCCTCTTCTCGACGTAGAATTCAAAGGTATGATCTACAAAAATGTGCTTTTTGATTCCGGCAGTACTGGTGGTCTTGATCTTGAAATGGATCGAATCTCCTACATCGCCGACAGTATTCCACTCGTTCGAATGATCGATGGTACGAGTCAGGGGGTATATGGCAATAACTTAGACACCGTTCTGGAAGCGAATAACACGAACATTGCACTATCAGGCTTCAGTCTTCCATCAGATGTAGAGTATTCCAATAATTCAGACCGGAAAATTGGGATGAAAACATTGGGTCGCCACCATATCATCATTGACGGTCCTGCACAGCGCCTGCACATAGGTCAAGAAGAAATCCCACATAGACGTTCGCGTTCCCTAAGCATCATACCTAACCTTCAGGATACGACATTGTATGTTGCGAATCTCCATATAGGTGGAGACGCCGACCAGATGGGAATTCCACTTCATCAGCGCTTGGTGTCAGTGAATGGGGTTACAGGCACTCAAATGGCCGAAAGAGAATGCGGCTACTTGGAGTTCATTCTGAATTTGAGAAATACAGACGACCCGCTTGTAATCGAACTGCCTTCAGGCGAGGTTGTAGTGTTCGAAAAAGAGGAGCTAGAAGCTCAACTTATTGATTATTAGAAGTATTTGAGTATACGGGATTGATGAATATTTCCACCTTACTCTCTTCCCAGCTCAACGACATGAGGTTGGATTGCACGGCAATGGTGAATTTCTGAACCGGATCCACTTGAAGAACAGGTAAGGTCAGATTGACCTCATCATAATCTGGATTTCGGGCTGCTTCGCCTGTTTCCCAATCTAGCCCCCAGCCATAATCCTTGCTATTAAAGATGACCTCCCACTCATTTTCGAAAGGAACAATCCAAAGCGTGTATTCGCCGCTTGGCAAGAGTTTGTCATTTAGCAGAATGTCTGTATCTGTCTTGAAATGAGTTGGTTCATTGGCACCGGCTCGCCACACCTCTCCATAAGGCACTAATCCTCCAAAAATGATGCGGCCTTTCATGCTTGGTCGAGAATAGTCCAACGAAATGTGAACTCCTTCGTTCTCGTATGTGAGCTCTTCTAGCGGGGAAGCTTGTTTCGTTTGATACATCAGGAATTGGAACGCACCGAACAAGATGGCAGCCAGGCCGAACAGAATACCGAATACAATTTTAGAAGCTCTCTTCATGATAGGAGGTTTTAGAGTTGCAAAGTAACCATTGTAAAGTGAATCGAGTGAAGCCTTTTAGACGTGCATAACTTTCTCTACCTTACCATTTAGAATACCTGCTAATGCGTAAGCACTTTCTCAACGTATTTATCCCCTCATTTTTGGTTGGGATGTTGGTTACATCACTGATTTACAGGATGCATTACACCAACAACAAAGACTTCATTCGTGATGAGGCTAAGGATTTTCTTAGTGCTTCGACGAATGAACTAGCAGATAACACCTTCGAAATTGGACGAAGTTTGGTGCGCATCGCCAATACTTCTAAGAGTGATGCCGAGTTCAATCCGCAGCTTCTCGCCAGAAGTCTGAATGGATTGATGGATTCAAGAACTGAAATTGATCACATTCGGTTCATCGATATAAATGGTCATGAGAGAATTCGGTTCAATCGAGGTGACCGAGGTGTCTATCGCGTTCAAGAGAATAATCTTCAAGACAAATCTGCCAGACCCTACTTTGTGGATAATGTGGATCTAGAGGACGGCGAGATAGCCTTATCTCCGCTCAACCTCAACAACGATCGTGGAATGATTACTACCCCTTACACTCTTGTGGTTCGTTGGGTGGTTCCATTATACGGGATTGATGGCTCAAAGAAGGGAACACTTGTAGCGAATATCGACTTCAACCTCCTTTCCAAACGGGCTTCAGATCGAATTCGTTTTAAGGACGGTCAGCTGCTATTGAAATCTGCCGATTCGGCAGTTTTTATCGACGGTGAGGTCTTATACGGCGCTCCAGTTGATTCGATCATGAACTATTTGACGGGAAACGGAGAAAGGTTTGATTCCATTATTGAATCAAAGAATGGAATGCTCATCAGTGAGCAAGCCACGGAGGCTGTCAAAATCATCGACAGTAAGTTGCAGGGCATTGGCGTAAAGCACTTGCGCACGCATCAGGCCAATTCTCAAGTATTGGTTTGGATTCCTGGCGATAATCTGTTTGACAGGGTCCATGAGAACCTTCCTTACATCATTATACTCCAAGCCTTCGTCACTATTGTGGTGGCCTTTTTCTCTTATAGGTGGGCACGCTTTAGAATTACTGAGAAGATCACCTTTGATGAACTTCACAAGAGCAATACGTTATTGAAGGTCTCTGAAAAGGAGCTAGCAGCAGCGATGCTCAAACTGGAGGCTAAAGTAGCAACCCAGGAAGATGAGATTGAGGAAGCTCACCGGTTGCTGGCTGCACTATTCGACTCTTCCATGCACTTCGCGGGTATAATGAAACCAGATGGGCAACTCATCAATGTGAACCGCAAAACCCTCAAACTAACAGGCCAGAAGAAATCCGATGTTGTAGGCAAGAAGATATGGGAGTTTGATTTATTCGGTGATCGAGACTTTGTGAAAGAAAATATGTCTGTCGCGATTGCTCAAGCCTTGAAAGGTGAACGCGTTTCGTTTGAGAGCATCATGTTCGATACGAATGGCGACAAGCATAGAATTGCCTTTACTCTCAGTCCGTTGTACAATGAGGATGGCGAAATCACCCACTTGATTCCAGAAGGTGCGGATATTACTGAGCTTCGTGAAAAGGATAAGCAGTTGCAAAGTTTGGTTACCCAGCTGGAGAATAGAAATCAGCAGCTAAAGGAATTCAGCCACATTGTCTCACATAACGTCAGAAGTCCTATTGGCAACCTCGGATTACTCCTCAGCATCTATGAAGATGCAGAGAACGATGAAGAACGCAAAGAGATTGTGGACAAGATCAAGATGGTCAACCAGAGCTTACTTGAGCTCTTGGAAGAATTGCTTGAAACGGTTAAAATCCTCGATAACAGTGAGATTAGCACCGAGTTAAACAGTGTAGAATCCGCTATTAATCAAGCGCGAACCTTATTGACTCGACAAATCGAAGAATCGAACGCGGAGTTTGAAATTGAAAATGCAGATATCGAAGTCTATTACCCGAAGGTCTATCTACACAGCCTGCTACTCAATTTGATGAGTAATGCAATAAAATACAGATCTGACGAGCGTCCTCTGAAAATTACTATCAAGATGCAACTCAATGAAAATGAGCAACCGCAGCTCATTTTTAGGGACAATGGTTCTGGAATTGACATGAGACGCCACGGACATAAAGTGTTTGGTCTCTACAAAACATTCCACAGGAATAAGCCAGGCAAAGGGCTAGGTCTGTTCATGACGAAAACTCAAGTAGAATCGCATGGCGGAACCATTCAAGTAAGTAGTAATCTCAATGAGGGAACCACATTTACAATCACCTTCCCTCCTACACCTCGCTCTTAAAATCTCGCCACAATGAAGAAAGAAGTAATTTGTTTAATAGACGACGACAAGGTGTACCAGTACACGGCAACCAAGTCCATAGAGGCCTCGGGTGTTGTTCAACGTGTCCTCGTTTTTGATGACGGCGAAACGGCTTATACCTACCTAGTAGAGAATCTGTCTACGCGGAACAACCTTCCGGATATTATCTTCTTAGATATCAACATGCCCTATATGGATGGTTGGGAATTCATGGAGGAATTTGTGAAGCTTAAACCGAAGCTTTCGAAACAAATTACTATTTACATGGTAAGTTCCTCCATCCAGGAAGAGGATATACAAAAGGCGAAGTCGCTTCAAGAAGTGAGCGACTATATCATCAAGCCAATTGATACAGAGATGTTTGCGAAGGTTCTAGGGAACTCTTAGTGTCATTTCTCAATGCCATAAGCTTGTAGCCACGTGGCATAAGCCACTTCGTGGCGAAAGGGCGAGTCCTTGAAGTTAGAGTAAGCAGATTCTAAATCTTTTTCGGAAGGCATCCCTTCTATCACCTCAGCCCATTCATGAGCTGGCGCCTGTAATTCTACCAGTTTTACGGTGTCGAAGAAATCAGCAACTTCGCGGTGAGCCGGAATATCTGAAACCACACAGTGCAGTCCCTGAGACGCTGCTTGAACTAAGGAACCCGACAATCCATCGGATAAACTCGGAAAGAGAAAAACACGATGCTCATTCAGCACTTCAGTTACGTTTCCACTCTTCCCTAGTAAGTTCACTTTCTTGTTCGCAGCTTTCCAGTCTTGTAAACGCTCATTGGAAGGACGCAATTCTGAATCTTCTTGAAGTCCGAAGTCTGTAAAAGTAAAAGGGGTCTCAATCTCGTCTAGAATCTTCCAAATCAATGCGTGGTTCTTCACACGATTGAACCTTCCTACATGAACGATAGAGAGCTCCTTTGGCGCTTTGTCTTCTCCTTTGCTAAAATTGTATCCATTGTATAGGATCTGGGTTTTCAAACGCAGCTTGGCATTTTGAATACTCTCTTTAACAGTCTTGGATACCGCCCAGTTGTTGGTGCAAACCTTCGACATCACTCCTTGTAGGCGCAAGATGATTCGCTGCTTGAAAGCTGGTGAATCTGCCCACAAAGTATAATACCAATGTCCTATTCTTACAGGAACATCTGCTCTTTTTGCGATTCGCAGATACATGCCAGACGGGAATCCTGTGTTGGCATGAACCACATCAATCTTATTTCCTCGAATAAACTTTGAAAACTGACGAAGCCCCTTAACAGATCGTGGGTTGTGATGAACTTCAACGCTTAAAGACCTAGCTTTTTCGACTAAATCACCAGGGTTGCTTCCATCCAACCATATGTAAACCTTACCCAAGTCTGATGCGTGTAATCGAATAAAATCTAAGACGTTCCACTCTACTGCCCCCTCTTCGAGACGGCTTAGAATGTACACAACGTTGGGTTTGTTAATCATCGAATGCTTGGCACTAAAGCTTGGAAGAGTAACGCTGTTGGAGTATGCAGAGTTCTTCCAGAAACGCGACGAAGATAAAGCAAGCAGAAGGTATGACACAAGGAAACCATTGGCTTCTACATATCAAGATTATTGACTGACTGCTCTTTCCTCTGAATGAAATACCGCAAGTCCAGGAAGAACAACAGTGAAGAGAATTACTGCCCACATTCTCTCGAACATCGATTCGGTTAGAAGACTAATCAAAATGAATCCAAGTGCTGCTAGTAGTAAAAAATCTCTTTGAATAATGGCCAATCGAAGGTAACTGATGAACATAAGCAACATGAACAGTAAGCCTACTGCACCTACTGCCAAGAGTGTTTCTAGGTATTGGTTATGAGTATTAAACCGTCGTTCTACACCTTGCCAAAATTCATTCTCCTCATAGCTTTTCACCAGCGCTTCTCGATTATCTCCAATACCGGTTCCAATAACTGGCTGTTGAGAAATGACATCTCCAGCGCAGGTCCATATGGCCAATCTATAAGTTGCGCTGTTAAAATCACTCTCCTCTCCCGAAATGTTATAGTCGAATTGAGGCAGCTGAAGATATCGATCAGAGATTCCCTTTGGTGCTACAATGATTGCCAGAAACAGTAATAATCCACCGACAAAGGGAGCGCTGAAGAGTACATATCTCTTTTGAATCCAAGCGTAGATAAGAACACCAATGCCCACCACGATGAGCAAGGCAAGTAAATTTATTCGTGCCTGTAGCAATATCATGATGCCGCTGAATAGTACGATTGAACTAATGTACTTCCATTTGGAAACCATATCGTTACTGAGCTGCGACAGTCGTATGGCAATAAAAATGGCCAATCCCACATATGTGGCCATGTACCCAGGGTGCATGATCGGACTAGATAAATGCTTGTAGAGGAAGAAATATCGCGTGCCTGCTTCGTGCGTAATGGAAAGTCCTCCTGCTTCTATCGATCTATAGCCGGCATAGGCTAGCGCAATAAATATCGCTAACAAGGTACCGTACCAAAAGGCTTTCATCATTCTGGTTCTCAAACCAGGTTGCCAATACCTCTTTCCTGCGAAAATCAACAATGGCGCAATTAGAAATGAGGCTTTGGTTTCAAGCTGCCTCCCCCCTTCACTTAAGTCATCACTCCATAACAGAGAACATGCAAGGAATGCGAAATAGAGCATAGAGGATAGAACTATTGTGCTTTTAAATGCTGCTGACCAATCCGATAACTTATAGATTGCAATAGACTGAACCAGTAGCAGAAGCAACAACAGACTTATTCCTGCATTCCAGCCTGTAGGCATAACAAATACCACGGCGAGGAGAAGCATGTTCAAGCGAGCAGCTCCGCTCCGAAAATTAAATGGGCTTGTAGACTCCACGTCGCTTTTGCCTTTGTTTTATAATGAATGGCACCTGTGATATCAATACAGCAGCTAGTACTACGAGAGGTAACAAGATGGAAGCTCGAACCAAATCATTGATAAAGTAGACACCAATCACGAATAGAATATTCACCGACATTAGAATTAAACTTGCCTGCACATGGCTCAAACCTATGTCGAGCAAGGCATGGTGAATATGATTTCGATCCGCCTCAAAGGGTGACTTCCTCAAAATGAAAACGCGTATGAAGACTACTCTAGCTGTATCCATAATTGGAATAATGATGATCGCGAAAGCGAATACCACAGCATCAATTTTCTTTAGTAAGAAGACTTCTGCGAGTTCATTCGCTTGAAGGAAGTGAATGCTTAGCAAGGCCACGAGGAATCCAAGAATCATCGAGCCAGAATCGCCCATAAAGATCTTGGCGTTAATCAGATTGTAACGAAGGAAAGCCAACTGCGAACCTGCAATGCAAAGTGCAAGAATCAAGAATAATTCATCATTCAAAAACGCAAAGCACAAAGCGTATGTGCTACTCACAACGATTCCTATTCCACTGCTCAGTCCGTTGATTCCATCAATAAAATTGAATGAATTGATGATGCCGAGAAAGAACACACCGCTTAAGACTACACTTACTGCGTATGGCAACACGTGCACGTCGAACAGTCCATAGAAGCTCACCAAACGCACATCGCCTTGTCCGACAACAATCGCAACGGCTAGTAATTGCCCTAGCAGCTTCTTGTAAGGAACCAAAGGATATAAATCGTCCTTCACCCCGGTGATGAAGAGGATGAATAGTCCAACGAGAACACTGTTTAACGCAGGATTTGACAAGTGAGCCGAGCAGAACACAAAACTGATTACCATTCCCCCGAAGATGGCCATACCACCAAGAGGAGATATTCGCTGCGAATGAAGCTTTCGTCCATCTGGCGTATCGTACAGCTTCTTCACCAAGCTCAAGCGAATAATAGCCGGAATAGAGAAGAAAGTGATGACAAATGCCAGCACTGGTGCTAAAAAAGCCGCGTATGTGGATATGAGTTGATTCATTTATGAATGAGATTCATGCACTTCATTCTCGGCCAATAACGCTCGGTAGATATTGAAATCGAACTCAGAGAAAATTCCAAAGGCGCTTCTTTCATCTACCACCACATGACTCATCGTTCCAGCATTGATTTTTCCACGCTCATCAAAACTAGAAACCGTTGCCACCATAATGCCACCTACTGCGCGGTACAAGGCCTCTCTTTCGAGTCTTGTAAACTGCTCCTGATCGAGAATTGGATTGAGGGTCTGACCGTTATGGCGATAATACATCTTGTTATCCGGACGAACACTCAAGACTGAATCAGACTTGAATAATTCAACTGTGTTCACTGCATCATCGAGAATATCCGCATGAACGAAGGGATAATCCAAAGCAGCCGTCATTACATATTGGAATGAAACCTTGGCTGCTCTAGCATCGTCTATCGCCAATTGTACGGTTGCACCCAATGTCTGATTAGGTCCTGCTAGAACAGCTGAACGTTCCAAGACAACAACCCTGCTTTCATTGGCGAACTGACTCTCAGCATATTTGAGAACTTCTCTATCCTCAGAAATCACATACACCAATGACGTGGTTTTGGCGGCCAGTGCGGTTCTTACTTTCCTTGAAAGAATGGTTTCTCCCTCGGTTTCAAATAAAGGTATTGACTGTCCCTTGATTTTAGTATTTCTCGCTGGAATTACCACCAAACATGAGTTTTCCACTTCAGCATGCTCGAGGAATGTTTTCTTGATAGCACGTCTAGTCTCAAGGATTCGCTCCTCATTTGTGGTGAGGTTGGAGCCGTGTCTTCGGTAATAGAATAGCGGTTCGTTCACATTACTCACTGAATAATGGGTAATGAACTTAAGCCAAAGGTCATATCCATCCTGACATGTAAAGCTTTCATTATAGCCACCAAGCTTCTTGAGAAAGCTCAAACGAATCATCGTACAAGCACCATGAGCAGGCTGGTCGTACAGCGATACTTCTTTATCGAAATTATGACGCTTCTCCTCTCCGGTTTTGTTCCCTTCTGCATCAACGTAGTAGTAATCCGGGAAAACAAGTCCCAAGTCGTTATCCGCTTCTAGTACGGCACTCATTCTTTCCAGAGCCGTATGTACCAAATAGTCATCCGCATCCAATCGCATGAGGTACTTCCCTTTTGCGACGCGCATAGCTACGTTGTTTGTGATGTTGAGCCCTTTATTCTGTTGATAGATGATGGTTACGCGCTCATCTGAACGATACTTCTCAATGATCTCTCTGCTGCCATCTGTGGAGCCATCATCAATAATAATAAGTTCCCAATCGGATAAGGTCTGATTATAAACACTCTGAATGGAGGCTTCTATAAACCTTTCGTAGTTGTAATTCGTGATGTACACGGAAACCAAGGGTCCTTCTGCACTCATCCTCTCTCTTTTATCTCTTTAGCAGGAATTCCTCCCACTACTTTATATTCTTCCACCGATTTACTGACCACAGCATTACTCCCTACTACTACCCCTTTGCCTAATGTCACTCCAGGCAACACGACTACATGGGTGCCCAGCCAGCAATCCGACTCAAGTCTGACGGGTGCATGCTCATAGCCTTGGGCTTGCACCTCTACTTCTTTATTCTTGAAGCCATGCATACTTGTCTGCAAGTACACAAACCCTGATATCAGAGACTTTCTACCCACTTTGATTGAATCTCCGCCGTTCAGAACACTATACAAGCCTACTCTCACACCTTCCTCAAGAAGGATGGTCGCCGAATTCGTGCTGAGGATACGAACGCCTCTATCTAGTCGCACATTCGATTGAATTTCAACCTTGGATGATTGATGGACACGAATTTCGAGATTCCTTCTAAGCTCAACATTGTCACCAATAACTAGCTCAGCTCCTTTGTCAATCATGATTTTAGGGACAGAATCACATCGAAAATTTCTGCCGATTCTAACATTCTTGCCTGAATATAAAAGGCGTGTCAGCCAGCCGCAGAACCGCGGTCGAAATGTGCGTATATAGTACTGCGTGATTCTCATGATAACATATCCCACTCTAGCTTTTGATGCGCTTGAACCGCAGTTTTCAGAGTCTTGCCAATCACATTGTCGTATTCCCGTGCATCAATGCCGTGATTCGGACGTAGTACAGTTAGATTCTCCTCACTAAGTACCGTACCCGCTGGAAGGTCTGTTAGTGGATAGACGGCACGTCTAAAGCTCAACTCATGGCCATTCTCTAGCTCGATTTGAGTAGGTACTTTATCCGCACTTCCACTCAAAGTTTGAATAAACTTGATTTCTAGGATAAGCTCTTTCACCTCGGTGGGAGTAAGTGAAACCTTGTGATCTCGGAACACCTTTCCATCTCGACTATCAGTGAAGTGAAACTCCAATACTTCAGCTCCTATGGCAACTGCATATTGCAGTGCTTTTGAGCCTTCTGTGTGATCCGAGTAGCCAATGGTCAATCCAGTGAGCTCTTTGTATCTAGCCATCACATTTAGGTGTGCATCACCTGGATTTATAGGATACATGGAAGTACACTGCAAGACCGCCAAATGATTAGGATCTTTATAAATAGAATTACATTCTTGAATGAAGTCAACGGCCTCAACTACCTCTTTTTCAGTAGATAGACCCGTTGATAGAATTATTGGCTTATTCGTCGCCGCCGTTGCGCGAAGGACCGGATAGGCCGTCAAATCACCTGAGCCGATTTTATAGATAGGAATGTATTCATCAATCCATTTCATCGCCTCGAGATCCCAAACGGAGGAGGTATACATCAGTCCCGCATCAGTAACCATCCGAGCAAGTTCAATATGTTGTTCGCGACTGAGTTCGAATTTCTTGAAGTGCGCATTTCTCGTTGGGCTCTCCATTCTTGAAACAAGGCTATCCCCGGTGTAGATCTGAAACTTGACCATATCGACATCCGTATCAATAGCCAATTGACATAGTCGCTTTGCGTATTCAAAATCACCTTCATGGTTGCCACCTATCTCAGCGATGAGAAGTGGACCGTGCTTACCTTTCAACAATTGCTTCATATTTCTTTGCGTACTCAAAGGTCGTTTTTAAATCGTATTTACCATTTGGCATGTTCTCCATCATCCAGACGCTCCTATTCCAGTCATTTGGAGTATCCAGGGCTAATTGTATCCCCGCAGCTTCAGGAAGCTCAGTGTTCTTGATGTACTTGTGATTCTCAGGCTCACTTTCATCGTATAGACATACCATTACGTGCTCATTGCAATAAGCATCAACTTTAATATGAGGAAGCCTGTCTAAATAGTAAGCATGCCTTACAGCTTCCACACTCATGCCTTTAGGAAATGTTCTACCCAACACATTGCTGATAAAATCAAACTTCCCAGAATTACATTCTGAGATGACTGCATTCAATAGATCAGGGTCTAGAAAAAGATTATCTCCGTTGATTCGGATTCCATAATCAACTTGAAGCATACGTAGAGCCGCTTCGAAGCGCTCGCCTACTCGGGTTAACGAACCGCGGTAACAACGAATGTCTCTTTCTCGAGCAAAAGTTTCAAGTGCGTCGTCGGAGGCTTCATCGCTTGTGGCAAGCACAATCTGAGAAGGATCGATAATCGAAGTCAATCGATTGACGATATGTCCGAGAACGGTATCTCCGGCTAACACTTTAAGTGCCTTGCCTGGCAAACGACTGGATGAATATCTTGCGAGTATTACAACGCCTACTGAACTACTCACGCTCGCCAATTTTAACCGCTGGGCTCCCACCCCAAATTTCAAATGCTGGGATGTCCTTGTTCACCACAGAATTTGCGGCAACAACCGCTCCTTCTCCTATTGTCACTCCCTTTAGGATAGTCACATTACTTGCTATCCAAGCTCCATCGCCAATGCGAATGGGCGCTGTTTCATTGGGCTGACGATTGATGAGCTCCAAACGGTCTGTTTTATGATTGCTATCTACAATGTAAACGAAAGGCGCGATGAGGCAATCTGCGCCTATCTCGATACCTGAAGAAGCAAAGATGAAATTGTGGTAGCCAATTGTAGTTCTCGCACCGATGGACACTTTTGCATTAGCGTTACACGCACAAACTCTTGCGCCTTCCTTCACCACTACCTCCTCGCCTATGCTTATACTCTTTGGAAAGCGCATAAACTCCACGCGCTTATCGATCCAAGTATTTGAGCCAAGTGCCCCCAAGCGATTCGATTGACGAAATGCTCTCCAACGGTGAATCCATCGGAATTTTAGATGCTGTCTGAGTTGGCTCATGGTCGTTTGATTACAACAAAGGTACAAAGTAACACCGCCCCGAGGAATATCACTAATTTGCGGCCCGAAGAAGCCCATATGTCTGGAGTATCGATAAAAGACCGTATTAAACGACTCACTGCAAGTCAGCCTCTACTGGAGCAGATGATGTTTTCATTCTATCGAGCCAAGAATTTGAACTCTGGATTGGCCGAACTAGAACGACGAGCTGGTCTCTCTATGTACGATGTTGATGGATTGTCGAAAGAGATGCCCTATGTTCCTCTTGAACGGGTAATCGACAACAACATATACGGATATGCCAATTATCTCAAGCAGTACGCAGGGATTGAGCGGGATTTAAAGGCATATATGGAACACGGCTTATTCCTCGGTAAGATTGTGCATCTAGATCAGTTTGCCTGGCATTTTGCTCGAATCATCACAATGAGCCAAGGGCGAGTAGATATTTTGAAGGAGAAAATTCCTCAAAAAGAAGCCATCGCGGTGGGTCCATACATTCACTATGCCCCCCCTCTCTACTCCGATGAGGAGATGGCGCGAATGAAGAACGAGCTAGGTAAAACTCTGCTAGTTTACCCTTTTCACAGCATGAAAAATGTGAAGGTTGGATTTAATGAGCAGGAATTTGTTGAAGAGATTAAAAGGGTAGCGAAAGACTTTGACAATGTACTTATCTCTCTCTATTTCTCTGATGCACTGGACCCTGAGCGATGCGCTCCCTATGAAGCGGAGGGTTTCAAGCTCATTACTGCAGGGCACCGGTTCGATCAGCATTTTGTCGCTCGACAGCGGGCACACATTGAGCTCTCTGATTTCACCATGAGTAATGGAATGGGAACTCAAACAGGCTTTTGTATCTATCTCAACAGGCCGCATTACATATATCGACAGGATATTGAGCAAAAACCAATTAACTCCTCGGAAAGCGCGCGCTTCTATAATAGTTCAGGTGGTGACGAACGTGAGCTTGTCGCCTTTCAACGGGATTACTTTTCCAGGTTATTCGGAGAATTCCGTTCGGATATCTCGGAAGACCAACTAGATGCTACTTCCAAGTTTTGGGGTTTTGATCAAGTGAAAACCAAGGAAGAATTGCTATCTATTTTCGGCTAGTTTCCTTGATAGCGCCTTCCTGAAGAAGAGAATGGCTGAAATTGCAAGCAGTGCCTCCACAGCGAGTTTTGCCCATGCTGCACCGAGAATTCCATGAAACTCAATCAGCGTATAGTTCAAGGCAATAGATGCGATGCCAGCCAAAAGAACTACGTATAGGTTCTGCACATCTGCCTTGATAATCATCAAACCTTGTTTCATTGCGAAATGACTCAATGTTGTTAGCATGAGTACAGGCGACATCCACTGAAGAATAGGAGCGACGGAGAGATAATCTTCTCCAAAGAGCAATTCAACGAAAAACGACGGGAACAAGAAAATAACTAGTCCCGCGAGCGCCGTTAATCCGAGCATACCCCATTGGAATTTTGCTCGCTCTGATACATATTGATTCAGATCTGACCCAGCTGTTCTAGCTAGATGCGGGTATAGCGCGCCGCCCACTGGAGTGAAGAGAAAGCTTTGTCCAACCACGATTAGCTTCATCGCCGCTGCAAATAACCCTAGCTCAACATCGGATAATAGAAAGCCTAGAAACAATATGGTGCCGAATGTGTAGACCCTCGTCATGAAATGAGAAGCGAAGATGTAAAACCCGCTTTTAAGATAGCCTAATACCAACTTCAGAGGCTGCAACGAGAACTTTAGACTTGGATAGATACGATGAGCGTAAATGATTGTGGCAATACCGGCAAGTAGCTGAGCTCCGGCGTTGATTCCTAGCACGTAATAGTATTGGTCTGGCCTTCTGAGAAGAATAAAAATCAGTGCTGCGCCTAGAACTTTAATTCCCAGGTTCACCATGGCTATCACTCCGAGTTTCTCTCTCCCCTGGAAGAGAAAGTCTGGATACATGGCCCATCCAATCACAATGGGAAAAGCATAGAGCATTGCGGTCAATTGATCTCCGAAGGTGGGTATTGCGAAAATCAATAGTATGAATAGCAAAGCGGAGACTACAAGCAGTAGAATTTTGGCCTGCATTACGGAGGAGTACACCGATGAAATGCGCTTGAAATTATCTCCTAGCTCCGCTATACGTCGCGTTGCGGTGAACGTAAAACCATACATCACAATCGCTGAAAAATAGAGCATGGTTACGGTGGCAAACTCGATGCTACCGTAGTTCTCTGGCCCGACTACTCTTGTAATGTAAGGCAGTGTAACAAGAGGCAATACATAGTTAGCCGCTTGTGAAAGTCCGAGGTAACCAATGTTTTTTGATACGCGGTTGTTCATTGGCTCGAAGGTAAGGATTCGTGGGGTGGGATCTCCAGGCCTAAGCAATCATGTTTACAGTAAGACAGCCTTCCGAACGAAATCTGACATTTGCACAAAATTCCACCGAGCATCGGGTGGTAACCCGATGTCGTGATTAAATGGGATCTTCAGGATTACCGTCTTTTTTTCATTTCATCCCGTTACCACGGGATGCCAGAGATAATGTGATGCATTGAATCGAAAATTAGCGAAGCACAGCATGTTCCAAGCCGTAATTAAACGTTTATCCACGAGTCATTCAAACAAGAACACTTTGTTTTGATTGTGGGCTAATAACAGGACATTCCATCTAGCATCGGGTGGGAACCCGATGATTCATAAGGAACATAAGAACAAAGCAATGGGGGCATCATACGTAAGCGGATACATTCATTTAGTTTGGGGGACAAAGTTTCGCATGCCATACTTGAGTGTTAGGGAGGATCGGAAACGAGTGGCTCATGAGATTCGCCAGATTGCCAACGAAGAAGGTGCCCTAGTCATAGCTGTTTACGTCATGATAGATCACACACATCTACTGGTAAAGCTACCAAATAGTATCGCCCCAAGCGTATTCATGGGTGCCGTGAAACGAAGGAGTGCATTTTGTATGAATCAAAATGAGCAAGTGGTCAGGTGGCAACGTGGTTTTGGAGCTTTCCATTTGAGCGAAGCGCAGGGTATTGCGACTCGTAAATACATTGTGAACCAAGAAGAGCATCACAAGTTGAAGCAATACGAGGATTTCCTCGATGAATCAACCGAGTTTTGAAACACGTCCTACGACGTCGCTCGAATACCCCGATAGAATATCTTTACCAACCACACCGGTGAAAGGCGAACAATGGCCTTAATCACGAAATGAACTGCATAGTGATGTGGCTTCAACAGACCGAGTTTGTATAAGTCGTTGATCTCCCGAAGTTCATTGCGGAAATACTTCATTCCACGCCTTCTTTTGGAAAAGAAGGCCTCTCCTGTTCTAGCTTTTACGGTAGACTCTTGAAGATTGGCGGTCTTATGGCCATTCATAATAAACCGCGCCCACAATTCGTAGTCATCTCCCACCGCACCATAGTCTTTATATGCGCCGAGCTCAACCAAAATTGATTTGCGGTACATGACCGTCATATGATTAAACGGGCAGCGCCAGCGGGCGTATTTCATGATTTCGGCATCGGTTTCAGGAAGTCGACGAACCGCCATGAGTTCAGACATGCTTTCATCGTATTCTTCAATCCACGATCCGATAATCACTAAGTCTGAATCGGATTCAATGAGTTGAATTTGCTTCTCAAAGCGAGTCGGCTCACAAATATCATCGGCATCCATACGGGCCAGCCACTCATGGGAAGCAGCATGAATTCCTGCATTCAAAGCGCCAGAGAGTCCTCTATTCTCTTCTAATACAATATGATTGATTTGAGAAGCTTTGGCCTTCCAACCGCTGACCACTTTAAGATGCGCTTCAGAAACAGGTCCGTCCTGAATGAGCACCACCTCATCCGGTATGAGTGTCTGTTCAATTACACTTCGAATGGCTTCCGAAAGGTGTTCGGGTTGATCCCCTTTGTAAAAGGGCATGATGACCGAAAAAGGCGTCGACATTTAAACTCGTAGTTATGAGTCGGCAAATGTAAGAGAAACTTCTTGAGGACGGTTAGTAGGCCGGCTTAAGCCTTCTTGTCCAGTGCCTCGTAGATGGAGTTGTTCGACAAGAATTCTGGTACCATGTCCTTCATCGCACGTACCAGCTCCATAGAATCTGCATCTACCAGTGCCTCAGAAAGGTTATCGAGTTGAGAGAGAACGGTCTCATAGCTATGCTTACGAACACGTGCCTTTAGGATTTTTCCGTGATGCGTAGGAAGCGTGTTCTCACTTGTAGCAAGTAATTCTTCATAAAGCTTCTCCCCTGGACGTAGACCTGTTTCAATGATTTCGATGTCCCTACCGAGGCGAAGCCCTGAGAGTGCAACCATCTTTTTAGCCAAGTCATAAATCTTCACACTTTCCCCCATATCAAATACGAAGATTTCCCCTCCTTCTCCCATTGCGCCGGCTTCTAGCACGAGGTTACAAGCCTCTGGGATCGTCATAAAGAAACGGGTGATATCCTTATGTGTAACGGTGATAGGGCCACCTTGCTCAATCTGTTTCCTGAAGATTGGAATCACAGATCCATTAGAACCAAGTACATTGCCAAAGCGGGTGGTGATGAACTGAGTAGAACAGTTTCCGCTTGCAAAGAGTGCCTGAGTGTAGATCTCAGCAATTCGCTTACTAGAACCCATTACATTGGTTGGGTTCACGGCCTTATCGGTACTCACCATTACGAACTTCGAAACTCCGAATTCGCAGGATAAATCCGCCATGATTTTGGTACCGAAGACGTTTACCATAAGTGCCTCATACGGATTATCCTCCATCAATGGAACGTGCTTGTAGGCTGCTGCATGGAAGACAACGTCTGGCTTGTAAGTTTTAAAGAGGAGTTCCATTCTCATGAAATCCTTGACATTCCCAACTAGGAATGAGCATTTATCAAAGCTCTCTGAATGATGCGACTTAATCTCAAATTCCAAGTCGTAAAGCGGACTTTCAGCTTGGTCTAGGTAGATGACCTGCTTTGGCTGATAGTGTAAGATTTGTCGAGCTATTTCAGATCCAATAGACCCCGCAGCACCAGTAACCAGCACTACTCTATCCTTAATCTCTCTTTCGATGTTTGAATTGTCGAGATGAATCTGCTCACGCTCTAGTAGGTCTTCAATTCGAACCTGACGAAGCTGACGGGCAGAGAGCTCACCGTTGATCCACTTTTCGGCAGGAGGAACAATTTTCACTTGAAGGCCGAGTCGAACCGCTTTATCACTGATCTCTCTCATCTTAAGCTTAGAAAGCCCTTGAATAGAAATAACTATTTCACTGATGTCGCGCTGCTCGATATACTTCGGTTTCAGCGCCTTATCTGGATGAATCACTTGAATTCCTTCCAGCGACTTCTTGATTTTACTTGGATTCTCATCCATGAACGCCACGATGTTCACATTGGATACGGGGTCAGAAAGAAGCGCATTTCTAGTAATCATACCCGAAGCACCAGCACCGAAAATCAAAATGTTTCGATTGGTCATTCGGGCGCGCTTGATCGCAGTGAGGTAGATGCCTTTAATCAAGAATCGGCTACCAATGAGGAAGAATAGGACAAGCAAGAAGTGAATAATAACAACACTCTTACTGAAGTTGAATACCGATGTATTTCCGTCGTGGAAATAGGAGAAGTACATGGTAATGATGAGGATACCACTACTTGCAATCATGGCACCTTCTAGAAGACGAATGGCATCATTTACACCTGTATGGCGAATGATTCCAGCATAACTTTGAGTGAGTAGAAAGCCAATGATGTACGCCATGCACGCGACTACCGTCTGGCTCGCAACATCGTGTTCCGCTAATAAGGCAAGGTTGAAATTGTAAAACAACAGCGAGGCCACGAAGTAGGCCGCCGCCACCATGAACATGTCAAACCCTAAGACGACCCATCTCGATAGGAAACGGTCGCCATACGTGCTGAGTAGTCTTCTGAGCATATTGGCTAATTGGTCCTTCCAAAAGTAAGCAAATTTGACAATCATCTTGTCTGACTTACGAAAAGAGAGGACATAACGGTTTCCCTTCTGCTTGAAAAAGCGCATCCGATTGAAAAGAAAGCACTAATTGATTCTGAGCCTGGGAGGTGTAATATCCTTTGTTTCTATGGTGATCTGGGAAATCGATTTGTAAGCAGTTGTTTGCTTGGCTCTGGAAAAAGTCAATAGGCTTGCTCGGGCTAATCTTTACAGCAATATCCTTCCGATAGCCTAAATTCGAACCTTGTAATGTCTAGATCATAATGCAGAAATACGATTTGATTGTTATCGGAGGAGGAATTGTGGGGATCGCTACTGCCTACAAGTGGCAATTGACCAACCCTAATTCAAGAGTTGTGGTCTTAGAAAAGGAAGGTGCACTTGCAAGACATCAAACGGGTCGTAATAGTGGGGTCATTCACAGCGGCATCTACTACAAGCCTGGATCTCTAAAGGCTAAAACTTGTTTCGATGGTTATGCTCAGCTGGTTGAGTTCGCAAAAGAACACAACGTTGCTCATGACATATGTGGAAAAGTCATTGTAGCTACCGATGAGTCAGAGCTTCCTCAAATCGATGCAATTCTTCAAAAGGGAAAAGAAAACGGATTGGATGGTTTGAAAATTCTCGGTCCAGATGAAATCCGCGAAGTTGAACCAGAAGTGAATGGCGTGAAAGCGATTTTCGTCCCGCAAACTGGAATTATCGACTATGTAGACTTTACGAACAAGATGGCGGCGAGAATCACAAATATTCAGAAAGACAGCGCTATTCTCAAGGGTTTCAATGTGGTTCGCATTAGGAATAAACCTTCAGGAACTACCATTGTAAAATCGGAGCGTGGAGAATTTGAAGCTCCCATTGTTATTGCTTGTGGTGGGTTAGAGTCAGACCGACTCGCAAAATTAGACGGTGTGGATGCAGGAATGAAGATCGTTCCATTCCGAGGAGACTACTACGACCTCACACCTCAAGGCCAACACAAAGTGAAGAACCTCATCTACCCTGTTCCCAATCCGGAATTTCCATTCTTGGGCGTTCACTTTACTAGAATGATACATGGTGGAGTTGAATGCGGTCCCAATGCTGTATTCTCCTTCAAAAGAGAAGGCTATGATAAGACCTCCTTCAGCATTAAAGATTCGTTCGATGCACTCACCTATGGCGGCACGTGGAAGCTCTTCAAAACGCATTGGAAGCATGGGATGGGGGAATACGAGCGGGCATTCTCGAAGGCGAAGTTTCTTCAGGCACTCCAGAAGTTGATACCTGGTCTTACCGACTCCGATATTACACCTGCTCGCGCTGGCGTTCGTGCTCAAGCGTTGAGCAACGACGGTAAATTAGTTGACGACTTCGTAATTCAAAAAGGAAACGGCGCAATTCATGTGCTGAATGCGCCGAGTCCTGCTGCAACTGCTAGTTTAGCTATTGCGGATGAGATATTGAATAGGATTGGGACCAACTACAACGAGTAATTGACCCTACTTCACACGCTGTACTTTTTTTCCTGACAGTTCATATTTCTGGCCACTTTCACGGCATTCAGCTATTCCTGATTCGTCAAAAATCAATTTATGACCATATTCACTTACCCAGCCACTGAGCCTCGCAGGGTTACCGATAACTAAAGCATAGTTCGGCACCTCTTTCGTAACAACTGAACCGGCACCGATGAAGGCGTAATCACCGATATCATTCCCGCATACAATGGTCGCATTTGCTCCTACTGTGGCTCCTCTACCAACATGGGTCTTCATGAAATGGCCACGTCTATTTATAGCGCTCCTCGGGTTGATTACATTCGTGAACACACAAGAAGGGCCAAGAAATACGTCGTCTTCACAAGTCACTCCTGTATAGATAGAAACGTTATTCTGAACCTTGCAATTATTTCCCAGGACTACACCAGGGCTCACAACCACATTTTGTCCGATGTTGCAACCGCTCCCAATCTCACATCCTGACATGACATGACTGAAATGCCAAATTTTAGTACCTACCCCAATAGAGCATTCTTCGTCTATCACTGCAGTTTCATGTGCGAAGTAATCCATAATAAAATCTCAATCTAACGCCGCATTGTAAATGCGTTCGATAATATCTACTACCATCATGCCTTCGGTAGCATTTGTGGTAACGGTGTCCTTTCCTAATAGAGTATTGACAACGTTATCTATAACAAAGTGATGGTTGGCAGCTGATCCTCTGTAAGGTCCATAATTATTCGGTGGGTTAGTTGGATCTAATTCCGGCATTTGATAGTTCTCAATGTGGCAGTATTCTATTTCATTCATGTACTGACCACCAATCTTCAACGACCCTTTGCTGCCTATAACTGTAATCGAACTTTCCAAATTGGAGTCCCAAACTGAAGTGGAGAAGTGTATGGATCCCATACCTCCATTTACAAAGTCGAAGAGCACAGATCCAGAGTCTTCAAAATCAGTGAGTTGCTGGTGAGTAAAATCACGTATCTTAGACTGAATGTTCGTAATATCACCGAATACCCAATACATGATATCAACGAAATGGCTGAATTGAGTAAATAAGCTTCCCCCATCGAGGTCTTTTGATCCCTTCCAATTACCTGCTTTGTAGTATCGCTGATCTCGGTTCCAGAAGCAGTTAACTTGTACAATAAGAGGATCACCGATTATTTTTTGCGATACAATCTCTTTAAGCCACTTTGAAGGAGGACTGTATCTATTCTGTTTCACTACGAAAACTTGTTTAGCGTGATCTTCGGCCGTTGATATAACTTGCTCACATTCTTCTCTAGTGAGTCCCATCGGCTTCTCAATGACCACATGACAGTTATGTTTTAATGCCTCCACAGCCAATGAGCAGTGTACACCATTTGGAGTTGCTATAGTCACCACATCGGGGTAATCTTCAGCATCAAACATATCAATTATAGAAGAGTACGTAGGAACTCCATCGGGAATAAGGTCATCATCTAACGCTTTGCGATTAACCTCAACGATTGCCGAAAGATGGCACGCTGGATGACCATTAATTATAGTCGCGTGTCGTCTTCCGATGTGTCCAAACCCAATAACGGCGAACTTCACTTTCTTCATTTCGTAGAAGTATTCGAATGGTTGGGCGTAAGATTGTGGATAATAATGGCTGCTATATTTCCCATTAAATGAGTGATGAAGATTGCTCTACAAATATGGTTTTGGATTTAGATAACGTCTATCGATTTAATACATCAACTCCCGGTTTGTACAACTCCGCTATTCGCATTAGATATTCGCCATATCCTGACTTCATTAGAGGTTTGGCAAGCTCCAACAACTTTTGACGATCAATGAAACCCATTCTGTACGCTGTTTCTTCAATGCATCCCACTTTCAAGCCCTGTCTATTCTCAAGAACCTGAACAAATTGAGCAGCTTGTTGAAGTGAATTGAAAGTTCCCGTATCCAGCCAAGCTGTACCTCGATCAAGAATACCAACATTTAATTTACCACGTTCCAAATACTCCTTATTCACATCTGTGATTTCGTACTCCCCACGGGCCGATGGTCTAATATTCTTTGCTATCTCAACAACTTCATTGTCGTAAAAATAAAGGCCTGGTACTGCATAGTTCGACTTTGGATTTTCGGGCTTCTCCTCGATTGATTTAGCCTTGTTATGCTCATCGAATTCAACCACACCGTAACGCTCTGGGTCGCTTACCCGATAGGCAAATACCACACCGCCTTCTGGGTTACAAGAATCCTGTAACAAACGACGTAATCCCGACCCATAGAATATGTTGTCGCCTAATATTAGAGCGACAGAATCATCACCGATAAAATCTTGCCCAAGCACAAAGGCCTGAGCAAGGCCATTTGGCTCATGTTGAACTACATATTCAAACCTGCACCCAATTCTACTACCATCGCCCAACAACTTCTTAAAAAGTTCTTGATCATGTGGTGTCGTGATAATCAATATTTCATTGATACCCGCCATCATGAGTGTATTAAGCGGATAGTAAATCATCGGTTTATCATAAACCGGCATCAACTGCTTGGAAATTGAAACGGTCAATGGGTGAAGTCTGGTGCCTGAGCCCCCAGCGAGTATAATTCCTTTCATGTTGGTATGATGCTAATCATGATATATATGGCCTTCATTTAGACCCTTTAAATTTGGTCATAGAAACACCTCCATCTTCAGAGATGCCTTGTCTCTTCAAGACTTGTATTATTGTTCTGGCTATGATTCTCATATCAAGAAAGAAGCCCACCTTTTCGGTGTAAACAACATCCAACTCAAACTTGTCTTCCCAAGATAAAGTGTTTCTGCCGTTCACTTGAGCCCAGCCTGTGATGCCTGGTTTCACAGTATGTCTTAACTGCTGCCGACTATTATACAAGGGAAGATACTCCATCAACAGTGGACGAGGTCCTACAAAGCTCATATCGCCTTTCAGAACATTTATTATCTGAAGTAGTTCGTCCAAACTCCAAGACCTTACCTTCTTTCCTATGGGAGTGATTCTCGCTTCATCTGGCAGTGGTTCACCATTGGAATCGTACAAGTCTTTCATAGTCTTATACTTAATAATTCTAAATGGTCGTCCATTTCGTCCAGGTCGTTGTTGTAGGAAGAAGGGAGTTCCCCCATTGTAGTACATCAACAGCAAGGCTGTGAAGGCAAGGACAGGTGAAAGCAACAATAGTAGCACTAAGGCCAAACAGAAGTCAAAGGTTCGTTTTACAACATTGAGATAGATGAATTTCACACGAACTCATTTTTCAGTTCATCCAATACGCCAACTATCCTAGTCCATTGCTCATCCGTTAGATTCGAGCCACTCGGTAAACACAACCCCTTTGCGAATAAATCATCTGACGTGCCATTTTCAAACATTCTAGCACCAGCAAAAACTGGTTGAAGGTGCATCGGCTTCCACAATGGACGGCATTCGATATTGGCATTCTGCATGCGCAATCGAACGATTTCTCGTGTAAGCCCATTGTTCTTTTCGGGATCAATTAAAATGCAGGTAAGCCAGCGGTTGGAGTAGGAATTAGAAAGCTCTTCTTGAAATTCGATGTGAAATCCGGAGTTGTTCCAATCCTGGAAATAGCTCTTATACTTCTCAAAAACGCTTCGCCTGGCTTCCACTCTCAATTGTAAAACCTTCATCTGCCCGCGACCGATACCCGCTAAGATATTGCTCATTCGATAGTTGTAACCGATGTGACTGTGCTCGTAATGCGGCGCGTCATCTCTTGCCTGAGTGCTTAAAAAACGGGTTTGTTCAATGGCATCCTTCGATTGGGATACCAAGGCACCGCCACCTGAGGTTGTTATGATTTTATTTCCATTGAAGCTCAATACTCCAAATTCACCAAACCGAGCGCAGGGCCGATTTTCATAAGTAGAGCCCAATGCTTCAGCTGCATCTTCAATAATTGGGATGTCGTATTTATTTGCGACCGCTTGTATTTCATGCATTTTCGCTGGCATACCATACAAATGGACTACGATCATAGCCTTCGGATGAATTCCTTCGGATCTAAGAGTTTCTATGGCCTCCTCCAAAGTGTCGGGATCCATGTTCCATGTATCTCTCTCCGAATCAACGAAGACAGGATGTGCCCCGACATAGGCTATTGGATTGGCACTAGCGGCAAATGTAAAGCTCTGACATAGAACGTGGTCCCCATGAGATACGCCGAGTTGTATTAGCGCTAAATGAAGGGCCGCTGTACCTGATGAAAGTGCAGCCACTTCACCTCCATCGAGGTATTCTGAAATATCAGATTCAAAACCGTTAACATTAGGACCTAGAGGAGCTATCCAGTTAGAATCAAAGGCTGAGTTTACGAATTCAATCTCCTCCCTTCCTAAGTGTGGAGATGAAAGCCATATTTTCTCTTGCATAAACCTGAATTATGGTACTGCGTTTTCGACGCTAGAATTAAATATTGAAGCCTTTACTGTGGCCTTGCAGGAACACCAACATACACACTCCTCGGTGGCACATCTTTAGTGACTACCGCACCTGCTCCTATGGTACATCCCTCACCAATAGTCAGTCCAGGAAGAACAGTGACTCCAGTGCCTAAAAATGCCCCTCGTCCAATGCGGACGTTGCCTCCCAAATTAACGGATGGCATTAAAGAAGCAAATGAGCTAATGATGCAATTATGTCCAATGGTGCAATTGAGATTGACAATTACAAATTCCCCAATTTTCACCTCGGTGGTTATTACCGTACCTGGACAAATTACAGACCCTTTGCCCACTGAAATGCTATCTGAATCTACCAAAATCGCAGATGGATGAAAGAGTGTTGCATAGGAGGTTGCCGGGTTCAAACGACTGAAAATCTCTTCACGCGTTCGACTACTGCCAATCGCTATCAGAACTTCGCCTTCCTTCAATACAGAATTGATGTGATTTTCGCTGTTATCATCGAGAAAACCATCGACAAAATATCCACATGCAGGCGCCATAGCGGCTACTTCTTTACCAAATCCGCCGTTCCCAGCTATGATGAGTTTTTTCATGATAATGATCTTGCTGGGTTACCCACAACTGTCGTATTATCAAGCACGTCTCTGAGTACCGTAGACCCAGCACCTATGATACAGTTTCGGCCAACTCTCACTCCTGGAATTATCGTTGCTCCTGCTCCAATAAATGAGCCTTCACCAACATGCACATCGCCACAGAGTGTTCCATTGGGTGCGACATGAACAAAGTCGCCGATTACACAGTCATGATCAATACTAGCCGAAGTATTAATAACCACATGCGCACCAATGGTAGTACCATCATTAATCACACTGCCTGGCATTACTATAGTGCCTTGATTGATATTCACATCAGGTCCAACCACTGCATAATTACTCACGAGTTTGGCATAGTTCGATTCTGGAAACTTTTTTGCGATGCTCTTACGAATATCATTACTCCCAATTCCAATGAAGATGGCTGTATCTGAGTGAGATGCTAATATTGATGTTCTATGAACTGAGAGACCTGCAAATGAGGATTTCGATTCATCGTCATCTATGAATCCACTACATTCAAACCCTAATTCATTGGCAACCTGAAGCACGACTTTTCCGTGTCCGCTTGCACCATAAATCAACAATTTATCCATTTTTCACCTCGCTTAGAGCTTGAGTATATAGTTCGGCTAATACTTGGCGGTCGAAGTGCTGCTTCGCATAATTGTAGCCATTCAAACCCATCGCACTCAAGTCATTCACTTCATCCTTAAGGTAGCGTATTTTCTTAGCGATCTCCACAGCGTTCTCCGGCTCGGCAAATACACCACAATTTGCATTCTCAACAAGCTCTCTCGACACCCCATCAATGCAGAGGAGAACAGGACGTTTACACGCCATGTAATCAAAGGTCTTGTTCGAGTAAATCGTCTTGAACGTGTCAACTTTTTTTAGCACAGAGGCTCCTACATCTGATGCGAGAATATACTTGAACACTTCAGCTTTGGGAACTGGATCAACGAATACAACATTCGTCAATTGTCTCTCGGCGGCGCTCTCCTTAAGCTTGTCCTTCTCCATGCCGCCTCCTACCAACTGTATAACCACATTAGAATCCATTAACAACTCCGCAGCATCGAGGAGTTGCCATAAGTGGTTTGCGACACCATGAGCACCCACATAGGTCACAACGAATTTATCTTTCATGCCGTGCTTCGCCCTAAATTCATCAGGATCAAAACTAGAAAGTAGTGTATCAGAAAGTCGAAAATCCGCCGCATTAGGGATGAAAATGACTTTATTCTCAGGTACATTTTTATTCTCGATAAGCTTCTTCTTAAACGCTGGAGTGAGCACATTGATCAATCGTGCTCTCTTATAAATGTACCCTTCAAAGAAATATGCGAGTTTAATGATGAGCTTATTTTTAACCACTCCGCTATCAATAGCTGATTCCGGCCAAAGGTCTCGAACTTCGAACACATAAGGCACGCGCTTAAACCATCGTAGAACAACAGCTGTTATGCCTACGAATAATGGCGGGGAGGTTACCACGATTACATCTGGCTTGAATTTCAGCTTAAATAGTCCGCCTAATATGGAGTAAAAGACGAAGGAAAAATAAGCCCACAGTCTCCCGATAAAGTTTGCATTGTAATTTTCAGAAACCTTACACCGCAGTACATTGAGGTTCTCCTGATACTCAACCCATTTAAAACTTTTGCCTCTATACTGTTCTGGAACTTTTCCCGTGATGTAATTTACAGTACCCGCAAGAACAACAACTTCGTGTCCAGCTTCAACCCAGCTTTTCGTCATCTCATTAAAGCGAGAGCCACCTGGATCATCCTTCTCTAAGAAATATTGATGTATTAGGAGTATCTTCATTTGACTGTAATTTCGGTAGTTACTGAGCGGCTCCTAGAGTGGATTTCAATCAAACTGTTCTCTGTTTTTTGACCGTAGAAAGTTGAAGTATATCCCACTTCTTGTTTCGTTTCAGTTGAAAGGTCGGATTGAATAATAACACGCTCTGGAGATGATGTGTGCCATCTTTGAATAAAGTTTGCCGGTAAATCCTCAGATAGCTCATCACGAACTATCCATCGATTTTCATTTTTAACCTTTTCAACACACCTCGTTAATTGCCCTTTCCTACTTAGGTGTCGGTAAGCGGATATAGTGCCTTCAAGTGTATATTGATTTCTCTCTAAAGACGACGTTACGCTCTTACTTTGTGTCCAGTAGTACCAGATGAACCGTCCCCCTTTCTTCATTTGGTCATTCTCACCAATCTGAATAACATTATGGCCTTTGTTTCCCATAAAGTACTGAATATCTGAATCTTCAGTATTGTACTTATAAGTACCCGAATCAAGAAGAACATTCTCGCCTTTAACCCATACATCCAGATGTTGATTATCGGCTTGAGAAGGCCTGTCCTTATGATTGCCGTTTCTAAAGAATGTGAGAGTATCGGATTCTCGAATAAGGTAATAGCCACCCTCCTCAAATTTAACAATGCCAAATTGTAACTCGATTGGAGTAAATTGTGAATCCGATGGCGAACCAAACCACCTCCACTCTTCCTCGATTCTGGCGTCGTCAAACAAAGCTTCCCCGGTTAATAACCTGTGAAGCGAATTGAGCATTGGGCGAAAATCTCGATATTCAGTGTCCGTCAAGGGGAAAAACCATGCACCATCATTCTGTCCGTAATTCGGAAGTTCTCCGGACTCTAAATTCCCCATACATTGATAGAGGAAATTCACAGATTTGTAAGCCTTTTCATAGACTTGACTTGTGAGTTTCCCCTTGTTCAGGTGAGCAATCGAGAGAGTCGCAGTAAGCACCTGGACGGCTACTCTGTGATAGTTCATGCTGAATTGTAAAAACGTCCCATCGTCGTAAATCTGGTAGTTTACTTCCTCTGAGAACCACTTCTCCCCTTTTCTACTCCACTTCTTAGTTTCTGGTATGAAAGGAAACAGCCATTGTGAAACCATCAACATCGAAGTCTCGGTAATTGCATGATTATTACGTACCGCGATTCTCGAAAAGTCAATATGGTGGTAGATGTGGTGAAGATGCCAATAAATGACGTTCTGATATTTCTTCCACCGTTGCTCTGTGAAATGAGGAGAACTTTTATAGTAGTGCAGTGCAAAGGCCCAATTCCAAAGCCGGAGTGACATTTCTTGACTACATCGATAGTTCGGTCCTCTATTGATTGGATTAGCATGAATCCAAGAATCTATGGATTCAAAGATGAGCTTTGAATGATCCTCCTTAAAGTGATGATCATACCGAATTACTGTGAGGAACCATGAAAATCTAGATTTCTCCCAAACAAACTTGATATCGCCTTTGGACTTGTCGTAATCCGGTATTTTCGACCAATGTATCAGTGGATATTCATAGCCAGTTTCTGGATTCGTAATCCAATTGTAGTCAAGACCGAGTGATTCCCATTTCGCACTAAACATTCGTACATCTCCATTCAACAAGTGCTCCATTGCAGAGCGAAGTGACTCTGACGGGGATTGTTTCGGGAGAGTAGCTGAGTCCAAGAAGAATGGAATACTATTAAGTATCTGTTTGGGACCAAAGTACTTTTCGAGAACGTTCTGCGATGGAAAACGACGTTCAAGTAAGCCGATTCTCTTTTCTAACTCATGTCGAACACGGTACAAGATGTATCGAGTTCCCATGTTGTTCCAAATCTGTATAAGGGACTTAACCTTATTCACGAATCAATGCAAATCTTTAATGCAGAATGAATACAAATAGGCTAAAATCACAACTCGTTTAAATACACCCAGCGTTCTTCTTTGAGTGAGGTGATAGCCGCAAACGAGGCCTTTGTGACATTGACAATCTCTTCAAAGGCAATCAGAGGTTCACCCCCATTTTTCAACCAATTTACGTATGCATTGAATTGTGCCTTGTGTCCTTTGTCCATTTTGGTTTTTACTTTCCCAAATCCTTTGGCGCCAAATCCCAACGTCTTTCTGAAATTGTCCATGATATAGGTACGCTCCTGAGAATATAACTCAAGTCTCTCTTTGCTGTAGGCCTTAGAACCATTAGCGAAGTAATTTACAACAGCACTTGATCCATTTTCAAACTTCAAAAAGATACTGGCATTATCCGTGTTCTCCTCAACGTCGAGGCCCATGGATTGCATATTTACTGCCTTCACCTTGGATTTGGTCAAGAATACACAGAGGTCAATTAGGTGGCACGCTTCGCCAATAATTCTACCTCCTCCTATCTTCATGTCGTGAACCCAAACGTTGCTTGGAATTGCGCCTGCGTTCATGGTCACATTGATGTTCATTAGACCATCTCCAACATGTTTAGCGATAGCTTGAGTGTGTGGAGAAAAACGCCTGTTAAATCCGACAAAGACAGTTCCTTTAGACGTCGCTTCAGCCTTAACAATGTCATCCAACTCATCAGAATTCAAGGCCAGTGGCTTCTCGACGAAGACATGCTTATTGGCATTCAAGGCTTGAATGGCAAATCTAGCGTGACTATTATGGCGTGTCGTAATCACTACGGAGTCAACATCCGGATCATTCATCACATTCTCAACATCGGTTGTGCTGACCTCAATGCCGTGCTTTTTAGCCATTGATGTCCCTGACACACCTCCACTCGACGCGATGATTTTTAGCCTTGCAGACGTTTTATCTAGGGCTGGAAGCATAGTCATTTTCGTGAAATTCCCAGCACCAATGATCCCGAGAACTCCTTTGCTAGCTTCTGATTTCTTCTCATTAACTACGATACTCGACCCAGCCTTATTCCCTTCGCTTTGAGGGTATTCCAAAATGGATGCAATGGAAGAGCTCTTGCCCATATTGCCATAAATATCCATATAGCTCTCAAGAGGAACTTTTTCGGTGATGAGTTCCTTTACATCTATATTTCCTCTACTTAGGGCGTCAAGAATAGTCTCGAAGTTTCTCTTCTCAGTCCAACGGACAAACGGTAATGGGTAGTCGATTCCCTTCTGTTCATAGTCATCGTCATATCGTCCCGGCCCGTAGCTGCACGAAACTTGGAAGGTTAATTCCTTTTCGTAGAAGTCCGATCGATTGATGTCCAAACCAATCACTCCAACGAGTACAATTCGTCCTCGCTTTCGACTCATTCTAGCAGCATCGCGAATCAGCTCATTTCCTTGAGCTGAAGCAGTAATGATTACCGCGTCTGAACCCACTTGATGAGTTTCTTCAAGAACACTTCCTACAACGTCATCTCCATTTCGAGGGTTGATGGTTTTAACGCCCCATTTCTGGGCAAGGTCACATTTTGTTTGGTCAAGATCTACACCAATAACCTTACAGCCATTTGCCAGAAGCATTTGAGCAGTTAGCAATCCGATGAGGCCAAGACCTACTACTACGACTGTTTCACCGAAAGTTGGATTAGCTAGACGTATGCCTTGAAGACCAATCGATCCTATTACAGTAAATGCAGCATGAGCTGGCTCCACGTTGTCTGGTACTTTTGCAACCAAATTTTGAGGAACATTCACCCATTCAGCATGTGGACCATTGGATGTAACGACATCACCTACCTTAAAACCGGTCACCCCTTTACCAACTGCCTCAACTTCTCCAACGTTACAATAGCCCAGTGGGAGCGGTTGTTTTAATTTGTTGAATACCGTTTCGAGCGTAGGCATTAAGCCTTCTGCCTTTATCTTCTCTAGGACCTGCTTAACTTTATCAGGTTGCTGACGAGCCTTGGAAATCAAGTTAGCTTTCCCAAACTCAACGAGCATTTTTTCAGTGCCCAAGCTCACCAGACTGTACTTAGTTCTAATAAGTATGGACCCAGGGCTTACAATAGGCGCCGGAACCTCTTCTAATATGGTTGCCCCGGTGTCGAATGACTGAATGATTTGTTTCATTGAATCAGATAATCTCTTTAAACTTTGTAGTGGCGCTTTCGATGGAATGGTTCCTTTGAACATCAAGCATTGCCTGACTCGCTATTCGAGTTCTCAACTCATCATCCAAAAGTAACATTCTGAGATGCTTTATAAGGCTTTCTACATCACCGGCTTCACCGATGAATCCATTTTTCCCATTCTCTATGATATCTGGAATTGCCCCTACCGTTGTAGAGACGCAGGCACAACTCGAAGCCATTGCTTCTAAAAGGGCATTCGGTGAACCTTCAAAATAAGAAGGAAGTACAAAAATATCACTGTTATTCAACAAGTTATGCTTCATTTCACCCAGTACCCAGCCTTCAAAAATCACTGTGCTTTCGAGGTTCAATTCTGCTACCAAGGCCCTTGCCTCCTCTTCGTGCTTTCCCTTCCCAGCAATTCGCAATTTAAATGAATGTCCTTCCTGTATGAGCTGATCAACAGAATGAATGAGGTCTAATAATCCTTTATCAATCTCAAGCCATGCCAAGAACAGGATTTCAATTAGATTATTCGCCTCTTTCTCCCCGCCATACAATTCAGTATTAATCCAATTTTTAATGGTCACATACTTCTTTGGATCAGGGCATACCTCAGCAGTGAAAAACTGTTTCCAAGAATCCCCTTGGCAAATAATGATATCGCTCTTATTGAAAACCTTTTGAGCAAACTTCAATCTCTTCCCTTTTAACTCCGCTTTGATTCTTCCAGATCTTGGAGCCAGAATCACCTTCACTTTAGGCCTCAAGAACTTAATGATCAATACCATGGTTCCTTTCTCCAAGAAGGAAAACCCATTGGATGAAAAGAGGATTGCAGTTGAAGGTGAATTGAAAAGCAATAATTTCAAGAGTTTGAAAATTCTTGATAGTGCACGTAATACGCGCTTTCTCAGTGGTATCTTAAGATTGGACTCTGCGGTAGAATCGATTTTTAACCATTCAACCTCATTGGATATATCACTTTCAACAAGCGATTTACAGGCAAACATTTGTCCGCCAACTCCACCAGTCTTGGATTTATCTAAAAAAGACCCGACGAATATTACCTTCTTAGAACTCACGATGCAGTGCGGTTTAGCCAAATGCAGAGGATGAAAGTCTTCCACAGCAAGAATCCATAGTTGCCTCTACCGCTGACATGCTTAAGAAAGAGCTTATGTACTCGATCATAGTCGATGAAAGACTTTGCGATCTCTGTGCTAATATGGCTTTCAAAATCGTGCTTAAGTGGCCCCTTCAGCCATTCCGCGTAAGGTACCCCAAAGCCCTTTTTCTTACCATCTAGAATTTCATCAGGAACGATTCCTCGGAGAGATTCTTTTAATAAGGCCTTCTGACCGCCATCTTTGACCTTACGTTCGCCATCCGTAGCGAGACACCAGCTTGCCAATTCCTTATCCACAAATGGAACCCTTACTTCTATAGAATTAGCCATCGTAGATTTGTCAACCTTTTCAAAGAAGGTATCCTTTAATATTATTTGGGAATCTACTATGAAGAGCGCATCGATGTCCTTAATGTTATCTGGAAGTCGGTTGTACTGCTCCTTGTAGACCTTGAATGGATCCCGTTTTACCGTTTTCTTACGCCAATTACCATTCAATATTTGCAATGGATTTGTGTTCTTTGACTCCATCGTGAGCAGTAGAGCATGTCGATGCCAAGCTTCCTTCCGAGTGATAGCATATGCAAATCGCTGGAACCTCATCCATTTTGTATTGGAGATTCGCAAGCTCATGATTATTGGCATCAATGGGCGGAGTAGATTCCATTTTTTGCGATGGCTAATGGTGTTGTATCGACTATAGCCTCCGAAAAACTCGTCTCCTCCATCTCCTTGAAGGACAACTTTAATTTCTCCTTTAATCTTTTCAGTGAGAAGATATAGAGGTATGTCAGCCGCATCACCAAAAGGCTCATCGTGCATGTCGACAAGTGTTTCTATCGCTTGCATCACATTCTTACCACTCACCTTGACCTCATGATGAAGAGTGTTGAACTGCTTCGCAACTTTTGTCGCCAATGGAAGTTCGCTACTCTGCTTGCTGAAATCAAAATCAACACTGTAGGTGGCCAACTTTTCGGCTCTATTCATGGACGCGAATGCGGTTATCGCAGAGGAGTCTATTCCGCCACTAAGAAACACTCCCACTGGAACATCACTGACTAGATGACGTTTAACTGCTTGTTCAAGCGCATCCCTTGTTTTACGGACAACATCATTCGAACTGTGGCAGGCTGCAACAGTAGTTACATCAAAATATCTTTCTGTTTGAATCCCGTCCTTAATAATGCGCATATAACACCCTGCGTCCAGCTCACTTATCTCGTTGTAGAAAGTATGATTGCCCAATGGATTTCCATACCAGAAGTACTCTGTCAGCGCTTGTTCCGAAATAGTTAAGCTCACATCTGGAACTTGTCGAATCGCCTTCATTTCAGAAGCGAAGACAATGAGAGAATCAGATTGATAAATGTATAATGGCTTAATTCCAAAGGGATCTCTTGCCAGAGTCAATTCTCCTGTTTGATTGTCCAATATGGCTAGTGCAAACATCCCATTCAAGTGAGCAAAAGCAGCCATCCCTTCCTTTTCGAACAAGCTTAAAACTACCTCAGTATCTGATTTTGTTCTAAACCGGGTTCCGTCTGAAACGAGTTGAGCTTTGAGCTCTTGAAAATTGTAAATCTCACCATTGAAAACCAGAGTGTATCTACCGTCGTCAGAGCTAAAAGGCTGATTCGCAATGTCTGAGAGGTCAATAATGCTCAATCTTCTGTGCGTTAGCCCAACGTTTCCGTTTATGTGAATGGCTCCACTATCCGGACCTCGATGAAGAATAGAGTCGTTCATCTTTTCGAGAACAACTTCACTTGGCTTTACGTCATCTAGATAAACAAGTCCGCTTATTCCGCACATACAAAGTTTACTTCTAGGTAAATACTAGTCAAGGAATTTTGAATAACTGCCATGAACGAGAAGAGGCTATTAAGATTAGAGTTTAGACTTGTGAATTTCAATCTCTTCTGGACTAAATCGGTACTTAATAACCTTGGCAGGGATTCCACCTACAATGGCATAAGGAGGAACATCTTTAAGAACCAGCGAAGACGCAGCAACGATGGCTCCCTCTCCAATCCTTACGCCTTTCAATATGGTAGCTCCAGCCCCAACCCAAACGTCATCCTCAATGACTATAGGCTGATCATCATCAGGAGCCTTCTCTTTTACATCAAACATGTACTTCCCTACAGAGGAGAAACTGTGATCACCACCAATCAATGTTACGTTGGGGCCGAACATAATTTTAGACCCCAATTCAATGGAGCTCTCAGAAGCAGTCATTGTCGCTCCCGGACCGATAAATACATCGTCACCAACGCTGATCGTTGAATAACTATACACCCCTTTCGGATCGAATTTAAAGTTTCTCCCATGAGATTTAAACAGTGGGCGAAGCAACAACATATGAAGTCTGTTCAACAGCTTCAGTGCATACACCAGAACTAATGATAGAATTTTCATGACTGCATAAGGTCTAAATATTGACGCACAACCTGTGTTTTATCAAAATGCATTTCAGCCAAACTTCGGTTTTTTTGACCTTCCTCTCTCAGCTCTGATTCTGTCATGGATAACATGAATTTTATTGACTTTGCAATAGAAGAAGGATCAGAAGGATTAAAAGTTAATGGATGCTCTTCTCCCAGCAATCGAGGCATGTCCGAAATGTTTGAGACTAGCACCGGCTTTGCTAGAGACATGGCTTCACATATTACATTTGGAAAGCCTTCATAATGGCTAAACAAACCAACGGCATCTGCCTGCATCATGACAGATTGGATCTCACGCGTCGCAGGGTGGAATTCTATACACGACTGGAGGTTCAGCTCGTCTCTCAGTTCTAAAGCTTCTTTAAATGAATTATCAGGACTTTCCTCTCCATACCACTTAATGGTAATTCTCTCTCTCTCATCCCCCAATAGCTGGAGCGCTTGAATTAAACCGCTCGCATTCTTTAAATATTGATGACTCGCAGCTACAATCAATTGAATCTTCTCCGCGCTGAACTTATAATCTATTGGAGGATTCCACAATGACATGTCAATTGAATTGTAAATAACAGATTGTTTAGAAGTGGATAGAAATGGAACTGAACTATTGAGCAGTTCAACATTTGAGTACGAGTTAGCAACTATACCATCTGCCAAGATTAAGGGCCATCTAACTAATTTCTTTTTGAAGGAGGTCTTTATCGCTGGGTTTGCACTTCTTTCACCTACATACGTTTTGTAGTTCTTGAAAGGCAAAGAGCTAAGAACGTTCAGCAAGTTTGGGACTTCTAAAAAAGATAGAATCACATTGTAGCCACCTTGACGAATGAATCTTCTAATCTTCCACACTCTCTTCCAACTCGAATTAGAAGAAACCAAGTGTATGGGAATAGAGAGGGCCTCGACTTCTGAAGAAAAGAAATTCAGATCATGATAAACCAGAAATTCAACTTCGTGGCCATTCTCCTGAAATCCTTTAGCAAGTTGCACCAACTGTCGCTGTGCTCCTCCTGATCCAAGTGAGTCGATGAATACCAAAATTCTCATCGGTTCCAATCCACTGCTTTCATCCACTTATGATACCACACTTGGAACATGAAGACACTCCAGATAATTTCGAAGCTCATCCTATCACCATCCAGGTAAGAACGAAGCAACTTTTGTACTTTATCTACATTGAATAACTCATGATCTAAAGCTTGAGGACTCAGCATTTCCTCCAACCAATCGCGGTAGTATTCCCTTAGCCACTTATGAACGGGTACGCCGAAGCCCATCTTCTTTCGGTCCATAATTGATTGTGGTACATACTTGTGTACAATTTGCTTCAAGATGAACTTCTTCTCTCCGTTTCTCACCTTCCAATTCGCAGGCAATTGAGCAGCAAACTCTACCAGCCTATGGTCTAACAAGGGTTCTCGCCCTTCGAGAGAAGTGAACATTGCTGCTCGATCCACCTTACACATGATATCGTCAGGTAAGTACGTCTCAAAATCTAGAGCCGTCATGGCATTTACATCCGTCAAACCATCAAGTCGATGTATGGTTGTAGCGAATGCACTTCTCTGGTCCTGATGAACCCCACCACTTTGTAAATCTTTGATTAAACGTTCAGGCACCAACGCGCTCATCTCGCGCATTAGAAACTCAGAACGAGTCTCGTTCGAGGCCAGTAAATCAGAAAGTATATGCAAATTCAGTGAACGTCGGTATGCACCTTTTGGAATAGCCGTTTTCAGGAGCGGATTTCCTGCCTGAATCACCTTCCCAAGTGGTCTGTGAAAAGCAGATGGAACTTTTTGAAGCTTACTACGGAGATCTAAATAGGTATCGTAACGTGAATAACCCGCAAACAATTCATCACCTCCATCCGCAGAAAGGGCAACAGTAACCTTCTCACGTGCCAGCTTGCTAACTAGCATGGTTGGAATTGCAGAGGAGTCCGCAAAAGGTTCATCGAAATTAAAGCTCAGCGATTCAAAAAGCGATCTCATATCGCCTTCCTTACAGATGTATTCCGTGTGATCCGTACCAAGATGTTCACTCACATCCCTGGCATACTTAGACTCATCAAACTCCTGCTCCTCAAATCCAATAGTGAAGGTTTTAAGTTTGGAAGTGGCGTCCTTCTGAAGAAGTGAAGCAACGCATGTGCTGTCGTATCCTCCACTCAAGAAAACCCCAACAGGAACGTCCGAAACCATTCTGTATTTACAAGAGGAAAGAAGTAGCGTTTCAGCTTGTGACATCACTTCTTCGTCACTTAGGTCTAGCTTAGGTTTGAGGTGATGTTCAACGCTATCCCAATATTTGTTTTTCTCGGTGGACATTGAGTCCAAGTCAAGCACTAAATAAGTCCCTGGCTCCAGCTTTTCAGCTTCATTCAGGATAGAATAAGGCGCTGGAACATAACCATGCTTTAGGTAGAGTGATAGCGCTGTTTTGTTAATACTCTTTTTTGCTCCAAGCAATTGTATGATGGCTTTAAGCTCTGATGAGAATAGAACTTCATTATCATAAAGAGAAATGTATAGTGGTTTAACCCCTACTCTATCTCTAGCAAAAAAGACCTTAGACCTAGATGGGTCATAGATGGAAAAGGCGAACATACCAATGAACTTCTGGACACATTCATATCCCCACTCTTGATAAGAGGCCAATATTACCTCAGTATCGCTTGAAGTACTGAAGGTATGACCTAACTTCTCCAGTTCTGACCGAATCTCAATATAGTTATAGACTTCACCGTTATAGGTAATAGTCAAGTCCCCCCTCTTCATTGGCTGGTGTCCTCCGGAGGATTCATCAATAATTGCCAGACGTGCATGAGCAAAACCAATGCGAACAGCGCCATGCTCCATAAGTACAACGCCGTTACTATCAGGGCCACGATGTTCTTGGACAGCATTGATTTTAATCAGGTCTACTTCTGAGCGTCTGCCTTCAGAAGAAATAAATCCACCTATACCACACATAAATATCGTTCGGTTAAGTCTCTCAGGAACTTAGTAGTCATTACTAATTAGATTCAATTCGGCTTGACGTGAACATCCATGAACAGGGTTGATAAAGATGTGCTACTCATGGGGTTTCCATAAATCCCGAAAATTGACTCGTAATATTTAAAAAAGAAGAGGAGCAAGTGGATCACGATAAGAGGAGTGAATGCGAAATAGGCAAACTTGACATCCTTCCTCCCATTCACTAGAGCCATATGGGCCAACTCAATGGTGAGCATAATATGCCATAGGTTGGTCAGTCGTCCTTCTACCGAAAGGAATCCGGCGAAAACATTAGCACCAATAACCGTTATCAGAAGAAGGGTGCTAAACCGATTTCTATGATAAAGTAAGAGTATAAAAAAGGCAATCTGGGCTGGATACTTCACCACATATCGAATGAGTAGCCCGTTGGCATTGATTTCTTGTTCAACAATTTTAAGCCTTCGGTTATTTCCTTCTCCCAGGTACGAATCGACCTTCTTCTCATAAACGGCTCCAACTTCATCTGTTTGGACTGTTGCTATGATCGACTGAACATCAAGTCTCAAGTTTGGGAATTGAAAGAGGAAACTAAAAAGCATGGCTACCATGATAGTCTTTCTGAATCTCCTTCCAAAAAAGTCATTAGCGAGCTTAATTCCCAGGAACAAGAGTGATGAAAAGTGAAAAATTGCCAGAGATGCTGTGAATATGGTACCTCTAAAATTGCTCTTTTGCTTGTAATAAATTCGATAGAATATGAAGATGAACAAGCTAAACACAAGTACTTGACGAGATGCATTGAAAAGATTCGGAAGCCCTACTGCAAGAAGTAAGAAAAAGAAGAAGAATACATTTTTCCAAGAGCGCTCGTAAATACTTCTTTCTAATATGTGGCGATAAATGGTAAAAAGAGCCAATGAAGAAACGAGTGCGATGACAGCTACAACCCATTGATACTTAAGCCCTAAGCCTGAACAAAAGTACATAAGGTAATACAGCCCTGAATCCGGAAAGAGCGTTAAGAAATACTGAAAGTCACTCCACGACTTGAGACGCTCAACTTGATCAAAAGTTTGATAATATCTGGTTAAGTCGACGCTCTCTGGTGGAACAAAAGCAAACATGACAAAGGCGAATGACACGGCCAAGAGTGGCAAAACATAGCCGTTTCGTCTATAGCTGAGGGCGGGCAATAGAAAAGGCGCAGAAAAAATGGGGCTAATCGCCGTTAAAAACCTTCTATTTCTCCTGTTAGATCTACTCATTTCAACAAGTCAACGAACCTACGAGCTATTGTGCGAATATCGTGTGATTCGACATCAATTTTTAAATCGAGGCCTTGATAATTTCCTTTCATGAATGCCGACACTTTATCCTCTGGCAACTCCCCGAAAGGAATAGACATGATGGGCCTCTTACTTATGCCATAGTCTATCAACTTGCTAGGCACTTGCGATTCGGAGTTGTTCTGGAAATCAACCAAAAAATCTGCCGTTGCTAACTTTTTCAGTAGCTCCTCACGCGGTAAATAGTCATGAACAACCAGCTTCTCACCCAACTCCTCTTTAAAGGGACGAACAAATTCTACAGCTCTTGTATAGACATGGAATACAAATGGCTCAGACAATTTTGTCAGGTGATTTAATAATAACCTTGGATCACGAAGCCCTTCGTAAAATGTTCCTGCATATATAAACGTAGGCACCTCGTTTACTTTGTATTCGGGAAGATTGATATCAATGACAAAGCCCTGCGGAATTATATGAATCTTGTCACGCATTGAAACAGGATAGACCAGCTTCTGCGATTCTACAGGCACAGAGATGGCATTCGCCTTATTAAGCATTCTATTGGATATCCGTTTCAGATATGGAAATGGGTTTCCTGACGCATGACTATTTCCAATAAACGGATCTCCACAATCAGCTACCCAAGGAATATCTTTCGCCTTTCCTGTGAAAATTTTCAAGAGTCCCATACCCCAATGAATTTGGAAAGGCATACCAATGGAAATAACTGCTTGACTGTCCAGAATATCTTTCCTTCTTTTCCAGACTAGGCGAGTGAGCTCCAAATGAGGCATAGTTAGCGACCGTCTAAATAGTTTCGACACTGCCATCGAAACCAGTCCTCGCTGGATCAGTCCTGAACTGTTCTCCTTTAAGAACCTTGTTGGTCCGTAATCTATGATCTCAATATTCTTTACTCCCGCAAAAAAAGCCTCAGTTTCTTCCCGCTTACCGAGCACACAAAACAGCTTGACCTGATGACCTTGTTTTGCAAGTTCAAATGCCAAATTCGTAGACCTAAATGCTCGCGGGCTAATGTGTGGATGTACGGTATATGTTAAAATTGAAATCTTCACCTTTCAACTATAAGCTTTCATAAATCGATTTGCATCTTTCTGCCAACTTGAGGTAATGATGCTCTTGCTCAACATAAGCTCTTGCTTCATGTGATAGCTTGACAAGTTGCTGCTTATTGTTACATAAATCGTTCAGAACCGATTTGATTGTATCCCGGTTGGCGTTGATGATCGGTATATCATCACTGGATAATTGCGAATATTCGAAAAGAGTTTCTCGCATGAAGGTGACAATAGGACGCCCCATCGCCATCGACTCAATTCCCGCTGTTCCATACCAGCCTCCTAACAATGCTACTACCGAAACGTGAGCTTGAAGGTATCTACTGAGCAACTCGGCATGAGTAACGCCTTCACAAACATCCAATTCAATCTGCACACCCTCCTTCTGAAGCTCTTCAACAGCCTCGATGAGATAGTCAGTTCCCTTTTTTTTTCGGCTAGTTGGCACATGTATGAGGCGTAAAGGCTCATCCTCCGGGATATGCTCAATGGGATGAAACTTAAACATATCTACATCTATAGCAAGCGGAATAAGTTGAGCATTCGGTACAAACGGCGCATACTGAGGGCTGCATACAATCTCAGCATTCAGAAACTGAGCCTCATACTTTCTCCTTTCCCGTATTTTGTCATCGTGAATCCTGCCTTCATCTTGAGTAAAGCTCTGAGACAAGTTGGTAATACTATAATTCTTCACACTCCATTCGTACTCTTCTACATCATACCCTAAGTAATGCATTACTACTTTTTTACCGAAGCGCTTGTAGTAGGGCAAGTCCTTCTGATTCTTCCAAAGCGATGTTCCATAATAGAAGTGGAAAGTGTCGTACGAGAAGAACCAGAAAATCTTGAGGATGGGATAGAGAACCCGATAGTAGAGCAACTTATTCAATGGCTTTCTAGAATCGGCAAACATGAAATCAGTTTGACGCTTGTAGGCATCAAAGGTGGTGTGTGATTTGGCTTTAACACCTATCTCACGCAGCCCTTTAGCAATCATCCCTGCTTGCGTACCGTAATTCACCAATCCATGAAAAATTCTCATTGAACCGAATAAGAATTCACCGCATTAATGACCTGATCGATATCTTCATTGGGCATAACTGGGCTTATAGGTAGGCTCACGATTGTACGGTGAATCTCCTCAGAGATCGGGAATGTTTCATCCTTCCACTCTGCATATGCCTCTTGGTGATGCGGAGGAATCGGATAATGAATCAATGTCTGCACCCCTTCATTTGTCAAGTGCTGAACGAATTTATCTCGATCTTCTACTCTAACTACAAAAAGATGAAAGACGTGGTTCTCTGTCCCGTTGTAGTATGGCAAGCTCACGTGTGGATTAACAATCTCTGCGAGATACCGTTTTGCTGCTTCTCTTCTACGATCGTTGTCTGAGTCTAAGTTCTTCAGTTTAGCGGATAAAAATGAAGCTTGGAGCTCATCTAGTCGGCTATTCCACCCCTTAAACTTGTTGTGATACTTCTTCTCTGAGCCGTAGTTTCGCAAGGCATAAATGGTTCGGGCTAGCTCATCATTTGAGGTGGTAATTCCACCTCCATCACCTATAGCTCCCAAATTCTTTCCTGGATAAAATGAAAATGCAGTCGCTTCACTACTTGAACCAACCCTTCCCATTTCGTCTATTGCTCCATGCGATTGTGCAGCGTCATCCAATAGCAGCAATACATGCTCATCTGCTACCGCCTTGAGCCCAGACATATCACTTAATTGACCGTAAAGATGAACTGTGAAAATGGCTTTCGTCCTAGATGTAACAGCCATTTCTACCAAATTGGGATCCAGATTGTAGGTGCGCACATCCGGCTCTACAAGTACAGGCTTCAACCCAGCTTGCTCAATGCCAAGAATCGTCGCGATGTAGGTATTGGACGGAACTATCACTTCGTCGCCTTCCGCCATGACTCCCAATGCTTTGTAAGCTTCAAGAATGAGTCGAATTGCCTCTAAGCCATTTGCAACACCAATGCAATGTCTCGCTCCACAGTAATTCGCAAACTCTGCTTCAAAACTTGATAGATGATTACCGAGGAGCACCCATCCACTTTCCAAAATTGAAGCCAATCGCTCTTTATATTCTTCAATATAAGGGGCATTGATCGCCTTGAGATCCAGAAATTTAACCATCGATATTGTGTTTTACTTTCATTACGTTCCGAACAGGTAATAGTACCTCGTCGATATATCCCTTATCTACTTCAGCAAATTCGATTTTATCCTTTTCCGATAAGCGTTTGCCAATAATATTCAAGTCTTTATCAGATTCATCTGAAAAATCATACTCTTCCAATCCGTAGTGATTCAAAAGTTCGTTCAATGCGTTTGCATCTCGTTTGACCCTTTCGAAATTGATTACCCTTCCGGCCTTGATATGAGAAAAGAAAAAGTAGCTTCTCACTGCGAAAAGAAAGGTCGTTATCCGAACTGGGGAGTCAAGAGATGCGGTGAATTGAGAAAACTGAGCCTTCAAATTGGCATCGCCCATAACAGTGGGGATAAGCTTGTAGAGAGCGTCTGAGTACCATTGATCCTGAAAACCGTTGGTTATGATAGAGCGAATGACATCCTCAGGCTCTCTCCAGATTCCCCACACATCGATGGAAGGCGCATTTGCATTCATCCACTGTTGTATCATATGATTAATTGTGGTTTTAACAACGTGAAGCTGTCCAGGCACGTGCTTGAGAGTGGAAGAGTGCTTTTCGTGCCAACCTGATTTTATCAATGATTCGTTGAGTCGATTTTCCTGTAGATCTGAGAAGAAAAGATCAGCTTCAGGAAAGGGTTCATCCTGCTTCGGAATCTCATACATACGATCTCTCACAAAGCCTGAATTGAAGGGCTGCATGATTAACTCTACTTTGGGATGAGCTGCTAACATTCGAGTTACAGCTGAAGTGCCGCTTCGATCAAAACCATTTAAAATGATGAAATCACTTCTCATAAGTTCGGATATGAAGCCGTTTCAATCCTATAAAAATCATGGGCATAGGAACGAGCGCCAAACCCCTCTTTCCATTCAAGCAACCCCTTATTCAATGTCCGACCAGCATCCTCATTGCAAATGCCGAAGTCGAAAAAGTCCTTGTCGCGGAATGTATTCTCAATTAAATAACTGAATAGGTAGTCATTCGCACCGAGTTTCATGCCTTCGTCAACAACTGCAATGTACTGGGCATGAGCAACTTGATTTGACTCAAAGACTGTCGTACCCGCTACCACTTTGCCTTCAATCAGCGCATTGAACTGACGAATCTGATTAGGGAATGCAGTTTTGAGCTTTTTGAGCTCTTTCAAACTATGCACTGGGTCTACGCCATGACGTGCTTGAAGTACAGGCGATAACACTTCATTATAGAATTCATCTAGCTGGTCTGTTTCTTCAATGACCACACCAGCCTTAATTGCTTTCTTAATGGCTCGCTTTCTTCTGTTTTGGTAGGGCAATTGATAGCCTTGTCGCACAGCGATAGCTGTATCTCTTCTGTATAGCTCTGCGTTTAAACGAAATAGAGTATAATCGACTTCATCAGTGCTCAAACTGTTATAAAACCTAGGAAAGGACTTATACTCAAGCACCTCTACCCCATTATTGGCTAGGTATTCCAACATCGAGCGGAATATCTCCATCACAGAAAGAAGTCTCGCATCTTGGGATACAATTAATCCTCCGTAAGTCAATCCTTGATGCGAAGCGATTTTAGATTCTGTGATTTGATTTGCAGGCAAACATCCAACAATTGCATCTCCTTCCCGTATGATCAAAGAATAGTCGTCAAACCTATCCTTGTGATAATCCATAAAGGATCGATTAAATAAAAATGTTGAATTCTTGGCATTGTCAACGAATGCGTTCCATTCAGATTCATCCTCTCCTAAAACAAATCTCGATACTGTCAAACTCATGATCGGAGGTAATTCTGCTTGCGACGTTCAATAATGTCTTTGGCAAATTTGACTCTCATTACAGTTTCCTGATAGCCCTCAATAGTAACTGCTTTCTTCGCAAAAGCCCTACTTCTCAAGTACTTCTTGACCTTCCACTTCAAACCTGACGGTTTTGGATATTCGATTCGATTGTAATTCAATTCGCTTAGAATTGATTTGGCATGAGAGGTAATTAGACCAATCTCATCGTTCGTTAAGGTTTCTGCCGCTTTGTTGAGATCATTGCTGATTGGCTTGGACAGATTTTCCCACAACTTATTCCACTCCTCACCACTTTTCTTTTGATTGGTTTGAAAGCATTGCTCTTCAACGACTAAATCCATAAAGTTCAGGAGTTCAGATATGGCGAGTTGTGTGTTTGAAACAATGTCCTCGTACTTAACTGTATAAACCTTCTCCGGGTACCTATTCTTAAGTTCCAGTATTTCATTCTGTTTCTTTACCCAATCTTTAATTACTGGCTCCGGATGAGAATGAAAGAGTGGTGTCCTCATCCATGAAGCTACTTGTTCATAAGGATTTCTCACCAGGTGTATAAACTTGGCATTGGGTTGTACAGCAAGTATATCATGAAATGCAATATCTGCATTCAACTCCTTTGACACGTAGGTAGATTTGCCTTCTTCCCTTGTGAAATGTGAATAAAATTGATGGACTAACCTTGTAAAGATGAAATCACTTCCTTCACTAGCGATATCATCGATTTTTAAAAGATGACTTTCTTTCCAATTCGTGAAAGGGTGTGAAAACAGCGTTCTGAAATCTTTTGCTAACTCGACTTTATTGGCTTTTTCTTGGAGGTTGCCATAATATCTCTGATGGCCGTATAAAGTATTGAACAAATGAGGTGATTTCGGACCTGCGAGCTCTGAATGCTTTGCCAGAAGGTTCTGCAATAGATTGGTTCCAGATCTTTCCGAGCCAATGATATAGTATGGACCTTTACTCATGCTTTCAAGGGAGCTTAATTTTTTCTCAGCTTTTTTAAGACAATCTCGTTCACTTCACCAACTGCACGAAATTTAAAAATGGTAAGAAGTGCATAGGACGAGCCAATCATTAAGAGGGAAGTGACAATCAAATTCAACCAAACATTCTCGATCTGCATTTTCAATCCGAGCAGGATGACAGTGTAGATTATTCCCATGACAAGTGCAATAGGAGCTACGTCCTTAAGCTGTTTGCGAATGCCGTAACCAATGAGTCGTTCTGACAGTCTACTAATCATCGCATATGCTACAAATCGATGGACGATATAAGAGTATAAATAGGCTTCAATTCCGAAAAGAAGTAGGATGACGACAGTCGCTGCAATTGAAATCTTTCTCAGTAGGCCTATTCTCAACACCTCCTGAGAGTTATTGAGAACTTTAAGAATGTTGGTGTTCAACGAATCTAACGGATAAAACATTCCTGCAAAGCACAGAATACGCAGAAACTCTCCAGACTGTTTCCATTCATCACCCAAGAGGATTTGTACCATCTCAGGTGCACTCAAGGATAATGTAAAGAGAACCATTGCGGTTACCATGAAGATTGGATTTAACAATCGACGATAAACAGTTGATAACCGAGTCTTATCTTCCTGATACTGAGCAAGGATTGGATAAGTGACGCGCTCAATAGTTTGAGAAATCGTTAGAGTGGGTAGTTTGTAAAAAGTATCCGCTCTCGTGAACTGCCCTAAATCAGCAGCAGTATATTTCTTACCGATGACAAGGTAGGTGATATTGTTAGAAATAGTGTTGATTACACCGAGCACCATTAGTCGACTTCCAAATGAGAAGAGCTCTTTCAGTGAACTCATACTAAATCGAATTCTAGGTTGCCATCGGGTTACAAAGCTCAATAACATGAACATTGCAACGCTTAAAATCACGTTTCGCCAAACCAAGCTCCAAACCCCGAAATCACTGAGTGCTAAGCCAATTCCAATTGCTCCAGATATGACCGATGAAAGAAGTCCAACTACCATCAAGTGCTTAAATCTGAGGGCTTTTATTACCTGTACTTCTTGTACCATGTAGAATGCATTGAATAGCAATCCAATACTAATCACACGAATGAGAGAAGTAAGAATGGGCATTTGATAAAAATCGGCAATCCATGGTGCTGCGACGAACAACAGCCCGTAACATATCAAACCCACGGTCAGATTGAACCAAAAGGCCGTTTGATATTCAATATCAGCCACAGTTTTTCTTCGAATCAAGGCATCTTTAATTCCGCCATTGATGAAGATCTGAGAGATTTCAGTGAAGACCATGATCATACCAATCAATCCAAATTCCTCTGGCCCGAGCAACCTGGCAAGCACAATCCCGATAACAAATGTGACCATTCGAGTAGACAGCTTTTCTGCTGTACTCCAGATGATACCTGAAATTGCTTTCTCTCTCAAGTCTTACGCCGAGATGTATTGTAGATAATCATCATAGCTCCTTAGATAGTCAGACTCTGCATAGGTGTGCGATGCGAGAACCAAACAGATAGATCCACCGGCAAAGTTCATTTCAGAAGCCCAAATTCCTGGAGGAATGTGAAGCGCCTGGTTCGGACGATTGATTTGTACCACTCTTTGAACGTGGCCGTCATCAAGTAAAACCTCGAAGCCTCCGGTTACGGCAACTAAAAGCTGATGGCACTCTTTGTGGGCGTGAGCACCTCTAGACTCTCCTGCCGGGATATCATAGAGATAGAAGATTCGTTTTACCTCAAATGGTATTTCCTCAGCGTTATTAATCGCCGTAATATGACCTTGTCTATCCCCTATTTGAGGAAGCGTTATTAGACTGCAGTCGAATACACTGACCTTACCCATTTTTCTGAATTGACTTTAATTCATCGATATTTCGGATGTAGTCATCCTTGTCGAATTTTGTGCTAGATAAGTGAAGTGCGACAGCGTTGGTAGAAAAGTTTTCGACATGACGCCAAGTATGTGGCGGTAGGTATAGAGCGTGATAAGATCTGTTTAGGGTGAATGTTCTTGCACTATTAGAATCCAAGTCTTGAACAATAACATCGAATGAACCCGACAATGCTATGATAATTTCTTCTTGTCTCTTATAGGCATGTCCACCTCTAATGTCACCACCAGGAACATCGTACGTCCAAAAAACTCTCTCGACATCAAATGGGAAATGATCTTGATTCTGTAAAAAGGTCAAGTTACCCCTTGGGTCTTGAATTTTCGGAAGATTGATTAATCGGACTTCGTTGCTCATATTTAAGAACCCTATTCAGGAATATTGTTTTGATTATCCTCATACCAGCTGTAAACCCGCTTTAGTCCCTCTTTAAAATGAACGAGCGGTTTATATCCCAATAACTCTTGAATCTTCGAGATGTCAGCACGACTGTGTCGAACATCTCCAGGGCGCTCAGGGCCACGATTGGCTTGAACAGACTTTCCCGAAATTTCCGACAAGTATTCCACCATCTCATTTAGGGATATCTGATCTCCACAAGCGACATTATACACTTGATTCAATGCATCTTTATTCGTAGAAAACAATGCCAAATCATTGGCTAAGACTGCGTTATCTACGTAGGTGAAATCACGACTTGTTATCCCGTCGCCATTGATGTGAGGATTCTCATCGTTGATAACAGCTTGGCAAAAAATAGGGATAACGGCAGCGTAAGGGTTCTTTGGATTCTGGTTAGGTCCAAAGATGTTGAAGTATCTAAGCCCAACAAAATCAAGATCGTAGGTCTTATGGAAAACTTCGGCAAATTGCTCAACTGACAACTTAGTTACTGCATAAGGACTCAAAGGATTCCCTATGGAATCCTCAACCTTAGGAAGGGCCGGGTTATCGCCATATGTACTTGAGCTACACGCGAGAACAACTCTGTCTACATTCTGAACATGAGCCGCATGCAGGATATTCACCGTACCCAAAATATTCACGGCTGTACTCTGCATTGGATTCTCGATACTTCTAGGCACCGATCCAAGTGCAGCTTGATGTGAAACTTTGTGTACACCTTCACACGCCTTGAGGCAAGTTTCATAATCTCTAATATCACCCTCCATAAACTCAAACTTTGGATGATCCAAGAATGGCTCAATGTTCTCGCGGTATCCATTGCTCAAATTATCCAATACACGTACGAGGGATATTTTATCCTGTTTTAGGAAATGTTCGACGAGATTCGAACCTATGAAGCCCGCACCTCCAGTAATCAATAGTTTATAACTCACTTCAACTTTTGTTATCTGGAATTAGAGACGTCCGTCAACCTTCTCTTTGTCCAATAAAGATTTCACATCGAAAATCACCTGATTATCTGATTTTTGAAGATTCAACTCCATAAATTCTTTGTGAGCAACTGCTAGCACAATGGCAGAGTATTCAGGCAGGTTTGGAACATCACCAGTAAGAATTTCAACGTTATACTCGTGTTTTACCTCTTCAGGATTCGCCCATGGATCATACACATCAACATTGATATCGAACGAAAGTAGTTCATCATAGATGTCAATTACTCTGGTATTTCTAACATCCGGACAGTCCTCTTTAAAAGTGAATCCAAGAATCAAAACCTTTGAGTCTACAACCTTGAGGTCCTTTCTCATCATCAGCTTTACAGTCTCCGTTGCTACATGCTTACCCATGCTGTCATTCAATCGTCTGCCGGCTAAGATGATCTCTGGGTGGTAGCCTACCTCTTGAGCTTTCTGCGCTAAGTAATAGGGATCGACACCTATACAATGTCCACCTACAAGACCTGGCTTAAATGGCAAGAAATTCCACTTTGTTCCTGCTGCTGCGAGAACTTCTTGAGTGTCAATTCCAAGCTTATTGAAAATTTTCGACAGTTCATTCACAAAGGCAATGTTGATATCACGCTGTGAGTTCTCTATCACTTTAGCGGCTTCAGCAACTTTGATTGATGATGCCAAAAAGGTTCCTGCCTGAATAACCGTCTCATATACTCGATTGATTAAGTCGGCAGATTCCGGTGTAGAACCTGAAGTCACTTTTAAAATCTTCGTTACAGTATGCTCCTTATCTCCTGGGTTAATTCGCTCAGGAGAGTACCCAACATAAAAGTCAGCATTCATCTTGAGCCCCGATATCTCCTCCAAAACTGGTACACATTCATCTTCTGTAACACCTGGGTAAACCGTCGACTCATATACCACGACATCTCCTTTTTTTAAGACTTTTGCGATGGTTTCACTCGCTTTCACGAGAGGTGTCAAAACAGGTCGATTGTGCTTATCCGTAGGTGTAGGAACTGTAACAATGAAAAAGTTACACTTCGCCAATTCCTCAGAACTGGATGTATTGAGCAAACCAACTTCTGCTCCTTCTAGGCTATTCACCAAGACAGATTGAAGGTTCTCATCGTCTACCTCTAAGGTGAAATCGTGGCCATTATTCAATTCAGCTACTCTACGCTGATTGATGTCGAAGCCAACAGTCGGATACTTCTTTCCAAACTCTACCGCAAGTGGTAGACCTACGTAACCGAGGCCAATAACCCCGATTCTAATTTCATTCAATTCCATTTATTCTTCGATTGCTTGTCGATTAGTGATCAACACTGATTAATTGATAATTCGATTCCACACTAGGAGAATTGCATTAGGGTCCTTCCTCGATAAATAGGTTTCGGCATCCTTAACATCGATGAAAAGGTAGCTAATTCTCTTCTCAATCAGCCTTTCGCATTTTGCGATGAGTTGATTGGTGTACTCCTTATCTATTTCCTCTCCTATGAGCAGTACTTCAATTGTCTGGGACTGTATTCCTAGGGCTATATTTCCTTCAATATAAATACGATCCAAATTACCCATTCTAGCGGCGATGTGATCTACCATTTGATCAATGCCGACGTACTTTCGGATGATTCTTTGCACATCGTCAAACATAGGATGTCTTCGATTTGCACGGTACATCTTCTTTCGACCTTCTTGCTCGCTTACAATTAGCCCTGCTTTATCAAACCGATTCAATTCAACGCGAATAGAATTACTACTCTCTCCAAACTCCGAGGCCAAGCCTTGAAGGTAGCCTTTCGACTCAGGGTTTAAAAAGAGTCTCATCAACAGCTTTAGTCTAGTCTTTGATGTGATTAATGTTTCAAGCATAGAATTTGACACGGCTCCGCCTCGTCACTCCCATGTCGTTTAACTTTAGGAGCAAAGGCATTCAAACTACAAAAGCCCAGAAACTCTAGGCTTTTTCTATAATATTCCTTCGAAGATCCACTTCAATCACACAACTGAGTTCATGAAGGAATACTTTCATTTTATGATTATGAACCCCCTTAACTTCACCTGAGTAATCCATTAGAGGGCCAGACTTTATCCTTACAATATCATCAGTCGTAAAACTTCTTTTGACAATATTGGTGTGATCAAACTCGCTCAAAAAGTGACGGATTTGATCAATTTCATCATCTCGAACAATGGCCGGTCGTTTCAGCCAGTATAAAAATCTTACCACCCCTGGGGTTTGCAAGATATCAAGCTCATTGCTCGGGTCTGCTTGGACGAAAACATAGGAGGAAAATAATGGTTCCTGAACCATCTTAATGCGATCAGACCAGTTCCTGCGACGATAAATTAGAGGACAATAGCAAATGACTCCTTTGCTAGAGAGTCTTTCAGCAACCTTCTTCTCCGTTCTCGACTTCACATATATGACCCGCCAATCCGACAAAGTAATAATACGTTACGTTTATTGAGTTACAAAATTACTCAAATAAAGTCAGTGAGACAACGAATTAGACTAAACCTAACGATTAAATAATCTGCTGAACCACCCCTTATTAGATGTGTCATCACCGTAGTAACCGTAGCCATAGCCATAGCCATAACCATAGCCGTAACCATAGCCGTACCCGTAACCATAGCCGTACCCGTAGCCGGCTTTTCGTTGATCAAAGTCATTCAATATGAGATAAAACTCAGTATCGTCTCCACTCTTTTTGATAGAGTCCAAGTTCATTAAATGACCTTTAGCTGTAACGCCCTGACGAACGATGTATAGATTGACATCTGAATATTTAAAGATTTCAAACGCGTCTGCTACAATACCGATTGGAGGAGTATCAAAAACGATGTAGTCATAATGCTGCTTTAACTCTTCCAATAGATTCTGGAATCGACCACTCATGATTAACTCCGAAGGGTTTGGCGGCACAGGACCGGCAGAAATAATATCTAGGTACTGATTCTGAGCTACATGTTGAATAACCTCGTCAATGGAGGCGTCATTTGACAGGTAATTCGACAAACCCACATCATTGGAAAGTCCAAAATCATTAAAGATTCTTGGCTTCCTCAAGTCAATACCAATCAGAATCGTCTTCTTATTAGACAAGGCGAAAATACTTGCTAAGTTGATACTAACAAAAGTTTTGCCTTCTCCAGAAATACTTGAAGTAGTGGAGATTACAACTGGTCCTTCACCCGTTTCAGAATGGATAAATCTCAAATTAGCTCTCAAAGCTCTGAAGGACTCTGCAACTCCCGATTTTGGCGATTCAAGTACTACCAAGTTTGAATTCTTGCTATTGTGACCGAGTTGACCAATTAGGTTAAATGAAGTGAGAGACTTGACGTCATTTTCTGTGTACACCTTAGTCCGGAAGAATTCCTTTATCAACATAAATGCGATGGGAAGAATGAAGCCTAGTAGTGCGTAGAGCGCATAATTCCTCAAATAATTGGGGGAAATTGGTGCTTTTTGAGTAAATGGTGGATCAATTACATATTGATCCGGTTGGATGCTTGCTTTAGCAATGCTAGCCTCTGCCAATCTTTGCATTAAGAAAGTTGACAAGTCATTATTAACGAGATACTTCCTCTCAATTGCCAAATAATCGCGTTCTATGGCCGGCAAAGCAGATAATTCTGCACTAGCCTCAAACTTTCTCTCTTCTATATTGCTCTTCTCTATTTGAACTGCACGTTCCGCACTGCGTAAATTCTCTATAAGCGATTGGCGTAACCTAGAAAGTGTTCTATCCAAAGAAACTACACTAGGATGCGACTCTGTTGCTCCTTGCATTAACTGAATTCTTTGAAGCGATAGTTGCTGATACTCATCAACCAATCTGATAAGCACTGGTTCTTGGAATCCTGCAATCGATGGTGACACCATTGCATCTGCCTCTCCATCTTTTCCAAGCATCTCAGATAGATACTCAAGGTAATCGAGCTTTGAGTTGGCAGATGCTAAGTCAGATTCTATCTCATGTAATCGCTCCGCAACTAATTGACCTTGAGCACTTAAATCGATCAGCTGGCGGTCTGTTCTAAATGTCTCACGCTCACCCTCTACCGCACTCAAGCTATCTTGAATCCGGTCCAATTGATATTGGATAAACTCAATAGTCGCATCAGATTGACTACGCTTACGCTCAAGATTGGCTTCTGTATATTCTTTCACCAATTGATGAAGAAAAACCTCATTTTGATAAGATTCTTCTCCCGATATCGTCAATTGTATTCCGCTCGATCCTTCAGAAACTGGTTCAACATTTAGCTTGCGTTTGAACTGCTCAACAAGAGACTCTACACTCTTGAGAGCCAACGAGAAAGACTCTCCTTCAGCCCATTTGTACTGCGTAGGAATAATTCTGAATCGGCCAATAGGCATATCCAGCCACTCGCCTGCTTCAAACTCTTGCTCCTTAATCTCAACCGCTTCTTCTAAAAGTCCAGTGGTCTCAGTGCCATCCCATTTTACCATCTTCGTACCCTTGGATATGTTCAAGGATAACATATACCTGTAATCTGGAAGCAACTTGATACTCCAAGGACTAGATCCAAAAGCAAAGGCTTGGGACGAGTCAACTTCTAGTTGAAAGGACCTATTTTTATAAATTATCGATGTTTTTACAACACCTTCACCACTATACTCAATATCAAAATCGAGTTTATTTAGGGTTCTTGTCAAGAGACTTCTACTTTTTAGTACAAGTACTTCATTCTCCCATTTAAGTCGTGGATTATAATACCCAATAGCAGTCATTAACCCTTCAACACCTGAACTGGATGAATTGTCTTCATCCATTATCATAAGTACGGTAGATGTTGAATATACAGGGGTTGACCACCTATTCACCAAATACCCCATTGCCAATCCGGTGATTGTAAAAATGGCAATTGCTGGCCAAATGTTGATGACCTTAAACAGTAACTCTTTTAAGTCAAAGTTCTCGTAGCGAGACGCACTATCCTGCTGGGCATTCTGAGAATCACTCATTACTCTTTCTCTAATAATCCTTAATCCTAAAGTCGACTAATCGTCGCGGCAATCAGCAATATGCTTGAAACAAGCGAAAGCGTTTGAACGAATGATGAGAAGCCCGTTTCACCGATTCCCCACGATTTCTGAGCCACTGGCTTGACATTGATGATATCATTTGGCTGAATGAGAAAATCAGGGTGACTTAAAGTTTCTGCGTCTGTCAAGTCTAACTCAATTAACCGAACTCCTTCAGGATATTGTCTGATAATCTGTACTTCATCTCTCTTACCATAGATGTTAGCATCTCCAGCCATTGCTAGCGCTTCAAATATGGTTGCTTGATTCTGATAAATTGTATACTTCCCTGGTCTATTAACTTCTCCAATAATGCTAAAACGGATACCGCTCAGTTGCACATTCGTGAAAAGTGCTTCATCAGGAAAGTATAGCGCTAGCTCGGAATTCAGTTTAGCCTTTACCTCTTCAATAGTTAGTCCTTCTACTTCAACCTCTCCAATTACTGGTAGATTAATTCTACCATCACTATTCACCGAGTATCCCGTCAGATAAAAATAACCGTCTTGTACGTTTTGAAGATTTGCAGTTCTGGCCACGTTAAATGTCGCTGCCGCTTCATCACTGAAACTTCGAACGGTAATGTTCAAAATGTCATTTTGTTGAACGTAATACAATTGGTGCTGAATTTCGAAATATGACGAATCACTGCCTTCAAAATCCTTTGGCACTTGTAAATAAGTCAATTCTTTCTGAGGAATACAGCTGGCAAAAACACCAACCAACAAGGTTAAGATAGAAATTCGCAAGAGGGAGGATAAACCTCGACGCTTTTCTGATGTGAGCTCAGGCATCTAATCCGGTTATAGGTTCAACTAGTGAACAAAGATAAACAGGTGGATGGAGTTGGAACGGCTATGATGGTTTTTTTTTAGTTGAGACCTATCGGTGCAGTAAGAACCCTTAATGCATTAATTTCCAAGCAATCTCGTTCTCTAAATCATGAGAAACATAATCACATCTACATTTACCGAATTGATTCATGCCCTTTAAATGAAAGGCATTGCTTTTTGAAGAATTCCAGCTCTACAATTTCAATAAATGCTCTACGATTCTGCCAGCTGTTTGTCCATCCCACAACTCCGGTACACTGCCTTTTTTCCACTCTCCAGCGAAAAGCTTCGCCAAGGCAGGTGGAACCGCTTTAGGATCTACTCCCAAAAGCTCGTTTGTTCCCTCGGTGATGGTTTCCGGACGCTCGGTATTCTCTCTCAAAGTCATACACGGAATACCCATTACTGTAGTTTCTTCAGTGATTCCACCGGAATCTGTAATTACGGCTTTACTGCGCTCAACCAGGTAATTGAACTCCAAATATCCAAGCGGATCAACTTGCTTTAGTCGTTCGTGATGAACGCCTAACCCGTCAAGAATTTTCCGGGTTCGAGGATGCACAGGAAATACCAGGGGTAAGTCTTTAGAATGAAGAATAATTGCCTCGAGCAGCTCTTTTAACTTGTACTCCTCGTCGACATTGGCCGGTCGATGAAGCGTTAAAACTATGTAGTTTCCTTCTTCTAAGTCAAATTCATCCCAAAGGGCAGGTCTTCTGAAATGAGGACGCTTGGCCAAAAGCGTATCTATCATTGTATTTCCGACCCAAAAGATTTGATCATCTTTAGCGCCTAATCCGCGGAGTATTGAATTAGCCAACTGAGTTGTGGTGAAGAAGTAATCAGAAATACTATCTGTGACCATGCGGTTGATTTCCTCAGGCATCGTAATATCCCCGGAACGAATTCCAGCCTCAACATGAGCAACCCTGATGTGGAGCTTTTTAGCAGCAATCGAACATGCCATAGTGCTTGTCACATCTCCAACGACCAAGCAAATGTCACATGGCTCTTTCATCAAAAGCGCCTCATATCCCACCATAATCTTGGCGGTTTGCTCAGCTTGAGTCCCCCCGCCAGCACCCAAATTCTCATGTGGCTCCGGAATATTGAGGTCTTCAAAAAAACTTCCACTCATGTTTTTATCGTAGTGCTGACCGGTATGCACTAATCGAAAGTCAATATCCTCACCTCTGTTCTTGGCCGCTATAATAGCATGCACAATAGGGGCAATTTTCATAAAATTCGGACGTGCACCCGCGATCAAATCAACCTTCATAGAGCTCGGAAATAGTGTAATTACTTATCAAGAGGCCGCAAGGTACATGACTTTTCACAAAAGGAGAAGTAATGAATTTAATCAAAGGTTAATTTATAACCAGGATAAATCCCTCCCCATGAACGTTCTGAATTTCAATGGCCTTGTCCTCTGATAGGTACTTCCGCAATTTAGCCACATAAACATCCATAGATCGACCCGTGAAGTAGTTTTCATCTTTCCAAATCTTCACGAGAGCCACTGATCTTGGAAGTAAATCGTTTTTGTGACGTGCGAGCAAATCTAGCAATTGAGACTCTTTTGGGGATAGTTTTCGCTCTTCTCCATTCAGTGTGAGAATTCGCAAGCGCGGGTCGAACTCGTATTTTCCAATATGGTGCTTATCTCCTTCTTGCTTCGATTGCCCAGGCTGACGATGAAGAATAGCTCGAATCTTGGCGAGTAGGAGTTCGGTATCGAAGGGTTTGGTCAGATAGTCGTCGGCCCCCAAGCGGAATCCTTCCAGCATATCTTCCTTCATGCTCTTTGCAGTGAGGAATATCAAAGGTTGATTAGGTCTGGCTTTTCGCATTTCCTTCGCCGTAGAAAACCCATCTCTCTTGGGCATCATCACATCTAAGATGCACAGGTCCCACAAACCATCAGCAAATTTCGACAAGCCCTCGTCTCCATTCACCGCTAATTCTACTTCGTATTCATTCAACTCGAGGAAATCCTTCAACATCGGTCCAAAAGCCTCATCGTCCTCTACGAGCAAAATTCTCTTCATGTGTGTCGTTTTTGTGAAAGTACAACAGGACGGGAAATGTTAAAATGAAGAGGGGAAGTTTGACATTTTTTTGGCAAGGTGAAGAGTGACGGGTAACGAGTTTCGAGTAACGGGTTTGAGCCTAAAGGAGCAAGTTCTCTAGTGAGATTCTAACACAATCCAGCCTTCCTCCCTAAATTTCACTAACCAAACTCCGATACAATGAACTATGAAGATTTAGTCGTCTACCAAAGAGCGGTAAAATTAGCGGCACAGGTTATTCCGTATGCCTCAGAACTCAGACCCTACCGATTGAGTGAACAGATTTGCGCATGTGTTCTAAGTATTTCAAGCAACATAGCTGAGGGCTCCTCTTATTCCTCAAAAAAAGACTTTAATCGATTTCTAACCTATGCTAAAGGTTCCGCGGCGGAACTTTCATCCCAGCTCGTGGTCCTACATTCAATCTACCCTTCTCACGAAAACCTAGAACACTGGAAATCAGAAGCTGAGGTGATTCAAAGAATGCTCCACAAATTGAAAGCTTCAGTCGAAAACTGGTAGTAGCCATCCTTATACTCTCCAATTTGCACTTCTGATCAGAATCCCTTTCCGCATGTTTGTCTTTACCCACTAAACGTGACTCGCCACTCGTAACCCGTCACCCGTTACCTAAAGCGCACAACCATCCTCAACTCCTCCTCCCAAGCCGCATTCTCCCAGCCTGTGGCTTCTAACTTCGTCAAATCCATAACGGAGTAATATGGACGCTTAGCTTTTTGAGGATACTCTTCGCTGGTGCAGGGCGATACTGAACCGGGGAGGTTGGCAATGCGCTTGATTGCAGTGGCGAATTCGTACCAGGTGGTGGCTCCTCGGTTGGAGAAATTAATAGTTTCCTTATCCATTAACCCCAAGCGATAGTCCGAGCGCAGATAGTCGCGGACAAAATGTGCCAAGCTGTATGCGGAAGTAGGTGTGCCGCGCTGGTCGTTGACCACCTTGAGGTCCCTACCCTCACCCAATAGGCGCATCATCGTATTCAAGAAATTATTTCCAATATTGCTATAAAGCCAACTCGTGCGGATGATTAAATGAGAAAGTCCGGATTGTCTCACCACCTCTTCCCCTTGGAACTTGGTCCTGCCGTATACGCTCTCTGGACTTACCTGTTCCGATTCTGATCTTGGAACTTCTTCAGAAGTAGCCCCGTAAACAAAGTCAGTCGATATGTAGACTATCCTCGCTCCTACAGTCTTTGCCGCTTTTACTAGGGCTTTAACTTGAGTAACATTGACTTTCTCTGCCAATTCTGGTTCATCTTCGGCTTTATCAACAGCTGTATATGCAGACGTGTGAATAATCGTATCAATCATTCTTCCCTTAAGAAGCTTCTCCCAACTCTCCACTTTGTAGATGTTCATATCACGAGAGGCTATGAACTCCAATCTTTCATTTTCGAGAGGCTTCCAAGTTTCCTTGATGCATGTCGCTAATTGCCCATTCCCACCGGTGACAAGTACATTCATAGCGTCGATTCGATTTCGTGGAGCTCAGGAAGAATCATATCCTTCTCAGACAATTTTACATCCATATCGTCAATAGGCCACTCAATTTTCAATTCCATATCCCGATAATGAATGCCGCGCTCGTGACTATGAGAATAATGGTTGTCACATTTGTAAGAAAAAATGGTGTCGTCCTCTAGAGTAATAAATCCATGTGCAAATCCACGAGGAATAAAAAGCATCTGATGATTTTTAGCGGATAATTTTACCCCGAACCACTTTTTGAAAGTAGGCGAATTTGGACGAATGTCCACAGCCACATCCCATACAGAGCCTGAAATTACTCGAACAAGCTTAGCTTGAGCCGCTTCTCCTATTTGAAAATGCAAGCCACGGAGAACTCCCTTTGAAGATTTACTTTGATTATCCTGAACAAATACAGGACTCAACCCCGTTAACTTTGTGAATATCAGGTCGTTATAAGATTCAAAGAAATACCCTCGGTGATCGCCATAAACAGTAGGCTCAAGTAGAAAACAGTCCTTTAAAGGCTCGGAAATGACTTTCATGAATGCTTAGTCTTTGACACATTGTGTAAAATCAAGCCAAATCTAAGGTAATTATGAAAGTACTTCCTTGACCAACCGAACTCTTCACTCGAATTTCTCCGTTGTGCATGTCAATGATCTCCTTGGCATACGCTAGTCCAAGTCCATGACCCTTAACTGTGTGAACATTTCCCCTCTCTGCTCGGTAGAATCGATCAAAGATGTGCTCCCGAACATCCTTAGACATCCCTATGCCATTATCCTGAATGTACAGTTGGACTTTATTTCCTTCGACAGCAGCACGAACTGAAATTTCAGGAGCACTAACTGAGTATTTCACAGCATTGTCCAAAATATTGATGAGAACATTGGTGAAATGATGCAAGTCGAGTGAGACTTTGACATCCTCAGGGATATCGGTTGTGAGAACGCCTTCACGCCCTTCAATTGCCAGTGCCATGTGCGTACATGCATCTTCAACCACATGCAACAATGGAGTCACCTCTTTCTTCAATTGAATATCTCCCTTGTCTAAAAGCGACATCTGAAGCACGTGCTCTACCTGCTTGTGCATTCGCTCATTCTCCTTTTTGATAATGTTGGTGTAGTGTTTTCGCTTGTCAACATCTTCCGAAAGCTTCGGTGAATTCAACGCATCGATAGCCAAGTTAATAGTAGCTAAAGGTGTTTTGAACTCGTGCGTCATATTGTTGATGAAGTCGTTCTTGATGCTATTGATCTTCTTCTGACGCAACATCTGTCGAATCGTACTCCAAAAGGTGATAATCACTCCCAAGGTGAAGAGGATGCTCAACGCGAACATCATCCACATTTCACCATAGATATAAGCTTCTCGACCAGGCATCTGAAGTAGAAGGAATCTCGGCGAACCCCACAGGTCGCTTCTAAAAATCGGAACCTTGTAATTTGATCTTGATGCTTCTTCGTCAAAGCCTTCACTTTTCAAGGCTGTGAGATAATCTCCTTCTTGAACTGCATATTGGTACTCGGCTCCCACACCCTTGTGCTCCAATTCAGCTCTGATAATTGAATCGATCAACTCATTCTCAAATCGTGAATCAATAGGTACCCAATCTCTCACTGAGCTTCGAACAAACGTTTGAAGCACCGTATCCATAGTGAGCACGCGCTCTTCAACACGTTGCATCTGCCCTAAGTACAAACGAATCTTGCCATCTACACTTCTCCGGCCGGCTCCCTCCTGACTTACCTCAACTCGAAGTGGACCACCGGGTGCGAAATAGGTGGTATCGGCTTCATATCGGAAGGTGTAGAATGAACCACTGTCCGCTAAGTCCTCTTCCAAAGCCGAACTCTGAGAAAGAAGTAGTTGGTCTTGGGCAGCCTCTATGTCTAATTGTTGAGCACTATCGACCACACTGAAAACCTCGGGAATCTGCTCTGTGAGCCAAGGACGAAAGTTCGTCTCCGAATCTAAAAGACGCATAGCATCGACCCCCTCAATTTGCTCTCCCGCATTGCGCATAGCGTCGAGGACATCACTTTTGAAACGAGCTCTTCGCACTTCAAGGGCATTCGAAAAAAGCCAGACCTGGAGCGCGATAGAGCCAATCAAAGCAAGTGTGATCAACCCAATAAGATACCTAGAGTTCCCTGTAGTCATGCTTCAAAAGTAACGTGCTGGTCCCCACTGTTCCGCATTTTAACACGCATTTATGAGGTGCTTGATGATTGTACTTGTGTTCAAACTTTATGCAGGCTTCAATGTTAAGTCGAAAAAGAAAGAGCAACATGACATATTTGATCGTAGGAGGAACTTCAGGAATTGCAAACCAAGTGGTCCATCAACTGCTAAGCGAAGGACATGATATCATCACGGTCAGTCGCAATGAATGGAACGGTCAGACTTCTGATAAGCACGCCCATCACGTATTGGACGGAGCCAAAGAAGTAGATCAAATCGAGCTTCCGACTGAGCTAGATGGACTTCTATACGCCCCTGGAACAATTAATCTAAAGCCGTTTCGCGGATTAAAAGACGATGACTTCATGCATGATTTCGAGGTGAATGCACTCGGGGCGGTTCGAGCTATCCGTCACGCTCAAACTGCCTTGAAGAAAAGTGGAAACGGCTCAATAGTCCTATTCAGCACTGTAGCCGTTTCTCAAGGAATGCCGTTCCACAGTAGCATCGCAATGGCAAAAGGTGCTGTTGAAGGACTAACCCGAAGTCTGGCGGCCGAATTTGCACCAAATATTAGAGTCAATGCGGTAGCGCCTTCACTTACAGACTCTCCCCTTGCATCAAATCTGCTATCCAACGATAAGCGACGTGAAGCCAGCGCTGACCGACATCCACTGAAACGCGTGGGCACCACTGAGGACCTCGCAAATGCATGCACCTATTTGTTAAGTTCAAAGAGCGGCTGGGTAACAGGACAAGTACTCAATGTTGATGGTGGAATGAGCACTGTTCGCGTCTAGGTGAATGAAGTTGGAATATACTGGTTGAAACGCGACTTACGTCTTCGAGATAACGCGGCATTACAGGCCGCTGTAAATCGAAGTAAGAAACTAATTCTCCTCTACATCATAGAGCCAGAGTGGATTTCACACCCCACTTTTGATGATAGGCATCTTCACTTCGTATATCAAAGTTTGAATGACCTGAACATTCAACTTGGCCAAATCACAATCTGGACGATGCACGGAAATGCCATTTCTGTGTTTCAAGCATTGCATTCTCAACTTAATTTCACGGAAGTATTTAGTCATGAAGAAACCGGATTGGCTTGGTCTTATGCAAGAGATCGAGAATTGTTGACATGGCTTGAGGACCAAAACATCCGCTGGACAGAGTTTCCTTCAAACGGTGTAGAACGGGGATTGAAAAATCGAGAGGGTTGGCAGCAGAGATGGTATCAAACCATGAAAGCCCCACAAATTGAAGTCGATTTAAAGCAGATAGCGGAGCGTGCCATTCCAGCACCCAAAATTGAAAATTATAGTGATTTTCGATTCGTGAACATACGTGAAACCCTTGAATCCATAGGCAATACAGGTATGCAGCCTGGAGGTGAGCACAATGCACATCGATATCTCAAGTCTTTTGTAAATGATCGCTACATTGGATACAATCGGAATATCTCAAAGCCGGAAAGGAGCAGGTATCACTGTTCACGACTTTCTCCCTACCTCGCCTATGGAAATTTGAGTATTCGCCAAGCTTATCAGAAGGTATCCCGTTTGAATTCACACAAAAGAGACGTGACCGCCGTTCTATCGAGGTTTCGTTGGCACTGTCACTTCATTCAGAAATTTGAAATGGAGGACAGAATGGAGTTTGAGCATTTGAATCGCGGATTCTCTGACATTCAGTTCGATTACAATCAAGAGTTCATCGATGCTTGGAAGGAAGGTAGAACAGGCTTTCCATTGATTGACGCCTGCATGCGTTGTGTTCAGCGAACCGGGTATATCAACTTCCGTATGCGGTCTATGTTGGTTTCATTCCTTACACATCATCTGAATCAAGATTGGAGGACGGGAGTGAATCATCTTGCTCAGCTCTTCCTTGATTTTGAACCTGGGATACACTATCCGCAATTCCAGATGCAAGCTGCTGTAACAGGCATTCATACCATTCGCATCTATAATCCTGTGAAACAATCTCAGGATCACGACCCAAATGGAGATTTCATCAGAAAGTGGGTGCCCGAATTGAAGCCAATACCCGCACCATTCATTCATGAGCCCTGGAAACTGACCTCTATTGACCTCATCGGATTTGGAATGGATGAGCTCAAGTATCCTGCTCCAATTATCGATTTAGAATCCGCCGCAAAAGAAGCACGAAAGAGGCTGTGGTCGCGAAAAGCAAATTCGGCCGTAAAAGCGGATAAACAAAGGATTCTGAATCGCCATACGTACAATCGCGGATCCGAATAATACAAGCAAGTAGTTAAACTCTACTCCATTTCTTGGGTTATTGGTTCATGAAGGAAGAGAAGATGTGTCCGGTTTGCAACCGCCCTTTCTCGTGGCGTAAAAAATGGAAAAAAAACTGGGACGAAGTAAAATACTGCAGCGAGCGTTGCCGTAGAAATCGAAGTAAACTCAAAAATGCCGAATCAGAAGACCATTAGACTCATTCTAGGAGATCAACTCAATATCCAACACTCGTGGTTTAAGGAGGTGAATAATGATGTGATCTACACTTTAATGGAAGTTCGGCAGGAGACCGATTACACTACACATCATATCCAAAAAGTGATGGGCATCTTCGCCTCGATGAGGTCGTTCGCCGAAAAGCTTGAGGAAGGTGGCCATGTAGTTCGATACTTCAGAATTGGGGATTCAAGCAACACTCAAGACATTCCCGATAACATTGACTCGCTCCTCGATGAACATAACGTGAATCGCTTTGAGTACATGCTTCCCGATGAATATCGACTCGACATTCTGATGTCAAAGTATGCGGAAACACTGAACGAGAAAGGCATAGAGACCGATGTGTTCGACACAGAGCACTTCTTCACGCAAAGGGAATATTTGAAAGACTTCTTCGAAGGGAAGAAGACCTATCTGATGGAGAGTTTCTATCGGAGTTTGCGAAAGAAGTTCGACATTCTGATGGAAGGTGATAGCCCTGAAGGTGATAAGTGGAACTACGATCACAGCAATAGAGAATCACTTCCAGACGGGCATCAACCCATAGCTCCGCTTGAATTCAACACCGACCTTCAATCCATTCAAGATGAGATAACAGATGCAGGTGTTAAAACTATGGGCACTGTCCAGGCTAAATATTTCGGATGGCCTACCACACGTGAGCAGTCCTTAGAGCTCCTGGAGTACTTCGTTTCAAATGCACTTCCTTGGTTTGGCAAATTTCAGGACGCAATGACTCCGAATAGTTGGTCGATTTACCACAGTCGACTTAGCTTCTCCATGAACATCAAGCTGATCTCTCCTTCTGAAGTAATCGATAAAGCCATTGCTCAGTGGAGAAAGTTCAAATCTGAAATAGACATTGCACAAATTGAGGGTTTTGTACGACAGATATTGGGCTGGAGAGAATACATGAGAGGTGTTTATTGGGCGCACATGCCAGAATACGCCGATAAGAACTTTTTTGATCATGACACTCCCCTGCCTTCGTGGTATTGGGATGGCAAAACTAAAATGGCGTGTATGAAACACGCGATTAAGCAAAGCTTGGAATACGCCTATGCACATCACATACAGCGGCTAATGGTGACGGGCAATTTTGCTCTGCTCGCGGGTATAGACCCCGATGAACTTGATCAATGGTATTTAGGGATATACATCGACGCTTTTGAATGGGTGGAGATTACCAACACTCGCGGTATGAGCCAATTTGCAGATGGAGGAATTGTTGGTACCAAACCCTATGTTTCAAGTGCCAATTACATCGGTAAAATGGGGAGCTACTGCGACTCCTGCTACTATTCGAAATCAAAGAAAACGGAGGATGATGCCTGTCCATTTAACAGCCTTTATTGGCATTTCTACGCAAGAAATAGAGACCGACTAGAAAATAATCACAGGGTCGGTATGATGTACCGAACTTGGGATAAAATGGGCGTTGACAAGCAGAACGCACTTCTGGAGCGAGCGGAAAGAATTCTAGAAAACCTAGACAACTTATGAGAGTACTCCATTGGTTTCGAAATGACCTACGTCTGACCGACAACCCTGCCCTGCTAGCAGCTACGAGGGAGGCAACAGAACTGATTGGGCTATATGTCTTTGATGAGCGTTGGTTCGAGGAAGGGATTCACAATGGACCTCGAATCTCGGGTTACCGTGCTCAGTTTATTTGGGAATGCTTAGAAGATTTGAAAGTGGGTCTTGCTTCCATAGGTGGTCAGCTCATCATTCTAAAAGGAAACACCGTCGGGCTCATAGCTTCAAGTTTTACCGAGTACGAATGCGATTTCCTCAGCTTCACAAAGCATGTGGGACACGAGGAAATTGGGGATGAGAAAGCGATTGTATCCCTTCTTGGCTCCGATAAAGTAATGTCTCGTTGGGGTCACACTTTGGTGGATATAGATAATCTCCCTTTCACCATTGAGAAGCTTCCAAACATATTCACCCCATTTCGTGGGAAAATTGAGAAATATCACACTTACCCAACCACTGTTGAATCTGTTCAAAAGCAATTCTCCCCTATTTCCGGAATGGATTCGCCTGGTCTTTCATCTTTCTCCGAATTAAGAATACAGCCCTCCTCTATCGATGAGCGAGCCGTACTGCAATTCAAAGGAGGTGAAAAGGCTGCCAATGAAAGATTACGTCATTATACTTGGGACTCGCAGGCCCTTAGCACTTATAAGGAAACTCGAAATGGGCTTGTCGGGGCAGATTACAGTTCGAAATTTAGTCCTTGGCTAGCCACAGGTTCCATATCACCTAGAACCATTTTGGAAGAGGTAAAGAAGTACGAAGATGAAGTAGGTGCAAATGACAGTACATATTGGCTCATTTTCGAACTTCTATGGCGCGACTTCTTTCAACTCGTGGCACTTAAGCACAGTCATGAGCTCTTCGCTGAGTTTGGCTGGAAGGGATATGCGCGGGACTGGAAGCACAATTTTGGATTGTTCAAAAAATGGATTGATGGAACTACAGGAGATCCATTTGTTGACGCGAATATGAAAGAACTGAAGCGTACAGGATTCATGAGTAATCGCGGTAGACAAAATGTAGCCTCATTTCTTGTTCATCAGTATAAAATCGACTGGAGATGGGGCGCATCCTACTTTGAAGAGATGTTAATCGATTACGATGTGGCCTCCAACTGGGGCAATTGGTCGTACGTTTCAGGCACGGGCAATGATCCGCGAAAGGACCGCGTCTTCAACACAAAACTTCAAGCCGAACGATACGATCCAGATGGAGAATATCAACGTATATGGTTAGATTGATTGAAATGCGTTGTCATCTTTGTAACTTCGCGTCCAAGAGAGAATTATGATGAAAAAACTGCTACTTCTTCCACTTCTTCTTTTCGCATTTTCTTCATGTGAAAAGGCTCGAGAGTTGACCCAATTCACCATTGAGACCAACTCTGAAGTAACTATTCCCGCAGCTTCAGGTGTCAATTTGCCCATCAATCTCTTCACTCCTGATGTGGAGACCAACGCCTCATCAACATTTGAGAACAACAACACCAGAGCGGATCTAATCGAAGAAATTCGCTTAGACGAATGCACTCTTAGTATTGTAAACCCTGTTTCTGCCAATTTCGATTTCCTCAAGACCATCCGCATCTATATTGAAGCTGAGGATTTACCAGAGGTTCTTGTAGCAGAGCGTGAAGACTTGCCAAATGGACAAGGTCAGTCTGTTGACTTGAACGTTACAGGTGTTGATCTCACAGAATATTTGCGTAAATCAACTTACGACTTGCGTGTACAAGTGATCACCGACGAGATTCCAAATTCTGACATAGACATCAACGTAAGGAGCTTATTCTTCGTAGATGCTCGTGTCTTCGGCCTATAATTCAGGCAATTCCTACTTGGCGACTGTGGCACTTTAATTACCTTGTAGGTAAAGTCTTGTGCTATGCTCCTTTTAATTCGACCTAAGAACTTCGGGTACAACCCTCAGACCGCCGAGAGCAACGCATTTCAATCTGGAACGAGTCAGGCTAAAGTTCATCAGAAGGCTATCGACGAGTTCAATCGAATGATTCAAGTATTGAATATTCATGGGATAGAACATGTGGTATTTGAGGATTCTGACTCTCCTCCTAAACCGGATGCAGTTTTTCCAAATAATTGGTTTTCAACCCACTCGAAGGAACGACTCGTCCTCTACCCTATGTTAGCTCAGAATCGAAGAGAAGAAAGGAGGTCGGATATCGTGGAGAGCCTTCAGGCCGAATTCAATTACAGTGAGGCTATAGACTTGACTCATTTTGAGGACAAGAATATGTTTCTTGAAGGTACTGGAAGCCTGGTATTTGATCGCGTCAATCAAGTGGCATTCATGGCTCGTTCTGCCAGATCGAGCGTAGATGTGGCTCGCGAACTCTGCGATCGCTTGGGTTATTCACTCTTAGACTTTACCGCGATTGACTCCTCAGGAATCCCTGTCTATCATACAAATGTTATGATGTGTGTGGGGGAGCACTTCCTCCTTTGGTGCCCTGAAGTGATTCATGATGAATCAGACTTAAAGCGAATTCATGAATACTTAGAGAACGCAGGAAAAGAATCGATTGAGTTCAACGAAGAGCAAATGAAATCGTTTGTTGGAAATATGTTTGAGGTGAAGAATCAAAGTGGATCAAACTGCATCCTTCTCTCCTCAACCGCCAGAAGAGCCCTCTCCACAGAACAGATATTCGCACTAAGAAATCACGCCTCTCTCCTTCCGATCCCAGTACCCACTATTGAACAATACGGTGGAGGCAGCGTTAGATGTATGGTGGCCGAATTGGTCTGACCAAACTGCCTTTTCAGCACGTTTTGTGCCGATATGACCGAATTCCTGCAGGATCGACAGTCATGACATATTGAGAAATCATCGGCTGACATTTGTTCAAACAAGCTTCTTTAATCTCTGATTAACAAGCATTTAAAGGTGTGAAAATTTCAACAGAATCTGCGCCTTTACCAAACTATCGCATGGACTTTGCACCATTGGCAGTGTGATTCGAAGCGCGTGTCAGATAATCTGTCACCGCGAGTACTAACCAAAACACTATACATGAAAGTTCTGGTAATTGGAGCCGGAAACATGGGATTCACTTACGCCGAAGGGATGATAGGTTCTCCGATGTTAGACAAAAAGGGATTGCTGATTTACGATGCGAGTCCCGAAAAGCGAGACATGCTGAGAAAGCTAGGTCACTACGACGTACACGACAATCTCGAAAGCTGCCTCCCTAAGGCAGATATCGTATTTATCGCAGTTAAACCTTACCACGCCGACGAACTATTTGCCGAGATGAAGCCGCTCGTCAATGACGATCAAATCTTCGTTTCAATTATGGCAGGTATGACGCTCGACTACATGAGTGAGAGCCTCGGTGTAGCAAAGGTGATTCGCGCTATGCCTAACCTTCCAGCGCAAGTTGGTAAAGGAATGACCTCTTTCACTGAGACAGAATCTGTAAGCCGAGTGGAACTGCTCACCATTGAAAACTTGCTTCGTACCACGGGTAAAGCGGTGCACGTAAGCAGTGAGCGCTTCATTGATGCGTCAACGGGTATTTCAGGTAGTGGTCCTGCATATATCTTCTTCTTTATGGAATCTATGATGGACGCAGCACGTGACATGGGATTCACAGAAAGGACCTCTAAGATGCTCGTAAGTAGCACCTTTGAAGGAGCCGTTGAGCTCTTCAATCAAGAGGATTTATCTCCACAAGGATGGATGGATCGCGTAGCCTCTAAAGGCGGAACAACGCGAGCAGCACTCGATAGTCTCGAAGACAACAATGTTCACAAACTCATCCACGAGGCCGCATTCGCCGCCTTCCACAGAGCTGTTGAGATTGGGGAAGAGTCCTCAGTAAAAGAATAAACTCACTTAATCGTAAGATAATCTGCGAGAATCGCAGTCGCCGCGCTACAATGCGGTGTTTTCTATTCGTAATCCCTAAATATGGAGACGAAAAGAGTGGTCATTAAAGTAGGAACCAACGTAATGACCAACAAAGACGACAGAATTGTTCGTCCAGTACTAGAAAGTCTAGTCAAACAAATTGCGGAACTCTATGACCGCGACATTCACACTATACTCATCTCGAGTGGATCAGCCATAGCTGGCAAAGAAATCCTAGGAGATTGTACAGTGGAAGATCCTAACATTCGCCGACAAGTATTTAGCTCTATCGGGCAGCCACGCTTAATGCGAATGTACTATCAACTCTTTCATGATTATGGATTGACCAGCGCTCAGGTGTTGGCAACCAAAAGAGATTTTAATCCTGGTGTTCACCGGGAAAACATGATCAACTGCTACGAAGGCCTTATCTCACAAGGAGTTATCCCAATCGCCAATGAGGATGACGCTACCTCCGTATCGCATTCCATGTTCTCCGATAACGACGAGCTCGCATCTCTTGTGGCAGAGCTCACGAAAGCAGACATGATGATCATTCTAACCGATATTGACGGCTTTTATACCGGTCACCCTGAAGATGAAGACTCAGAAGTTCTTCCAGAAGTGACACCTGCTCAGAATATTGAGAAGTACATCCAAGATTCAGAAAAGGATGAACATCAAGGTAGAGGCGGAATGGAGTCCAAAGTGAAGATTGCGAAAGAAACCGCATCAAAGGACATCCCTACTTACATCGCCAATGGCAAAATGGATAATGTCATTCTCGACATCATCGATGGTAAAGATGTAGGTACCGTATTCAGAAAGAAAGCCGAAATACAACACTAAACAGTTACATAGATATGCAACTCTTACATACAGAATTAAAGAATGATGTCTTGGACAGCATGGCTCGCATTCTCGATGAAATGAGAGACGAAATCATTGCTGAAAACAAGAAAGATCTCGATGCATTCGACCCAAACGACCGTGCGATGTACGACCGATTGGTGGTAAATGATGCCAAGGTAGACGGCATGATCAGCGCCGTTAAGCAAGTGCGCAACATGCCTGACCCTGTGGGTAAAATCAAAGCAGAACGAACATTGGAGAATGGATTGAAGATTCAGAATAAAACTGCTCCATTCGGAACCATTCTAATCATTTACGAATCTCGTCCAGATGTGACCATCGAGGCGGCTGTACTCGCCTTCAAGGCGAACAGTAAGATCCTATTGAAAGGTGGTAAGGAAGCCAAAAACAGTAATGTAATCCTCGAAAAAGCTTGGCACAAAGCGCTCGAGGAAAACGGCTTGGATAAAGAATGGATTCGCTTGATGACTCTCCCACGTGAAGAAACGCAAGCTTTCTTGAAAAATCCATCTGAACCACTAGACCTTATCGTTCCCCGCGGTGGCGAGCGTTTGATTGCCTTCGTAAAGGAACATGCTCAATGTCCGGTTCTGGTGAGTGGTAGAGGTAATAACTTCCTATACATCGACAATGAAGCGGACTGGAACTCCACTTTGAGTGTAGTTCGCAACGCCAAGACCGACAAGATTTCCGCGTGTAACGCGCTAGATAAAATACTAGTAGATAAATCGTTGGAGAACTATCAAGAGCGCATCCTCGAGCTCAACGCCATGCTCAGAGATGCAGGTGTAGAAGTTCTTGGTGACGAAGAAGTAGTTCAAATTGATGAGAAGGCTGCATCGGTTCCTTCTGAGGATACTTGGTACGAGGAATTTCTCGCGATGAAGTGTGTGGTAGGTACTATTGACGGTACCGACAAGGCAATTGACTTCATCAACCAATACAGCGGTGGTCACAGTACTACCATTATGACGGAAAACAACGAGCGCGCTTTAAAATTCATGGAGCAAGTGGATAGTGGCGCGGTATATCAGAACGCCTCTACCCGATTCACTGATGGCGGTGCCATGGGTGTTGGGGCAGAATTGGCAATTTCTACAGATAAGCTACATCACAGAGGCCCGTTGGGACTCGAACAATTGGTGACCAACAAGTACTTCGTTTTCGGATCTGGACAGATTCGCGAATAACTAAAACACCATAAACACGAGGGGTTTCGCGCAAATCACGTGCGGAATCCCTTTTTTCTTGTCGCTTATTAAGTAGAACCAAAAATGATAAACATGAAATATAGAAGTCTTGCACTTTTTACTTTCCTCCTACCCACAATAGCTTTTGCTCAGCTTGATAAATTGAGTGGTAATGTTAGCGGGATGGTCAATTTGCCAATCGTGGCAGATGTTGCCCCCGACCTCGATGGTGAAACACACCGTGCACAGTTTGGCTGGCCTGAAGCAGAAGCCAATCTCTACTACTCTTTGCTCGAGTCTGGAATGAGCTCCGGCAGCATGCTAGAACTGTACGCAGGTGGTACCTATCGAAATATGTTCGGAATTGAGGAGCTTGCCGATGGTCGCGATTTTGAAGGCGATATGACCATGCAACAAGTACGTGTGGGTGCTAGAATACTGAACTTACTCACCTTGGCTTACGTCCGCAATGGGATTCGAGCTACCGGTACATCCGAAGGTCTATTCAGCACTTTTGAATATGGTGGGTCTACCGTATGGCAAAATGGTTATCAAATTGGTATTGAAGCGTCGAGAGACGTGAACACAGTTGGATTGTACTTCCAAAGTTCCCTAGCCGGACCAGAGGATATTAATGAACCGGAAGTTCAGTGGTCTATTCTCGAAGCACGTGTACGCTCTGAGCTTCTCAAAGGAGACAATGCTTCGGGCTTTGTACAACTCAATTTTGGATATGATGTAATTGGATACGACAGTCGGGAAAGCTCCGACAATGTTCCAATAGAATACGAAGGATTTCGAATCGGACTCGGTATTGGGGTCAGTTTCTAACGAAATAAAAAAGGGCATCCAGATTAGGATGCCCTTTTCATTTGTATCGGGTTCAATTTAGGCACACGCTCTGCATGTTCCCATGATTAGCAAGTTTGCGCTAGTTCGACTGTATCCCACTGGTAATCCTACAGCAGGAATACTCACCTCATCCAAACAAACCGTCTCTTCACATTTCTCACACTTGAAGTGAGCATGATCATCGTGATGATGTCCTCCACCACAATCCGTTCCACACAATGCGTACTTCTTCACGGATTCATCATCCAAAACTTGATGAAGAATACCCTTCTCTTCAAAAGTGGCTAACGTCCTGTACAAAGTAACACGATCCGCTTGTGGCAATGCCTTCTCAATATCCTGATGGCTCACCGCTGCACCTTCATTCAAAATGAATTCAATCACATTGCGACGAATAGCCGTAGATCGAAGCTGATGGTTACCTAGAATCTTTGAAGCGTCCATTTTTACTGTGTTACAGTGAGATCGATAAAATGTAGCGTGTGGTTGTCCAACACATCCACAGCCTTCACTAACAACTTATATGCGCCAGGTTCCTCATCCGTTGGAATGGTCACTTGCATAGAGCTCAAGTCAAAAGAAGTCGGCGATGTAGTCAGGTCCTCCTCTTGCTCATCTACCGCGTGAGCGTGGTGATCTTCGATATGAAGTAGTACAAGGTGAACTTCTTTGAGACCATCAGGATCATTCACAGCGCCGGTAGGCGTAATTGTTTGTCCCAATGTGAACGAATCATTATCCGATGGACTGTTCACTTGAATCATAGGCTGGCTGCCGTTCTCGATTACGATTTCTCGCTCGATGAATGCACCTTCATTTCCATTGTCATCTAGCACTCTAAAAACTGCATGATACGGTCCAGAGGCCACTTCAGCTGGAATAGTTGGTGAATCGCTCACATTCACTGCTGGTCCGTTGGTGTTTAAGATATTGACATACGTCCAAGAGCTCTGTTCTCTCTTTCCGTGATCGTGACCGTCAAAAGCCTCATGAATATCAATCTTGATTTGCGCTACGCTCTCATCGTCGGTTGCAGTCATGTTCATATTTAGAACAGTTCCTGTTTGAACCGTCTGCTCCTCTTCCGAACTATTAATAGTTACTTGCGTAAACTCTGGTGCCTCAGAATCAATTTGCTCGCTTGTACAAGCCACGATGGCGACTAGCGGTAAGTAAAGTCCGAATCTCAACTTCATAAATAGGTGGTGTGAATGAAATACAATTATTGCAACACTGTTGCAAATATACACATCTACTTTATAAATGCAATACTGTTGCAAAAACCTCTAGAAACTATACTTAGCCTGAAGGATTAGGTTGAAACCTTGCTCGGGAAGGTTCAGGATTCGGTAGCGAGAAAGATGGCGGAGATACGCCACATTGGTTAGGTTTTGTACTCTGAGAGAGAAGTTCCAACTGGAAAGCGAGTTCGGGACATTGTACGAATAAGATGCATACAAATTGAGTAGCGTGTAACCTGGTGTGGTTCTTTCATTTCGAGCGACTCTCGTTTGTGAGAATACGTTCTGAACCTCAACTCCATAATTTCCGGTATTCGAACTGAACTCCAACAGCCCTGTAACAGATGGTGGAGCTTGGAAAGGCACAAACTCACCTGTACTCGAGTTTTGGCTCCAGACTAAGTCGGCCATGCCGATTAAGCTCAAGGCACGATTGCGCCCGGAGAGCGTTCTACTCAACTCGGCATAAGCCTCCCCTCCCCATTGAAACATTGGAGATTGAACGTAAACATAGGTTTGACCTGCGTCTGGAAGCGGACTAAAGCTGCCACTTGGACTCAAGTAGATGAAGTTCCAGTAATTCATCGCGTAGGTGGTCAGTTTACTCTTGAAAAGCCACTCATCCGTGCTCTCCTCAAAATATAGCGACACATCTAGGTTTAGTCCATACTCTGAATCGAGCTCAGGGTTTCCGATTTCATGCCTAAACGTTCCGTGATGAACACCATTCGAGCCCAGTTCATTCGCTTCTGGTAAACGAGAAACAAACCCAGTGTGGCCGCTAAGAACGCATTCATCAAGGTCCAATTCCCATCCAAAGCTTGCCGATGGCATCATGAATAGTCGGTCGAACTGCTGAACTCTCTCAACGATAGAGTCGGGTTGTGAATACCACGGCTGACCATATTCTTCGATTGTGGTTCCAGCACCATCGAGACGGGCTGCAGCATTCAGATTCCAATTGCCATTTGACCAACCGTAATAGCCATAAACACCAGACTCAAGCCTATTGAAACTCGGTAAAACAAATTCCCAACCACCTTGCCGGTTGTTCTGGTATTGCGCTCTCGCTCCCCACTTTAAATCATTGTCGTACGACTTCCGAGTCCAATCGTACTTTCCTTCTGCCGTAAACAGTTGAAGATGCAAAGCCTCGAAATTATTGGAGTCGATGTACAGCAAACCATGAGCATGCGGTCGAGATAGCTCTTTTCTATCGTTGTACTGTAGGCCGAGGGTGTAAGTTCGAGTGTACTTCCCGCTGCGGTTCACATAGTTCACTCCAATGCGATCATGGCGTGCACGTTGGGAAGGGGTCTGAATGTCTCGTCTATTGCCAATATTGGAAATATCAAAGGACCTTGGAATTCCAGTTGCACCAGGAAAAAGCCCTATGCTTTGATCGAAATGAGAATAGGTAGCCCGAATGGTATTCTCATCATCAATCTGACGATAGACTCCAAAGGTTCCATTCCACTCTCTACCTGCTGTATTCTTCAAGATACCTTCCGGCAATTCAAGTTGAAATCCGTTGTAGATAAATCCATCTGCAGGAACTCGGTAATCGGCGAAGTCTTGAATAGATAATCGGAGGTCGTAGATGGTTTTCTTTGAATCTTCATCAAAGGTTTGATAACCATACCTCCCACTCACACCGAACAAGTTATTATTGCTCTTGTACAAGGATTGAATCTCACCAAAGGCTCCAGCGTCTATCCGGAAAGGTGGGTCATTGAAGACTTCCACTGCCCCACTTTGCAATCCGGCCCCACGAACCAGCGCAGCTGGGCCATTTACAATTTTGATTCTATCTGTAGCGAATTGGTCGATTTCCAATCCATGATCCATCCCCCATTGTTGACCTTCTTGTGTGACGCCATTTTGCAAAACCTGCACTCTGTTCCCAACAAAACCTCTCACCATCGGCTTGGCAATTCCCACCCCGGTATTCACCGCATGAACACCTGGGATGATATCAAGTGATTCAGAAAGAGTATTCGCCGATCGCGCAGTCAGTTGATCGCGATTCAACCAATATCCATCGCTTCTATTGACTCCAGCCGCACCCACAGTAGACGTAAACGAAGTGCGAATTTCCACCGTTCCGATACTGTATACGGGTTTCTCTAAAACAATGAATGTTGTAGAATCCGGAAAGAGCTCAAATTGGTAAACCGTATCAATATAAAACCTTGGCTCGCTATAGCCGATGGAAATATTCAGGGTAGGAAGAGCTGATTCCAATTCAGCATAAAGTGAATCTCCACCCCTGAACTGGTCGGTAATCAAAAACTTAACTCCCAAATCTCCAGGAGAAAGCTGCCCTAAATGCTCAGTGTTAACTCCCTGAATAGAAAGCTTATACGTGTAAATCTCCTGCCCAAGTAGCGGCGATAAACTCGAAAGTAAAACTGCTATTGCCAGCCAGAACCGCAACTTACTTAAGTTGATTTATCATCTCATCTAGAGTGAGCATGCTCTGGTTACCGCTGACAATATCCTTCAACTGAGCTTTGCCTTCGGCGATTTCGCGATCACCCATGATGCAGGTATATCTCACGCCCTTCTTCTCGGCATAATCAAACTGCTTCTTAAACTTGGCTGCATCGGGGTAGCATTCTGCGGAAATTCCTTTTGAACGAAGCTTGGTAGCCCACTGTTGAGCAACTTTCATTTCTTCATCTCCCATATTGAAGAAGAGGACATCCGAAGTCTTGGTTACTTCCTTTGGGAAGAGATTGAGTTCTTCCAGGCAGAGATAAATTCGGTCTAGTCCGAAACTCACACCCATTCCAGAAACACCTGCCATTCCGAAGATACCGGTGAGGTCATCATAACGACCGCCGCCTCCAATAGAGCCGAGCTCAACGCCCTTCGCTTTTACTTCCAAGATGGCACCTGTGTAGTAATCAAGACCACGCGCAAGAGTGAGGTTTACCACTAAATCTGACTTCTTCAAGCCTAAGGCATCCACTTGATCAACAACGAAGTTGAGCTCTTCTAAGCCCTGTTGTCCCATTTCAGACTGACTGAGAAAATCGCTTAAAAATGCAACGACTTCTGTATTCGAGCCTTGCATAGCGAGCAATGGCTTTAGCTGAGCAGCTTTATCGGCGTCAATTCCTCGCTCTACCATTTCTTCGATCACCTTTTCGGCACCGATTTTATCGAGCTTATCAAGAGCCACTGTGAAGTCAGTTAAGCGATCTGCTGCACCGATAACCTCAGCGATTCCCGCAAGAATCTTTCTATTGTTGATGTGAATCTCAACGTCTAATCCCAGCTTATCGAAAGCTTGGTCGTACAATTGAACGAACTCCACCTCTTGCCACAAAGAATCGCTTCCCACTACATCGGCATCACACTGCCAAAACTCGCGGAATCTCCCCTTCTGTGGGCGGTCAGCGCGCCATACCGGCTGCATTTGATAACGCTTGAATGGGAAAGCTAAGTCGTTTCTGTGCTGAACAACATATCTAGCAAAAGGAACGGTCAGGTCGTAACGCAACGCTTTGTCCGTAATATGAGATGTCCATTTTGCCGGACTAAAGTCCGATTTCAAACCTTCTGGAAGCTTGGAGAAAAAGTCACCGGAGCGAAGAATCTTGAAAATCAAGCGATCTCCTTCTTCGCCGTACTTACCAGTGAGCGTGTCCAAATTCTCGAAACTAGGCGTCTCGATAGGCTGAAAACCAAATCCTTCAAAAGCACCTCTCAAAACGCTCATCACGTAATGTCGACGGTTCACCTCTAATGGGTTGAAGTCTCGTGTACCTTTTGGAATGCTGGGTTTAACTGCCATGAATCTGATTTTTTGCAAATATAGAACTACCGCGCTCCTACGTGCAAAGCTTCAAGGCTTTATCGATCTTGAATTTCCTGAGGAATAGGAACATTGCACGACGAAAAGCATTGAGCAAACCTCGAATCAGTGACTAGGTCTTCATACGTCCCCGAATTATTACTCCCGTTCTCCAAGAAGCTCTCATTGTAATAGATGAGGTCAGCCATGCCATCAAACCCAAAAACATCGTACAGCTTCACGGCAACACACTTGGTGGCTGAATGGACTGTTTCGTTGGATAGATAATCGAAACTCGAGGGGTAGAGCTTCCTCAATTGGATTTCGGTCTTATTGAAGTACCGCAACAAGGTTTCTTGGCTAGGTGACTGAAAATCAATCTCGTTGTACTCCGGATTATCCTTGCTGTACCTCACTTTGAAGGAGTCGTGCAACTGAATTGGCATGCCGTTTAAACTCTTGTTGTGGTTTCTGGAATAGCGCACTCTAGCATCGCTAACATATCTCGTATCCCCGACGTAGAATACATAGTAGACAGTGTATCGATCTTGCTCTTCAATCACCGCAAAAGTTTCCGCAGGATTCGATGAGATCCTGTACATCTCGTACAGGTTGATACTTTGAGTGATGGTTACATAGACCAAGGCGAAACCAACAAGCAAATAAAACGCATACTTGTATTGGCGGAGTTGCTCTCTGTCTTGTTGTCGACGAAGCTTCAAGATACGCTTGCGCATTTCTTGTTTCTTCTCGTAGGCTTTCTTCTTCCGCTCTTCGTACTCCTCAGCTTTCCTTTTGAGCAGAAGAAAATATGCGAGGTTGTCCTCTGGTCTTCCTTCACGCTCCCACTCTTGAATGCGCTCATAGGCCATGGCAATTTGGGAGAATCGGACTTCAGCTTCGGGATGAGTAGAACTATCGGGATGCCATTTCTTGGCGAGCTTTCGATACGTCTTCTTAACCTCATCCATCGATGCACCATCGGGTAGCCCCAATATTTTATATGCAGCTGATATGGTGAGCTTTAGAGACAAATCTTAGCTGTTGAATGCTTGAATATACAACATCCCAACCTGTGAGGATGGGATGTTCAGAATATTCTTATTTGTCTAATTGTCGCTTAGTAAGCGAAGAGAGGACGACCTTCCATGAGGGCGTGTACGTCTGCTGCGATGGCGGCCAAGTTGGCTTCGTCTTCAGGGTTTTGAATCACGCGATCGATTAAGCTAACAACGGTCTCCATGTCACTTTCTTTCAATCCTCTTGTTGTGACCGCTGGGGTTCCCACGCGAATACCACTTGTAACGAACGGTGACTTATCATCAAATGGAACCATGTTCTTATTCACTGTGATCTCAGCTTTCACAAGCGCATTCTCAGCGAGCTTACCTGTAACGTTCTTGTTTCTCAAATCGATGAGCATACAGTGGTTATCCGTTCCACCCGAAATCAAATCGTATCCTCTATCGGTGAACGCTTTAGCCATGGCGGCCGCATTCTTCTTCACTTGAACGATATAATCGAGGAATGAGTCGGTTAGTGCTTCACCGAAAGCAACCGCTTTAGCAGCGATCACGTGCTCAAGCGGACCACCTTGCGTCCCTGGGAACACAGCTCCATCAAGCATCGCACTCATCATTTTGATCTCTCCTTTGGGTGTCTTGATTCCCCATGGGTTTTCAAAATCCTTCCCCATCATGATCATACCTCCACGAGGACCACGAAGTGTCTTGTGAGTGGTGGTAGTTACAAAGTGGCAATGAGGCATTGGGTCGTTGAGTACGCCTTTGGCAATGAGTCCTGCAGGATGACTCACATCAGCCATCAACAAAGCGCCTACTTCATCAGCGATTTTACGGAACTCGGCGTAATCGATATCTCGTGAGTAAGCAGATGCACCACAGATGATGAGATTAGGCTTCTCTTCAAGCGCCGTCTTGCGAACCGTATCGTAATTGATTCGGCCAGTCTCCTTCTCTACTCCATAGAAGCAAGTTTGGTACGTCTTACCAGAGAAGTTCACTGGTGATCCGTGAGTAAGGTGACCGCCATGTGACAGATCGAACCCCATGATTTTGTCGCCTGGCTTGAGTACAGCTAGGTAAAGAGCAGCGTTGGCTTGAGAGCCCGAATGCGGTTGAACATTTACATATTCAGCACCAAATAAAGCCTTGGCACGATCTCGCGCCAAATCCTCCACTTGATCCACTACTTCACAGCCTCCGTAATATCGCTTACCCGGATATCCTTCCGCGTATTTATTTGTCAATACCGACCCCATGGCCTCCATGACTTGGTCGGATACGAAGTTCTCAGAAGCGATGAGCTCAAGTCCGTTGAGTTGGCGATCGCGTTCATCCTGAATCAGGTCGAAAATAGTGTTATCTCTTTCCATATTATGTTGTAATCTTGCATCAAATCAGACAGCAAACGCTCAAAAGTAAAGGAAAATGATCAAAGCGAACGACCCAAATCGCCGCAGTTGGATCAATGTTGAAAAAGGTTCTGACTTCCCTATTCAAAATATCCCTTTCGGAGTATTTATTCCGGAAGATGACATCATCACTATTGGCACGAGAATTGGCGATACAGCCATCGATTTATCGGCCATGCAACAGCTCGGGTATTTCAGTGGAATCGACCTAGCTGACGATGTATTCTTACAGGATACACTCAACGATTTCATTTCATTGGGAAGAGAAATCAATCGTGAAGTAAGAGATCGCATTGCAGAAATCTTTGATGCTGACAATACGGAGCTACGCGATAACGAAGAGCACAAGCAACGCATTTTATTCCCTGTTGAAGATGTGCAAATGCTCATGCCTATCTTCTCTCAAGATTACACTGACTTCTACAGCTCACGCGAGCACGCCACGAATGTGGGCACCATGTTCCGCGATCCAAATAACGCACTTCTCCCCAACTGGCTTCACCTCCCTGTAGGTTACCACGGAAGAAGCAGCACTATTGTAATCTCTGGAGAGCCGGTTCACCGTCCGAAAGGACAGCGCATGCCACCAAACGCAGATGCACCTGTATTCGGGCCTTCTGTTCGTGTTGACTTCGAATTGGAAATGGCGTTCATCACTGGTGACGGCAAGCCAATGGGGCAGCGTATTAGTACAGATGAAGCTGAGGAGTACATCTTCGGCATGGTCCTCTTCAACGATTGGAGTGCACGCGATTTGCAAAAGTGGGAGTACGTTCCACTCGGGCCATTCCTCGCTAAAAACTTTGGATCGAGCATCAGTCCGTGGGTTGTAACTATGGATGCACTCGAGCCATTCCGCGTGGCCGGACCAAAGCAGGAACCAGAAGTATTGGATTACTTGAAGTACAAAGGCGATAAGAACTACGACATCAATTTGGAAGTAGCTATTGCTCCAGAAGGAACTGAGCCGGCAACCGTTTGTAAGTCGAATTTCAAGTACATGTACTGGAACATGGTTCAGCAGCTCGCTCACCACACCGTAAACGGTTGTAAAGTGAACGCAGGTGATATGATGGCATCAGGAACCATTTCGGGTCCAACACCAGATAGCTACGGCTCTATGCTTGAGCTTTCATGGAATGGAACGAAATCGATGAAAATGAACGACGGCTCAGAGCGCACCTTCATTGAAGACAATGATACCGTTATCATGCGTGGTTATTGTGAGAAAGAAGGAGTACGAATCGGATTCGGCGAAGTGAGCAGCAAATTGTTGCCTGCGATTGATTGAATCGAAGAGACTTAAAATAGAAAAGCCCACCCGAGTAGATCGAGTGGGCTTTTTTTCTTCCGGGGACTTCATTCCGAAACCAACACCAAAACTTCTCGTTGCTCGTCGGTTAGTTCATTGATGTCAACTACATTCATTTGTGGAGCATCGTCTACTGAAGCGCTGCCTCCTAAGTTGAAGTTGATATTTTGTGCATGTTCGTCGATGGTGTACATCGCGCCGGTGATTGGATCTACAATTAACCAACCCACTGGGCCACTGACGAAGAAGTTACCGGCATAGTACCAGCCATCCACGTGGAATGTGATCTGCTGAATGTGCTCCATTCCCTTGCTATCCACTACAATGACCTTGTATTCTTCACGGGTGAAATATCCCATGCTGGATCTTAGATTGACAGTAGTAGGTGTAGTTCCTGTGGAAACTACGTCGCCCATTCGGTTTTCAACACGAAAATCGGCACCTGCCGGTTCACTATTGATTCTTACGGGATAAGATGATTCACTGAAGAGTGAAGCGCATGATGTGGTGAGTAGGGTTGCAGTAGTTAAGCCTGCAAAGAGTAAGAGTGCTCTTTTCATAAGTTAGAGAGTTAAATATGTGTTTTGAATTTACAGCGCACCATTCAAAACCAATGCCATACCTAAGATCTCTTGGAGAATTTCCGTTCTACACTTACAACACCCTCTACCTTTTTAAGCTTGTCCATCACGTTATTCAAGTGAACACGGTCTTCTACAATCACTTGGATATTTCCTTCGAACACCCCGTCTTCACCGGCAATCCCAATGGAGCGGATATTCACGTTTAGGTCATTCGAAATGATCTGAGTTACCTTATTCACCAATCCAACGGTGTCGATTCCTTTGATGAGAATATTCGCATTGAACGAGCTCGCCTCTGTTCTCACCCACTTCGCTTGAATGGTTCGGTTGGCGAACTTACTCTGCATACTAATGGCATTCGGACAGTCCGAACGGTGAACCTTAATTCCTTCATTGGAGGTCACAAAGCCAAAGACTTCATCGCCTGAGATAGGGTTACAACACTTGGCCAACTTGTATTCCAGTACATCTTCATTTGGACCAAATACAAGAGTGGAGCCGTCCGACACTTTCACCTCATCGGTCTTACTCTGTGGCTGTCGACGAATTTTCGAACGCAAATATTGATAGATACCTCCTTGCGTCTCTTTCGCGAACTCCTTTAGCATCTTGTTGTCTACGATGCCCATTCCGGCCTTGTAGAAGAGCTCCTGAGGATTCTTATAGTTAAAGTGATTGACCATTCGCTGGATATTGCTTTCGGTCATTTTCACCTTGATGAAATTCAACTTTCGCTCGAGCACGGCTCGGCCTTTATCCACCATCTTGTTGTAGTCGTCTTTCAACGACTGTTTGATTTTGGATCGGGCCTTACTGGTCTTCACATAGTTCAACCAATCTTCTTTTGGCTTCTGCTTTTCAGATGTGATGATCTCTACCTGATCACCACTTCTCAAATTGAAGCTCAACGGAACGAGTTTTCCATTCACTTTAGCTCCGAGCGTATGCACACCAATGTCTGTGTGAATATCAAATGCAAAGTCAAGCGGAGATGCGTTCTTCGGGAGATTTCGCATGTCTCCTTGAGGTGTGAATACAAATATCTCATCACTGAAGAGCTGCATCTTGAAGTTGTCTACAAACTCCACAGCGTTAGCATCGGAGTTCTCCAACAAATCACGAACGCGAGTCAACCATTGATCGAGATTGTCACTGGTAGCACGGTCTTCTTTGTACTTCCAGTGAGCCGCGTAACCCTTCTCTGCAATTTCATCCATTCTCTTGGATCGAATCTGCACCTCCACCCAATGTCCGTCTGGGCCCATGACGGTAGTGTGTAAGGATTCGTAGCCATTCGACTTTGGGGCTGAAATCCAATCGCGCAGACGGTCGGGGTTTGGGCGGTAGAAGTCGGTAACTATGGAGTAAACTCTCCAACAATCTGCCTTTTCGCGCTCTGGCGGACTATCAACGATAATACGCATGGCAAATTTGTCGTACACCTCATCGAACGTCACTCCTTGATTCATCATTTTGCGACGAATGGAATAGATTGATTTGGTCCTTTCCTTGATGGTGAATTCAAAATCCTCGCGCTTGATGGAGTCTCGGATTTTACTCGAGAAGCGTTTGAGATACTTCATCTCTCCCGCTCTACTCGCTTTGATTTTCAAAGCGATATCGCGGTAGACTTCAGGCTCTGTATATTTCAGGGAGAGGTCTTCTAACTCCGACTTAATCGTATACAATCCAATCCTGTGTGCAAGTGGGGCAAAAATGAAAAGCGTTTCACTAGCAATTTTCAGCTGCTTGTGATGTGGCATGCTTTCCATCGTCCGCATGTTGTGGAGACGATCGGCGATCTTGATTAAGATTACTCTGAGGTCATCCGAAATCGTGAGCAGTAGCTTCCTAAAGTTTTCCGCCTGAGCTGAAATATTCTGATCGAACACCCCCGACATTTTAGTCAGGCCATCGATAATCCGAGCCACCTTCTCACCAAACATTCTTTCAATGTCTTCCAGAGTATAGTCGGAATCCTCAACTACATCGTGAAGCAAGGCAGCAGCAATACTCGTCGGGCCCAAGCCAATCTCTCTAGCGACGATAATAGCTACCTCAATCGGATGCAAAATATAGGGCTCGCCACTCTTTCTCTTGATACCATTATGTGCATCAAGGGCCAAGTTGAAAGCTCTGCGAACCATCTTCTTATCCTTCGCATCTGCCTTTCCTTCCATTGAGCGAAGGAGGGCTCTATAGCGATTGATGATCTCCGCTTTATCCCTGTCGTGTTGTGCTTGTTTGGTGTCGTCCATGAATGTAATTGAGCGCGAATTGGTCGCTTAAACTAAAGTAAGGTGTAATGTGGTGAAATCCTAGTCGAGGGTACTGGGTACTGGGTAC
>JABXHW010000031.1 GCA_013373425.1 Flavobacteriia bacterium
CTCGATAGCCTCTTCGGTGCAAAGATCTCCCACTGCTATCGAGGAAAATCTCACATCTATTTCGAATCAAGTGAATAGAAATAACCACATCCGGATTCTCCTTGTCGATATTCGGACGACGGCGCATGTTTTTCATGAAGTGATCCACTACTCCATCCTTAGCGCGCAACGCCGCGAAATGAGTATTTGGGAAAATATCCGAGTGAACTACAGAATCGATGAGAATAGACTTATTCACTTCGAAGAGTTCTCCCCAAGGAATTTCATACATCGCACGATATAAATCGTCCTGATGTCTGACCTCAAAATTCGCGATAGGTCTAAGAATTCTAAGTGCTGTTGAAGCCCAAAGGTTCGCTTTATAGATGAAGCCCAAATCTCCTGTGAATTTTACAGCTCGTTTCAACGGCTTCACATCTCTTGCGCCGAGCTGTTTAAGCTCTTGAGCAAGAACGGTTTCAAGGCCAAAGAAGGTCTTAGCCACAAGACTTTGATCCTTCGTGGAAATGGTTAATTGCATAGAGCAAAGATAAGGCTAGCCCGTAGAACTGTGCGGGAGTCGAACTTTTCTTTCGCCGGCTGTAGAGTGGTCACTTCTTCGCGTAGATTTCATCTATGAAAAACGGTCTTTTCTAGTTCTGAGAACTTCATAGCGAGAAGCCATCTGCACTGAGAAACTCTCAGATTTCTATCCTATTTCGAAGATAGTAAGTTCCAAATAAATGGGTCAATGAGACCACATCTTACTTCGCAATATTAGTAAGTAAGATTTCGGAATCTTCGTCGATTGAGAAGTGTAGTGTTTTAGTGGCTCGAGGAGATTTTGTGCATGTATGCATAATTGGTTACAAGTCGTTTGTTTGACTCCGACTATCACCATGTAAGCAGTGCAAAGTCTCTTCAATTGACATAAAGAACGATTTAATTACAACTATCTCGGTTTTTCCAATCGATTCTCGAGTATGATTCTTGCATGACCGGATTCCAAATAAATGCTATCACAATTCCTCAAATCCTTATCTGTAGCATAGTAAATTTTCTGATGTTTTTGCGGAGTAAGTGTGATTTGATGATTATGGTTTACACTATAAATGGCGCGGCTCCAGCCATCATTCGAACAACCTATAGCACTTAAAATAATCATTGAATCGAGATCACAATAAACTCTTACAATTGAATCAAATGGGCTTGATAAGTAAAAAGTGTATTTGAACATCTCCACCCCCTTTACGGAATCAATTTCAACTTTGGTGAAATATGACTTCAGCCTTGGCTCTGTCTTACTACAAGAAAAGAGACAAAATATGGTCAGTACTAGTATTGTTCTCATCTCGCCTGATTTACTTGTGAAGGCTTCACCGACTAGTAATACAGTTAAGCAACATTTATAGCCACGTCGGATGTGGAAGGCTGAAGTCTCGACCTCGAAAGATCTGATAACGGAAAACATATTCACGTTTCCGGAACACTGTTATTTCTCTTTCTTGACTATCAATGTTAGAATAATCAAGAGTTCCTCCATAACCAAAATAATACTGCAAGCTATCCGAGGAATGCAACAACGTTAGAGACTGCGGGTCAAATGAATATGATTTTAAGTTTTTAAACCAAACTTCATCAAGACCTGAAATATCTTCATTACAAGTGTAGTAGAAATGCTCAATTCTTTTTTCCACAGGGTTTAACCCATTCAAGACCTTTAATCGTGAGTTTGTTACATCCAGATAAACACCATTGGCAAGTTGCCGAATTGTAATCTCATCATGTTCACCTCCAATTATTCGAATCATGCTAAGTGATGGATTATCAATTTTTATATGTGAAGACACACAATCCCCCAGCACTAGTACTTCCAATTTTTCTAACTTATCAAAGTTGAAGTCATCTGAAATTCGACAACTTTGACCATATATCCTCGTCACATTTGGAAAGCTATCAAAAATGGCATCGGTAATCGTAACTCCAACTAAAGCGACAGAATCGTTTGAACCGAAGAAGTTGTCAGCTTCACTAAATTTATTTCTCTTGCCATCATCACAATAAATGGAATCTATGTCTTGGCTCATTGAGCATCCGACAATAAACAAAAAGGCAATTATTAACCTACCCATTCTCTTACTGATTATTAAACCGTTGTTCCGACTCATCGGTGGAGAGTGAGACAGTCAAATTATCAAACGTTTAGATTTAAAGCTACAGCTTTCTTCCCGAAACTATTCTTTCACCCAGCGCACGGTGTGCACTTCTTCACCAGCAACGAACTTCACAATGTACATTCCTGAAGAAAGGTTGGATACATCTAGCCGCTTGGAGCCATTGAACTCACCTGTTAGAAGGATCTTGCCATCCAACGTCATAACTTGATACTTCGATGATTCGTTAACCGTGGATTCCAGCGTTAAAAGGTTTGCACCCGGATTCGGATAGACAGTGAATCTAGAAATAGCCTCAAACTCAGGAGTGGACACGTTTTGGCACGTCTGTGAATTCATATTGTCAATCACATAATCAGACATTGTGATTAGAGCGAGACTGTTCTCATTCACCTTTGTAAAATCGTTGGATACAACAGCCATCGTAAAGCCATATTCCGGGCAGGCGGCTACTATCACAGATCCCAATCCATTTCCGCCGTGCCCGTAGAAAACAATAGTGTCGCTAGCACTTCTGGAGGTCCAAATCCAACTGCCTAAACCGTAGTTAATTTCGAAACTTCCCAACGCGGTCCCAGGAACAATTTGAGGGGTTTGGTCCACTTTCATGCGCGTCTCCGCCATACTCAAAGGAGAAAGCACGCTCCCGAAATGTAGCGTGTGAAAATATCTAGCCGATTCCCTTAAGATTGTGCACCAAGACCCACCGCCGCCGCGAGTGGACAGGTATGAGGTATGACTCCACGTGCTTCGATCTTGTCCCCCACTCCAAACACCGTTGAGTTCACTCATCGACACCCCTTCATTGCTCAGCTTAGAACGTGAAAGACCCATTGGCGTGAATATGCGGGTTGCAACTTCATCCGCATAAGCGTTTCCACTTATTTCTTCAATCATGAAACCCAAAAGAGTGTAGCCTGTGAACGCATTGTATTCAAAGTCGCCATTAGGATTGGCCGTGGGAACCTGAAACTGCGGGAGAAAAACATCCCTTTCATTCCAGAGGCTGTCACGATCTCCCCATATGGCCGTCCAAAGTGGCGACCCATCGTACCAAGCGTTTCCCAGAATACTAGTGTGACTCAAAATGCTCCGAATCGTCAGGTTGCTGTCGATTCCCGACCAGTTGTTCGTATTGATATACAAACCTACAGGATCGTCAATATCTAAGAGTCCGTCTTCTTGCATAAGCATGATAACCGTTGCCGTAAGCGATTTTGTATTGCTCGCGACATGCCAGAGCTTTGACGTATCAATGGGCGTTGAGCCCGTTTGTACACCGGAGGTCAGACTGAGTTCGCAACCGCTGTCAAAAATCAAAGTGACCTCCATTCCTGCAATACTTGAAGAACTCCGAATTCCATCCAATTGCTGTTGAAGACCAAACGCGAATGCCGAATCAACCTGAGCAATAGTGGATAGGTTTATCAGAATCAAACAGAAAGCTGAGATAATAGGTTTCATTACGAGGGTGGTTAGTTAGTAGCAGCAATGTACTCTTTCTAACTGATAATCAGAATACTATATTTACATCTATGAAGCACGTATATCTACTTACCCTACTTTCTTTATTTACTGTACCGCTCACGGCCCAAGACACCTTCTCCATCGTAGCTGTCGATCCCAGAACAGGAGAAATTGGCGCAGCGGGTGCGTCTTGTGTCGACTTGTTTCAGTTCGACATTGACCGTGCCGATTTCTTGAGTCAGATTGTTCCAGGTATTGGAGCTGTAAATACTCAGGCTTACTACAATCCCGAGAATCAAGAACTAGCCAATCGATTCTTGAAAATGGGTCTCGCTCCCGATCAAATTATCACAGAGCTCGAGAGCAATGACGTGGAAGATCGCCCTTACTTCCGCCAATATGGAGTTGTTACCCTCACCAACACGACGGCTAAAGCATGGGCGTACACGGGTGATTCAACCAACGCCTACACCGGTCACATTATCGGCCCTGGATATGCCATTCAAGGGAATATCCTGAGCGGTTCAGCTGTTCTCGATTCCATGGAAGCGCGCTTTGTAAGAACGGAAGGAGACTTGGCCACGAGGCTAATGGCCGCCATGCAGGGCGCGAATGTGGTTGGAGCCGACTCTCGATGCGCACCAAATGGCACGTCCTCTCTCTTTGCATTTTTGAAAGTAGCCCAACCCGAAGATGAAGAAGGAATGCCTTCTACGCTCATCAATGTAATGACGCACGATGGGGATAGAAAAGAACCCATCGACTTGCTACAGCGCCAGTTCGATCAAATGAGAGCGGTGCAAGTAAGACCTTAAGAAAACGCTAACACTGTGGGAGCTTCGCTTTGAGTAGATTCACATCATGAAAAGACTGCTTCTCCTACTCTTCCTGCCTTTTTTGAGCTGTAACCCTGCCGCTGATTTCCCTGCCCAACATGTTGAAATCAAGGGTGAAGGAGCGGTCACCATCATCTTTGAAAGTGGAATGGCGGGCACGCATGATGAATGGGATGGGTATATCGATACCCTCTCGAAGTTCGCTCGTGTGTTTACTTATGATCGAGCTGGAATCGGTTCGTCGGATTCCACCCATGCGGAACGGACCATCCCGAGGATGCATGAAGAACTTCAGCATCTCCTGAGCGAGAATAGTATCGAGCCACCTTTTATCCTAGTGGGCCACAGCATGGGGAGTTACATTTCCAGATATTTCGCCGATCAGAATCCCAAATCCGTGGTAGGAATGCTACTCATCGACCCAAGTCCGAATCGTTTGTATGATGAATACTCAGAAGAAGAGATGAGCAATTTCATCCAATTTGGCGAAGAGGCGATGTCGAATTCTCCTCAAGGCGATATCAACGAATGGAGAGCCTATTTGGACAACCGAAAGTATGTGGATGGATTAGTACCGAATAACGACATCCCAGTGATTATCCTATCCGGAACTCAATGGGATTTCTGGGAGTACCACGAAGATTTCATGAACGAGCATCCTATGAGTCAGCATGTACAACTCGACGGTTCTCATGCGTTGCACAAGGAGCATCCAGCCACCATAACGAGGTATTTATTTAATCTAATTGAAAGCTATCAAGAGAATCGCTAAATTGCTTTGGCCTGAAACTTGAGTAGATGAATAGAAAATAGAAATCATGAAGAAGATCATCACATCAGCCATTGCCTTATTCGTGGGACTCTCCATGCAGGCACAACAAGAAGAAACATCGAATACGCTACCTGCGCAACGAACAGTGCAGACAACGGAATCGGCGAATGCGGAACACCTAGGCCGCGGTGGCAATGTCCAATTGAACTTGCCTCCTCAAAGCCAACTACGTCAAATGTCGAAAAGAGAACTTCGACAAATCAGACAGAGGGAAACAGTTCCTGCACGTCGCACTGAAGAAACCATTCGACGATAAGGATTAGCCTCATATCAAATCATAAAAGCTCGGAGCCCATATGGGTATTCCGAGCTTTTCATTTATGTACCTTCGCGCCATGGAATTTGGAGGATGGGATTGGGTCATTTTCATCGTTGGCGGTATGCTCGCCGGTGTAATTAATACGCTAGCGGGAAACGGTTCTGCAATTACCCTTTCCTTGCTGCTTACTACGGGAATGGATGCAAGCGTGGCCAATGCTACAAACCGAATCGGAGTACTTCTGCAGACGCTCACTTCGGTGGCTAGTTTGAAACGCAGTCAGCGTACCTACCACCTCATCAAGCACAGCACTTGGTATTTTCTTCCCACTGGAATCGGATCGCTTTTAGGCGCCTTAGTCGCCGTAGAAATACCCGATGAAGTGCTCAAGATTATCATCGGCATTTTCATGGTGGGGATTCTCTTCACTTTGATACTCAAACCAAGCCGATGGCTGATTGCAACCGACGCTAGCAAAAACCGCAAAACCACGGTGAACTGGATTTTGATGTTCATCATCGGTTTCTACGGCGGATTCATTCAGATGGGCATTGGAATCATGATGTTGGCCGCCTTGGTGCTCAGCGCTAAGTTTAGCTTGAAAGATGCAAATATCATCAAGCTCGTTCTTGCATTTGTACTCATTCTCATCGCCTTCTTTGTCTACTTGTTGGCAGGGGATATTGTTTGGCTGCCCGGTATTGCTCTTGCTATTGGAGCCATGATTGGCGCTTGGTTTGGAACCCGATATGTCTTGTATCATCCGAAAGCGAACGATTACATCCGCTATGTCCTCATCGGAATCATCCTAGTGGCCTTGGTGAAAATCTTCATTTTGGATTAATCCATCTGAAACCGAGCTTCCTTTCTACAATCTGAATTATCTTCGCTTGTGATTCTGTAAGATTGATTAGCAATGGACGTCATTCAGAATCAACTATCCGCCTTGGTTTATGACGAATTACCTCATTCTGTTTGGTTCTGTTTGGGTTGGTGTGCTACTTGCCTCCTTGTTTAAAAAGAACGTTGCATTGAGCACATCCATGCTCCTTGCTTTCAGTGGGGCCTTCCTATTCGCTATCTGTGTTCTCCACCTGATTCCAGACTTGTATCACGGGCACAATCACACCCCTGGTCTTCTCATAGTCATCGGCTTCATCTCGCAATTCCTCCTCGATTTTCTATCTAGAGGCGTTGAGCACGGACACGCTCACAGCGGAGATGTGATGCGAGGAAGCTTACCTATTGGGATATTCACCGGACTCTTCATTCACGCCTTCCTCGAAGGGGTTCCTACCCACGGAATGGACGACGTCAGTCTACGAGGTTTTCTAGTGGCCATCGCCTTGCACAAGTTGCCGATTGCCATGGTTTTATTCCTATTGTTGAAGGAAGCGGAGATTAAGCCTGTGAGAATTTGGCTTTCGATTCTAGCCTTTTCGCTGATGGCACCTTTGGGAGCCTTAAGTATGGAAGTTATTCCAGGGGTCGATCATTGGATGCCACACATCAGTGCTTTTGTCATTGGTATTCTGCTGCATGTGAGCACCACCATCTTGTATGAGTCGAACAAAGACCACCGATTCAACGTTCGAAAGCTCAGCGTGGTAATCCTCGGTGTAGTGTTGGCTTATTTCACCATTCACCACTAGGGATTCGAGCTAATCGAAGCACCTTATAAGTAGATAGACAATAGTAATGTTCGCATGGCCAAAAGCCCGTGCTATCCGCTTATCTTTGTGCAACAAAATTGAAATTAACACCTAAATAAAATACTATGGCAGTATTAGTTGGAAAGCAGGCTCCAGACTTCAATGCTTCAGCAGTAATTAACGGAGAAGAGATCGTAGAGAACTTCTCACTTTCACAATTCCGTGGCAAGTATGTGATCTTGTTCTTCTACCCAAAGGACTTCACTTTTGTATGTCCAACTGAGCTTCACGCATTCCAAGCGAAGATGGACGAATTCAAAAGCCGTGGTGTAGAGATCATCGCTGTGTCTACAGACACTGAGCAATCTCACTGGGGTTGGTTGCAACTTTCAAAAGATCACGGTGGCATCCAAGGTATCACTTACCCAATCGTAGCTGATACCAACAAGACCATCTCTCACAACTACGATGTATTGGCAGGAAGCTGGCACTACAACGAAAACGACGAGTTGGAAGCGGACGGCGAAATGGTAGCGTACAGAGGTCTTTTCTTGATCGACAAGGAAGGCGTTGTTCGTCACCAATTGGTAAACGACCTCCCATTGGGACGTAACGTTGAAGAAGCACTTCGCATGGTTGACGCACTTCAGTTCTTTGAAGAGAAAGGTGAAGTTTGCCCAGCGAACTGGAACAAAGGTTCAGAAGGTATGCAGGCTACTCACGACGGAGTTGCTAGCTACCTCAGCAAGAACTAAGAATCACTTTGATTCACATAGAAATCCCTCCATCTCGGAGGGATTTTTTTTGCCCTTGCCGTTGGCACAAAGACCGTACTTTCATCTTAACTTTACGTATTAACCTCTCTAATCATTCCTATGGCAGCTTCAGAAAAAAGAAAAGTAGCCCTTGTTCTCGGAAGTGGCGGAGCACGTGGACTCGCCCACATTGGAGTCATCGAAGCCCTCGAAGAGCGTGGCTACGAGATTACTTCCATTTCAGGCGCAAGCATCGGTTCGGTGATTGGCGGTGTATACGCCGCAGGCTCTCTACCAGACTACAAGAAGTGGATCTTGTCGTTAGACCGCAGAAAGGTCTTTGGCTTGATGGATTTCACCATCAGTTCTCATGGTTTTATCAAGGGAGAAAGGGTGATTGAAGAGATGAAACAATTCGTGAGTGTAGAACACATTGAGGATTTGAAAATTCCATTCTCGGCCGTAGCAGTTGACATAGAAAATCAAGAAGAAGTCATCTTCTCCGAAGGAAACCTATGGAATGCCATTCGTGCGTCTGTTGCGATTCCTTCTGTCCTCACGCCGGTTATGCAAGACGATAGAATTCTCGTTGATGGAGGGGTTGTCAATCCCCTACCGGTCAATCGTGTGAAGCGAACGGAAGGCGACTTGCTCGCCGCAGTTGATTTGAACGCGCTCGTGGATCATCCAACAAACCCATCTTCCAATGAAGTCGCATCGGACGATGCAGAGCACGAACAGAGCAAGTTCCTCGACTCCATCCGCGAACGTATAGGAGATTGGTGGCCATTTAACGGTGATAAGGAGGAACAGCAAAGTCACGTTAAGAAAAACTACCTCGGCATTCTGAATGCGTCTTTCGAAATGATGCAAGACAGAGTGGCTCAATTGGCAATGGAACAATACACGCCTCAAATCTTCATTCAAGTTCCACGAAAATCTGCGAGCACATTCGATTTCTACATGGGAGAGAAGCTCATTCAGATGGGAAAAGACTTGGCGAATGAGGCCATCGACAAATATGAAAACAAAGGCGACTAAGGCCTGTTAACTCAAAAAGAAACAATCAAACTCATGGCAGCAACAGCACTAAAAGGAAACCCCGTTCAACTCAAAGGAGAATTTCCGGCAATCGGAGCAAGCGCTCCATCTTTCACCTTGACCAAAATCGACTTAAGCGATGTGAGCTTGAGCGATTTCGCTGGCAAGCGAGTTGTACTCAACATCTTCCCTAGCATTGACACAGGAATCTGCGCAATGAGCGTTCGTACTTTTAATGCAAAGGCGGCAGAACTCGACAATACTGCAATCCTTTGCGTATCTGTGGATTTACCATTTGCACACAAACGCTTCTGTGGCGCTGAAGGGATTGACAATGTGATCAGCGTATCGCAAGTTCGCAACACGGAATTCATGGACAACTACGGCGTTGAAATGGCCGACGGCCCAATGGCTGGAATGCTAGCGAGATCTGTGGTGGTACTCGACGAAAACCACAAAGTGATTCACACCGAGTTGGTAGACGACATCACACACGAGCCGAACTACGAAGCAGCAATTTCAGCTTTAAAATAACTTTTGCACTTTTTAGCAAACCATTGTAATGTCTGAGGCGTTATTATGGTGTGTTGAAAAATGAGAAACACCAAGCATCGTAGCGACGACGATGATTTTCTCAACAGATAGTCCCGCTTCTCGGCGGGATTTTCTGTTTCTAATATTCACGGTCAGGCCAACCCAAGAGTCTAATCATATCTAGATAAGCTGTTGGAAATCGCTCAGCCCAAGCTGCCTCATTGTGATTGTCATCTGGAATATACTTGTATCCGAGGTAGTGCCTCGACCAAGCCTGGTCATTGGAAAGTCGCTCATCAATGAGCTGGCAGCCAGGATGTAAAATAGAATCAACTCCCTTCCCTCCCATATCCATATAAAAGGCAAAAGGTTCAGAATCGTCCAGCAAGGGCAATAAATTGATATCGTAACTCTCCGTTTGTAACTGCAAGGCCGGCGAGAAACACATGGCTCCAGCAAAGAATTCGGAATCGTATATCGCATGGAGGAAACTCACGGTTCCGCCAGCAGAGGAGCCTGCAGCCACTCTGAACTCCCGCTCAGGGATAGTGTTGTAGACAGAATCCACGTATGGAATAACCGTTTCTGTCACAAAGGCCCGGTAGGCCTCACCTAACTCAGTGTCCATATATTCTTGAGAGCGGTTGGGGGTATTGTCTATACCCACGACGATAGCATTCATTGGACCCGCCCCGAATCCATAGAGAAACTCATCAACCTTCCATTCGCCGAAATTGGCAGTTCTGGTATCGAACAGGTTCTGCCCATCGGCAGCATAAATAACCGGATAGCTTTCAACTCCGAAGAAACTGTGTCTATTCGGATTCCATATGCGCACAGTACGGAATCCACTTGGAGATAAGCTATCGGGAAGTTGTACGAGATCAAGGCTTCCTCTCACAGTAGAACTTGGTAAACCCCAATAGTCTATCCTTAGCTGAATTGTAGTGTCCTTATCAGCAGGTACCAAGAAGTTTGCGTTAGAGCTTCTCCCTTCGATACGACCTTCTGTTTCCCATGACCCAAGGGTGACTTTAAACTCAAACTCCTCAACCACATCCGTCAACTCGATGAAATAGTAATCTGGATAAGGTCTCGGTCCACGACAGATGACGGATCCTGGAGGGCTATTAACAGGATTACTTCCATATCTCATTTTCACTTCATCAGGCTTCCATTGACCAAGATCTTCACGACTTCCTGTGATGAAGACATTCGGACTTTTCTCGGGAGATCTAACCTCAATCCGAACATTCACGCCTTCTTGCGCAGAGAGCGAACCTGTTAAAAGCGAAAAAAGAAAGAGCGAGAGAAAGCGCAACATAGTATGCATGATTAGGAAAGGGGTCCGTATCTTGTTACAAATTAAGCGAAATGGCAGACATCCCCTATAGAAAGAAGTTGGATTTGAGATGGAGTGACATCGACCCCAACATGCACATGCGTCATTCTGTGTATTACGACTTTGGTGCGGCTTTGAGAACTGAAATCATGAATGCGTTGGGCTTGAGCATGAAGGTGTTTGCTCAAGAGAAAGTTGGACCTGTGCTCTTCAAAGAAGAATGCGTGTTCCGAAAAGAGATTCACTTTGGCGATGAGATCTATATCGACTTTGAGCTTATTGGCGCGTCTAGGGATTCAGAACGCTTCGCATTTCGTCACCGCTTCACCAAAGAAGATGGAACGCTCTGCGCGGTTCTCACTCTGAATGGCGCATGGATGGACACCGTAAAGCGCAAACTCACCCCTCCCCCTCAAATCATGGTGGATTCCTTTAGCAGAATTCATAAAGCGGAGGAGTTTGAGTGGATTGAGACGAGTAAGACGAGATAGATTTTTAGATTAATAGATTGATAGACTTTGGGAGGATTGGACTGAGATATTGTTAGACTTTGGGAGGACGCAAAGCCCAGATTTCTGACATGATTCGCCCTTCTATCCCCAATCTAGTTGTAGCGTTCCCGCTACGACTGCCAATTTGTACAAATGGCCACCGCTCAAAGAATACTCCAAACAGTGGACTCCGACTTAGTATCCAGTATCTGGTATTGAGTATTCTCGCCTACCTGCGCTCCTGCGCTCCTGCCCACGTACCAAAAAAAAGGCCAGCTTTCGCCGACCTTTTCAACCCTTATGAAACTGTTTGTTAGATGAACTCTTAAGCTTCAACGGTTTCTTCTACAGCAGCAAGCTGCACTTCGCCATCAAGCTTGATTTCGTCGCTCACGAGCAAGTTTCCAGCCTCGTTCACAACGTGGAACTTCAAACCGAAATCTTTACGGTTCAAGGCTCCTTTGAAAGCAAATCCTGCTTTTGTATTTCCCCATGGGTCTACGGCAACCCCGCCTACTTCCACACGAATAGTTACTGGTTTGGTGACGTCACGGATGGTCATTTCACCCGTTAAGTCAAACTCGTTACCGTTCACGTTAGACACTTCTGTTCCTCTGAAGGTCAATTTTGGATATTGCTCTACATTGAAGAAGTCGTCACTTCTCAAGTGATTGTCACGATCTGCGCTTCCTGTGCTCACGCTGTTCACGTCTGCTTCAAAATAGTATTCTGCGTTGGTGAAGTCCTCACCGTCCATATTTAAATAACCGTCGATTTTACCAAACTCGCCAGTTACTGTAGTAATCATCAAGTGCTTAGCCTTGAAGTGAATGTTCGTATGCGATGCGTCGATCGCCCATTTTTGCTTACTCATAGCTTTGTTTTTTAGTTAATGATTTTTCGGTTGACTCATCAATGTTATAACAAAGATATGTATAAATGTTATAACATCAATATGATTATTAAAAAAGGTTTAGAGAGAGCGCCCCAGCCTCGCACTTGCTGGGACGCATCCATGATAAACCCTACTCTAATTAGCTAATTGAATTGCGGACACGTTGAGTGAAAGCCCTCAAAGCCTCACCTTCTTTCATGCCTGCTTCTATATTCTGAAGGATTTCAATTGCACCAATTACGTGTGTGAGTTGCTCTCCTTCATCCTCTCCTCCTATCTCAATAGCAGGAGTATTCTCTTCAAGAATATCGTTCTCAGCTTTTTGGAGCTCTTCCAAGCTGTGCGTCTTCACAAGCTGACGAATTACAGGCACTTTCATGATTCCAATGCTTTAGAAATCATAGTTCGGAAGTAATCCTCTTTGCTTGTTGCACTCCCTTCGATCAACTTACCGTCTTTGAAAACGGCCAAGAAAGGAAGGTTATCCACTCCAGCAGCTTTGCGAGCTTCTTCGTTTTGCTCTGCGTTCACATCTAGGAAGGTGATACCGGACATTTCATCCTCATCAGAAATCCTGCGGAACTTTGGCGCAAACAACTTACAAGACCCACACCAATCGGCATAGAACTTCACGGCTACTACTCCATTAGTGCTGAGCGCTTCTTTAAAACCTAAGTCATCTACTTGCTGTACCATTGTGTTTGTTTTAAATACAGGCACAAAAGTAGATTAGGTTCAATCAATAGAATTTAAAGGGATATAGAGCAGATTTATGCGCCCTCGAGTTCTTCTCGATACTTGCGGTGGTACAGGTCTCTTACGATACCGTCACTCACACCAATCTTCGGTACATACATATTACGTGCATGGCTCCATTGCATGGCCGACTTGTAAATCTTGAGTGCATGTACAATCACATCCGCACGGTCGAAATTCAGCCCAATTTCAGTTACGCGTTCATCTCGCGTCAAACTTCCCAACTCCTTTTCTTGATGATTCAAATAACGCATAGACAGCGGCTCTGAAAGCTTCTTTCCGCTGAGTTTGTGAAGCTTGTTGATGTTACCACCAGAAGCTATGATTGCCAAATCGTCTCCACGAGGAACGTTCTCTTCAATCCATCTTTTCATGAAATCCCATTCCCCCGGATTATCCATTCCATTGAGCAAGCGAACCGTTCCAATCTTAAAGCTATGGGAATTGACAATTTCGCGGTTCTCTAATACTGTGAGCTCGGTAGAACCACCACCTACATCGATGTAGAGATATCGGTCTTCTTTAGTACCTAAGCGATCGAACATCTTCGATTCAAAGATGAGCCGAGCCTCCTCCATCCCATCAATGATCTCAATCTCGATTCCCGTATGCTTCTTGATTTGCTCAACCAGCATATCGCCATTTGAGGCCTCTCTCATCGCCGAAGTGGCGCATGCGCGAAAGTCTTCTACGCCATGCACGTCCATGATTGCTCTATAAGCGACCATCGCATCGATCATGCGCTTTCTATTCTGAGCGCTAATCTTTCCCTTCACAAAAGAGTCCGCACCCAAGCGAATCGGCAAACGGGTCATGCTCGATTTCTTGTAATACGTGTACCCCTTCTTGGGTTCGTGAATAACGTTGGTAATGAGCAATCGTATCGAGTTTGAACCGATATCGATAGCTGCTAACTTCTTAAGCTTCATGTACTATTGTCTTCCTCCTCGCTTCAACTGATTGATTACGTAATCCGACATTGTCACTTGCGAGCGAATGCGCGGACCCGGAATCTTTCTGTATGTATTGTCCTGCACGTCGTTGTGAATTCTAGCCTTCACATTGTCTTTCCAAATAATCTCCATGTGATCACGCACTTGGCGCAATACCGTCTTATCATAAAGCGGCACACTTACCTCTAAGCGGCGATCCAAGTTTCTCGTCATGAAGTCAGCCGAAGCTATGAAACACTTCGTTTCACCCGAGTTCTCGAACATATACACCCTCGAGTGTTCTAAGAATCTATCGATTACGCTAATGGCTTCAATATTATCACTTACGCCAGGAATACCCGGTATCAAGCAACAAATGCCGCGGATAATGAGACGAATTTTCACCCCAGCCTGACTCGCTTCATAGAGCTTGTCGACCATCGTGTAATCCGACAAACTATTCATCTTCAAGAACATCCCAGCGGGCTTACCGGCTTGGGCATTCTCAATTTCATTGTCAATCAGGGCTAAGAAACGCTTTCTGGTGTAATGCGGACTCACAATTAAGTGGTCGTACTTAAACACCAAATAATTGGCATCGATGAATTCGAAAACCTGACGAACCTCTTTAGTGATGCGCTTATCGCTAGTCATCAAATGGTAGTCTGTGTAGATCTTTGCCGTTCCCTCGTGGTAGTTACCTGTCCCGATGATGCAATAATCCACTAGCTTCTTACCTTCTCGACGTTGTACCAAAGTCACTTTACTGTGCACCTTGAGACCGGGCACACCGGAAATCACCCGAACGCCCTCTGTTCTTAGCTTCTCTGTCCAGTGAATATTCGCCTCTTCGTCGAATCGAGCTTGAAGCTCAATCACCACCGTTACCTTCTTACCGTTCTTTGCTGCATTAATAAGTGCCGAAATGACGCGAGATTGATCCGCCAAACGGTAAAGTGTGATACTGATATTCTCTACATGCGGATCGATGGCTGCTTCTCGCAAGAATCGAATGACATATGAGAATGTATGATACGGCAAGAAGATAAGCACATCCTGCTTCTTCACTACCTGGAGGATGGATCGCTCCAAGTCTAGATCTGGATGATGCACCGGATTTACTGGAGGATATTCCAAGTCCTTTCTCCCCACATTCGGGAAGCGCATCAAGTCCTTTTTATTGTGATACCTACCTCCAGGAATCAAACTGTCGTAACTATCGAGTTCCATTTCACCTCGGAAATAATTCAAGTAGTCACCTGGTAGATTTCTATCGTAAACAAAGCGAACTGGGTCACCAATCTTTCTGGCTTTCAGTCCCTTTTCAACTTTTTCAAGAACACTTTTAGAGACGTCATTGTCTAAATCGAGTTCAGCGTCACGCGTAATTTTTATGGTATGCGCTTCAATGCTATCAAAAGGATAAATGAAGAAGGCGTACTTCAAATTGAATCGAATCAAATCATCCAGGAACATGATGTAGTTCTTACCATACTTTGGCAAGAGCACGAATCGACCAATCAGTTCGGAAGGGACTTCGATGAGCGAGTAAACCGGATTCTCAGGGTCGTTATTTCGAATGAGTTTGATGGCGAGATAAATGCTCTTGTCTCTGAGTTCCGGAAACTCCTCTCTGTTGTTCAAAAGGAGGATGAACACAGAAGGACTCACCTTTTCAACGTAGTATTTTCTAACGAAAGCCTGTTGTGAATGGGTGAGGTTCTGTTCATTGAGAAGCACAACGCCTTCCTTCTCCAACTCTAGAATGAGCTCATCATAGATGCGAGTTGCCTCTTCTTGCTGACGAATCACCTCGTCTGTCATCGCCTTGAGCAATTTCTTCGGCGACCAGCCTCCAAGTTGATCTTTTACTTTCTTCCCTTTCAAGCTGCTCATGCGCTTCACTGAGGCGTAGCGAACGCGGAAGAACTCATCCAAGTTATTGGAGAATATCCCTAGAAATCGGATTCTTTCGATAAGTGGCACTTCGGAATCTGCAGCTTCTTGCAGAACACGCGCATTGAACCTCAACCAACTAAGGTCGCGGTTGATGTACTTTTTGGTGGTACTCATGAATTGGTTTTCTTCCGCTTTTTGGGGTAATCAAAGTAAAGCAATTCCGCTCTATCGTTGACATTTTTCCAGGAAGTCTCGTCGAAATGTAAACAGACCACACCCGACGTTGGCACATTGTCGATTCTTTGATCGACGCAGCGATTAACAAAATTGGTGATGGTTGGATTGTGTCCGAAGAACATCACGCTATTCAATTCATCATCCAACTCTTTGAGCAACTCGAGCAACACTTCGGAAGAAGCCATGTACAATCTGTCCTCTACCTCGATATCTTTGAAAGGAAAGTTCAGCGTTCGGGCGAAAATCATGGAGGTGTGGAGAGCTCTGGTAGCTGGACTGCTAAAGAGTTTCTCGGGACGAATTTCCTCTTTCTCCAGCCATTGTGAAATCATGTGAGCATCGCGGATACCACGACCTTTCAACGGTCTGTCGTAATCATCAATATCATCGTATTGCCAAGAACTCTTAGCATGTCGAACGAGGTAAACCGTTTTCATAGAGTTAGACAGTTTGTATCAAATTAAGCTATTTAATTCGCATTTTCATGAAAACTAAAGGTTAAGGATATGCTGTCAATCTGTTTGAATTCGTGCAGAATAGTCGGAAATCGTCCAACGCTCAACGCTCATTCTTCGTAATTTTGAGGTATGACTAGAACACTACTCACTACGTTGCTTTGCACGGTAGGTCTGGCGCTCACTGCCAAAACTCCATACATCGCTGTTTCGGTGATGCACTATTGGAATGCGGAAACTGGACCTTATGTAGAGCTCCACTACATCACACAGACTTCATCGCTTTCATATGCAGAAGTTGAGCTCGGTTACCAGACAAACCTGGAAGTTACAGCCATGATCCTCGATGGTGAAGAGGTATTAAACTACGACAAGTTCGTGTTCAACTCAGAGGTTTTCGCAGATACAACCAAGAACTACTTTATGTTTGAGTTTTCAAGGCTTGGAGTCAGAGAGGGTTCATGGCAGATCAGACTTGAACTCAGAGACCTCAATGAGCCAGGATCACTACGCATTGTTGAAGATTCACTCGACATCGAAGCTCCCTCTAAAACCTCTCTATCCGGACTGATGATTACCGAGTTAGAAACCTTATCTGACAACTACGTTAGATTTGGCATACCTGCCTTTCCGAGAGCGGTAGATCATATGACCTATTATCCCACAGAAGATTCAATACTTTCATTCTACACTGAGGTATATCAGCCTGAAACTCCAGAGCGATTAATTGCTACCTACGGCATCTACAATATCAACACAAGAGAATTGGTGGATGGGTATAACGGTAGTTCTACAGTTCGTGCCGAAGGTGTTTACCCAGTTGCGGCTAGGATTCCACTTCATGATCTTCCTACGGGCACATACTTTCTCAAGCTAGAGGTGTTTAATCGTGAAGGTGAAATCCTCACGGGAGATTCATTGGCGTTTGGAAGGAGAAATAACAATGTGGAGCTCCCGATGCTCGATATTTCCAATCACGTTCCAGCCTTGTCGTTCTTGAACGACTATCAGGGAGAAGAAACTTGGAAATTCCTTGCAGACTGTACCTTCCCCATTGCCACAAATCTGGAGCGCATCCAAATGGCTAGCTTGATAGAAGAAGGCGACACTGTTAAGCTACGTCGTTTCGTGACATCCTTCTGGATTGAGCGAGATCCAGCTAACACCAGGGAAAAATTCCAAAACTACATGGACCGTGTGGAGGAGGTGAACCGAATGTACGGTGGCGGCATGCTCAGAGGCTACCAAACCGATATGGGGCGTGTTCGTCTTCAGTATGGCGATCCGAACAACGTAGAGAATCGTCTTTTTGATAATGAGACTTATCCCTATCAGATTTGGCAATACAATCGCCTGACTTCACCGAATCGCGCAAGCCAAACCAATAAGGTGTTTATCTTCGTGAATCGCGAAATCGCGGGGAATGAATACAATTTGATTCACTCTGACGCATACGGTGAAGTGTATGATCCTCAGTGGATTTACAGAGTTTCACGAGGGAATAATCGTGGGAATAATCCAGATTCACGCTCAAGTGACTTCAATTCAGATCCTTTCGGTTCGCGTTTGAATAACAACACGATTATCAACAGCGGAAGCTCGAACTCCATCAACCGTCGCTAATTCATGGATGTATCCTCAATAGCAGTAGCCATTCTCAATTGGAATGGTCAGCCTCTACTGGAACAGTTTCTTGCTAAAGTTGTAGCCGACAGTGGCAATGCAGAAATCATCTTAATTGATAATGCCAGCACTGATTCATCTGTGGCTTGGTTGAAGTCAAATCACCCGAGCATCCGATTGATTCAACTCAACGATAATTCTGGCTATGCAGGGGGATATAATGAAGCGCTAAAGCAGATTGATGCTGAGTACGTTGTTCTGCTAAACAGCGATGTTGAAACTACTGAAGGTTGGCTAGAACCACTTTTGGAGCGATTCACATCAGATGAGAGAATCGCAGCCATTCAACCTAAAATTAGAGCCTACCACGACAAAGGTTCCTTTGAGTACGCAGGAGCCAGCGGTGGGTTTGTGGATCATCTTGGCTATCCCTTTTGTAGAGGTCGAATATTCGATCATCTGGAAAAAGACAACGGTCAGTATGACGACGCCATGCCTGTCTTTTGGTCGACAGGTGCTTGCCTTGCTGTTCGCAATTCGGCATATAAGCAAGTTGGAGGACTCGATCCTCAGTTCTTCGCTCACATGGAAGAGATCGATTTATGCTGGAGGTTCATGCGACACGGTTATACCAATTGGGTAGAGCCGAAAAGTGTGGTGTATCATGTTGGTGGCGGGACACTCTCCAGTGTGAGCAGTAAGAAGACCTATCTGAATTTTAGAAACAACCTTATTCTACTGACGAAGAACCTTCCTACTTCGAAGCTATTTCCAACCATCCTTGCACGCCTTGTTCTAGACGGCATGGCTGGAATTCAGTTCATTCTAAAAGGGAAGATGTCGCATACAGTAGCGATTCTGAAAGCCCACTTCCATTTCTATGGGAGATATGGAAAGTTGATGGCTGCGCGACGAGGAGAATGCTTTCCTTGGCCATTGAATGGCGTGTATCAGAAAAGTATAGTTCGTCAAGTATTTATGGGAGGAGTGAAGACTTTTGAGCAACTCGACTCAAAATCATTTTCTCGTCGATAGGCAGTAATCGATAGCCATCGCATAACCTTCCAATCCAAAACCACTCAACGTTGCATCTGCTTTTGTGGCGGTAATAGAGTGATGACGATACTCTTCGCGGTTGAAGATGTGACTGATGTGAACCTCGATAATTTTTGCAGGGACCATGGAGATGGCATCTGCAATGGCGATGCTCGTGTGTGAGTACCCAGCGGCATTGAGAATCACATAATCGCAATCGAATCCTGCACGCTGAATCTGTGAAACGAGTTCACCTTCGCTATTGCTCTGAAAACAGCTCAAATCCACATCAGAGAAGCGTTGATGAAGCCTCTCAAAGTAGGTTTCAAAGCTCTCATTCCCATAAATTTCAGGCTCTCTTCTACCGAGTAGATTGAGGTTCGGACCGTTGATGATTTGGATTTTCATAGCCGTAACGTTGTATTTCAAAGATACGGCTTCCTATCTTGTCTGCATGACTTGGGAAGGAGTAATAAAGGATTTCATGCGTTACCTCAAACTCGAAAGAGGCTTGAGTGAGAACACGTTAATGGCCTATCGGCGTGACATTGAAAAGCTGGCAGTATGGGGCGTTGAGAATGACATTCGCCCGAATGATGTTCAGCTCGAAACGCTTCGAAAGTTCTTGTCTTCTAAATCTAAACTCTCCCCCCGATCACAAGCACGTCTCATCACATCAATAAAAACACTCTTTCGTTTTTTGGTGTATGATGATGCCATTAAGGAAGACCCTACTTCCCTACTGGAGGCTCCTCGACTCGGTCGGAAATTACCCGATTACTTAAGTGATGACGAGGTTACCGATATGATCAATGCCATTGATCGATCCACTTTGGAAGGCGAGCGCAACTCGGCAATCCTCGAAGTTCTTTATGCTTGTGGACTTCGCGTGAGTGAATTAATCAACCTAAGACTGAGTGACTATTTCCCGAAAGACGGAATTTTGAGAGTATTTGGAAAAGGGGATAAAGAACGGCTCGTTCCCATTCACCCGTATGCAGTGGAAGCCCTCAATCACTATATCGATCAAGTTCGAGTGCATGTGGATGTGAAACACGGTGAAGAGGACATTGTCTTTCTATCCAAACGAGGAAAGCGGATGGGGCGATCAACAGTATTCACAATGATTCAAGGACTCGCAGAAAAGGCAGGTATCAAGAAGAACATTGGTCCACACACCTTCCGGCACAGCTTTGCTACAGCACTTGTCAATAACGGCGCTGACCTCCGCGTTGTGCAGCAATTGCTCGGACACGAGAGCATCACCACAACGGAGATTTACTTACACTTGGAAGAGAAAAAGTTGAGGGCAGCCATTAATAGTCATCCTTGGTCGAACAAAAAATCTACTGGCGATTCCAGATTTTGATTTCATCGGATTCACTCAGACCAGATAGGATTTCCACCTTCAAGCCATCGCTCAATCCTAGCTCCACATCTCTGCGCTCGAATTGCTGTTCACCTGTTTTGACTTCAACGAATGGTTGTTCACCGTCAAATTGGAGAAGACCTTCATCGATAGAAAGTACCTCGTCTCTTCGAGAAAGGACGATATCGGCATTCGCAGAATATCCAGCACGGATGAACTGAAGCGAATCAAGCTCTACTTCTGCACGTATCTCAAATTGAATCGCACCATTTTCTTCTGTGCCTTTCGGGGCAATGTACTCTAGCATTGCGCCAAAACGCTGACCTTGAATCGCTCCTACAGTGATATCTAGTTCCATTCCTGGGCTGAGTTTACCTACCTCAGATTCATCGATAAAGCCCTCGAAAATCATATCATCCATATCCGCTACGAAAGCTACAGTGGTGCCGTCGTTGAAGGTATTCGATTCGATCACTTGATTGCCCTTCTTCACAGGAACATCGAGTACCATACCTGATACTGTGCTCTTGATAAGCGTCAATGCCGTTGTACCTGAACGCTGTGTTGCACCTTCACGAATGATTTGAAGATTATCCTGTGCACCGAGTAACTCTGCCCTGGCATTGTTGTACTGAAGTTGGGCATTCTGGAACTCTTGTTGAGAAATCACCCCTTGATTAAAGAGTGTCTCCTGGCGCTCGAATTGAATCTCGGCATTATCGAAGTTCAATTGAGCGACGTTCACACGGTTTTCAGCATTGTTCAGAGACACCATATCAGGAATAACCTGCACTTTGGCAATCAAATCCCCTTCAACCACTTTATCTCCAGGCTCCACGAAAAGCTCTGCAATAATCCCGGAAACCTGAGGCTTAATTTCGATTTCCTCGCGAGGAATTACACTTCCAGTAGCCACCGTTTTTTGAATGATGGTCTCAATACTCGGCGTTTGAGTTTGATAGACGATAGGCTCCTCTTGCGATTTTGAGTAGAGGTAATATAAAGTGAATACTACCAGTGCAATCAGCACGAGTAGTATGACGTTGCGCAAAGTCTTTTTCATATGAAAATTGGTCTAGCGATCAAGTAGCTTACCAAATGTAGTGAAGTCACTTGAGATATTCTCTACAGGTCCATCCCCTTCCCGTGACGACTCCAGTGAAGGTAGTTCTTCAAAAAGCCCCAGCCGTAGCCCATGTGCATCACCACAGTGGTTTGTACCGATTTCAATCCTACCACCAATGAGCGGTTCTGTATAGTTGAATCGATTAATACAGCAAAGAGATAAAGGAACATCAATCCAGAGCCCCATCGAACAAATGGGAGAATCAAGGCAAGCAGGCTGAGCACGAAGTAAGTGGCGAAAGCCAAAGGAAAAAGGTGAGTCAGCTTTAGCTCTTCCGGATGCAGTTTCCAAATATTCACACGCGCTGCTCCAAATCGAAACACCTGCTTAAAAAACTGCTTGAGGCTCGTTCTACGTTTGTGATAAACATGCGCATCAGGAATCAAAGCCGTCGTGTAGCCCGCTTTAATCAATCGAATACTGAGTTCTATATCCTCTCCACAACGGAAAGCGGAATACCCATTTACAGCTTCAAACGCTTCTCGCTTCATACCCATGTTGAATCCACGGGGATGATAAGTGCCTACATGCGACTTTTTCCCACGAATTCCTCCTGTCGTTAACATGGATGTCATGGAATAGCTAATCGCCTTCTGAAGCACTGTGAAGTCGGAATGAGCCGCATCCGGTCCTCCAAAAATATCTGGGTCGTTCTGCTCGATATACGCCTCAATATGATTGAGATAATCGGGAGGGATAATACAATCTGAGTCGAGGAAGATGAAGTACTCCCCTTTCGCCAGCTTTGCGCCGTCGTTACGAGCCGCGCTAACCGGGAGGAACTCTTCGTAATGAATGGTCAGAGGATAGACCTCATTCCCTTCATACTTCTTCAACTCCGGACGGAGTGTGTCTTTCGGCGTACCGTCGGAAATGATTACTTCGAAGGAAGAATGCTTTTGATCAAGAAGGCTTTCGAGGAATTCAGTGACCTCATCAGGACGACCGAAAGTCGGTACAATCAGTGAAAACTTCATTACTCACCTACCGTTTCGTCGATGGTATAATTTGGCTTCTTCGCGCTGTTTCTCGACATCAATTCTGCTAAAAATCCTGTCGTAAAAAGCTGTGTACCAAGAATCATCGTTACCAACAATAGGTAGAACAACGGATTGTCAGCGATCAAGCCCGGAGTGCCTCCCTCCCGAAGAGTCCAGAACTTCCAAATTACAAGAACGATCATCGATAAGAATCCAACAACAAACATCAAGGTTCCTAGCATTCCAAAGAAGTGCATCGGACGTTTTCCGAATCTTGAAACCACGTAGAGCGTTACAAGGTCAAGGAATCCATTGATGAATCGATCGAGACCAAATTTTGTGGTTCCGTACTTTCTCGCACGGTGTTCAACTACCTTTTCAGTAATCTTTGGAAAGCCGGCATTTTTAGCCAAGATTGGAATGTAACGGTGCATTTCGCCCGTCACTTCCACGTTGTAACAAACCTGAGTATTATATGCTTTCAAACCGCAATTGAAATCGTGCAGTTTGATTTTAGACATCTTACGCGTAGCCCAATTGAAGAGCTTCGTTGGGATTGTCTTTGAGATTGGGTCGTAGCGCTTCTTCTTCCATCCCGAAACAAGGTCCCATCCCTCCTCTTTAATCAAGCGGTACAGCTCTGGAATCTCATCTGGACTGTCTTGTAGATCGGCGTCCATTGTGATGAGTACTTCGCCTTTGGCCTTTTTGAAGCCGACATTCAGGGCAGCAGATTTCCCTTGATTCTTTCGGAATCGGATACCTCTCACATTGGGGTTCTTCCCGGCCAAATCTTGAATAACCTGCCATGAGTTATCGGTGGAGCCATCATTCATGAAGATAATCTCGTAAGTGAAATTATTCTCCTTCATGACGCGCACAATCCAGGCATGCAGTTCCGGTAAACTCTCATCCTCGTTGAAGAGTGGGATGACTACCGTGATATCTTTTGTGAAGTTGTATTCGATCATGGAGCCGTGAAATTGGCAGGGTTTCTCTTGGTAAATGCCGCCGCGAATAAAAGTCCGAACAACGCATTAGCCATAAAGCGCATCATTACATCTATATAGAAGAAACTTTTAAAGGTCAGTGGAACTGCCTCTGACAGCTGCTCTTGTTGTACCTCAATTTGTTCCTCCGTAGCGCCAAGCGAAATTGCAGCTTCTTGCTGAATCTCGCGAGTCCACTCGGGGAACTTGTCTTTGAATTCAGGGTTGACATGAAACAACAATACATACTTTACCAATGCGACTGATAAAATTCCAACCATGGCTGGCAACATCCAAGCGGAGAAGGTCTCTCTAAACTCGCTGTAGCCTCCATTCGCCTTTCTATATGCAAGCATTGCCAGGATAAGAATGACCATATTAAATGGACTTCTCAAGAAATAGTCCCAATAACTCAAGTACAGCTTAGGGTCGGCAAAGTGATAATAGAGTACGGCAGCGATGCCAATAACTCCCATAATCCCTCCGTAGAGAAGGGCTATTTTCTTCATGTTCTGATTCATGCTCGAGGTCGTAAACGCAGCAAATATAGGTTTCTTGTTCTAGTCTCTTAGGATCTGAATCGTTTCGCGATGTGCGCCGTTTATGTAGTATTCCACCTGGTACGAACCACTTGGCAATTCACTTACATTTAGCGTCGATGTTTTCCCTTCCGCAACGAGTCTTCCATTCATATCCCAAACAGAAACTTTAGTCGTTCTCTCATCAAAATGAAGTACTTCACTTGTTGGATTCGGATAAGGGCGAATAATGTTATTAGCCATCGGGTTGTTCGTACTCAAATCAAAATCTTCCGAAACCAAGTATAGGGTTACATTTCCTGAAGGTAAATTGGTTTGGAGCTCGAGTGCAGGTTGCGAGAAGGTAGACAAGTCCATGTCGTATGGATACGCCAATTCAATCTCCATTGCTTCACCTGGCTGTAACGTTTGAGGAGTTGAATTCAAAATGGTGATAGGTTCATTCGTGAAAGCCTGCGGCCCTACGTAAACCGGTTGATTCCCTCTGTTCACTACTGCTGTTCTGAAAATCACTTGATGAGTTTCATTGGCATCTCTCGGTAGCCACAATGTATCATTCACGATTCCCAAATCGAAAACAGGCTCTGCCGTAGAGTTTGAAACAAAGTCGTTAATACGATCGACGAACTGTGGGTAATCCACAAAAGGATTTCGGTTGTTCTGAAGTTGATAAATGCCTTGGTTTCGGCCTGATTCGAAAGCGTTTGGAGGAAACTGATCGTGCCATTGCTTTAAGAGAGCCTCTTGTGGCGCAAAGAAGTTCGTATAGTCTTGATAGCGGATTACGAAGTAAAGCATTGCTCTTGCGCATGCCCCTTTATGAGCATCTCTGGGTTCAAAGACGGAGCTACCGTATTTGCTACCTCCACCTGTCCAAGTTGGATTAGAGACCACCCCAAACGGGTGATTGCTTCTTCTACTATTCGTAGATGCATCTGTTGGAAAGAGGTGGTGGATATCCGCGCGCATCGGCTGACTTTGATTGAAGAAGCCTTGCGGGAACGTGTGCTCGCAGTTAAAGTTATTATTGTTTGCTCCCGCTCTAGTACTAAACGTAGCCGTTCGTCCGGTGTAAACACACTCTACCACACCATTCACATTGTCTAATGTCGCGTACATGTTGTCGCGAGCCACGGTGTATGAAAGCGAGTTGAAGTTTTGAGCAAGTAAGGTGTTCATCGCCGATTTGAGGGCTTCTTCGCTCAAGCCTTCTGTGGCGTTGTAGTAGGTATTGGAATATCGACCATGTGCGCCCACATCTAGTACCACCGCACCAGCAGGTCCGTTACTCGCCAGTACAATTTCTCCATCATACTCAATATTGTGAATCGGATTGAAAACGATCCAAGCCTTAGCGGAATCCAGTCCTGGTATGGTTAGCTTGGAAGGATTCATTCGAAAAGCATTGTCGGCATACAGCTCTCGGTTGAGCATTACATCGATATCACATGCGGTTGGTGTAGCATTGTATAAGGTGATTTCTATGCTATCCGCAGCCGTTTCATCAATAAAACCAAAGTTGATTTGAGGTGGATATACCTCGATAGATTGAGCAAAAGCAGCCGAGCTGATAGCTGCTAAAGCTGTGGAGACCAGTGTGCTTAGTTTCATAGCCTCAAAGATAGCCAATGAAGTAGCGGAATTCACAGCAAATTCGCTTTTTCATTTACGATTCATACCGTACCTTTGCAGCGGGCAAGTCTCATACAACCAGCTCCTGGTGAACTCCCCCAGGTCCGGAAGGAAGCAAGGGTATCTGGTCGAGCGGTGTGATATGAGGAGCTTGCCCTTTTTTTGTGCCCTAAAGTGTGGGTATCGGTAGGCAGGAACGCGAGAGCGCAGGTGGGCAGGTGCAGACTTAATCACGTTTCCATATCACTCTAGTATTTAGTGTCTTCAGAGGAAGGCAGGAGCCCGAGAGCGCAGGTTCGGAGGAATCAACATAAGCACGTCAGCGCTAGTATTGAGTATTCAGTATTGAGCATCTGCCCAGGGCTACATCACCCCAACAGCCGAACATTCCTCAACTCGAGTTAGTTTGCACCCAGTACCTAGTACCTAGTACTCAGTACCTATTTTGTTCCTACCTTTGCCCCTCAATCATTCACAATCGATTCAGCATGAAATTTTTCATCGACACAGCTAACCTAGATCAGATTCGCGATGCTCAAGATTTGGGCGTACTTGACGGCGTTACCACCAATCCATCATTGATGGCTAAAGAAGGCATCAGTGGTCAAGAAAACGTATTGAACCACTACAAAGCCATTTGCGATATCGTTGATGGAGATGTGAGTGCAGAAGTAATCTCTACGGATTACGAAGGCATGATTAAGGAGGGCATGGCATTGGCTGAGCTCAATCCTAAAATCGTTGTGAAGATTCCAATGATCAAGGACGGTGTAAAGGCGTTGAAGTACTTCAGCGATCAAGGTGTTAAAACCAACTGTACTTTGGTATTCTCTGCTGGTCAGGCTTTGTTAGCCGCCAAAGCAGGTGCTACTTACGTTTCTCCATTCATTGGTCGCTTGGACGATATCTCTACTGACGGTCTCGACCTTATCGAGAAGATTCGCGTGATCTATGACAACTACGAGTACGAGACTGAAATTCTCGCAGCATCAGTTCGTCACCCAATGCACATCATCGAGTGTGCTGAGATCGGTGCGGATGTAATGACAGGTCCATTGAGCGCAATAACTGCACTCCTCAAGCACCCACTTACCGATATCGGTTTGGAGAAATTCTTGGCGGACCACGCGAAGAGCAACAGCTGAGACTATAGTACGTTGGGGCGTGAGAGCGTCATCAATATATGAAAGAGCTTCCCGAGAGGGAGGCTTTTTTTGTGTGGGGACGTGCGTACGGATGGGAGAAGGGACGTAAATCGACGTGGTTCAGGAATATGAGAACAAAGGCACGCTCCAAACCTCAACACATCAACACCTCAACACTTCGCTAATTCCACACTTCGCCACGCGCCCATTTCCTATCTTTACTTCACAACTCACACTTCACATGGCCGATCTAATTACCATTCATCCCGACAATCCACAAGAACGTTTGCTTCAGCAAGCAGTAAATACGCTAGAAAAAGGTGGCCTTGTGATTATTCCAACCGACTCGGTTTATGCGATTTGCGCCGATATTCGTCAGCCGAAAGCACTGGAGCGCTTGGCCAGAATTAAGGGAGCTAGTCTGGATAAAGTGGATTTGTCTTTCTTGTTCTACGACTTGAGTCACCTTAGTGATTATACTCGCCAATTCGACACGCCTACGTACAAGCGACTCAAGCGCGCATTGCCAGGACCGTTCACGTTTATCCTCGAATCGAGCAACACGATCCCAAAGATTTTCAAGAGTAAGAAGAAGACCATCGGGATTCGTGTGCCAGACAACACCATTGCACGAGAGTTGGCTAGAATGATGGATTCCCCAATGGCCTCTACATCTGTGCATGACGATGATGAAATTATCGAGTACACCACAGATCCTAGCTTAATTCAAGAGAAGTATGATGCTTTGGTCGACCTCGTTATCGACGGCGGATATGGAGACAATCAGGCTTCTACGGTAATTGACCTCTCCGGCGGTGATGTAGAAGTCATCCGCGAAGGCAAGGGAGATCCATCCATCATCGATTAATCTTGGGCTCTTCGAATATATTCGACGCTTCTGCTTTTCAAGGAAAGCACAGGAAACGGAAGTATTTCGAAGGGTGGTACATCCGTGTGAGCGACGATTCAAATTGGAGTTTTGCGCTTATTCCTGGCATGTCCATAGATCGATTTGGAGTTCGAACCGCCTTCCTTCAGTGGATTGAATCCGATGGCTCCTCTCACTACTTCACCTATCCCAACGAAGAGTTCTACGCCTCTGATTCTGAATTTGATGTGAGAATTGGTCCAAATCGTTTTTCGAAGAACCACATTACAATTGACTTACAAAATCGAGGAGTGCTGTTCAGTGCGAACCTTCACCTCGAACCCTCTCCACTTTTTAGTGAAGATTACCATCCGCTCAACGTCATGGGCTTACTGAGCAAAGCACCCTTCCTTCCCTGTTATCATCACATCATACAAATGGGAGCGAAAGCCGAGGGATCAGTTCGATGGAAAGGAGAGCAACGAACCCTAAATAAAAGTGTAATCTACATTGAGAAGGATTGGGGAACGAGTTTTCCAAAGCGGTGGAATTGGCTTCAGAGCTTGAAGTTTGAAAATCACCTTGGGTCATTGTCGGCGGTTACTTCCTCAGTACCCTTCCTTGGAATCCCAGTTCCAGCCGGAATGGCGGCACTCGAGCTGGATAACCACCGATTCTTTTGGTCTTCTGCATGGGGACATTCATGGAAGTCGAGCTGGAAAGACCAAATATTGGAGCTATCCTTCAAGAACTCCAAACACTCCTTACATCTCTCTATTCAAGCCAACGGTTACGCTCCACTGATTGCGCCCGTTCAAGGTGAAATGAAGCGCACCATCAACGAAAGTTTAAATGGCGTTATTACTTTGAAAGTTCTAGACTCTAAAGGAAATATTATTCTGGCCGATCGGGCACTACAGTCCGGTGTAGAGGTGGTTCGCTAGAGTTCTTTTCTATTGATTTTACCGCTTGCTGTCATTGGAAATTCCTGCATCTCTTTCCAAACCTTTGGTATCTCATAAGCAGATAGGCCTGCCTCGAGGAGCTTCTGCTTTTCAGGAATGGATGTGCCTTGTATCACAACACCCACGAGCTGCGTACCTAATTCCGGATGCCGCTCTCCTTTTACATACACCTCTGCATTTAGGACCGTACTAAGCTTCGGCTCGATGAGCTCGGGATGCAGTTTCACACCGCCACTGTTAATGACGAAATCGGCCCTTCCCCTCCACTTAAATCGAACTTCACTTTCTAACTCTACGATGTCAGTCGTGTGTAGCGATTCATATCCCCAATCCTGAGCATGGATGGTTAGTGTGGAATCATCTTTTTGAGAAAAACTCACCGTGGGCAAAGCCTGGAAAAAGGAATCCGAATGTGGTGTGAGCTGACGTAACGCGATGTGCGACACTGTTTCTGTCATGCCGAAGGTTTCATACACCCTAGTACCGACCATCTTCAGCTCCTCTTCAAACATTGAATCCACAGGCGCTCCACCGAGAATAGTACAGTCTATAGCATTGAGCTTCTGTGCTTTCCCTCGTACTTGGAGCGGCACCAATGCAGTGAAATTGAATTTTTCATTCTCATCATCAATCTCATCCAGTACTTCGGTAGAAGGATGGCGCAGCTCTAGTCGCCAGCCCCCTCGCATAGCTCTTACCAGCATCATCTTCCCTGCAACATACTGACACGAAAGTGAATTCAAAGCCGAGAGTCCTTCCTTCAATTGCAAAGCAGCAATCGTTGCACCCGCCGAGTGCCACATCACATCCTTGGCCACTTTGAATCGTTTGGGAGTTCCTGTACTCCCGCTCGTCTGCAACTCTAGAACCGCACTCTTCTTATTCCAATCTGCAAGAAATTCATGAACCTCTGGAAATAAGCTTTCTAATTGAAAATCAGATAGCTCATTTCCCTTATGAAGCAAAGTGAAAGAAGGGTGGGTAATTCGACTCATAAAACAAATGTAGTTCTTCCTGTAAATCCGCGGAAACACTACTATCTTGGGCATGATTATTGCTTGATTTCGACTCGAATTGAAGACCTAATTTTCATGAAACTAAGAACGCTTTTTGCTCTTAGCAGCGCCCTATTGGCATCCTATTCCTCAGTATCTCAAGATGTTACCGTAGTAGATGGGAACGACAATGTCCCATTGGAGTTTGTATATGTATCGGTAGACAATAGTAATTTCCTCACAACAGATGAGAAGGGTGAGGTGAACGTCACTCGACTCGGTTCGAGCAGCGACACGCTGATCTTTCAACTTTCGGGGTATAAAACCCTTCGATTCTGGAAAGGCGGGCTAAGTCGATCTACCGAGAATGTCATCGCCCTTCAAAATTCCAACATCAGCATTAATGAAATTGTGGTGTCGGCCATCAAGTGGGAACACAAGGCTGAAAACCTGCCTCTTCAAGTGGAGGTAATCGACAGACAGTCCATCGCTTTTCAAAACCCTCAGACTTCTGCTGATTTACTCGGACAAAGCAATCAAGTGTTCATTCAAAAATCCCAACTCGGTGGAGGTAGCCCTATGATTCGAGGATTTGCTACGAGTAGAGTACTTCTTGTAGTAGACGGCGTCCGGATGAACAACGCCATCTTCAGAGGGGGGAATATTCAAAACGTTCTCAGCATTGATCCTCTCAGTATTCAGCGTTCAGAGATCCTCTTCGGACCGAGTTCTGTGATGTACGGCTCTGACGCTTTAGGTGGGGTGATGAACTTTACCACACTCACACCGCAATTCGCACCATCAGCAGGAGAAACTCGTGTGAATGCAAATGCCATGTTGAGAACGGCAACCGCGAATAACGAGCGAACCGCACACATCGATTTCAATATTGCCACCAATAAGTTTAGCTCCTACACGAGCATTTCATCAAGCTTCTTCGACGACCTTGAGATTGGAGCTTTTGGAGATGACTTTTACGCTCGTCCGACATTCCAAGTCCGTGGAGATTCAAGCGACTTCACAGCCAACAACCCGAATCCGAACATCCAGGTAAATACTGGATACGAACAGTTCAATGCGATGCAAAAGTTCAAGTATCGCGCAAACGACAATGTAGTTTGGGAGTTTGATTATCACTACTCCAGACTCAGCGATGTGCCTCGTTACGATCGTCTTACACAAACCAGAAACGGCAACTTGCGATTCGGAGAATGGTATTACGGTCCACAAGAATGGCAAATGGCCCGTTTGGGTTACACCTTCACTGAGCCAGTTAAGGCTTTCGATAAACTAAAATTTGTGGGAGCATGGCAACGATTCAATGAGAGTCGCCATGATCGCAACTTTAACTCTGACATTCTCGAGAGTCGGTTTGAAGAGGTGGATGCATTCTCCTTCAACTTCGACTTTCAGAAGTTCTTCTCTCAAAAAACACATTTGTACTACGGACTTGAATCTGTTATCAACAACACCTATAGCCAGGCCTACTCAGAAAATATCATGACTGGCTCCATCGGATTAATTCAGCCACGGTACCCAAGCGGCTCCATGTGGCAAAGTCACTCTGCATACACTACGTTGATTGCAGATTTAGGCAAGCGCTTCACCTTGACAACAGGCATACGCTATAGCCGAGTTTTGGTTGACATGAACTTTGAACAATCATTGATTGCTCTGCCTTTCAATGTTAGCAACACGAATACAGGCGCACTCACAGGCAGCTTTGGTATTGCAAAGGAGTACGGCCAAAATTCAAGGGTATACATGAATCTAGGCAGCGGATTCCGTGCACCAAACATCGACGATATCGGCAAATTCTTTGAACTCGACGACGGCTCTACAGTTGTTCCAAATGCACAGCTCACTCCTGAGTACCTCTACTCTGCCGAGATCGGAATTCAGCAACGTGTGCGTGAATCGTATGAAGTTGAACTCGTAGGTTTCTACAGCTTCCTAGACGATGCCATTGATCGCCGTCCTACTACTCTAAACGGACAAGATAGCATCGTGTACAACGGAGAACTCCTACAAGTACAGAGTGTTCAGAACGTTGGCTCCGCATATATCTATGGTGCTTCAGCGAGCTTTGGCGCAGATATCAGTCGCAATTGGGACATGAAAGCCAGTGCAACGTATACGTACGGTGAAGCGGAAGATGGAGAACCATGGCGACATGTTGCCCCCTTCTTCGCAAATGTATCTGTCGGCTATAGATATGGAAGATTCAGAGCACAAGCATATGTGAACTACAATGGCGAGGTTACTCCAGCGCGAATGGCTCCTTCAGAGCGTGGTAAATCGATTTACCTCACAAATAATGAAGGTGAGAGTTACGTTCCATCGTGGTACACCTTCAACCTAAAGGGCACATTTAGAATCAACGAATACGTGGAAGTAAACGCCGGAGTAGAGAACATTTTCGACGTGCGCTACAGACCATATTCGTCAGGTATTACCGCTCCTGGAAGAAACTTTATCGTGGCAGTTCGCGCCGAGCTCTAAGCTCCCCTTCTCCAGCTAGGTTGATGTCTACGTGCAAAGTATCTGCGGATGTACTTATGCACTTCCTCCAGACACTCTTCAACAAATAAGCGCTCCTCAGCATCCATCACCCCTAGTCGGGATAGATCTGAGGAGCGTTCTTGTATTCGAACTAAGCTGTGGTGCAAGACACCCCATGCGCGTTCAACATTTCTCCGTTCTCTCGTTTGAGTTACTTCATTGAATCGATGGTAAACGGCATGGGACAATCTCAAGATTTCGTCTCCCTCATTGGGATACCCATGTCGGATACACCGATCGCGATAGATCTCGCAACAGTCTAGCAAGTCCGCTATCGCAATTTTTGATCTGGATACATTCATAGGAGGAATGTACAGTCGATTCAATGTACGAGTCGGAGATAAACGTTTAAATACGGCTAGCGTTTAGAAGAGTCCTTCAATTTTGCCATTAGCATCCACCGAAATCCTGTTCGCGGCAGGTACAGCTGGCAAGCCAGGCATACGCATGAGGTTACCAACGACGGCAATCACAAACCCAGCTCCGCGCGCGAACTCGAATTCACGAACCGTGATTTTAAATCCGGTTGGACGATTGCGCTTCTTGTCATCATCTGAAAACGACTTTTGAGTTTTGGCAATACAAACAGGCAAGTCCCCTAACCCTAGACTCTCAATTACCTTCAGGTCGGAAAGAGCCTTAGCAGTGAAGTCCACACCATCCGCCCCGTATATCTCGCGCGCGACAGTTTCAATTTTCTCAGTAATTGGCTTGCTCACATCGTAGAGCATCTTCAAATCGGAAGCTCCAGATTCTGCCTCTTCTATGACCGCTTTAGCTACGGCGCGCACTCCTTCTCCTCCTTCAGCCCATCCATTGGACACTTCACATTTCACACCAAGGCTTTCGCATTTGGCCTTGAGCCAATCCATTTCTTCTGGTGTATCCGATGTGAATCGGTTTATCGCAACGACAGGACGCACACCAAACTTGATCATGTTCTCGATATGCTTCTCGAGATTTCCAAAACCAGCTTGAACACGTTCCAAAGATGGGTCGTTAAGCTCATCCAGTCCAGCTCCACCATGGTAGCGAAGTGCGCGAATAGTTGCCACAACAACCACAGCATCTGGCTTTAGGCCAGCAGCGCGACATTTGAGATGAAAGAACTTCTCTGCACCTAAATCAGCACCGAAGCCCGCCTCAGTCACTACATAGTCTCCTAAGCTCAGCGCCATTCTTGTCGCAATGATGGAATTTGTCCCTTGAGCGATATTCGCAAAAGGACCACCGTGAATCACGACAGGTACGCCGTTCAGGGTTTGAACTAGGTTTGGCTTGATGGCGTCTTTCAACAAAGCGGCCATGGCTCCCTCAGCCTTGAGGTCGCGAGCATAGACGGGCTGTTTGTCGAAAGTATAGCCCACGAAAATGTCACCCAATCTCTTTTGAAGATCTTCAAAGTCGCTCGACATACAAAGGATGGCCATAATCTCACTTGCAGCGGTAATGTTGAATCCATCTTCACGAAGAATACCATTCGCCTTGCCTCCCATTCCAATGGTAATCTGGCGAAGGGCACGATCATTCATATCCATCACGCGTTTCCAGCGAACGGTGCGACCATCAATCCCAAGGTTGACTTCAGCCTTAGCTTGAATATTATTGTCGATAAGTGCAGAAAGCAAGTTGTTCGCCTTCTCTATCGCGGCAAAGTCTCCGGTGAAGTGAAGGTTTATGTCTTCCATAGGAACCACTTGTGAATGTCCGCCGCCTGCAGCACCACCTTTAATTCCGAAAACAGGTCCGAGACTTGGCTCACGAAGTGCAGCCACTGTCTTCTTTCCTTCTAAGGATAAACCCTCAGACAGACCAATAGTTACGGTAGTCTTCCCCTCACCCGCCGGAGTTGGAGAAAGAGCAGTTACCAATACGAGTTTTGACTTCTTCCACTTTGCCTCATCAATCAGCGACAGCGGCAATTTGGCTTTATAATGACCATACGGTTCTAGGTCCGATTCTCTCACTCCAATTTGCCCTGCAATCTCGCGGATTGGCTTCATTTCACATGCTTGTGCTATATCTAAGTCGGTCTGCATACGCTGAAATTTTATCAAATGTAGATGGCCTAGAATTAATACAACAGGACAAAAGTCATTTATTTCAAATCACTGTATATCAACTAATTAAATTCAAATGATTTAAAATATGTAAAGTTAACTTGACAAATTGTAGAATACACTTAACTTTGTGTCAATCAAACACAACATCAACAAAAACTAAAACTCATGTCTTATCAAGAAAAAAAGGCACTCTTGAACCTTGGCGTTTACGTCATTGCTCTGTTGCTCTATGCCGACTATGTACATACCCATTATTGGGAGGAAGGAATGACCACTGATGAGCTTCTCGTATTCTGGTCGAAGTTCTTACTTATCACAATCCCATTCCAGATTGTAATTCACATCATCTCACACATTATCATCAACATCATGCGAGGAATGGCCAATGGAGGGAAAATTAAGGATGAGGTAGAAGACGAATTTGACAAGATCATCGAATTGAAGTCGACCCGAAACTCCATGGTGTTCTTTGCGATATGTTTCATGGGTGCGCTCGGATATCTTGCGTGGGGCAAGGGAGTAAATCACTTTTTCATTGCTATAGTTATTGGAGGGGTGGTATCCGAAGTGATTGATGCTCTTTCCCGAGTATACTACTACAGAAGAGGTGTATAATGGCAAAATCGAAAGTCAAGAACGAAATACGAATGCTGCGTTTCATGAACGATGAAATGACACAGCAAGCACTCGCCGAGGCTGTCGGTGTATCGCGCCAAACCATTGTGGCGATTGAAAAGGGAAACTACTCCCCTTCTTTAGAGCTGGCTTTCAAATTGGCCAGAGTATTTGGCAAGCAACTCGACGAGGTGTTCTCGTATGATGATGATTCCAAGAAATGAGAGTAGCGGAATTTAATCAATACGGAGGTGCAGAAAGACTGCAACTGAGCGAGCATTCCGAACCAGCCACATGCAGCGGTCAAGTAAAACTCAGAGTGATGGCCACAGGGCTCAATGACTTCGATTGGGGCATGATGCGTGGAAAGCCCTATGTACTTCGCATCGGCGCTTTCAAAAAACCCAAATATTCTGTATTGGGTTGCGACGTGGCCGGGGAAGTTGCTGAACTGGGACCGGGAGTTACCGAGTGGAGTGTTGGAGATAGAGTAGCCGTAGACCTAAGCGATCAAAATTGGGGTGGATTCGGAGAGTATACCATCGCAAAAGCCGATTCATTGGCCCGGATACCCGACGACATGAGCTTTGTGGAAGCAGCCACATTACCTCATTCGGGAGTACTTGCTTTACAAGCAGTGCGGCAAATTGGCGGCTTCAGAAAGGGAAAGCATATTCTCATTAACGGTGCTGGCGGTGGATCTGGTCACATTCTCATCAAAATGGCCGTACAGGCCGGAATGAAAGTGACCGCAGTTGATACTACTTCTAAACTCAACTACCTCCGTAAATGCGGCGCAGAAGAAGTCATCGATTATACGAAAGAAAACTACTTCGATCGCAAGGATATGTTCGATCTAATCATCGACCTGCAAGGACATGGAAAGGCGGCATCTTATTATTCATGTTTGAAAAAAGGAGGAAGAATGTCGTTGGTAGGTGGTGCCTCCTCCACTATCATTGGCGTTCTGTTCATAGGTGGTCTAATGAGTTTATTCAGCTCGAAGAAACTATTGGTTCTAGGCCACAAGCCCAACGCATCAGATATAGCGCAACTCATGGATCTGTACTCTAACGGCGTGTATAGTCCAGTGGTAGACTCAGTATATCCTCTAGAGGAAATTCAATCAGCCTTCGAGCATTATAGAATGGGGCAACCCAAAGGTAAAGTGGTCATTGACCTAAGCGATAAATAGAACACAATGAACAAGATTCAAAAAATCAGTGGCCTCGTAATAGGCCTATCTCTAATTCTCATGGCTGGAGCTGCTTTCTGGAGCATGGGCAGCTTACTAGGAGAATTTCAAACTGCAGATTCGGTGCAGCAATACGAGCTTCTCAAGGAGAATCAAGGCGACCTATCTACTCATCTGAATGCGTGGATAGTCATCATCATTCTAGATGCATTGGTTTCCATCGCCCTTATCACGAGATACCATCGCGTTCATCCAACGCGTGCGGTACTTACCGGAGTAGTTCGACTGATATACACCTTCATTCTGGTCGTGGCCTACTCTTCCCTTTCCTTGGGCTTGACCAGCTTTAACACGGGAGTCACTATTGCTGAGTTCGGGCAAGTCACGATTTATCTTGAGGAATTCTTTTCAATCTGGAATCTTGGATTGATCGTATTTGGGGTGCACCTCATCTTGTGGGCAAGGTTGATTTCACAACCCAAGATTGTGGAGCGCATTCTACAGATTCTTCTCTTCATTGCTGGAGCTGGATACATTATCACCAGCGGGGGGCCTTTAGCTTGGGAGGGATACACTGAATACGGTGATACGATTCAAGCTGTCCTTATGCTACCTATGGTCGTGGGTGAACTAGGCATGGGCATCTTCCTTCTAGTCCAGAGTATTCGTTCAAAGAAGGAATAAGTACTTCCAGCCTCGATGAGTTCTTCTTATCTTTAAGAACATCTCTCAGATTTCTATGTCGCAAGAAGAACTCATCGAAAAACACGGGTTAGTAAGAAGTACGATATTTCGGCTAAAGACCTACGCCCACATCTCCCTTCGAACGCTGAAGAACATCCGTCAACCGATTCAACGGCACGGCTCACAATCAGTGGATATTTCAAAGAAGGTGATTGGCCTTTCGGAGAGTGATTTATGGAATCCTCACGACAATGCAAAGAATTGGATTCTCACCGCCGGCAAAATCGAGAACCTGCGAATTGCCGTGCGTCGAATAAATGGAATTCAAATTCCAGCTGGAAATACATTCAGCTTTTGGAAGCAACTCGGAAACCCCAATATCGGTAAGGGCTATGTCGTTGGACGAGAAGTTCGCGAAGGCTGCATCCTCCCCACGAAAGCCGGTGGATTATGTCAGCTTTCAAATGCGCTATACGACGCTGCGGACAAAGCTGGATTAGACATCCTCGAACGTCACCGTCACACGAAGGTGATTAAAGGTTCCTTAGCAGAGCAAGATCGCGATGCAACCGTAAAATGGAACTATGTTGATTTGCGATTTAGTGCTCCGTTTGACCTTCAGATTCGAGCAGAGCTCACGCAAGACAAGTTGATTGTAGCCATCCATGCCTCTGAAGAACGATCTCAGACTGAAAAGGCTTCAGCGATACAGAATGTCGATTTTGTGAACGACTGTTTCTCTTGTGGGAATACGGCATGCCATAAACATCCAAGCAGGCTAGCAGAAAAACAGAAGCTTTCGAATACCACATACATTGTTGAAGCGCTCTCACCTGAGTGGCGACATTACATTCTTGAGAACATTCAGTCAGGAGACCACATCATTTTGCCGATTCGACCGCTACCTGGACTGCGTTCAATAGGAACACAGCTCAATGTACCGAAGGGCGTAAATGTATCTTATGCCAGTCGAGCTGGACTAAAGAGGAAACTCGCGCTACGCAAAGCTGCCAAAGCCGGAAAGAACTATTTCGAAGCCACATTGAAAGCAGACGAAGCCTATGTGAAATCGCTCAAGCTACCCGTTGAATCTGGGCATTTAGTGGTTAGTCAGAATCTACTTCCCTTCCTTCAAGCACACGGTAGCTTAGGCGGGAGAACCTATGATGTATTGATGACTCGATTATCTATCGAGTTGCTTCAACGTAAACTCGACGAGTTGAAAGTTAAATACCCTGAGAGTCCGACATTAAAGGATTTCAGAGCTCCAGCTCGAATTATAGAACTCGAAAATTTGGCCCTGAGCCGAGCCAATTCAGTAATCACTCCAAACGAAGCCATCGGCGCTTTATACGGCCAACGATGGAAGAAAATTCCTTGGAGTTTGCCGAAAAGAGCACCAGTTTCTGGTGGAAGAGGTATTCTCTTCCCAGCATCACCTGTGGGAAGAAACGGGGCGTATGAACTCAGAGAGATTTTGAAAGATTTCGATGTTCCATTATTCATCGCTGGGAATGCCATCGAGGAAGAAGGTTTCTTGAAAGCGTTCGGTGTATCCAAGTTTCATGGGAATTGGGAGGACGTCAAGCTCGTTATATTTCCCACACAAGTGCCCGTTTATCCTCGACTGATCCTTGAAGCACTGGGTCGTGGGATTCCGGTGATTGTGAGTTCTGACTTGGGAATGGAAACACATCCTCTTCTGTCGGTATTATCTGTAACGCAGATTGAAGAATGGCGCCACGCATTGCAAGTCAACATATATCAACAAGAACAAAATCAGAGCGCATGAATACGCGAGTAAAAACCACCATGATCACCCTGAGCTTCCTATTCGGGACACCCCTTGCGAGCTTCGGGCAGGAAAACATAATTGAGACTTCAACGGAATTCTCAATGGAGTATCTGAACGTCATAGTTCGTCAAACCAAGAACTCTGAAGAAGGGACTTGCAAGGCTAAAATTTTCGCCAATATGGGGGTGTGGATGATGGAGGATATTACCCTAAAACTCGAGGCCGTGGGCGGCTCTTATGGTGTCTCCACACCAAGTGAAGTCTTGGGCCACGTTGTGATTACCTCACAAGGCTCCTACAATGGCTCCACAATTGTAATCGATGATACTGGACATATTTTCAAGACCATTGGAGGAGAGGTTTATTATGATGAAGAGGCCAACTTAATCCTCAATATCTACCTATCGGATTTCTCGGGTATTTCCGTTTTTAATCTTGAAGATCACTCTATTTTGATGGAAACCATTGATTTTGGTGCCCGCCCCATCTCTATTCACAAGGCCTTTGGTGATCGGTATTTTATTAAGGCAGAATATGATGAGAACACAGGTGATTATCCGATTTGGGAAATTGAACTCGAATTCGGCATGATGACCCTCACCGACTTGTCCTCTCAAGAGATAAATGACTCTAACATGCTGTCACACGTTCCGTTAGAAGATCTAAATTGCGAATGTAAATGAGATGACAAAAGTAACTACCTACATCATTAATGGTTTCGTTCTCTTCTCACTCGCTTTAATCCTGACTCACGGCTGGGCTCCCCTTGAAATTAAAAGTCGAACGTTGATGGACGTTGCATTTTGGGGATTGCTCATCGCTCCCCCTGTTGCGCTGATTTGGAATCTGTTTTACTTCAGAACACTCCGCAAGAAGGCACTTAGCTCTATTCTTCCTTTGTCTGTTATTGCTTTTCTAGCCTCTATAGGGTTTATGAACTTTCTATTCGCCATGAATCCTTATCAAACTCAAGACATTCTTTATCAGCATGCTGAACATGAAGATGTACGCATTGAATTTCAGATGCAGGATGTGGGGGCTCTTGGATACAACAGGAGAAGAGTAATTGTGGAATACTACACTCCCCTTTTCATGATCACACATCCTCTTCCTGACGGGTTCGAACCAGAACAGGATTGGATACCAGTAAATGAGTTCGTGAATGAACTCGGAATAAAATTCCCTTAAGGGTAATTACGTTCTATAAGCTTACCACTACCATTATGAAGTATATACACCTCTTCATCCTCACTTTACTCAGTATCAGTCTGTATGCCCAAGCACCACTCCCTATGAACAACGGCGACAGCTGGGGCTACCTCAACTACGAAGGACAGTGGATATGCGAGCCAAAATTTGAACAGGTCTCCTTCTTCGAAAATGGCTACGCCGCAGCGAAACGAGATGGAAAATGGGTAATGATTGACGAGAACTTTCAAGAAGTGAGTCGAGAGTTCCCAAATGCGCGCATCTACGGCAACGGCACGGAACCATTCCCCCTACGGTTGGCATTCTTCACAGATGGTAACACAGCGTATGTCCCTACTGGATTGAACGAGTTCAATGAAGTTCCTGTACCAGTGAAATTGAAAACCTACCGTTATGGATCCATGCGATTCTATTACGGGATTGAGGTAAATCGATTTGAATATGGGGATGCCGTTGAGACTTACGTTATGTACGACACCATTCTAGACCCGAGTCAAGAGAACTATGTATTCAACCCAAGTGGTCAGTTGGTAGAAGTGCCCACATCCCTACCCTATTATTTGGCAGAAATTGATGCGGACAGTTATCTCCTCACACCAAACGACTTCCTCGATCGAGAGCCATATTTGATTCTTTCTATGAATGGAGAAGTGAAGGCCGATCTCAAAGAGAATCTAGCCGCGCTCCATGAAGTGATTCAAGCCTGCGACCCTTTGAACAACAGTCATGTAATGATTGAAACAGACCGTCATAGATATGCCTACTCGGGAAATGGAGAGCTGATATACACAGATAATCCAAATGCTCAAACCGTTAAGAGCACTACATATTACAGAGTGTCAGCTGGAGGACAGGAATGCTATGTCACATTTGATCAAGGTCTCATTTGCGCTCCTGACAATGGGTTGATTTATCTCTTAGGCGAAACTTTACTCTCAGTAGGACCAAACTTCGAAAATGCACAACTGATTGCTATCGAAGGCGATAACCGCAGCATAGATTTCAGTTCATCACTGTCTGGCTTGATTACAAACCAGGAGGATTATGATAGAGCTCGACAATTGTTTGGCACTTCCTCAGCGGATGGAGATTACATCCCTCTCCTTTCGAAGACGTCTGATGAAAATGAAGTTGTGTATCTGGACAACTATGGAAACACTACAACCGGAGTGATGAGGCCGTCTAGAGAACAACGAATTCAAAAGGTGGTTAATACTCCCGCATTCAAGACGGCATTTCCGGGGCTTTCAAACTCTACAATCGATGGATATTACGATTTGAAAGAATTCACTTGGATTGAATACATGCCAAATCAATGGTCAATTATCTGGCATGAACTCGTCGTTTTGGATAGAATTGATGAGGATCAAGTAGGATACTATGCAACATCCTTCACCTACCATGAAATCTTTCACCCCAGCAGGCCAAACAGTTTAATTTTTGAGCAAACTGCATCAGAAGATAGAGTCCCTCTCGCTGCATACTCTACTCCTGAGAATGTCCTCGTTGGTCAACTCCATGGAAGTCCGCTTTATTTGATGCCAGATGGTCGGATTCTCACAAATGACGGTGAGTTGTAAAATATTGCTATTCAACGGATAGTGCACCCTAACGGTACGATGCTTGAGAGCGTTATATCAAAAACTACCTTTCATGATACACGCGTTCTACCTTGCTGCCATCCTCACTTTGTCATCTCCCCATGTCCCTGACCTAGTCCCGTTTCAAGAAGGTGGTCTTTGGGGATACAAGAATTGGCAGAACGAGTGGGTTATCGAGCCTCAGTTCCACGCAGCATTTGAGTTTTCAGATGGTATTGCTACGGTCAGACAGAATGGATACTACCAGTTCATTGATGAAAACGGACAGAGACTGAACACCGACCCGACGGCTTACGACTTTGCTCACCCTTATCACGATGAGCGCTGTATAGCCCATATCGACGAAGGATATGTACTCTTGAATGAAGACTTAGGTATTATCACGGACGGGGCTTATGACCTCTTATCCAATCACGGTAAATTCTACTTAGCCAATCGAGAAAACGAGTACTTCATATTGGATTCAAACGGAGAAGAGATAGACGGTCCGTTTACTGGGCAGTTTGTTCAGCTACCGGCGGATGACAGGTATCTCCTAAACATCCTAGTTGAGGGGGAGTGGCGAACTCAACTGAAATCCACTGAAGGTGAAGTTCTATTGGAGACTTTGGAATCTCACCATGGTCACAGTACCGATCATCTCTTAACTATGAGCTACGAGAACGGATATCCGACACTACATGTCTATACCATGGATGGCGACAAGCTGTTTGATGTTTCGGGAAGTTCTTTCGATGTAAACAACGTGGAGTTCTACGGTTTCCCGATGATCATTGAGAAGTACGAGCGACAAGCTGAAAGTCCAAATGAGCTATACAATCTGCCGAAGCACTATGCCACTCTTTCAAGCAGGGCAAAGGTTACGGAACTGAGTAGTGAATGGGAATTCATCTCCCCTATTCAAAACGAACGATGTGTGGGTCAGCATGTAGACGGTGGATATTTCTTATTAGATGAGGAAGGGCAAGTTGTGAACAAGCAGTCCTTCAGGGATTTTAGATTGCTGCAATTCCATCACACTCAACTGCTTTCAAACGGAACAGACATCACTCGAACGAATGATGGATGGGCCTTAATCGATGAAGATGGCAACACGTTACTTACTTGTCCAAGTGAGGAAGTTGACCAGCTCAGGAATTACATGCCTGAACGAGGGATGGCCATTTTCACGCATCCAGAAAACAACCGCCATTTTCTCATTTGGGTATTGGAAACGAATGAAGTGTTCGGTGTTTACGACCATATTTCACTTGCCTATTCAAACGAGTATATCATGGTTCAAAATGAGCACTACACGGAGTACATCTCCAGAAATGGCCAGCGAATTTCTCATCCAAAGTGGATTGCTCCAGTTCCCATGAATATTGATGCAAAGATGGATGCAGTTGTTCATGTAGGTTCACCTCCACTGAAAGGCTTGAACGCGATTGAAGGATGGGCTAATTCGGAAAACATCTTCACTCCTTATGCTGCGGCTAACCCATCATCAGGTAATCATGTATTGATTTCAGATCCCGAAGTTCATGAAGATTATCCCATTTCAACTTCAAGATTGGTTGAGTTTATCAACTTATCATCTGACACTTTAATCGCAAGCGTACAAGACAGTCGGCTACATGCTGTGATAGAAGCAAAAAATGAAGAGGGCGAATGGGTTTCTATTCAAACGTATCGTAGTTCTTGGTGCGGAAACAGTTATCATCATGTTTACCTCCCTCCTGGAAATGAGTGGACATGGCGGATTCCTGAATTCGAAGGAGGAATGAAAACAGAATTGCGCGTTGCCATCTACAATGTCATGACGTGGGAAAACGGGGAACATTCTGAGCCCTTCAACATTTTCAGCGAGCCCTATAAAGGCAGCATCAATCCAGCACAACTTTGGAGGGAGAACCAGTATTCGCAAAGAGGGTTGATGCATCCTTATTTATAGACTAACAGATTTTAAGACTGTCGGACTAATCGACACATATACAATTAAGGAGTCTGACCGTCTGCTTCTAGAACGCTAGTTGTTCATCTATAAATCTGATGGTCCAATTGTCTCTGAGTCTAACTATCTTTCCTTCAGAAAGTCTAACTATCTGTCAGTCCGCTAGTCTAATTATCTTTTAGTCTGATAGTCTATTTATCTATCAATCTAACCATCTATAAACCTACCTCATGTCCAACACCTCCATTATCATTGAAGAACGCGCCCGCGACATCGGGGATTTCCTTGTAGGTCGACTACTCCCCTTCCGCAAAAAGCGAATGGTGGGTCCGTTCATTTTTATCGACCACATGGGGCCTTCAACGATTAAGGAGGGCTCGTATCTTGACATTGGTCAGCATCCTCATATTGGCTTATCCACCCTAACCTACTTGTTTGAAGGAGAAGCCATTCACCGCGATAGCACAGGAGCAGTTCAGCGAATTACTCCTGGATCTGTGAATTGGATGACCTCAGGCTCTGGTGCAGTTCACACTGAACGTACGCCAGAAGACCATCGTGATGGAGAAGCGCGAAACATGCATGGATTCCAGATTTGGGTAGCACTTCCGAAGGAGAAGGAGAACATGCCCGCTGAATTTCACCATATCGCGAAGAACGCATTGCCCGAATGGCAGCAGGACAACCTGACAATCAAGCTCATTGCCGGAGAGGCCTTTGGACGAAAAAGCCCGGTCCCCGTTCACAGTCACCTTTTCATGCTCAAGGTTCAGGCTGAGGAAGACACTCATTTAGATTTCAACGGAAAACTGGAAGGTGAGATTGGAATAGCAGTAGTTGAAGGGACTGTCACCGCTTGCGATGAAACTGTGGACAAGGGACAGATGCTCGTTTCCAATGCAGAAGGCAAGTGCGCTTTTCAGGTGGCAAAGGGAAGTCTACTTTTAATCTTTGGAGGAAAGCCCTTCCCAGAAGAACGGAACATATGGTGGAACTTTGTCGCCTCAGACCCCGAGACAATTGAAGACGCCAAGAAGCGCTGGGAGAACGGTGATTTCAAAATGGTGCCAGGCGAAACGGATGTAATTCCGTTGCCGAAGTAGTTGCATACTTCTTTTGCATGACGAGCAATCTCGCTCTCCAAGTACAGCTTTGATCGGGTAGCGGGAGAGCTATTATGTTGGGGCTACCGCCCCGCCCCAGTCTCAAGTTCCTAATTCTTCTGGAGAACATGGTCAGTTTCAAAAACTTTCTCAATATCCGCTTTTAGAGCCGTACGTAAACGTTTACTTTACGGCTATTCGTGGATGGTTTCGGAACTTTGCGATGGAGGGTGGCTGGAGGCCGGCCCCTAGTAATTTCCCTCTCCTCTACTCATTCACTCATACACCCATACACGTAAACACTCATTCACTCACCCACCATGATCCACCTCCTACGCGGCATAAACGTCGGCGGCCACAAGAAAATTCCGAAAGAACAACTCCGTGAGTGTTACGAGCGACTCGGACTCGAAAACGTACGTACGTACATTCAAAGCGGAAACGTGGTTTTCGATAGTGCGGAAGTCGACAATTCAGCACTAGAAGCTTCCATCAAGGAAGTCACGGGATTTGACGTTCCAGGAATGCTTTTCACCGATGAGGAGTGGAAGGAGCTGATGACAAAAGCACCGAATGCGTATGAGGAACTCGACAAAGAGATAAAGAAATACATCACCCTACTCCAACACGAACCGACTGAAGAGTCGGTGAATGCGCTTCGTGACAAACTCACACCAGAAGAAACACTTTCGCATTACAAGCGCGCTTTGTTTCTGCATTATCCAGCCGACTTAAAGAAGCCGTTTTTTACCAATGTGGCTTTGGAAAAAACGCTGAAGCAGTCTGGTACGACGCGAAATTGGAATACGATGAAGGCTTTACTGAAGATGATAGGTGATTAAAGAGTGTACAGAATTCCAACCTGTAAGGCAACGCGTGTCCAATTGAGATCCTTGTTCATAAAAGCGATTGGTGGTAAATTGCCGACAACGTTATTCTCGCCCTCGTAAGTCCATTGAACTTCTGTACCACTTTGTAAGTTATAATCCGCTAGATATAACTCAGAACGCTCCGCGCGTCGAAATACATACCCCGGATTGGTTACGTAAGTCAAACCGAAGGTGTACCCCAGGCCAGAATCGAATGTTTGAACCCATCTGGCGCCAAAGATAAAGTTGATGCCATCACTGAATAATCTCCACTCTTCAGTTGGCTCGTTTCTGTCAAGGGTCACAAGGCTTGCTTCCAATTCACGAACTCCATAGAAATAACGCACGCCTGCATATATTTCAAGATTCATCCTCCACCCATCAATGAAGTCGAAACCCAATGTTGGCCCTATCGAATACGCCCTGATTTCATCTTCTACTTTGAGCGCAGGATAGGCCAAGTCGAATTCGGTCGGACCAGTGGTGTGATTCATGATGGATGTGTAGTTGTATCCAGCGTTAAGCTCAACGAAAAGCGGACTATTCCATGGAATCAAATACCCAATCTCTGCAGAGACTGAATATTCGGGAGCATAAAACTCCCTAGTATAACTGTCGAAGTAGGAAGGGTCAGTTTCTTGAAGTTGAAATGGAATTAACAGAGCTGATTCGTATGTAGAAATTGATTGTTCGGCATCAAAAACGACCGTCGCATTGCCATATATTCTGAGGGAAGATTTTTCTTCGAACTTTTCTTGAGCCTTCACTAGAAATGAAAGAGCAACAAGGGCAATTAACCAATATAATTTCATAAGAGAGAGAATTTGAATGAAAGATAATCGTCTTAAAAGGCATAGGCAACCCCCACCTCAATTCGGACGAGATTGCCGATCACGTATTTCTCAGGTTGTAAGATATCATCGTGATCCTCATAACTTTCATTGAAAGAGTACAGTTCAACAGCCGGCCATTGTGGATTTCTTGCGTAATCTTCTGGGACCTCTAACTGACGCAGTGCCACAGGAGAAAAACTCTGCTGGAAGGCATTCGCAACACCTACAGTGAAGCCCCAGCTGTTCTCAAACATGGCAGTGTACATCAACTTTACTTCAAATCGATTATTGAAACCCGTGCGCTCAACGACCTCAGTTGGATCTCCTTCGGTGTCTGAAGTCGACCAACGGTAGGTATCCGTCTTCCAATTAATAGGTCCTCCTGCAATATGTCCGCTGAGGGATAAATCGTGGGACTTCGCTGGAAGAAAGTCGTAACCAAACCCGATGGAGCCAGCAAATTGAGTGAATCGCTCATCGAGAACGAGACCGAACTCGTTTCCATTCACTGGGCCTGTAGCAAACTTGCCGACTGAAGTATGGTTGTATTCAATCCCAAACTGAATGAAGAACTGCTCGGATAACCAAGTTTGGTAATCCATCCTTGCAGAGTAGGTCATGACATCAGCACTGGATAGCCGACGATAGAAGCCTAGCTCAGTACTATCGAAATTATTAGTGCGAAATGGAATCGTCAGCCAACTTTCCATAGGATTCACATTATCCCAACTCACGGCGGTGGGAGAAACAGAAAATGAAACCGTTACACGTCCATTCGTATCTGCGAGATTGGGCGATTGACCTAAGGCGGTCAGACTGATGAAAAGTAGACCTACAATTGAGAGATTGATTTTCATAGAGAGCACGAGTATGGAGTTATGACTGTTTCTCAAAGATGGACAAATCCCAAGGCTTTTGCACCTTCACTAGATGTCCTTTATAAACATAGAGCGGACCGTCAATATTGTTCGTATACAAGGAACCTGTCCCCAATCCCTGTGGCATTTCATTACCCAAAGTGCTGGTCCATTCGGCAATGGCATTTAAACCGATGTTTGATTCAAGTGCCGAAGTCACCCACCAGCCAATTTTCTTCTTCTCCGCGCGATTGATCCAATCCCTGCTTCCACTCCATCCTCCAATAAATGAAGGCTTTAAGATGATATACTGAGGGTTGATTTCGTCGATCAATTCTTGTCGACCGTCCTTTTCATGCACACCGATTAGCTCCTCGTCAAGAGCAATGGGCACTGGGGTATTTCGACAAAGCGCTGCCATTTCCTTCCACTGTCCTCTCTCGATAGGCTGCTCAATGCTGTGCACTTTGAGTTTCTTCAGTTCCTTTAGAACAGCAGGCGCTTGCTCCGGTGAAAATCCACCGTTGGCGTCTACACGAAGTTCTAGCTCTTTATGACTAAAGCGATTGCGAATCGATTTCAATATCTGGAGCTCTTTCTCCCAATCGATAGCCCCGATCTTCATCTTTAAGCAAGAAAAACCCTCTTCGAGACGCTTCTCCACTTGCTCCTTCATGAAGTCTTCCTCTCCCATCCAAATGAGTCCGTTGATGCGTTGGCCTTCTTCACCTCTAGCGAAGAAAGTATCAAAGTGACTTATAGGATCAGGAGTGTAGACATCTCGGAAAGCTTGCTCTAAACCAAATTGAATAGATGGAAACTCTCCCAGTTTCGGGTACCAGTAGTTCATCCCCTTATTGATGTACTTGCACACCTCGTCGAGCTTCTCTTCGAAATCAGGTCGATCATCTGGACTTAGTCCACGCAATAGACCCACTTCTCCGATGCCTTGCTTTCCCTCTTCACGGGCTATGATATAGTAGGTGTCTTTCGTCTTCAATACTCCCCTGCTGGTTCCAGCGGGTTGCTTAAACTGAAGTTGATGCTTAATCCATCTCGCTTTCATGCTAACCTATATATGTATGAAGATTCAATGCGACGCCTGTAATCAAAGTGAAAAACAAAGTTCCAATCGCCAATGGTTTCAAGAGAGGATCAAATTCTGATGGCGACATGGCCTGCATCGCCTTCC